>VXRL01000019.1 GCA_009838515.1 Terriglobia bacterium | reverse complement strand
GTGCTAGGCAAGCGCTTGAGTAGAATTCTTGTGTAGTTTTGTGCGTAATTTCCGGAACTTGCTTGACATATAATCTATATATAGATATAATTTCTGAAATTCTGAAAACAATTCTCGTGTCTGAGCATGCGCCGGTCTCTCGAAGAAAGGCCGCTCGTCGAGGCTTGTTCCGCAAGCGTGTCCTCTTCCGGACGGGGGATCCAGGGACGAAATCACTCACACGCAAGTGACTGCTGACGTTGGACAGGAGGTCCAGAGATGAGTCTCAGTGAAGAGCCAAGCTTTCGCTTGATCGCGCCGTTCTTGCGGCCTGTGATGGGGCTGCTCGATGACGAGTCCGTCAGCGAGATCATGGTCAATCCAAGTGCGGTCTTCGTAGAGCGCGGCGGCAGGCTAGAGCGTGTCGGTGGGGTCACTCTGGATCCGAAGCACGTGCGTCAGGCCGCCTTGGCGATCGCCCGCAGCCAAGGCGACGACATTAGCGCCGAGCGTCCCTTGTTGGACGCTCGGCTGCCGGACGGCTCGCGTATCGCGGCGGCGCTGCCTCCGTGCAGCTTCGGCGGCCCAGCATTGACGATCCGCAAGTTTGCGCGGCGCAGATTGACCTTGGACGATCTGGTCGATTCCGGCAGCGTCTCCGAACCCGTCGCTGAAGAGGTGCTGAGCGCTGTCGAGCAGCGGCGCAACATCCTTGTGAGCGGCGGCACGGGAACTGGCAAGACCACCCTGCTGGCTGGGGTCGCCCGGCTGATACCGGCTGACGAGCGCGTGGTGACCATCGAAGACACGGTGGAGCTGCAGCTTGACCACCCGAATCTGATTCGGTTTGAGGCGCGGCGGCGGACTGACGGCGCCCCGCCGGTGACGGTGCGGGACTTGGTGAGGGCGGCGCTGCGGCACCGCCCCGATCGAATCGTGCTCGGAGAAGTGCGCGGTGGCGAGGCGTGGGATCTGCTGCAAGCGCTAAATACGGGGCATGACGGCTCGCTGTCGACCCTGCACGCGAGCTCGGCGGCGAACGCGCTGAAGCGCTGCGCCTCCTGCGTCCTGCAGGCTGGCATCGGCTTGCCGTGGGAGGCGGTTCAAGACCTGGTGGGAGACGTGGTGGATGTGGTGCTGCATCTCGAGCGGCGCGACGGCGTTCGACGGGTTGTCGAGGCGCTGCGAGTGGACCGATTCAACTGGTCAACCCGCCGTTGGGACTGCCGGCCGATCAGGACCGGCGAAGGGACTGCAGCTTCTGATTTGAGCGGAGGGAGCGAGCAATGAAACGAAGCGAGCGAATTGGGGGCAGGGCAGTGCCGGTGCGGCGCGCCAAGACGGCGACCGAAGTCGGACTGCTGCTCGAGCCCGGCGTCATCGTCGAAATGGATCCGGACACGGCTGCCGCCTGCGGCGCGTGCGAGGACGACTGCATCGACTGGCAGGAAGCCTTCGAGGCGGCCGAGGATCCGTTCGAGTTCGGCGACGAGGGGAGCGGCGATGAAGCCGCTTGACTCGAAGGGCCGGGACGACTACTTCCGACGGGTTGCTGACGTGCTGATCGCCCAGATCAAGGCGGGGACCGCGCCATGGGTGCAGTCCTGGGAAGCGGGCGAGCGCGTCAACCCCTACAACCTCAAGACGGGCAAGAGCTACCGGGGTGGCAACGCCACTTGGCTGGCGAGCGTTTCGGAGATGCGCGGATACCACGACGAGCGCTGGGGCACGTACAGGCAGATCCAAGAGTCTGGCGGACAGGTGAGGCGAGGGCAGAAAGGGGCTTCCATCATCTACTGGCAGTGGGAATCCAGGCGCCTGGCCCGGGACGGCGAAGGCAAGCCCGTGCTCGACGAGAAGTCGCAGCCCGTATACGAGGTAGCGAAGCTTGAGAGGCCGCGGTCCTATATGTACACAGTGTTTAATGCGGAGCAGGCCAGCGGCTTGCCGCCGAGGCCGCTGCGGGAAGGCGGGCACCAGTGGCAGCGCAACGAGCGGGTCGAACGGCTGATCCAGAATTGCGGGGCGAGGGTCGAGCACACCAAACAGGACCGCGTGTTCTACGACTTGGGGAGGGACTTGATCGTGATGCCGCACCGCGAACAGTTCACCAGCGCGGCCGGGTACTACCAGTCGGCGCTGCACGAACTCGGGCATTGGACGGGCCATCCAGACCGGATGAACCGCGAATCTCTGGTGGAGGGAGTGCAGCAAGGGCCGAAGTCGCTGGAGTATTCGCGCGAGGAGCTGCGGGCCGAGATCAGTTCGATGATCACCGGGGATCGACTGGACGTGGGGCACGACGGCTCGCGGACAGCGGCATATGTCGATTTCTGGGTGAAGACGCTGCAGGACCACCCGCAGGAGATCTACTTGGCGAGCCGCGACGCACAAGGGATCAGCGATTACCTGATGGAGCGCGGCAGGATGCTTGAGCAGGTCAGGGAAGAGGGTGTGCAGGATCGCCAGCATGGAGAGCCCGGCGCAAGTCAGCCGAACGTGGGCCCCGATCTGGGCATGGATCGAGAGCATCCGCCGATCAAGATCCCTCGGGCCCGGCCCCTGAGCCCAGCTTGGCCGGATAGCAAGCCGGGGAGAGACCGCGACCTTGTGATAGCCCGGTAAGGTTCGGCGAGAAAAGACGACGCAAGCGATTCCAGCATCAACTGCGAGGATTCCTGAGTCTCGACCACATTACGAACCGACCGAACAGGCGAAGACTGTCGGAACTTCCGAACGGGAAGCTGCGAAACGCTCGGTGCGGATCGACGAGCCCGAAACAAGAAGCGGCGCGTTGCGGGGCGATTCTTTCGGCAGTTAGCCAGCAAGATGGCTTAACCGAAGGCGATACCAGCGACCCCGGCCGCGTGCCCGAAGACCTGCGCGACGGCCGGCGCGGTCACCGGCCCGGGCTTGGTTCCCCGCGCGGCTAGGGCGTGCCGCCAGCGGACGACGGACGTGACGGGAGGGGCATGCTGTAGCCCACGCCGCGCTCGTTGAACAGGTAGGCCGGGTTGGTTGCGCTGTCGCCGAGCTTGCGGCGCAGATTCCTGACAAAGATGCGCACGAGGTTCGTATCGGGGTTGGCGTGCTTGGACCAGATCCGGCGCAGCAGTGTCTCGTAGGTCACCGCCCCACCCGCGTGAAGCGAGAGCACCCGCAGCAGCTCGAATTCTTTGGCGGTGAGGTCGACGGCCTCCCCGGCGACCGTCACCCGGCGCCGCTCGAAGTCGATGGCGAGTTCCCCGATCACGAATAGTTGGGGCTCCGCGTGCCTCCGCAACGCCGCCCGGATCCGCGCGACCAGCTCCGTCGGCGAGAAGGGCTTGACGATGTAGTCGGCCGCGCCGGACTCGAGCGCCCGCGCGATGGTCTCGTCGCGGCCGTAAGCGGAGATGAAGATGACCGGCTGGTCGGAGAGTTCGGGAACCCGCTGCAGCAGCTCGATGCCGTCGCTGCCGGGCAGCAGCAGGTCGAGTAGGACCAGCTGCGGCCGCTCGCTCCGAATCAGGTGCGCGAGTTCGTCCGGGGCGCCCGTCACGAGTGGGGCATAGCCGGCCTGCGAGAGCGTCTCGCGGGCGAAGCGAAGCGTCTGCGGGTCGTCGTCTACTACGAGGATGCGCGGCGGCTCGACCCGGGCCGCGGCCTCCGGCGAGGGGGCGTCGGCCGGGACGGTTGCCGTGCCGACGGGCTCGGCGGCCGCCGGGATCGTGAAGGTGAACGTCGTGCCGCGGCCGGCGCTGTCGGCCCGGATGCGCCCTCCATGCGCCTCCACCAGCCCCTTGCAGATCGCCAGCCCGAGGCCGTGGCCGGCCCCAGCCCCCTCCCCGTCGCCAGTGCGCATGCGAAACAGTTGTGGCAGCTGTTCCGGCGCCACTCCAGGACCCTCGTCGGTGACGGAGACTGCAACATGCGCATGCTCGTTCTCCGCTCCGATCCGGATCGGCGACGACTCCGGAGCGTGCCGCGCGGCGTTGGAGATGAGGTTGCCGAGGACCTGAGCGATGCGCGGGGGGTCTGCCATCACCCGGGGCAACCCAGCTGGGAGGTCGACGATGATGGCGTGCCGGCCGCCACCGCTCTGGAACGCGCTGCGCGCCGGCTCCACCAGCTCGGCCACCTCCGTGGGCTCCGGCGCTACGGTGAGCATGCCGGCCCCGATGCGGCCCGGGTCGAGCAGGTCGCTGATCAGGCCCTGCATGCGATCGGCCTGCTCGCCGATGATGCGCAAGAACTCGCGCCGCTCAGCTGGATCGACCGCCTTGCCCCCCTCCAGCAGCGTCGTCACCGAGCCCTTGATGGAGGTCAGTGGCGTGCGCAGCTCGTGGCCCACTAGGCTCAAGAACTCGGCCCGCTGGCGCTCGATCTCGTCCAGCGGTGCCAAGTCCTGCATGGTCACCACCACCGACTCGATCTCCCCGTCGGGGGACAGGATTGGGGTCGCGTTGATCAGTGTGCGGACGCTGCGTCCTTCCGGGACCGCCAGCTCGATCTCCTCGGCCCGCACCATCTCGCCGCTGTCGAGCCGGTGCGCGGTCGGGAACTCGCCTAGGGGGATCTCCCGGCCATCTGCGCGCCGGCAGGAGATCACCTCCAGCAACTGCTCGGTTGAGCGGCCCGGCCCGCGGAGGCCTTCCACGATCCGCCGCGCCGCGCGGTTGATTGTCAACGGCCGGCCTCTGCCTGCATCGAAGACCACGACGCCCACCGGCGAGGTCTCGACCAGGGCCTCCAAGCGGGCTCTTGCCTGCCGCTCGCTGCGATGGGCGCGGGCATTGGCAACCGCCGCCGCGGCCTGGGAAGCGAACAGCATTAGCACCTCCTCGTCCTCGGCGGTGAAGGCCTCGTCGTCCGCCTTCTCGGCGAGGAAGAAGTTGCCCAGATGTACTTCGCGGTGGCGCAGTGGCGCGGCTTGGAAGGCCCGCGAGAACATCGGCGTGGGTTCGAGGCCGAGCGAGCGGATGTAGCCCGACAAGTCTGCGACCCGGATCGGCCCGGGCAAGTCGCGCAGGTGCTCGAACAGGCGGGAAGCGCCGGGCATTGCCAACGCTTCCCGCCGTTCCTCCTCGGTGAAGCCCGAGTACACCGAGCCCTGGTGCTCGCCGGCCTCGTCGACGGTGGTGATGATGCCGTAGCGCGCGCCGGTCAGCTCGCAGGCGCTTGCCACCGCCCGGCTGAGCACGATGTCGAGGTCGAGGCTGGCGTTGATCCGCAGGATGGCCGCGTTGAGGGTGGAGGAGCGCTCACTCAACGCTGGATTCTCCCGCCTCGCCTCGTCCGAATGTGTCATGGATTCCTTCGCCGCCGGGCCGGCATGGATCTGGGTGCGCCGCAGAACCGACGACACGCCAAGCTAAGCGCCTTTTCGCATTATAGACAGAATTTATGAAACTAACATTATCTAGATGTTCCTATATGCAATAAGTTAATACAAGATTGCCAACTGGTCGGTGTCGACGGCAATTGCTGCGGACCGATGCATTGGCTGCGAGCGGTCGCAGACGGAGGGCTCCAGGGTTGCGCCCGCCCACGAGACGCCGATGAGGGGAGGGAGCCCGGGCGACGCCTGCGGATCCTTGATGAGCAGCCCTGGACTCCGTCTCGCAACCTTGGTGGCACTGTTCTTTGCGCTCGTTCTTTTTGCGGAGCCAAGCTTGGCCGATGACCACCAAAACGTGGTGACACTCGGCAGCTTGGGGGCATCTGTCACGATCACGCCGACCGCGAAGGGAACGTACTTCATCACCCCGTATTCGAGGGTCACGTCCATTTCGATCAGTTCGGAAGAGAGCCTGGAACCTGCGGTGGGTTCAATTCCCAGCAGCCTGAGGCTCTAGGACACGGATCCGCCGACCTTCTGGGTCTGCCAAACGGATGCCTCGGCAGGAACTCGTGCTGTTCCGCAGGCTGGGACTCTCTTTCCGTCACCTTCTCCCGTACCCGGTCCAGCACGTAGTCGCTCATCACCTACGCGTCCTGCGACGCGCGATAAATCCACCGCGGGTCGTCCGTGAATGCCTGGACCCAGTGTCCGAGGTCAGGATCCCCGCGCAGCTGCAGGTCGCTCTCAACGAAATGTACGACAAACCCCAGCTCCTCTTGCGGTGGTTGCCAGCCTTGCCGGTAGTCAGTCGATCTGACCTCGCAGGACTCGGATTCGACGGGCGATTCTGTCCGCGAACCATACGTCGCCAGATCCGTCCACAGCGATCCCGGCCACGGAGAGTTCCGCACTCAGGGCCGGCCCCAAGTCGCCGCGGTAGCCGTCTTGGCCCGTTCCCGCAATGGTCGAGGCTACGCCCTCCGCGTCGAATCTGAGGATCCGGCGATCCCCGCCCGTATAGAGGTTCCCATCCTGGTCGGTCGCAAATGCGCCAGGCGCGATCTTGATCCCAGGGTTGGCGAACATCGTGATCATGCCCGACGGGCTGACCTTCCGGATTCGATGGCCCGAGCGGTCCGCAATGTACACGTTACCCCGCATGTCAACCGCTACGGCTCGCGGAGAACTGAGGCGGGCTGCTGTTGCCGGTCCGCCATCACCGCTGGTTCCCGATTCTCCGGTGCCGGCGAAAGTCGTGATCGAACCGGAGAGGGCGATCTTCCGAACCCGGTGGCCATTGCGCTCGGCCACGTACACATTGCCGACCGAGTCGAGAGCCAAGCCGATCGGGTGATCGAGCTGGGCCTCCGTCGCCGGGCCTCCGTCGCCGCTATGGCCAGCAGTGCCCGTCCCAGAAAACGGTGTGACCCTACCGGCCAAGTCGATCCGGCGGACACGGTGGGCATCCTCTTCAGCTACGTACACGTTGCCGGCATGATCCAGCGCCACGGCTTCGATATCCACCAGGCGAGGGGCGCCTTCGCCGTACTGCACGGCGAGTCTGGCAACCTCGCCTGCGGCGTTCAACGTCCAGACGCTGCTGTGTTCTCCGAACTGCAACTCTCCGGAAGCGCGGATCGCCACTCCCCTCGGAGTGTCGAGCAGGGCTTCCGTCGCCATGCCGCCCGTCAAGCTGCGGTACCCCCTGCCCGCAAACGTCGTTATCGTCCCGGTCGTGTCGATGCGGCGGACACGATGGCTCCAGGTCTCCGCGACGTATAGGTTGCCGTCCGCACTGGCAGCAACGCCGAATGCACGAACCCGGGCTTGGGTTGCCGGTCCACCGTCGCCGCCGTAGCCGGAATTTCCCGTCCCAGCGAACGTCGTGATCACTCCGGCCGTGTCGATACGGCGAACCCTACCGCCCCCGTCCTCTCCCACGTACACGTTCCCAGCCGGATCTACCGCGACTCCGAGCGGATGATGTAGCCGGGCCTGCGCTGCTTGTCCTCCGTCCCCGCCGAAGCCCAAGTCCCCGGTTCCGGCGAACGTTGTGATTCCTCCAACGGTATCGATCCGGCGGATCCGGTTGCTGTCCCAACCAGCCACGTACAAGTTTCCGGTGGTATCGAAGGCAAGCCCGTGCGGGTCGCCAAGGCGGGCTGCGATCGCGAGGCCGCCATCCCCGATCGAACCCCGGTCCCCCGTCCCGGCAAGCGTGGTGATGATACCGTCCCCATCAATTCTGCGAATTTTGTTCTCCGAGGCAACGTATACGTTGCCGTACGAATCCACCGACAGGCCGAGCGGACGAGGGAGCGGTGCATCGGTCGCCGGGCCGCCGTCCCCGCCTTCCCCCCGCTGCCCGGTGCCGGCGAAGGTCGTGATCACGCCCGAAGAGTCGATCTTCCGAACGCGGTGGCCATCGCGCTCGGCGACGTACACGTTGCCACTTGTGTCTGCGGCCACGGCGAAGGGATGGTTCAGCCGGGCCTCGGTTGCGGGACCTCCGTCCCCGGAGTAGCCCCAGTCCCCGGAGCCGGCGATCGTCGTGACGGATCCAGATGGGTCGACCTTGCGGACCCGATGCCCGCGCCACTCGGGCACGTACACGTTGCCCGAGCTGTCCACAGCAACATCGCTTGGCGTCCAAAGCCACGAGGATGTCGCGGGGGCTCGGTCGGCGGGGACATCCGTCGTCCCTACGACTGTCTCGACGACGTACTCGGCCAGTCGCCAGTCGCCAGTCGCCAGTTCGAGGACGTACTCCTTGCCTCCGTGGAGATATCGGTGACCGTTTTCCACGGGTTCCTCGCCGATCCGCCACATGCCATCCTCACCGCGCGTCAGCGATACGTCCGTTCCCGACAGGCTCACGCGTTGCGTCTGCGGCACGAAGGTTGCGACGATCGGCCCTTCGGGGTCCTGCGTCATGGTGTATGAGAGGCCGTTGGCTGTCGTGACCTCGCCGCCCGAGAGCAGCGGCCGGCCTCCAAGCGTCAGCACGCCATCGTCCTGGACCACGAGCGCGACGCTTGCTCCGCTGGCTCCGAGGGGAATCTCGATCTGGAATCCCGGTCGCACGATGCGGATCCGGGCATTGCGGGCGTCCGCGATGTAGATGTTGCCTTCCGCGTCCGCGAAGACGCCCGTCGGGTACGCGAGCTGGGCTTCCTCAGCCGGGGACCCGTCCCCGCCGTAGCCCTCACTCTGGACTCCAGCGAAAGCCCAGACATTCCCGGCTGTGTCGATCCTGCGAAGTCGGTTGTTGCCTGTTTCGGGCGTGTGCGCAACGACGTACAAGTTTCCCGCCGAGTCCGCGGAGACGGACACCGGATAGGCAATCCCGGCATTGGCGGCCGGTCCACCGTCACCGTCGTCTGACCGTACTCCGCTTCCGCCAATCGTCGAGATCACCCCGGAGACTTGGACCTTCCGGATGCGATGGTTCAAGCTGTCGGCTATGTACACGTTGCCCGCTGCGTCGATTGCCACCCCAGCGGGGTAGGCGAGACGGGCCTGGGCCGCTTGCCCGCCGTCCCCACGAAAGCCACGGACTCCGGTTCCAGCGACTGTCGAAATGACGCCCGAGGCGTTGATCTTGCGAATGCGATGATTGCGGCTGTCGGCTATGTACACGTTGCCCGCTGCGTCGACTGCCACCGCAACGGGGTAGGCGAGACCGGCCTGGGCCGCTTGCCCGCCGTCCCCGCGAAAGCCACGGACTCCGTTTCCGGCAATTGTCGAGATGACGCCCGAGGCGTTGATCTTCCGGACGCGGTGGTTCCAAGTGTCCGCAACATACACATTGCCGGCCGCGTCAGCAGCCACTCCGGCTGGAAGGCAGAGTTGCGCCTGGGTGGCAGGCCCGCCGTCTCCCCGGTCTCCGTCCTCGCCCGTGCCGGCGAGCGTCGAGATAACGCCGGCGGCGTCGATCTTCCGGATACGGTGGTTGCGGGTATCGGCCACGTACACGTTGCCGGCCGTGTCGGCGGCCACGCTGCTGGGAAAGTCGAACTCGGCTCTAGCGGCAGTTCCGCCGTCCCCGTTTCCGCCCTCCTTACCCGTGCCGGCAAGCGTTGCGATGATATGGACCCGCTGCAATTGGACACCCGCGGGCGGTTGGAATTCCCCGTTCTCGCCCAGTGGAATCGAGAGCGGATCCTGCGCCATCGCAGCCGCCACCAATAACAGTCCCAACCAAGCCAGCTGCCCTATCCGCGTTCTTGGCGTCGGATCTCCAGCCGCCACGGCAATCATGGTTGGCCAGCACAGAACGTGGCACCAAAGCGGCAGATACGGATTGCTGGGCCGGAAAGCCATCGCGGCCGTACCGCTCACCTGCAGGCTCGCCCCCGGAGCGTTTCGTGGACTGCGAGTCTGTCCGGCCTCTTCGGACACATCCCAGCGATGCACCTCCACTGCTGCCGTGGTCTTGCTGTGCTCATGGAGTCTCGTGTCCGCTGACTGCGCGCTGCAGCCGCGAGTCGCAATCGTTAGGTTGCTCGCCCCTTGGGGATTTCAACTGAACAGCCGCAAGTCCTCCGTGTTGGAAAACGGGAACCGAAGACTGTCCGGAGTGTTCTCGATACCGAGGTACCGGCGTAGCGCCTTGTGGATGTGCCGCGGGTGAATGAGCGTGCCTCCCGCGTCGTCGCGCTGCATCGTTACCGGGTTGATCTTGCGCGCGAAGTGCAGTCCGTCGGTCTCCCCGACGACCCGATTGGTCCAAGGACGGTTCTTCTCCATCACGATGTAACTGCCGATCGGCCAGTGATCCTTGCCCTCATCGGCGTTGTACTTGTTTGTGCGCCCGAAATCCGAACCCAGCACTACTACCAGACGATCAGCCACTCCGTGCACCTCGGCGTAGTTCCAGAGGTAGTCGACGGAGTCCGTTAGGTTTCCGAGTAGCCAAGTGTGCTCCGCGTCGTGGTCTGCATGCGTGTCGAAGCCGCCCAGCCAAAGATCCGCACTGACCGCGACCCCCGCCTTAAAGGCGAGCACTGTGATCTGTGCCTGCCGCTTGAGTTCGCTCCGCTGGTCCAGCGGGGATTCCTCCACGGGTTGCAGCTGTTCCCGTGAAGGGAGCATGTCGGCGAACGCCCGGAGTCCCTCGGTGGCAGACGGCAGCAGTGCGGCTTCGTACAGGCTCCGGTTCCGGACGGCTCGCGGCAGCAGGTTCGGTGCCGCGGAGAGACGAGCTGCTCTGGCCGCCCGATAGGATTGCATCGTCGCCCAGTCCTGCTCGCCAAGGTACGGCCGAGCCGAATCCGACGGGTTCCATTCGGGCCTCGCAACGATCTGGAAATGCTCAGGATTCCTCAAGCGCGTGAACGCCGTCACGCCGGCCGTGTTGGAGAAACCCCCGAAACTCAAGTACGGCATCGCGAGTCCAGAGCCGTTACGGGCTGCCAGTAGCGCGGTTGTCGTCGGGAAGCCTTCGGAAATCCGCCCGCTCCAGTTGTGGACGATCCCGGCGGTGTGTGAATTCGTCTGGGCGTCTACACCGTTGACCACCAAGATCCGCTGGTAGTACTTCTCGAAGAACTGCCGGTTGCGAGCGAACGGCGCGTACGGGATGTTGCCTGCCTGCTGGATGGAAGCGGAGAGCGCCCAGTGGTTGATGAGTGGCTCGCCTGGAGCGTTGGCCTTAGGATCGCAGAAGCTGGTTGGGTCCCAGCCTCCATCGGCCTGCACGAAGACGAACAGTTTCCCACGGTAATCCGCCGCGTTCGCCAGCGGCAGGCGGAATCCGTTGTATGCACCAGCTGCTAGTGCTGCCTTCAGGAACTTGCGCCGCGTCATCCCGTTCCTCTCATTAGAAATACAGGTACCGATAGTCGGACAGCAGGTACGCGAGCACGACGACCCAAGTGCGGGCTACGTGGTGCGGATCGCTCCTGTCGGTCCGGTCGAGAAGGTCCCAAGCTCGCTCGTCGATCCGCGCATTCCCCCACCTGTCGAATCCCCACGCTTCGTCCACGAGCCCTTCGAAATAGCGGATGTCGTTGATGTGACACTTCTCGCTGAAGCGGCTTCCCTCTGTCGCCCGCCTGCGCTCCCAGACCTCGCGGAAGAGCCGATAGGACTCCTCGATGTCAGGGGAATCCGCTGCGGGCGTCACCCCGAACAGCGTCTCGTGCAGTTCCGAGAGCTTCCTCTTGATCGCCAGCGCCCCGCGTGAAGAGTCGCCGTCCGATTCCACGGTGATCTCCAGCTTGGCAGGTTCGTCGCCGCCCGCATCCTGCCAGGCGGAAACATCGATGCGGTACTCTCCAGCGACCGGAACCGATACCGGGACGTCCAGCCATCCCTCGCAGGACAGCTTGAAGGAATCGTCCCTCGGCCGATTGCAGTCAGGCTCCTGCTGCGGGGCCAGATCCTTGAGTTCGATTCTTTCTATGACCGAGCCGCGTTGGTCACGCACGATCACTTCGTGCAGTGCCAAGTTCCGGTCGTCCTTGGTTGAGGAGTCGTAGAAGTCGTTTGTGAACGCGAGGCGCACAGTCTTGGTCCCCGCCGCCAATGAAACAAGAATGGAGACGGTCTGCCTGCCCCTCCAAGACTCGGCCGTGATCTCGCTTGCCTTGAATGCCTCCCAGACGGGCGAGGTGGTCTTGTCGATGCCGCCAAACAGCCGGCGCTGCCTCTCGGGCAGCAAGAAGAATTCCCGCATCACCACGGGGCAGCTGATTTCGATCGCGTGCCGTTGCGCGACAGCCGCCATCAGGGGAGTCAGGTCACCGGCCCTCACGGCGATGCCGTCGGAGTCGATTCCTCCGTACATCAGCTCGTATCTGCCGTATTGCGCTAGCGTCCCATTCAGGTGGGTGTCGCGGCCGTGCTTGACGTATGTCGACAACCTCCTCCCCCAAACGTACCCCGTAATAGCCTCGGTCTTGATTTCCAGCTCCTCGGGCGTGAGGATCCGCTCCATCCCGGCGTGGGCGAGGGCTGCATCACGGACGGGATCGCCGTTTCCGGTCGACTCGGCCCGGAACCACGGCGAGAGCGCGATTTCCGCGAGCAGGTCACGTCCGTTGAAGGGCTTACCTCCCGCAATACCCTGCCGGAACGCATCGGCCAGGCGTTCGACCTCAGCTTGTTGCGCTGTCGCGGCCACAAGCTGCGCTTCGAAGCCGCTGTCCCCCTCGTCCTCGGGAGGGCTGGCAACCTCAACACCCAAGATCGCCGGCCACCAGAACTTCACCGCCGCTTCCGCGAACCTCGGGTCTGTCGCGATCCGTTCTGCCAGCCATTGCACGCTGTTGTCGGCGCTCGGTGCCAAGACTCCGTCGAATCCGGGGTCCCGCATGTCCCTATACCACGTGTCTCCTTCCTGGTACGGCGATTCCGATCCGTCCTTCGGACGCTTGTAGAGTCCCGCCAGGGAGTCCAGCCCGCCCCATGCATCGCGGTAGAGGCCCTCCTCGCCATAATTCTGGAAGGTCCCGGCTACCGGGTCCATGATGCTGTGGCAGACTGTGCAGGCAGGATTCTTCATCGTCGGGTTGTCCGTATCCGCGAGCGCGTCCGGATCGGTCGTGCGCGCGGCCGACTTCTCGATGTCCAAGCCTAGGAAGTAGTAGTACGTCCAGCGGGCCCGGGCGCGGTTCCTGTTGGTGGCCGTCGTGGGGTAGCGGAGCAAGAAAGCCGTGGTGTTGAGGATGCCCGCGTGGGGATATTTGGTGCTGAGGGTGCCCGGGTTGGCGATCCAGCGGCCCAGCCTGTCATCAGTCTCGATCCGGATCTTGGAATCGTCGTTGCGGAAATAGCTGACGACTCGCGACGGCCTGAACTCGTACGGGTCATTGGGATCGTCGAATGCCGTATCCGCGCCATACGCCCTTGCGGCAAACGGATTCGCCATGACGTAATCGGCTGTCAGGATCTCGGTGTAGGGCAGGTCGTTTTCCACGACATGCGCGATTAGTTCCAACGGCGCGCGCGAGGCTCCGAACTGGAATGCCCGTTCCCATTCGCGGAACTCCCGATCCTTGATGGGGTGGTCATAGCCGCGGTCAATGGCCGATTTGGCCTTTTCCCAGTGAATGTTGGCCAAATCCACGAGGAAGCCCTCTTCCGGATCGAGCACGTCAATGATGTGCCGGTCGGTCAGGAGCCGGTCGTTGCTGGCGCGGATTAGGAATTGATGGAAGCCAGGTCCTGTCATTAGGCCGCGTATCGTCCGGCGCAGGCTGCCGATGCTTCCGTCGCTGACAGCGGTCAGCTCTGCGGGTGTCGGCAACCGGCCCGCGAAGACCAAGGCCGCCCTTCGCAATGTCCTTGCCGGCGAGGCCATCGTGACCCCCTCGAACAGCGAATCCGGAGATAAACCCGTGCCGGAGGTTCCCTCACCGCTAAGCAAGCGCAAGAACCGCTCCATGTTGGCAAAGTCTGCCGATCCAGCTGGGACTTGGATTCCGCCGCCGTGAGCCACGCCTTGGATCTTGTTCAGGATCAGGTCCGTGGCGCCCTCGATGGTGGCGGTCAGGTTCTCGAAGACTGCAAGGTTTAGAGCTTCGTGACCATCGACAGTGCTCGCGGAAAGTACCAGCCTCGTGTGGCCGGAGACGCCCCCCTCCACATGGCAATTGATACAGCGCGACTGGACTACTTGCTCAGAAATGTACTCGCCGAATATGCCAGCGGCAGATTGCGAGGCCGGGGCTACGGTGCTCCACCTCGCTGTAGTCGGTCGCAGCGCGGACCGTGGCGTCAAGGGCTGCAAGGCCAGTCTGCCGAATGTCGGATGGCCGTCGCCCTGACTTACCGTGGCCGGACAGAGGGTTTGTGGCTCGATCGTACTGGCAGCGGCACCCAAGCGGGCGTGTGCGAGAGCCCGCCTGAGCTCGTATGCAGCTTGCTGTGGCCGAGACCGCTCGTATTCGATCTCTGCGCGGTCCTGGTCGGACTCTGCCCGGTAGTCCCCGGGTCTGAATTGCGCCAGTCCTACCGGCGCTGAGAGCGACGCGACTACAAGCAACCAGGCAAGCATCCAAGCCCACCTGAGGTCGCGGGTGCGAGGATCTGTATGCACGCATATCGCCTACAGGTGCAGGCAACCGCAGTCTATCAGGCAGGCTAGGAAAACTACCCAAATTCGAACGATATATGTTGAAATCGTGTAGAAATGAGCACTTTTTCAGTCGTTTACATTTAGAAACGTAGCTCTCCAAGGTGTCTGGGGGAGAGGGTGGCAGGGGGAGGGGCTCTCATGTGTGTGGCCTGGTGGATGGGTAACGGCCTAGACTGGGCGGAAACGTAACACTACAGCGAAGGCGGGACTAATCCAAGAGACGCTGGTGAATCTCTTCTGCGGCCAACAGACACGCCCGACGGGATCGGCCCTTGCACTTGGCACCGATCGCAACTGGAAGGGTCAATGATCCTTCCACGTCAGAATTCGGTTAGGGATCGATCCTCGACGGCACGAACCTGTGGCTGCTCACTCAGAGGTTACGAGCATGACTTGATCGGGAGGCCCGACAATCTGATCTGAGTCGTCCCAAGCGGGTTCGCATTGGCTCGGAACCTGCGCTGTAACTTCGAAGCCATCCTCATCGTCTGGAATCACTCGGACCGAGAATTCTGGCAGATTGACGAGTGTCTCGAGCATATCTTTGACCATTGCATATGCATCGTCCTTAGACCTGCCTTGAGTCATCACATCAAGAGCAGGAAGCTTGGCTAGCCAGAATTTGTTGCCCCTGTGTACCTTGCCGGAGAGTCGGTTCCCGTTGGATGTCCCGACGAGAATCGCCGATCGCCACTGTTCCTCGGTACGACCCATTCCGACACCCGCGACAGTATCGTGCCCCAAGTATAGCGCCTCGTGCCTGAGCGGTGCTGGCTGACTGATCAGTCAGACTGATCAGTCCGTTCCGAGGCTATCTGCATTCGCCCTAGCTGCGAACTTGAGGATTGCCTTTGCGAGTTCTTCTTCAACCTCCCGGTGGCGGGGTATGGAAACCGTGACTTGGCCGTCCGTCCACATGTCGTGTTTCGCGCCATGTCGCTTGAAACGCCAACCCATAGCGCTTAGCTCTCGCTCTAGCTTGCGTCGTCGCATCAGTTCAGACCCACCTTCCCGCGTTATTCGTCATCAGAGTGGGGGTACGAGGTGGGCGAGATCTTCGCCTCTGTGATTAGTGGCGCGACACTCTCGAACCGAACTATTGGCGTCGCAGCGCGAACGCTCCAGCTTATCTGGAGCTGCGCCACCGAGTTGATCTCGTTGCATCTGCGGATTGGAAGGCGATGTTCTTTTCTAATCGAACGGCCCTCTAATCGACAGAAGATGGCTTCCAGTCTCTAACAGTCTCTTGTCATTGATACTGTGAAGCTCCCAATGGATCTCCACTTCCACCGGATCAATATTGGGCCTCTTGAGCACCTCTAGTCTCGGCAAGCGAACAGTCTTTTCGAAATCCGAACTTCGGGGCACGGTGATCGTCTGCCACTGACGTGTTGCGCTGCCCCTCAATACCGGGCCTTCGACACTGAACGACCCTGCCTCGGGATCGTCGCCGAATCCATATTCGATTCTGACTTGTAGATCATCTTCAGTGCGATTGAATCCGACCATGGTGAAGCGGGTCTTTCGCCAGTTATCGAATGACACTTCATCGTCGCAGACTAGCTGTAACTCGTGGGTGGACGCGGAAATACCGAGCAGCCCGGCTAGAAACCCAGACGAATCGAATATCTTCTCGACATTCTGAAGGAAGAACGCAATCCCCGCTATTGCCGTTGCGAAGATCCCGAGATTCTTCTTAAACTTCGTCGTCACTGAGTCTCTCCACTCGCAGCGATCGCTTGAATCCCCGCGCAATATCCATCCCACCGTGGGACCAAGTGCTCGGCCAGTTCCATCATCGATCGAGCGACCGAACGCCCGTCAGTCACGGAAGATCCCCGACGCTTCCGCGACAGCAACGTCGCGGAGGACCTTTTGGACGAAAATCCGAGTCGCGCTGAAGCCGGGTGTGTCCATGCGGAACTCTATGTCCGCTTCCGTGCCATCAGGCCTGATCGTGTTCCACGTTCGATTCCAGTTGCGCAAGTTACCGCTGCCCCCATGATGCTTCATCAAGCCCATGGCGAAGCCGTCGCGCTCGTCGAATCCGAACTTTTCTGCTGCGACCCACTTGGACCAAACGGAAATATTGTTCCTTGGAACAGAAAGGAAATCGAAGTCGGATTGAGTGCCCACTTGGCTCGCCAGGTTCAGAGACCTCTTGAGGTTCCTGAACACGTGGGGCATGAATTGAAACAAGCCCACAGCTCCGACAGGTGAAATCGCGCCAGGATAGAACCGGCTTTCGTTGCGAATCACTGCGTACATCAAGCTCCTCGACAACTCGGTCGAGCCGTCAACGTCCCAGGCGTGATCGATCAGGGCCTGATCCAAGTCCAACGCTTGCAATTCGGCCAGCGCCGGGTACGCAGTCGCAAGGTAGCTGGGATCCGTCTGGAGTTCCGTGGTAATCCGGTTTCGCCAGGGTAGCCTGTCCCCGACCACTGACGTCGCCTCGATCGCTAGCGGCCAGTCGCCGACCTCATGGCCGGCGAGAACCCTGCCAGTTGCAGCCAGTTCTCCGCAACGGCCTCAGAGTCTCGCGCAGCCCCCACGTCCTCCCGCAGCGAGAGCAGCAGTCCGATGGGGACGATCAGCCCTCGGGAATCCAAATCCCCAAGCGGGATACCGTCCAATCTTCGTCGGAAGGAGGCCTCCACGCTCGATGACTCGTCGAGCACTCTCTGATATAGGCCTGACGCTCCTGCCGCCTGTAGGCGCCGGTGGTAGGCAGACCCTCGGCTCAGTCTCGTCGGCACAAGATCCGGACGGTAGGAGTCTCGAATGTGCGCGGCAGTATCCGATCCGGGATCCGGTAGGACCATGCGCTCGGCCTCCCGGCCATGCTCGAGATGGAGTTGAGCACGGATTCCGAAATAGCTGTACGGAGCCTCTTGAAACACTTGCTCGAATCGGTCTCTCGCTCTCGCAGCGTCGCGCAAGGCCTCCGAGATCCGGCCCTGCCAAAACAGCGCGCGGAGCCGGAACACTCCATTGGGATACGCGTCGATATACTCCTGCAGGAAACTCTCGGCTCGCTGCAGAGCGGCGGTGTCGGGATCGACGTTCGAGGAATCGTAGCGTCCGATCAGTCCGATCGCTGGAAGGATGTAGGCCGAGTCCTCGTAGTCATGAGGCACTGGAAGGTCTTGCAATTGCGAGTAGCTTGTGATCGCGTCCTCCAGATCGCCCCTGAACAGCGATCTGGTGGCCAGCTGATATAGAGCATCGTCGGTCAGGAATCCGTCGGTGTAGTCCGATATCAACTCTTCCATGTCCTGCTCGAACAGGGCCTGCGAGTTCTGCGTCATCGCCCTGCGATATAGAGCCATCTCGGCGATTTGATCGTCGTTAGCGAGCTGGATGACTTCCGAGAGGATCTGAATGATCTCTCGTCGGTCGCCACGTCTCCGCATGTAGTAGCACCAAAGGTATCCCGCCTCGGACCGCGCGTTCGCGCCGAGACTGGCATCGTCCCAGATGCTTCGGAGCAACTCGATCGCGATGTCCTCCTCTGGCCGAGTCAAGACAAGGGCAAGCAGCCTCTTTGCGCGGAACAGTTGCAGTTGCTTTGGATCAAGCAAGCCCTCTGAGACCAGTTCGTCAACAATGGCCTGATCCTCTGGCGATAGGCGATGGGTGGTGTAAGTGCTGAGCCCTTCCAGGAACAGCGTTCTTCGCTTCGGATGCTCGCTCTTCCACGCTAGGTGCGCGAGCATCCGAGTCAGATCCTCTTCAAGCTGGGGCAATCCAGGGAGGAGGCCTGAGTCCAGCATGCCCCTATAGAAGCGGGTGCTCTTCAGCTTCAGGGCCACCTCGATCGCTTCGGACGCCCGGTCGGCCGGCGTGGCTTCGTCGCCTTCGAGAATCTCCAGCCAACGCCAGAGTCCGATGACCGCGAGGCCGCTACCGCCCCACGAGTCGGACTCGTCCGTATTCGGTTCAGTCGAGGACCCCCAGGTTGCAAGCTGACGAAACGATCTTTCCGCGTCGCCGATGTTTCCTCGCCGCAATTCGATTTCGCCGGCGAGAAATGCTAGCGTCGGCCAGTTGGGGTCGGCGTCGGGAACATTGAGGCTCTCCGAGAGCAACCTCTCGGCATCCGCGTCCATCCGGGACTGCCCGGAACCAAGAGACTCGTGGAGATCGTAGAGATCGACAACCAAGTTCCCGGACTCGTAGATTTCGTAAGCATCGGCGGGCTCAGTCGCTGCGCGGTTGCCGCAGGATTGCGTCAGGGCGAGCGCCAAGAGGGAGGCTAGGACAGCAGCGACAGAGCGATGCCTGACAAAATTGTGCATGACGTTGCCGGAGACTGAATCAAGGCGCGGCATTAGCTCTTTGCTAGCGGGAGAGCGTGCCCGGCAATTGAACCTGACACGAGGTTCGAGATGCTTGCTCTCTCGCTGATTCTTTTCTGGCTCATCGAGACTAGTCTAATATCTCTACTCTTTTTACGAATAGAACACGTTAATGCGAACCAGCGCAGCTTGGGGCTTGATTCCGCGGGAACTGTAGGACGGACCGGCCGCACAGGGGGCGAAAGCGACCACTCCACGGCACTTGCGCGTGCCTTCAACTGCTGTTCATCTGCCCTGTTGCCCTGTCGACGCGGGAGCATCAGACCGAATCAGAACAGCCGGATCTTGGCGAGGGAGTGGTTCAACGGAACGGCCTCGGCACCTCCCAGCGATTCCGGCCGTTCCAGCTTCTGCTCGCCGTAGAGCTTGAACCACGATTCGCCTGCTTGCGGATCAACGCTGATCAAGGCGTACGTACTGTCCGCGTAGAGCGCGAGTCGCTCGAAGCTGTACCCTTCCGAAGTCTCGCCGCTGTCCGCCGCGCCCGCGCTCAGCACCCACGAGATCGCGCGCGAAAGGCCATACGTGATGGCGCTTGACGTGAGCTGGTAGATGCGATGGCCCTCTGCGTCCTCGATCGAGAACACGGCAGAAACGTGTACGTCCCCGCTAAGGATGCAAACTCGAATCCCTCGTGCCGCTGCTGCGAACAGCGCTCGCAGAAGCGCGCCGCGCTCCTCGTCGTGCAGTTCGTGCTCCCAGGAGTCGCGGAGATCGTCGCCGAGGCCCGCTTGGTCGATCACCCAGCGCTCGTCGGCGTTTACCAGGCCCGCCTTGGTGTGCAGCACTGGCACTGCTGAAACCACGAACAGGAATGCCGTCTCCTCCGGGTCCAAGCCCTCGATCCACGCGGCGAATCGGTCGAACTGCTCGCGTCCTAGGATCCGGAAGCTCTCGCGACCAATGTCCCGCCGGCCGCGCCCGTCCAGCACGTAGTAGGCGCAGCCGCCGCGGCGGAAGGAATAGTCGAGCACTCCGTCCTCGGTCGGCGGGTTGTGGCTGTGCTCGTACTCCACGTAGGACTGCTGGGCCGCGCGGAACATCCGCTGAGCGAGTTCGAGGCCCTCGTCGCGCGTGAGCCCTTTCTCCTCCAGGCCGGGCAGCATCTTGCTCACGCCGTCACCCGTGCCGTCTTCGGTTAGTTGATGGGAGCCCCAGCCGTCGCCGATCTCGTGATCGTCCCAGACCATGTAGGTGGGAAAGCTGTCGAAGACCTCTTGTACGCTCGCGAAGCCCCAGTAGCCGCGGTAGATGTCCCGGTACCAGCTCAGCATGGACGCTTCGTCCGGCAGGAGGCTGTCGCCGTCCCTGCGCATGCGGTGGTTGAGGTAGCGCCAGATGTCCAACGTCGGCACGCCGTCGGTGTAGGCTTGGTCGCCACCGGCTATGACGAGATCGACATGATGGCCGTGGCGTTCCAAGGTGGCGCCAAGGTAGTCCCACATCTCGAGGTTGCGGACCTCGGTGCGGCGCCCGAACAGGCCGCTCTCCTTGTAGGGCATGTGACAGGAGAACAACGCGAACTGGAAGGGCCTGCGCTCCTCGTAGGCGGGGGGCGTGCGGAAGCCGCGCAGGCGGTTGTGTCCGAGCAGCACACGCTCCTCGTCCCGGAAGTAGAGGATGTAGCCGTAGCGCGTATCGGGTGAGAGGCCGTCGAGGTCCAGGACCACGGTCGTGTCGGCGTCGAAATCCTCGATGGCGAAGTCCAGCCTTCTGGTGCCGGTCTCTAGAGCCTCCACGTCTTCCAGGCTCAGCGGCACTCGCCCGAGCTGATCCCGCAAGGCTGCGCGAGCATCGGCGTCCAGCGTGGCGTCCCTTGGAGCGAGCAGCAGCGTGAACTGGCCAGTGCGTCCCGTGCGGAGCCAGAGGCGGACGCTGTCCGGGGTCGCGTGGCCCACGATGGCACCCACGTTCAGGGGAGGATTGGGCCAGGGGCGGTCGGTCTTGAATACGAATGAGTCGGGGCCTTGTGTCGAATCTGCCACGTTTGTATGTCAATCTAACAATTCCCGGCGCTGGCTCTCGATCAGCCTTTGGCGTACCCGGATCCCAAGCTTGTAATGGCTGGGCGCGGGACAGCCGGAATTTGGGGCTGGACGGGAATCGAGGATGAGTCTCTAGCCAGGCCCGGCCTCAGACCGACGAGGGCAGACGGTGAGCCGCCGAATAGTAACGCTATCGGCAGTGGCGCGCCAAGCCCGGGTACCATGCGGACCGGCAAGTGTCGGGTCAGGCAGGGAAGCCAGGGGAATGAGCCGTAGCGGGTCGGGGTGCTGATTCCTGGCTCGACTCGGTCGTTGCAGGACTATGTGAGGAAGGGGTGCTCAACCCTTGGAATCTCGCCCCATCGGTCCGGTTTGCCCCGTCAGCTCCCGGAGTCGCTGCTCCAATACCCGCGCTCGCTCCTCCGCAATCCTCGTGCGCTCTCTTGCCGTGCTTATCCGTGCCTGGATCGAGCTCAGCTCGTCATCCGCGGCACTCGTTCCGGCCTCTGCGATCCTTCGCTGCCGGTCGTACTTCTTCACCAGTCCATCGCACTCCTCGCCAGTCCGCGGGTCGCGAGTCACCAGCACCGTCGGGCCGTTCCGGCGCGCTGTGCTCAGGTCCAACCCCAGCACCGCGCTGCGGAGGTATTCGGCCCCGCCCGGGCCTGGGACCGATTCCACCCGGTCATGCCGGCTCCCGTTGGCACGGTAGCCCTGCAACGGCGTCCCCGTCAGCTCCCCTGTCGGGTCGAGCCGCCAGTATTCGCGCACCCCGATCCGGGTGTATTTCCGCGCCGCGTGCCGCGCGTCGTTCTCCGCAGTCGACGGCGATGCCACCTCCAGCACAAGATCCGGTGCCTTGCCTTCCTCCCACACCTTGAACGTTCTGCGGTTTGCGTGGGGATCGACCACTCCAAACACCACTTGCACATCCGGCTGCAGCCAGGCCCGGTTGTTGCCGCGCTCGTAGTACACCACCAATTCCATGGCCACGAGCACGTCGTCGTGGTCCCTGAAATGGTGGAGCAGCGCCGTCGTGGCGAATCTGACCGCATCCCCGTGCCAGACGCTTGGCGCGGTCCAAAGTCTGTCCGGGTACTCGACCGCGTCGGGCTCGGGCGCCACCGCCTCGGCGACTGGCGAGGCCACAGCCGAGAGTTCGGTCGAGCTAGGTCGCGTGATTGACATAGCGCACCCAGATTCGCCCAAGCGGCGTTCCGTCCCAGCATACAACCGCAGTGGCTCGCGACGGCGCCAGCTAGTGCACGCAGCAAGAGACCAGATCCTGCTGCCGGTTCCGCACACCGGCACCAAGTGTGAAGGCATGGACTGCCCGCAGTCCTACTGTTTCCAACGAGACGAGTCGACTTGCGCGCGGGCTGGGCGGTCATCGATCATCGATCACACCGGTACTTGGAATCACTGAAACAGGCTCTCGAGAGCATCCCTCTGCGCCATACGCTTCTCGGGATTGGCTCGCTTGAGCTTTTCCAGATTGACTATCTTCCACCGAATCGCCGGCAGATTCGCAGCGTCAGGCAATCCGATCACTGCGAAGTCGGGATCGGCATCGTGAAGGGACAGGAGGAAGTTCGCTACCTCGCCCTTCAACCGTGATCTAATGTCGGCGTGTAAACGTCGGCGCGCCCCGACGAGTGCATCTGCAGGCACGGCCTCCTGCGTCATCCCCAGAAATTCTGCGCGAAATAAGTCTTCTCGGAGCGGAGTCGAGGGGGCCAAGAGCTCGTGCATTGGTCGGCCTGAACTCGCCACATAGACCATGAGCACACGGAAGAGGTCATCGGTCAGGCCTTCATTCTCATATAGGAGCTTCACATCGAAGAGGTCGCGCGGGTGCTGACGATCGAGTGCCGCATGGAGTTCGCCGCCGTACAGATCTTGGAAGGCCAGAACGTTCATTTCGACAAAGCCGAATCGCTCCGTCACCGCCTCAGACGCCACCATCAGTCTCGCCGGATACACCGCCCCTCGCGTGACCGGAGACGTCTCAATCTTGATCTGTGCTTGGCCATCGCTCACCAAGATTCGTGTGTCATTGATTCCGCCACCCGCAATGCGTTGCGCCTTGACCCGCGGGTTGCGAACAGTGATCGCCCGCGCGATGCGGTCAAGCGAAGCGTCAATGTTGTCGAGCGACGATTCGCGGTCTGCCACCGGCAGGTAGGTGAGGTCGATATCGACAGAAACCCTTGGCATGTCCCGGTAGAACAGGTTGATGGCCGTGCCGCCCTTGAGCGCGAACACGGGTTCCTTCGCGATGTCCGGCAGCACGCTCAGCAACAGTCGAACTTGTCGCACGTACTGCTCAAGCATCGCTGGGTGTCCTTGCAATCTTCGGCGGTACCAGTCCTTCCGGCACATAGATCCGGTATGTCGGGTGAAGCTTCCCGCCCACAGCCAGCGCCCGCGGTCCGGAGCCAACGTCAATCTTTGAGGTGTCGAGGTGCTTGCGCCAGCGATGCTGGTGCTTGTCCGCGAACACGAGAAACAGCCGACGTACCTTCACGCTTCGACAAGCGGTTAGCAGTGCCATGAGCTGCTTTGGCCGTAGCGACGTCAGCCCCTCGAAGACCCTGTCCAAGTTTTCGAAGCTCGCTACGTGCGGCAGCTCATCGAGCGCCTCCAAGATGGCGCGTTCCGGAGATGATGCCTTAACAGGCCAGCGCCATACATCGACCATCGGTCCGCTTGACCTCTCCTGGCGGTCGGCATCGCGGACGCCAATCGGATCGCCACCGAACAATTTGCGCTGGCGCACAATGACCTGCGTTTGCATCGGCATTCGTCTCAGCCAGGACGGTACGGCACCGTAGAGATGGACGCGCGGCTGTCCTCCGAGGCTCAGGAAGTGTGCGTAGCCGGCGAAGTCAAGAGCGCTCTCGCCGCCCAAATGCACGTCGTACTCCATGAGCCGTTGCAAGGATAGAAGGGAGATCTCCCAAGACGGTTCATGAGCGCTTTGCACGCCTTCCGGCAGCGGTCGGCGGTACACTCCGCGTATCACCCGTTCGAGCCACCCACGAGCAACATAATCGTGAATGGACTTAGGGTCTAGGCCCTGCGCCCTTAGCCAGGGTGTGTCCACTATGAAGCCGGGCGGGACCTTGTCGAGAAGCGGTTTCAGCCTTTGCTTTCTTTCATGGCTCACAACCATGAAAATGGCATACTTTCGAAATTTAATCAAGACACGCTAAGCGAAGTGACGCGCGTATATGGCAAATAGCCATGCAATCGGGACTAATCCAAAAGCCGCTGGTGAGTCCTTTCTGCTGCCACTCGAATTTCCAGGCAAGCGACTCGCGCTGGCCGACGCGTCAACCACACCACGAGCCTCTCGCAAGGTTCGCGCTACATAGTCAGAATCGTCTTGGGATCGGGCCGACAATTGCTGTGGCCGAACCCTCTCGCCTCTTCAGAACCTGCCCGTGCGGGTCCGGCCTTGACTGCCGACACGGAATCCATATGAATGAGGCCATATAGATACTGTCAGATCGCGACTCCGCTAGAGCGATATTCGGGTTCGGCCGGTGGGAGCCGGGGCGCAAATCACCGAGGTCGGCGAGCGGCCGGAAGACGCGGTATTCGCGAGATTCGAGAGCGGGGATGGAGCGCGCGGGGTCTCGTTTCCTCAGGCACAAGGTACCGGAGGGATCCGAAACGCAAACTCCATTTGCAACGGAATGAGACTTCATCTCAGCTCAGCGGGAAATCAAGACCGCGTCGTGCATTCCACGCAACCAAGTGCATTGACGCTTCGTCATAGCATTCGCTAGGCTCGTTCAGGGCACCTAGGGACATGGCTAGACTTGGTGGAGCGCGCGCCCGTCTCATGCGGGCACTGGGCCGTTCCTTGGCCGCAATGCTCGGCATCGCGGTTTGTCAGGCGCAGGTCGGCGTCGGAGACCCCGAGCGCGACCAGGCCGAGGAGGAGCGCCTTTGGGCGGAGCACGACCATGCTTGGCTCCTTGAGAGCATGCTGGCCGCAAGGAGCGAGTCAGCGCACGGGCGTCTCGAGAACGGGGCCAGCTCGATCCAATCTCAGGCATTTTGCCCGGCGTATCTCGGCCTGAGTCCCGAGCCGGGTGCGTTCCGCAAGCGAATCGAGAGTCCGTTGGTTGCGAGATTCGCTCCGCCACCGGTGCGGTCACCATGGCGAGGTGTTGCGGCGGCCGGGGAATCGCCGAGCGGCATCTTCGACAACTATATTTCGGACTCGGTCGTGCAGTCGAAGTGCATCAACTGCCATGTCGCAGGTGGCGCTTCCGGGAACACACGCCTCGTGCTCACGCCTTCCGGCGTGGACGGCCACGAGGCAACGAACCTTGCCGTGTTCCAGAATTTCCTGGATACCGTGGAGGGCGGAGCCGACCTGATCCTCAATAAGATCCAGGGTGCGGAAGGCCATGGCGGGGGCGTCCAGCTGGTCGCCGGTTCAACCGACTTCGCCAACATGGAGCGGTTCCTGCGTGGCTTGGGAGGCGACGTCTCGGGAGGGCTGTCTCCCGACACGCTGTTCGAAGGCGTGACGATGGCCGCTCCTCGGAGGACGCTGCGCCGGGCGGCACTCCTGTTTGCCGGCAGGCTCCCGACCGAGTCCGAGCTCCGCGCGGTCAGCGACGGCCAGGAATCCAGCCTCCGCCGGACGATCAAAGGCTTGATGACGGGCCCGGGATTCCACGATTTCCTGATCAGGTCCGCCAACGATCGGTTGCTTACGGACCGCGAGCGGTTAAATGTGATCGGGGTTGCCGAGGTGAGATTCGTCGATCTGACGAACAAGCGTTGGGAACTGGCCCAAGAGGGCATTGCGAACGGGTATGCCGACAACCCGCGGCGCTATCCGGAATATCGATATCACGAGAGAGCCGTGCAGTACGGTGCCGCTCGCGCCCCGCTTGAGCTCATCGCGCACGTTGTCGAGAACGACCTGCCCTACACGGAAATCCTGACCGCGGACTACATCATGGCCAATCCCATGGCCGCGGCCGCGTACGGTGCGACGACGGAATTTGACAATCCCGAGGATGTCACGGAATTCAAGCCTTCGGAAATCGCGAGGTACTTCAGGCGCGACAGGTCCATGATCGTGCAGGAAGACCCTCCCAACGTCTGGAGGGTCATCAACCCGGGCAATCTGTCCACCGACTACCCCCACGCCGGAGTCCTCAACACGACCGTTTTCCTGCGGCGCTATCCCACGACAGCGACGAATCGCAACCGAGCCCGCTCCCGATGGACCTACTACCACTTCCTGGGCTTCGACATCGAGAAGTCTGCGGCACGTACGCAGGACGCCGATGCCCTCGCGGATACGCACAACCCCACGATGTACAACCCGGCATGCACGGTATGCCACATTCCGATGGACCCGGTCGCCGGCACGTACCAGAACTACGGCGACATGGGGCTCTTCCGGGACAAGAACGCCGGCCGGGACGCCTTGCCGAACCTTTACAGGAATCCCAAAGACGGAACCGTATCCCCCTACCAGCGCGGCGATACCTGGTTCCGCGACATGCGCACCCCAGGGTTTGGCGACCAGTCGGCACCAAGCGCGGACACCAGCTTGCAATGGTTGGTGGGACAGTTCGTGGCGGACGAGCGATTCGCCAAGGCGGCTGTGAGATTTTGGTGGCCGGCTGTCATGGGCGTGGAACTCGTCGAGCCCCCGAGCGACAGCGCCGATTCGGAATTCAATGCGTTGCTCGTTGCATCGGCCGCGCAGACCTTGGAGGTCGATGCGCTCGCGCAGTCGTTCCGCGACGGATTCGGCGGCGGTGATGCCTACAACGCAAAGGACCTCCTCGCCGAGATTGCGCTTTCCCCCTGGTTCCGGGCCGAATCTGTCACTGGAGACGATGAGACCCGCGCAACCGCGCTCCGCGACGCGGGTGTGGCGCGGCTCCTCACCCCGGAAGAGTTGCTTGCAAAGACGGACGCCCTCACAGGGTATGTGTGGGGGAGGCGATTCCAGCAGCCGTTCGGGCTCGACGAGACCCGAAGCAAGCTGCATGACCCGCAGGGGTACACGGGCTACCAGCTTCTATACGGTGGCATCGATTCCGACGGGATCATCGAGCGCACGGGCGAGATCACGCCTCTGATGGCGGCAGTTGCGCAGAGCCATGCCGCCGAGGTGAGCTGCCCGATCGTGCGCCGCGAGTTTTTCTACTGGCCCGAAGAGAATCGCCTCCTGTTCGACGGAATCACGAAGTTCGACACTCCCTACTCCGAAACGGGCGGGCAGTTCAACATCACTTCCGAGTCGTGGGAATCACGGCAACCGGTCACCTTGGCCTTGCCCCTGGCTGCGGGCTCGAAGACCGTGCGCCTGTCCTTCACGAACAACACTTCCAGCGGCCAGCAGGACAGCGAGGGCAACAGGCTTGACCGCAACCTGAGCTTGGATCGCCTAGTGGTCGCCAGCAGCAGCGCATCGACCGTGACCGAAGTCGAGCTCGAGACCCTCGGCAGGAAGAACTGCGGCCGACCGAAGGAGGGTTTCTACTGGATGACGGGCAATTGCTCCGTGGAGATACCGGTCGAGATTTCGTCCTCCGGGGACTACAGCGTCTCTGTCGTTGCCCACCAGGACAAGGCCGGTGACGAAGCGGCCCGACTGGCGATCGAGGTGGTCGCGGAGGACGGGAGCTCGCAGGGCGAGGTCGCGATCCGCCGAAAACTGGCCGATTTGCACCAGAGGTTCTTTGGCGCGACCGTGGCGGTAGATTCACCGGATGTCAATGAGGCCTACAACCTCTTCGTTGAGGTCTGGAATCGCAAGCGAAACTCCGAGAGCCAGTCGTTTACCGGTTCGAGGTTCCACTGCACCGAAGGCGGCGACCATCTTTACTTTGACGGCGTGGTGGACGGTGCCCGGCGATACAACCAGAACGGTGGCAGCCAGTTGAACTTCAATCTCATCCGCCCGGTCACCCGAGCCATCGACTTCTCCGATCCGCACCATGCAGTCCGGACATGGGTGGTCACTGTCGCTTATCTGCTCACCGACTACCGGTACCTGTATTTCTAGCGAAGGGAGGACGCAATGAATCGCCGCAGCTTCATGAAGGTCATGATGGGCGTTGGTGCCGTGTCGGGGTTCCGGGTGCCTCTGGCGAACGCCGCAGACTACAACGGCAAGCTGTTCGTGTTTATCCAGGCCGACGGCGGCTGGGACCCGACCAGCTTCTGCGATCCCAAGACTAATGTCGCTGGCGAGCCACTCATCAACAACTGGGCGACGAGCGGCGAGATCCGGCAGGCGGGCAACATCCGCTACGCACCGTTCGCCAGCAACCAAGCCTTCTTCGACAAGTACTACCAGCGCATCTTGGTAGTGAACGGCGTGGATGCTCAGACGAATTCCCACACCGCGGGCACGGTCCACAACTGGAGCGGGAGGATTTCGGAGGGTTACCCGACAACCACGGCGCTGCTGGCCGCGCACAACGGGGTCGGCCTGTCGATGCCGTACCTGAGCTTCGGCGGGTTCTCGAATACCGCAGGCGTGGCCGTGTTCACGCGATTGAACAACGCGGGCGACATCCGGAACATTGCGAAGCCCGAACTGGTGCTCGGGGATCCGAACCGGCGGCCGTACTTCGGCGCGGAGGACTGGTCCTCGATCACACGCCATCGCGACACGCGCATGGCACGGCTGGCCGCGGCGCCTAACCTGATGCCGCGGGACGCGCGCAACCGGGAGCTGTACGCGGCGGCACTGGAGCCGGACGCGGCGGAGGGGCTGCGCTCGTTCGCGGACATGATCCCCCCAACGGACGAGTTGCAGGCGGTCGAGGAATACGGCTTATTCCGGAGCACCCTGAAGCGGCAGGCGCAGCTGGCAGTGCTGGCGTTCCGGGCAGGTGTCGCGGTCAGCGCGGACCTACGTCTGGGCGGGTTCGACACGCACGACAACCACGATGCGGAGGCGGGCTGGCTGCTGGGAAACCTGACGGGCGCGGTGGACTACCTCTGGGACTACGCCGAGCTGCAGGGCGTGGCGGACCGGCTGGTGGTGGTGATGGGATCAGACTTCGGTCGGACGAACAAGTACAACGCCGAGGCGGGCAAGGACCACTGGCCGATCGGCAGTTTCGTCGTGATGGAGAAAAATCAGACTTGGACCAATCGTGTGGTGGGGGAGACTGACGAGCTGCACTTCGCGCGCCAGATCAATGCGGGGACGCTGCAGCGAGACGACACGTCCGGGACCTTGATCCACCCGAAGCACATCCACAAGGCGCTACGGAAGTACCTCGGCGTTGCGGACACCGCGGACAGCCAGCGATTCCCGTTCCACAATACCGAGGAGCTGCCCCTGTTCTCGTAATCGGCCCGGCTCGAGGAAGCTGCAGCACGGCTGGTTTCACCGGGGCTTCGTCCGGCGCTTCGCCCGGGAGTGGCGCAACGTCCGCTCCTGAAATCCGGTCGCATGCCGGTTCGGTGACGACAGGTGCGCAACTTCTTGGCGGCAACCGGAGGTTGCGCGCTCCCCAATCCGGTAACGGATCTTCCAGCTGCGCTGCCACCCGTGTCAGGCCCGGCGAGCTCGTTTGTCCAGTGGCGCAACGGCCCGGCGCGCCCGCGGCGGCTGTAGAATCATTTCAAGGGCGTGCGTGCTTGCACGCGCGCATGCAACATGTCGGCCAGCGCTCTCACAGACACCCAAGTTCGAGCAGTTCCAGCGGAAGATGTGGCTTCCGAGGTGCCGCAGGCCAACGAGGTCGACTACCCCGAAGGCCATTGGGTCGCGCAGAGTGTCTCGCACGGCGACGCCGTCGAGCAGGCCACTGGGGCGTTGCGCCACCATTTCCGGGAGCGCGAGGACGTGCTGGTGGCGATGGAACTGGCGGTGTACTACAGGCGGGGAGATAACCGAGCCTGCGTGCAGCCGGATGTGCAGGTGGTGCACGGGGTGGGGCGCAGCCCGAGCCGCAGCACCTACCGGGTGTGGGACGAAGGCAAGCCGCCGGACTTCGTGCTGGAGGTGGCGTCGCCGTCGACGGCAGGCAAGGATGCGCAGCACAAGGTGGGCGAGTACGCCAGCCTGGGCGTGTGCGAATACTGGCGGCTCGATCCGGCCGGGGAATTGATGGCCAAGCCACTGGAGGGCTACGTGGCAAGAGCGGGCGGCTATGAGCCAGTGCTGGCGGTGGCGGCGGGAGGCCGGATGTGGTTTCGGAGCGAGGTCTTGGGGCTGGAGCTGCGCGGCGAGCGGCGGGAACGGGGGACGGTGTTGGTGTTCCGCGATCCGCGCACGGGGGAGGAGTGGGCCAGCGCGGACGAGCGCGAGCGACTGTCTGTCGAGCGCGAGCGACAGGCAGCAGACGAGCGGGCTAGTGCCGCAGAGCGCGAGCGAGAGATTGAAAGGCGCGGCAGGCAGGCGGCTGAGCGCGAGCGAGAGGGCGCCGAGCAGCGGGCCAGCGCAGCGGACGCAAGAGTGCGGGCTCTGGAGGAGCGACTCCGGGCTCTCATCGCTGACACCACGAATCCCTCCGCGGGAGGGTGATCCCGAGGTGCGGCCCGGCCGTTCCGAAATCCTGCCCATTGTTGTGAGAGTGGGCATTGGCACTTCGACCCGCCTCAGCTCGATGCCATTGACTCCCTGCCAGGCCCGCAACCAAGTTCCGGACTCCTAGCCGATGACCGCGTGGAGTGTCTGAGGATTCAACTCCTTCGTTTGTTGGTCTGATTGCGCCTCTGCAGTGATCGCGGTTCCCGCAGCCTCATCTCAGATGGGGACGACTCAAGGCAGGGACAGCGCGATTCGTCCGGCACCGTCTTGGATGAGTCCCACAGGCCTCGAGGTCGCGCAGGCTCTGGCGACCGGTGAGTTGAGCGAACGCCATGGCACGATACTGCTCGGTGCAGCGCAGGGAGCGCACTGAGCGGTCTCCGCCATAGCGGGCAACGATCCGCGCGAACGTGCTCCAAGGGAGGAAGCTCATCACCTGAGCAAACAGAGTCTTGCCAGCATGCATACGAAGAGACTAGTCCAGTCCGATCGGCCAGCAAATGATCGCAGTCTGTGACGATCGCGCTTGGCGGATCCTGCTTCAGTTCAAATCGCCACCACTCAAAATCTCCCTTATCTTATTGCCAGTCAGATACTTACATCCAACGAAGTACCGGCGAACCGGACAGTAGTGTCCAATTGCATAGAATCCGGACTCTCCGGCACTCACTCCGCCTGCCGCATCTCTTCCATGTTCCCCACATGGTTTGTCAGTTCAACGCTCATACCGGGGGTCACTCGCATCGCCACTGTGGACATGACAGCAGTTGTAGTGAGCAATCGACAGCCCGCGGCTGCTTGCAGATGCTTGGGTCTTTCGGAAAGCGCATCCGTGCTGCGTGGCACGCGCCGAATGTACTGGGGCAGTGATCCGTGCAGCCGTTCTACATAGGAGATTGTGATCAGCCTAGGGTCCGAGTTTCCGCGCCATGTGTTTGCGATGCCGCTAGCGACAGGTTGGCCACAATGAGCACCAAGCAGGTCACCGGCGGATAGCCGATTGCCGCGCTCCCGCCGTACATCACGATGTGGGTCCAGTCCCGTGGCGTTGAGAGCGCTTTCTCGTTCTGCATATGGGCTTCGCTCGTCAGATCACGGGCCGTAGCGTGTCGTGCTCGGAACTCCCTCAAGAGCCATCACGCCGCGGGCCCCTTTTGGCTTCGGTGCGACGTCTGCACAAGCGCGTTCTTCCATTGAGCGTGGCTTGCGACCAAGGCTGGGTATCTGGCGTCTGCGTGGCGGCAATGCACGCAAGGTCGGCCACTCCAGAGTGCGTCGTCGAACGCGAGCATGACTATCGTGTAGGCTGGTCACTTAGGTCTTGGCGAGCGAGCGGTGCGACATGGATCCCGGAGTGTTCTCCGTCTTGGGAAAGCTTGGCACGGCGGGCGCGTTGGCCGTTGTTGCTTGGTTGTTTTGGGATAAGTCGCGCCGTGCAGCGTACGTCTGCCTCACGGTTGCAGTGCTCTCTGGCAGTGTGATCACGTTGAGGGAGGCGGTACTCGCGTGGACGGACTATTCTGTCCAGCTCTCGCCGCCATCAGAACCCAGATGGGGCGGATTCTATGAAACTGGCGAGCCGGTTGAGAGCATCACCGCAACGTTGCTTCGGAATGGAGAACCGGTGGGCCAGTCCACGAGGGTCGGCAGTCTCGATCTGGAGCGGAGGGAACTGCGTGCGGAGTTGGATCCAGCGAACGACGGTCACATGCTCGTCAAGCGGAACGACTTCAACCAAGGATATGTATCCTTCCGAGGTCTGGATCCTGGATTGCGGGAAAAGATATTCTCCGGCACGAGCAAGCCTCACGCCATTTCCGATACCAACGAAGTCAAGGACATAGGAGAATTCGCCGTAGCCAGCGGAGGCAGTGCGGTCAAGCGCGAGTTCGAAGCGCTCAGAATGCGTGTCGTCCGATGGACCTACGACCCGCCTGGGTTGGTGCTCGACATCTACCTCGGCGACGACCGCGTCGCGGAGGCCTTGATCAGCAGGGACCAGCCGCTTGCGATTACCAGACCAGAGATGAAACTGATCATTGGACTGCTCGTACTCGACCTCAGAGACGACAGTCGCAGACGGGCGCGGTTCGTGCTGCTCAAGTACCTCTAGTCGAGCCCCCCTAAAGGTATCAACCCTTCGGGTTCCGCAGCCGGATTGCCGTGCAAGGGGGCCAGAGCCCTGTGACGTCAGCGTACGGCCCACCTATCCCGATTCGATTGGGGGGCATATCGGGGTATATCGTAATCTACGAATCACATAACTAGTTCACTATCAATATGTTATTGCTAATCATGGCGAAGAGGGAGGGAGAGATTCGAATCGTGTACGATTGCGCGATAGGTTCCGTCTATCCCTTCATTGGTCGGAGTTCTCCGTCTCCCGCTCCTGCCAACCGAACGCACTATCTCGGATACCGGCCACCCCCCAGCTGGTCTCCGACCTCGTGAACACGATCTCGCCATCCAATTCCTCTTGCCTACCAGACTTGCCCGTCCGAAAGCCGAAATCCGCAGTCTCCGAGACGCCGCCGATCTCTGACTGCGCTGCCGCCGCAGCTGCAGTTTCTTCCACGGCCCGGACGAACGCTCTCCGGTCATGATGTTCGAAGTAGGAGAGCTGCCATTGGCAATCGGCAAGGTAGGTGACCGTCACTCGAAATCTCATCACATAGTGCGTAGCTTCCAGGACGTCCAGCCTCTCACCCCCTTGCGAAACGAAAGAATCGACGCGAACGCATTCCCGGTAATCTGGGTACACACCGTCAAGCCCATGACTCAGTGGCAACCCGGCGATCCGGCCGACGATCACTTCCTGACCGTCAGCAGCGCTGGGCAACGTCTCCTCTTCACTCCAAGCGGAAATCGGCGCGAGCAAGCAAACCATCGCGATGCCGATCCAAAGAGGAGCTCTCGGCGAATCACAACGCGTAGTCGCAGTCACGTGGCCAACGTACCACGACTGGGAGGCTCATACTTGGACCGACCTTTGTCTGCACCGACGTCGATACGTATCGGAGAGTTTGCGTAAGTGCGACGGATTGACGGTTCCGCCTTTATACACGGAGACCTTGCTCCCTACGATCTGCGCAATCAAGGCGGTTCGTATCTTCTGTGAAATCCCGATATGTTTGCTGGCACAGACTCGGGTCATGACGCTGGTCGCGCTTGACCTGTGGCCGTGAGGTACTCCGCCCAAGCCCGCATCATCTTCCGCCGCCTGTTCAGCAGGTCTGATCGTGCGTACGCGGCCTCGACCTTGTTCTTGACGGCGTGCGCCAAACACGCCTCCGCAACCTCGCGAGGCTGGCCCGTCTCTCCGCACCAATCGCGGAATGAAGACCGAAATCCGTGCGGGACCGCTCGGACGCCTTGCTCCCGAACCAGTTTCGAGAGCGTTGAGTCGGAAAGCGCCTTGCCGGTGACCGAAGGAAAGATCAGGCCCTCGCCGCCGGTGAGCTTCCGCATTTCGTCCAGTATGGCGATGGCTTGGGGTGCGAGCGGCACCCTGTGCTCGCGCTGTGTCTTCGCGCGATCCGCCGGGATGGTCCAGACACCCGATTTGAGGTTGACTTCTCCCCACTTCGCCAGACGGACGTCGCCCGACCTGCACGCAGTCAGCACCAGAAACTCGAACGCCGCTTTGGTTCCAGGCCAAGCACCGCTCTTCCGCACCGCTGCGATCGCGGCCGCGACTTCGCCATGCGGCAGCGCCGCGTAATGCTGAGCCTTTCCCCCGTTCCGGGGTAGGGCGGCGTCGAGCGCGGTCCCGGCGGGATCGTCAGTGCGGTAGCCCTGGGCAATGCTCCAGCGGAAGATCCGGGACAATCTCTGCTTGATGCGGCTCATCGTCTCGCGCTTCGCTGACCAGTGCGGCAATAGCACTGACATCACGTCGGCCGTGGTGATGTGGTCGACGCGCTTGCGCCCCAGTTGCGGCATCACATAGGCACGCATACGGGCTCGCCAAATCTTCTCCGACCGACCGCTGTGTTTCCAATTGGTGGAGTGGATCGCCAGCACCCTCTCGCTCGCCTCTGCGAGCGTGGGGATGGAGTTGCGTGGGTCATGCCCCCTCGCAACGGCGCGGCGATTCTCCAAAGCGGTCTGGCGGGCCTCCGCCAGCGTGACGATCGGATACGGGCCTAGACCAATGCTGGTAGGCTTGCCATTAATCCGAAGCCGTTGGCTCCAGGTTCTCGAATGCCCTCCGAGCTTCATTGGCTTCACAAGCAGCGAGAGCCCGTGGCTGCCTCGTCCGTCGCCGTAACGTCCAGGCCGCGTGACCGTCTTGACAAACGTCGACGAGAGTCGTTTTGGGGTTCGTGTTCCCTGTGAGGTTATGCCTTCAGTTACTACTTTCATGGGGGAAACACTCGAAACCGCGTATTACCGCGAGATCCGCTAACTATAATAGCATCAATGAAATAAGGGTTCCTCTGGAGCCCTTTGAACACCCCCGAATCCCGTGGATTTGTGGCAGTGCCGGCCGCTTGGGGGTGGCGAGCGTGCTGGTGCGGTCCGCGGTTCGCTGGGGGCAGAGCCCCATAAGAGTTAAGTTGTTTGGGGGCCAATCGAAATATGACGCCAGTTGCGGTATTCGTTTGCGAGGCGCATCCGCGAGTTGCGTGGAAATCGCGTTCCAGTCGCCAATCGTCTGAACCAACGACAGGGATGGTTCGATCGCTCGCTTGACTTGATGGAGCATGAGCCGGAAGTCACGCCAAGCACTGGGCGGACGGCGCCGTTGCCAAATCGTATCCCCAAGGGGAAACGGCGCGGGCGTGAGAGATCAGGTTCTCCGCCAGTAGCGCCACGAACAGCTTGTCAACGAGCCAAGCCTTGGCGCTGTCGTCGTCGCGCTTGGGCAGATGCCCGAGCTGCGCGAGCGATTTGAAGCGCGAACACCAATTCGACTTGCCAGCGCATGCGGTACCAGTCCAGCACCTGAGCCGCACTGAACTCTGCTTCCGAGAATGTCGTGAAGACGATCACGTACTTGGCGAACTCCAAGGTCTGCGGTTGCAACTGCCTGCCCTTTTTGGAGGCCTTCTGGCGGAGGCTCTTGTGCGCGATGCGAATCGCTTCCCGGGTGTTGCGAAGCGCACACACCCGCCCGGCCACCGGGCCGCACTGGGGGTCGCCGACTTGGACTGTCCAGGATTGCGCCGAGCCAGCTCGGCGCACCGCCTTGACGCCCTTGAGTAGATCGAAGGGCTGGCGTTGCCGAGTGTGGAGTGGCAGTGTCTGCGTGTTGATCCGAACGGTGACCCGCCCGCCGCAGCCACGTAGCGGATGCCGGCAGCCGTTGAATAGCCCCGGTCCGCCAGCAGGTGATCCCCGGGCTGTACCGGGGAAACAGTCGTTCGCAGGCCACGGGCTCGCTCGGAGGGTCGATGCACGGCGGAACCAAGTGCGCTGCTATCGCTTTGCGGCCTCATGGCCGTGACCATCGCGACCGGAAAGCACGAAGTGAAGGACTTGTTCCGGCTCGAGCCCTTAGCCTGTAAGCTCCCGCAGTCGCTGCTCCAATACCCGCACTCTCTCCTTCGCGGCGCTTGCCTCAGCCTCCGCAGTGCTCGCCCGAGCCTTCTCGGCTCTCACCTGATCTTCCAAGATCCTTCGCTGCTGCTCGGATGCCTCCAATGCGCCGTCGAACTCCTCGCCCGTCCGTGGGTCCCCCAACACCAGCACGGTCGCCCGGTCCCGCCGCTCACTCCGCAGGTCCAACCCCAGCACCCTGCTCTGCTGGTACTCGACGCCGCCCGGGCCTGCCACCGGCGCCACCGGCTAATGCCGGCCCCCCTTGGAAGGGTAGCCTTCCAACGGTCTCCCCATCATGGTGCCTTTCGGGTCAAGCCGCCAGTACTCTCGCACCCCGATCCGGGCATATTCTCGCGCCTTGTGCCGTGCGTCGTTCTCCGCTGTTGACGGCGACGCCACCTCCAGCACAAAGTCCGGGGCCTTGCCTTCTTCCCACACCTTGAACGTGCGACGGTTCCCCCCACGCCCCATGCCGAACGCCACCAGCACGTCCGGCTGCAGCCAGGCTCGGTTGTTGCCGAACTGGTAGTACACCACCAACTCCATGGCCACGAGCACGTCGTCGTGGTCCCGGAACTTGTGGTGCAATGCTGCCGTGGCCAGCCTGACCGCATCGCCGTGCCAGACGCTCTGCGCGATCCAATGCCCTTCCGGGTACTCGACCGCGTCAGACGCGGCTGCCGCCGCTTCGGCGACCGGCGAGGCCACGGCGGAGAGTTTCGTGGAGCTAGAGGCTGTCACCGCCATGCCGGACCCACAATAGCGCGAGCGCCGTTGCTGTGCACCATGCAGCCCCTGTGGCCGGTGATGGCTACCGTGCGCGTGCGCCGAGGGAGACCGGCACCAACAGCAATTGCCTGCGGCGTTTCCCCGTCGGAGGTCTCTTGGGCGAGAGCGAATTGGCCGGTAAACGGGCGACCGCTACGGGGCGTCGCGGGAATGGGTCCTCGATGTTTGAAGGCCGGGGGGCCGATGGCGGCTTTGATCGAGCTATATAGATACTGTCAAATCGCGACCGGGCCAGAGCAAAGTTCGGGTTCGGCGGGCGGGAGGCATAGGAGGGCGCCATGGGGTGTTGCCAAGTCCTGCAACGTCCGGAGTTCGGTGGTGCGGAATCGCGGGATCGAGTTGGGGGAGTGGCGGTGCCTGGGGCGGGGGTGCGTGCCTTTTCAGACGCAATCGAACCCACCGACTCTCGGCCAGTGGGTGTTCAGGGTTTCGCGTCGGAATCGCTTGGAGCTAAGGAACTCGTAGGGGCATTTCCTAGCGGGAGTATACGTGCGCCTCCGGGACCGCCCGAAGGTGAGTCGTCCGCGAGCGACTCGACTACAGACACACCGCCCAATGTGTTGCGGGCAAAGCGAGCAACAACCTGAGCTGCCGGAACAGCCCGGCACCATGAACCGTCAGCCCGCTCTCGCCATCCAGTCCATCGAACGGATCCTCGAGGTGGCCGCCAAGCGACCCTGCGCGCATGAATCAACCCTCGAAACTTGTCGGAAATCCAAAAAAAGATGCACCCGGACTGACAAAAACATTTCATGCCGTTCCTGGTGTGGTACCATCATCGAGCAGAAGAAATGTTCCAGCCGGTTTTCAGCTCCGTCTTCGTGGCACATTCTGCCCGAATGACGGCAAGCCGTGCTAGGCTGTGGGCAGCAAGGAGAGTGTTCCAGTCGGCCTTCAGCTCCGTCTTCGTGGCATCCTGCCTGAATGACGGGAAGCCGTGCTAGACTGTGGGCAGCAAGGAGAAGGTACTGATGATGTCAACCAACCAGGGATCCTCACTTTCGTTTGCCGTTTTGCTGGCGCTGGTTGCTCTGGCGCTCGCGGGATGCGGCGGCGGCGAAACTGCCCCGGCCCC
>VXRL01000044.1:134823-168666 GCA_009838515.1 Terriglobia bacterium | reverse complement strand
GGAACGGGCGTTCATTTTCCTTCGGATTGAGCGTTCATTTTCGCCGGAATCCGCAACGGACGCCCCAGCACGACCGCGCCCAGCGGCACGGTGAGCTTCGATCGTCCTTACGCCTTGTTCACGCACCCCGTCAACAAGATCGAGAAGTCAGGCGGTTCGGGCGAATACTTGCCCTGGGAGTTCCCGTTGGCGTTTTGGCTGGAGCAGCACGGGTACGACGTCTCCTACATCTCCAACATCGACACGCACGCCGACCCAGCGGGCTTGCTGCGTACGAAGGGTTTCATCTCGGTCGGCCACGACGAGTACTGGACCGAGGACATGTACGACAACGTGATGCACGCACGCAATGAAGGCGTGAACCTCGCGTTCCTGAGCGCCAATGCCGTCTTGTGTGTCGTACCGCTACATCCGTCCAGCAGCGGTAGGCCTTATCGCACCACGCGCCGGGAAGGCTGGTTCTTCCCTGAGCAATCCGAGTTCGGTGACAGGGGCCGGACGGAGTCGCCCTATGAGAAAGGGTTTAAACCCACCTTGGGCCGCGACGGCGCCCTGCTGATGGGAGCGCGGACGACCCCGCCCGTAAGGGGCGCCGGCGATTGGACGTGCGCCCTGCCGGAGCACTGGCTGTTTGCGGGGACCGGGATGAAGAAGGGGGATTCGGTCAAAGGCCTAATCGGCTGGGAGTGGCACGGCGCCCCGATGATGGACCTGCCCGGCATGCAGATCGTTGCCGAAGGCGAGACGCGAATCAATGGAAAGCAGCCGGGCCACTACACCGCTACGATTTACGACGGACCCAAGGGCAACATCATCTTCAATGCCGCGACCATCTGGTGGGCCAACGGTCTGTCGAGCCCGCCGGGTCACGCCACTCCCGTGAGACACGGGGTGACGCAACAAGGGGTAGACGAGCGAGTGCAGCGAATCACCCACAACCTGTTTAGGCGCATTGTTAGTCAAAAGGCTTGAGCCAGTTTGCTCCCGAAAGGAATCTGCAAGGCTCAAATAGCGAAATGTATGTATTTTATTCGCTATTTAATATAATTGCTATAGATATAGGAGGATCAGTCCCGATGACGAACCAGAGTTTCCAGAGTTGGCTGGCGGGCTTGGACCGCTTGAGCGCAGCGCAGTGGTCGCAACTCCAGCAGGCCGTGCAGGAGCGCAGCGAAGGGGCCGCGGCAGTGGCCGCGATCGAACTGCAGATTGACACCGAGCGGCGCTGTCCGCACTGCCAAGCCGGCGGCGCGGTGCGCCGCGGCACCACGCGCGGGTTGCGCCGCTACAGTTGCAAGCGCTGCGGCAAGACCTTCAATGCCCTCAGCGGCACGGCGTTGTCGGGATTGCACCACAAGGAGCGCTGGTTGGCGCTGGGACGCTCGTTGGTGGAGCGGGAATCGGTGCTGCGGTCGGCACAGCGCTGCTCATGGGTGGACGGAGCGGCGGCGGCGGCGACTGGGCTTGCACCAAGCCCGATCACTGGCTGTGTGAAGGCACGGGCATGAAGGAAGGCGACGCAATCAAAGGCCTCGTGGGCTGGGAGTGGCACGGCTATCCTCTCCTCGACCTGCCCGGCATGGAAGTCCTGACTCATGGTGAGACGAAAGCCAGCAGAGCGCCCGGAACGCCTCATGAAGCAACGATCTACGACGGCCCCAAAGGCAACGTCGTCTTCAACGCCGGGACCATCTGGTGGGCGCAAGGTTTGTCATCGCCCCCAGGCCACGTGCTTCCCGCCCACAAGGCCGCTCAGCCGCAAGGTGTAGATTCGCGCGTGCAGCGCATGACGGAGAACTTGTTCAAGCGATTCACAGCATAGGGAAGGGAACGATAGTGGGGAAACTTGCAGTGAAGTTTCACAGGGGGCCACGATGGTCGCCTTAGCCGCGCTGGTCCTCGCTCTGCTCTCGTCTCCCGATGCGGTTCAAGGACAGACCGACCGACCCAATGTCCTCTTCATCGCGATCGATGATTTGAATGACTGGACGGGCGCCCTTGAGGGCAACCCTCAGGCCCGGACGCCGCACATGGACAAACTGGCTTCCAAGGGCATGGTGTTCACCAATGCGCACTGCGCGGCTCCAGCTTGCGGTCCTTCAAGGTCTGCCCTTATGACTGGGATGCGCCCTTCGACGTCGGGTAATTACGTGAATCAAAATTCGTTCACAAAAAACCCCATCCTGAATCGCTCGGTGCTCTTGACTGAGTTGTTGCAACAGAATGGCTACTATGTAGCCGGCTCCGGCAAGTTGTTTCACGGCGCTCATTTTAAGAATGAAGTACAGGGTCGGGGCTTTGATGACTATTACCCGAGTAAGACGCAGGACCTATTCCCGTTCATAGACAGATTCGCATCTCCGAGACCTCTCAATGGGATGACGAAGGGAGTCGCAAGATACGCCGACTGGGGCCCCTATGCTCCCGATGTCACCCTGGAGGATATCAATGATGGGAAAACTGCGAAATGGGCGGCAGAGACGATGCTGGGAGGTGAGCTGAAAGAACCCTTTTTTGTAGGCGCCGGCATCTTCCAACCACATCTGCCCAACTACGCACTTCAGGAATATTTCGATCGATTCCCTCTGGATGAGATAGAGATCCCGGAAGGCTACCTGGAAGATGACTTGGAAGATGTGCCTGCAGCGAGTTCAAAGCAGCGGCATATTGCGTGGGCCAAGGCGATCAGGGCTGCGGGTCAGTGGAAGCACGCCATTCAGGCTTACCTGGCGTCCAGTGCCATGACCGATGAGCTGATTGGTCAGATGGTCGGGGCGCTCGAGAAGTCACGGTACGCCGACAATACGATTATTGTGTTGTGGAGCGACCATGGCTTTCAGCTGGGTGAAAAAGAACGTTGGGCAAAATACTCCCTCTGGGAAAGGGCCACGCGGGTCAATATGATATGGGTGGCGCCGGGCGTGACCACGCCTGGCTCGACCACGGCCAAGCCGGCGAACCTGCTGGATATTTATCCGACCTTGGCCTCACTGACTGCAATCGATCCGCCTGAGGGACAGCTGGAAGGGAACGACCTCTCTGTCTTGATGAAAGACCCTGACGCCGCCTGGGACAAAGTCTCTTTGACTACCTTTGGCTTCAAGAATTACGGCGTTCGCTCCGAACGGTATCGATATATCGTGTACGAGGATGGCTCGGAAGAACTGTACGACCACCAAGTCGACAAGTGGGAATGGCACAACCTCGCGAATGATCCTGAATACGCGGCTATCAAAACCACGATGCGCAAAGCGATCCCCACGCATCATGAACCCATTGGCGCTATGCAATGAGCCCAACTGACCATGATCCCGAGCGCCAGGTCCCAACAAGCTATCCAGCGCGCTATCCATCCGAAGAGAGGACACACCATGAACAAAGCGGCCCATCAGCCTGACGAATTGCTTCGCCGCGATGTGCTCAAAGGCGCGCTGCGGCCGGCTTGGGATTATAATCCCCCAAACAAACCGAGATTGCGAACCTGCGTGCATGCGTCGGCCAACTGGTCATTTCGCTTCTACCCTGTCGAGGATGGCGACGATTTCTTGGGTATTGGCATCCCGGGCCATTTGCAACGCCGTCTTGCCGAGATTGGTCTTTATCTCCGAGCGCGCCCCTGCGTCCAGTAGGGCTTCAATCCTGCGGACCGAATCCGAGGCCGCAAGCTTACTCGGGGTTTCGGTGTGTTCTCTGAAGCGCTTGAGGCTGGCTGGACAGGGGCCACCTTGCGTGAGGATCGGTCGCTCTCCCCGCTACCACCCTGGACTACTGGAGGAATGGACCATTGAAAAGAGCAAACAACCAGATGCGAGGCGTCCCGGGCATCGACGAGAAGAACGGGATGTGGCGGTACAGGATTCGGATCGGAGGAGGCCGTCGAATTACGGTCGCGACTGGACTCGAAGCTACAAGAGAAAACCTCGTAGCCGCCAAGAGGCTCTTGGACGAGCATAAGGCTCGCCTCCTACTCGGCGAAGAGTCGGAGAAGCCCAAGGATGTCTCGTTCGAAAAGGCGAGCGAGAGATTCTTGGAGCACAAGGTAGCGAGACACAGGGACAAACCGGCAACTGCGAGGAGAGCGAGAGGCTCGCTCGCGAGTTGGAAGGCATTTATGGGCCAGCGCATGATCGGGACCTGGACACAAGGAGACGTACTGGATTACACGACTTGGAGGCGGACTACAGGCAGGCTCGAAGTCACGATCAGAAAGGACATTCAGGCAGGGAGGCAGCTTGCGCGATTCGCTCTAGCTCATGGATGGCTCAACAACGATCCGTTCGTCGGGGTGGAGGTGCCGAGTGACCGGGATTCGCTCAACGAACTGGTGCTTACTCGCGAAGAGGTGGATGCCTATCTCGAGCGCGCGGACCGACACCACTCCCTTGGCGATCTCGCCCGCGCCGCGTCCCAGACTAGACCCGAATCAGGCGGCCGCAGTCGCGGCTTTGTGCTCCCGCAGTTGCTCGCGGTCGTACGCGGCTTGCAGCCGCAACCAGTAGGAGGCGGTAGACCATCCCCCGGCCTCCAATAGTGCGGCGAGTTCCGGCGAGATGCCACATCGTCCGTCGAGAACACGCTGCAGCGTGCCGGGATCGACGCCGAGTCTGTCGGCGGCTTCGGCGGGGTCGGCCCCCTCCAGCCACCACTCGCGCATCACCGCGCCGGGGTGCTCTAAGTTCTGCATCGGTCCCATCCCGGCCTCCTATCGTCGCTTGCGCTTCCCATGGTAGTCCACGAATTCAACATCGTGAACGGCACTGTCCTCGAAACGGAAAACGATCCGCCAGTTTCCAGTGACTCGAAGCGACCAGTATCCAGCCCAGGGGCCAACGCTGAGCGGCTTGGCGCGCATCGCCCCTCGCAGATCGGCGGGTTGGCTGGCGGCGTCGAGCAGCTGCAGGGCCCTGCGGATCCGGCCGAGATGCTGCTGGGGCAGTTTGCTGCCGTCTTGTCGCTCGAACAGGCGCGTTAGCCCGGCATTTCGGATCGAGCGGATCACACCGTCCCCTAGATGTGAAGGGGAGGCTAGCTAGGACATGCGATGAATCCGGTGGCGGTACCATGCCCGGCACTGGAAGACACGCCATGGTGCACGCTCGATGAGCTAGCTAGCCTGGAAATCTAGCTTAGCGCGTCGTCGGGATAGGTCAAATCCTATCCTTGTACGCACCGACAGCAGTAAGACAAACTCCGTGGAGCCGACGCTGTCGCAGGCGACTCCGTCCATGCGGCTTCAGAATGGCTGACATGAACGACAAGCGAGCACTGATCGCCGGACTTGCAGACAATAAGGTACGCCCGTGAAGTCCGCCCAACGCGGAATTACGGGACTACAGTCTGCTGGCAGGCACTAGACGAAGGAGAAGCCATCGCCGGGACCCACCTTGGGACCCACCCTACGCTCCGAACTGCCCCGGAGTAATCCAGTTTGCTCCGAACTGATCCGCGCATTTGCCAAGGAGAGGCACCTGCAAGTGGCTGAAAACACAGATAATTATAGCCAAATCAAGCGGTTAGAGCCTGGAGGCGCGGGTGGGAATCGAACCCACGAATAAAGGTTTTGCAGACCTCTGCCTTACCACTTGGCTACCGCGCCGAGCCTTGCTTCCCAAGTCTGGAGCGGGAGACGGGACTCGAACCCGCGACATCGACCTTGGCAAGGTCGCACTCTACCAACTGAGTTACTCCCGCTTCTAAGAGCTAACTCTAGGGAATTATATACTTGAGTGCCAAGGCACTCGCCTATACGATTCTGGCAGCACGCACGCCGCAACCGGCCACGTTAGGCTGCCGCCGGGAAGCGATCGCTCGCCATTTCCCACCCGGCCGGACCCGCAGACCCGCAATCCGAAACGTCTCCGCTCCGTCACTGCTCCAACTATACCAGAGTGCCGACTGGATTTCAAGCTCCGTTATTTTCGTATATAATTCGCTAAATCTACACCATGCCCTCGACAGTGCGCGAGCCGGATCGGCAGGTTGGACGCTTCGCAGGCGCTGGGCCTTCTTGCTCCGGCACTATAATTGACGGGTTAGGCGGTTGCGGGCGATTTGGCCGTTGCCGCCGCGCCACCGCGATGCCGAACATACCCTTGCGCACGCGCTTTCGCCGCAAGATGCTGGGCCTCAATCGCGGGCTTCGCGAAGCCCGCATGATTGCCAAGGCGCTGGTCGATACCGACCATCCGGTCTTGGCCCACATGATCCCGACTCGTCGTTGCAACATCGCCTGTGCCTATTGCAACGAGTACGACCATGTCTCGTCCCCCGTTGCTTTCGACGTCTTGGTCGAGCGCACCGACGCACTGGCCGATCTCGGCGTCAGCTGCATCACGCTGAGCGGCGGCGAGCCCATGCTGCACCCGCAGTTGGATGACTTGATTCGCCAGATCCGCTCCCGCGGCATGATCGCGGGCCTGATCACAAACGGCTACTTGCTTGGGCCGTCGCGCATCCAGCAGCTCAACGATGCGGGCTTGGAATACCTGCAGATCAGCATCGACAATGTCGAGCCAGACCAGACTTCGATGAAGAGTCTGAGGGTGCTCGACCTCAAGCTGGAAATGCTGGCGGAGCATGCTGACTTTGAGGTGAACATCAACTCCGTTGTCGGCTCCGGCATCCCCAACCCAAGTGACGCATACACCGTTGCCAAGCGTGCTACGGCGCTAGGGTTCACCAGCACAGTCGGCGTGATCCACGACGGAGATGGCCAGCTCAGGCCTCTAGGTAAGGAGGAAAGACGGGTTTACGAGCGCGTCAAGGCCCTTTCCAAGCGTGGCTACAGCCGCCTGACGTACTTCCAGGACAACCTGGTCCACGGGAAGGTCAACAAGTGGAACTGCCGAGCCGGTGCTCGTTACCTCTACATTTGCGAGGACGGCTTGGTGCACTACTGCTCCCAGCAGCGCGGCACCCCCGGAGTCCCGCTCTCCGATTACACCGTCGAAGACATCCGCGTTGCCTACCGCACGCCGAAAGCGTGCGCCCCGGCCTGCACCATATCCTGCGTGCACAAGGCGTCGGCCGTTGACTTCTTCCGCCACCCGCACCGCCGATCGCCCGGTTCCGTCCCGGCCAGGGCAGAACTGAACTGAAGCCCCGCTTCGCTGGCCTCACTCATCGGCGAGCCAGCTGCAAGCCTCGTCCTCCGGGCAGAGCAACACTCGGCCCTCCGGGACGCCATGCTTGCGTGCCCACTTGGCGCCATTGACGAACAGGGCGGTCGACCACGCCTCGGTGTCGATCGCGTTCGGCCCAATCACGGACACGGCGTTCATGCCCAGCGCCGGATGCCCCGTGCGCGGATCGAGGATATGGCCATAGCGCGTGCCGTCCTTGTCGAAGAACTTCTCGTAGGAGCCGGAAGTTGACAGGCTCTCGTCCCTCAGCGTCACTGTGATGAAGTCACTGTCGGCCGTGTTGGCTCCCTTGAGGTCCAGATCCCAGCCATCGGCGTTGCCGGGCGGTGCTCCGAGGGCATAGATGCTGCTCGTACCGGAGCTAACCAGCGCGGTCTCGACTCCATACTTCCGCAGAGCCGCGATCGCACGGTCTACTGCATAGCCCTTTCCGATACCGCCCGGGTCCAACTGTAGCCCAGACCGCAGAAACCGCACCGTCCCCTGCGCTTGGTCCACCCGCAGGTGCCGATACCCGCTGTTCCTCCTCGCCCACCACAGAGTCCAGGGACGGGGCACTTGGCCTTCGCCTTCGTAGAAGCCCCAAGCCTTGACCAGCGCCCCGACGGTCACGTCGAAGGCACCCTCGCTTGCACGGGAGTAGCTCAGGCAGCTGGCCAACAGTGCTGCCAGCTCCTCTGAAACCTGCACTTCGCCGCGACCGGCTTTCCGGTTGACCCGGCTCAACTCGCTGTCCTGCTTGTAGTTGCTCAGCAGGGCATCCACCCGCCGGACTTCGTCAAACGCGGCGGTTACGGCTCCGGCTGCGAGCTTCTTGGTGGGGGCGTAGCAAGCAATGCGAAACTCGCTCCCCATGATTGAAGCTGAGGACTCGAGTCGCTCCAGGGCTGAGGCATCAGCGGTCCCGGCTGCTTGCAGGGCGATGGCTGCGAACAGCACTCCAAGCCCCTTCTTGGTTTCCTCGCGAATGCCCTTGAGCAGGGTCTCGATTTGACTGGTGTGCTGCTCGGCCAGATCGTAGGAGAATCGCAATTCCGGCACGTGACGCATCCGCAAGCTGCGGGCCAGCGACTTGCGAATAAACGGGGAAGCACGCGCGAGCGCTTCCAAAGGGCCTGGATCTGGCTCTTCGCCGTCCTTGGAATCCCAGAACGCGACCAAGACGTGTGCGTTGCGCTTGTCTTTTGAAAGCTCGACCTTGCTCACTCGGATGGCCGTTACAGCCGGATCGCGCACCTCTTGCGAGACGATCCTGCTGAGCTCTCGCATCAGCGTGCTCGCCGCCCGCTCGTGGATGTGAGAGGCCATCTCTGTTGCTCATCATGGCATAGCCGCTTTGCTCCAGTTGCGCCGCTTTCCGTGGCGGCTACATCGCCTGCTGGCGTGACTGTGCAATTCTGAGAGTCAGGGTAGGGCCCGGCATGCGAATGGACGCGGACAACATATTGGCCCTTGCCATCGAGGTCGAGGGCGATGGTGCGGCACTACGCCTCATAGCCGAGGCCGTGGCCGGCTTGGGCGCGCGCATCACTTGGATTTCCATCCTCGATGCGCAAGCACCCGTGGAGACAATCGCAATCGAGATCGCGACTTCGCGGCCGGCGACTGACATTGTCGATGCCCTGGCCAAGCTCGATGGCGTGCGTTCGGTCGAAACCAACCACCCCCACCGCCACGTTTTTGGCAAGCGCATCGTGATCATCGGCGGCGGCTCGCAGGTGGGCCAGGTCGTTGTCGGCGCCGTGTCCGAAGCGGACCGCCACAATCTGCGCGGCGAGCGCATTTCGGTGGACACGATCCCCTTGGTCGGCGAGCGCCAGATCGCCGAGGCGGTGCTGGCGACTGCTCGCCTGCCGCGAGTCGAGGCAGTCGTGCTCGCGGGTGCCCTGATGGGCGGGGAGATCGAGCGCTCTGTGCGGGCCGTGCAGGCCAAAGGGCTGTTGGTCATCTCGCTGAATATGGCAGGCTCGGTCCCCGACGCCGCCGATCTGGTCGTTACCGACCCTGTTCAAGCGGGCGTGATGGCTGTGATGGCTGTGGCCCGGACTGCCGAGTTCGACATAAGCCGTCTCGGATCGCGCCGCTTCTAGAGCGACATCGCGGCAAGATTGCTGCCCTGCCGCTTGCTACACTCTCCGTTTGCCAATGACCAACCGATCCATCGTGCTCGCCGCACGGCCCGTGGGCGTGCCGAAACAGTCTGACTTCCGCCTCGAAGAAGCACCTGTATCCAGTCCGGGCGCAGGCGAGTGCCTCGTCAAGGTCCACTACATGTCTGTCGACCCTTATATGCGCGGGCGGATCAGCGGTCGCAAGTCGTATGCCGCTCCGGTGGAAATCGGGCAGGTAATGGTCGGCGCGTCCGTGGGGCAGGTGATCGAGTCGAACAGCGATCGGATCGCCGCAGGCGACTACGTAACGGGCCCACTCGGCTGGCGGGAATACGCCATCGCGTCGGCGGACGACTTACGCGTTGTCGACGCCGGCGCGGCACCGCTGTCCGCGTATCTGGGTGTGCTTGGCATGCCTGGATTGACCGCGTACTACGGCCTGCTCAAGGTCGCCGGCATAGAGTCCGGCGAGACAGTGTGTGTGTCCGGTGCTGCCGGTGCGGTCGGCTCGGCGGTTGGGCAGATCGCCCGCTTGCATGGCTGCGGCGCGGTCGGGATCGCCGGCGGGCCGGACAAGTGCTCCTTGGTGACCCGGGAATTCGGATTCGACGCAGCCGTCGACTACAAGAGCGACAACTTCTTCAAGTCATTGCGCGCGGCGACTCCCGATGGCATTGACGTCTATTTCGACAACGTGGGCGGACCCGTCACCGATGCAGTCTTCCAGCAGTTGAACGTCAGGTCCAGGGTGGCGATCTGCGGCCAGATCTCCCAGTACAACGCCGTCGACGCTCCGGTCGGACCGCGCCTGCTGTGGCACTTCATCACCAAGCGGATCCGCGCTGAGGGTTTCTTGGTGTTCGATTTCCGGAAGCATGACGAGGAATCGCTGGCCCAGATGGCGGCTTGGGTCAGGGACGGCAAGCTCAAGTACCGGGAAACTGTCGCCGAGGGCATCGAGAACGCAGCCGCCGCGTTCATCGGCATGCTCGGCGGCGCTAACATTGGAAAGCAGGTCGTCAAACTCGCTGGCGACTGAACTACCTGCCTGTCTTTAAGGAGAACCTCATGACCAAGATCCTCGCGGCACTGCTGCCGCTCCTGCTACTCGCTCCGCTCGCGGCAATCGCCGAAGAACAAGAGGGCGAACGCGTTTTCGAGATGCGCATCTACACCGCTGCGGAGGGCAAGCTGCCCGACCTGATGGCGCGCTTCCGGAATCACACCAACTACCTGTTCGTCAAGCACGGCATGGACCTGATCGGCTACTGGACGCCGACCGAGGGCGACGAAAAGGGCAACACACTGGTTTACATCCTCGCGCACGACAGCCGTGAGGCGGCCAAGAAGTCGTGGGCCGCCTTTGTTGCGGATCCAGCGTGGAAAGCCGCCGCGGCGGAATCGCGCAAGGATGGCAGGCTGGTTGCCGGGATCGAGAACCAGTGGCTCAAGGCCACCGATTTCTCGCCGCTACGCTGATCCGTCGGTACCCCTAGCCCGGAATACCCAACATGGAGACCGGTGCGGAGTTTCTGCGCGTCGCGCGCACGGAACTCCGCCAAGGCTGTGACCGCGTGTGCGACTGCCTCGGCAGATTATCTGCCGAGCAGATCTGGCATCGCGATCACGCAATCGAGAATTCGATCGGCAACCTAGTCCTGCATCTGTCTGGCAACGTGCGCCAGTGGATCCTCGCCGGCGTGGGCGGCCAGCCAGACAAGCGGGACCGGGATTGGGAGTTTGCGACACGCGAGCCGCTCTCGGCGGAAGCGTTGAGCGAGCGGCTCAGCGGCACGGTGGCCGAGGCAGAAGCCCTGTTGGCGGCCCTGCCGCCCGATTCCCTGACCCAGACGCGTAGCATCCAGGTCTATGACGTGACCGTGCTGCACGCGATCACTCATGTACTGACCCACTTTGCAGGGCATGTCGGACAGATCATCTGGGCAACCAAGCACGTCACCGGCCAAGACCTTGGTTATTACGGCTACCTCAAGCAAGGCTCGGCGCCCTCCGGATCGCAGCCCTGAGCGGCTCTCCGCGATAGAAGTCAACAACCTCCTGCTCAGGCCGCGGCGGGAAGCGATGCCCGATTCCGATTCCGGCACCCGGTGCAAATGGATCCGCCGTTGCCAACTGAAGGGGCGCCATGTCGGGCCGGTCCATCCACTTCTTCGGCCCCGGCGCTTCCGTGCCTGGAACCAACGGATCCCAGCGGGACAGCTGCTGCGCTGCGGCGGGTGCCAGCCGAATCGCGGCCCCGCCTAGCGCCGCATTCCGCAGGCCTCTCCTTGCCACCTTCATGGCACTCTCCTCTCGCATCGATCCTATCGTCGCTGCGGTCGCTTATGCTACTGATATCGCTGCGACCACCCGGCAAATTGTATCAACTAGATTTTCGTATTTAGCGGTAGAATGATGGGAACTTGACGCGGGGCTTCATGCCACCACGGTGTCGGGTCACGCTGGCAGGCCGATCGAAGAGGCAATCATGAGAAGCAACTGCGTAGTTCCAGTGTTGTTGGCGTTGATGGGCGCCAGCGCTCACGCTGCTGATAACGAATCCGCCAACACGGGTTTCGTGAACTTCGGATTCACGGTGGAGGGCGCGGAGCGTACGGCAGCGCTATTTGTGCCGCCGGACTACGACGACTCGAAGAGATGGCCGCTGATCGTCTTCCTTCATGGCGGAGGAGGGAACGGCGACAACAACGGGAATGCTCTCACCGAGCGGTTCAACAGGCAGCCTCTTGTACAGCACGTCCGCAAGCACCCTGAGCGGTTTCCGGCACTCGTGGCCTTTCCCCGGTGCCCGAAGGGCAAGATCTGGTCTCCCATGCCAGCGAACCCCGTGCAGTCTAGCTGGCGCCTTGAGCGTCACGGGCGCGATCCGGTCCCCGATGCAGAGGATCACATGACCTCGTTGATTGATGCGGTCATTGCGGAATTCGCGGTCGATCAGGACAGAGTGGTGATCACGGGCTCTTCGATGGGTGGAGAGGGGTCTATCCGATACGCCGCGCTCCATCCCGAGCGGATTGCCGCCGTCGCGTCGGTGTCCGGCTCTGCCACGATCGTGCTTGGAGACGCCCCTGTGCTGGCCAAGATGGGCGTATGGCTGTTTCAGGGCGAAACGGACCACATCAGCACGGCGCCTCTTGCCAAACGAATGGTCGCCGCGATCCAAGGCAACTCTGGCAATCCGCGCTACACCGAGTTTGCGGGCGTAGGACACGCCATCGCAAGGCGTGTGTACGAAGACCCCGAAGTTATTGCTTGGATGCTCGATCAGAAGCGACGTCGAAAATAGGCCCGACCGGGTGTGGCAAGCCCTGGCGATTGCGAGACTTGCCGCTCTGTGGTCATGGCTCAGGACCGCTCACCGCCCGTGCGACCGCAAGGACATTTTTCATGTACGCCACGAATGCCGCGCTGCCGCACGGCGGGATCCGCCAGCACTTCTTCAAGTGAGGCTTGAGTTCGTCTTTTTCAAGATCCTCTGCACGGTCATCGGCGAGATGCTCGGTGCCAAGCCCAGTTCCATGGCCTGTTCCGCCAACAGGCGGACCGTCCAGCGGCTCCGCCCGGAGGGTGCCTCCGAGCAAGCCAGTGCGATCAGGCGGGCCTCGAAGGCACCGTCGAACGTCACTGCCCGCGGCTTGCGCTGCCGGGGCGCGCGCCGCAGCGCTGCCTCCAGCCCCAGCTCGGCGAAGCGCCGCTTGAGGTGCTCGATCGTGCGCGCCGTCACCCCCAGGGCCTGTGCCGTAGTGGCGACCGTCCACGCCGGCCCGTGCGGCCCTTGATCGCACAACAGCAGGGCCCGAGCACTGACAAACACCCTGCCCGGCGTCTTGCCATTGCGCGTCAGCGCCAGTAGTTCCTCCCGCTGGGCGGCCTCCAGCGCGACCCGATACCTTGGCGCCATGGGAACCCTTCCTTAGGCTCCCGTCATTCTACCATCAAATACGAATATTTATATGATACATGGTACTGGTGTCGACTGCACGACTGCGTTTCCGCACTGGAAGATCCCGATTCTCGACGACTCGGCGCAGGCAACCAGCCGCGCCGGGCGCACCGCCGTCCGGTCGAACACGATTTCGAAGTCCTCGCCGACAGCCTGGCGCGCGATGGCCAGGATCTCGACGTCGTCCATCGGCCGGGGCCGCCAGGCGCGTGCCTTCATGGCTCCGTAGCCGGCTTGCCCGGGCACACGCAGGTCCGGTACACCTTCAAGCGGTCGCGGCAGCCACCCAGCGGTCGCGCTACCGGCAGTCCGGCTGCCCGGCCGATGGCGACCCACACGGCATGCTCGACGCCTGGCCAGCCCTGCACGCCGGACTCGCCACGCTGCATCTGGAGCCGCTGGGCGTGGCGATCGTTTCGACGATCCTGCAATCGTTCTTGGCCGGCCCCGTCAGGGTCCTGGCGGCTTTCCGGGGGCTGGGAGCCGGCCGCGTAGATTAGCAGCTTCTGGACGAAGCAACCCTGCCCGGCCTTAGGCGCGGCGTGCCAAGACTACAATGGAAATTGGCGCTTCAGGCGCTGCCATTCGATGTTCGAGACGCTGCTAGCTAAGGTCTTCGGGACCAAGCACGAGCGCGAAGTCAAGCGCCTGGGGCCAAGGGTTGACGAGATCAGCGCCTTGGCCCCCGAATTCGAGGCGCTCTCGGACGAGCAACTGCAGGCCAAGACGGAAGAGTTCAAGCGACGCTACCGCGATGGCGAGTCCTTGGACGACTTATTGCCAGAAGCATTCGCCACCTGTCGCGAAGCCGCGTGGCGGGTCATGGGCATGCGCCATTTCGATGTCCAGTTGATGGGCGGCATGGTCTTGCACGCAGGCAAGATCGCCGAGATGAAGACCGGCGAGGGCAAGACTCTCACGGCCACCTTGGCCGTCTACCTCAATGCCATTTCAGGACGCGGCGTCCATGTCGTGACCGTGAACGACTATCTCGCCCAGCGCGATTCCGAGTGGATGGGGAGGATCTACCGCTGGCTCGGCCTCAGCGTCGGCGTCATCGTCCACGGCCTGACCGACGAGCAGCGCCGCGAAAGCTACGGGGCCGACATCACCTACGGCACCAACAACGAATTCGGCTTCGACTACCTGCGCGACAACATGAAGTTCGACGCCGGCGAGCATGTCCAGCGCGGGCATGACTTCGCGATCGTGGACGAGGTCGACTCGATCCTGGTCGACGAGGCGCGCACCCCGCTGATCATTTCCGGCCCATCCGAGATTTCGACAGACAAGTACTATGCCGCCAACCAAGTGATCCCGAAGCTGGAGAAGGGTGAAACGATCGAGGGCGACGAGCCCGGCCAGCGGACCTACACGGGAGACTTCATCCTCGAGGAAAAGCACCGCTCGGCCTGGCTCACTGAGGCGGGCGAGGCCAAGGTCGAGAAGGCGCTCAATATCGACAACATCAACGAGCTGGCGCATTACGACACCAAGCACGCCATCGAGCAGGGGCTCAAGGCGCACGTAGTGTTCCAGCGCGACAAGGACTACGTGGTCAAGGACGGCAAGGTCGTCATCGTCGACGAGTTCACCGGGCGGCTCATGCCCGGCCGCCGCTGGTCGGACGGCCTGCATCAGGCTGTCGAGGCCAAGGAAGGCGTCAAGATCGAGCGCGAGAACCAGACCCTGGCCACGATCACGTTCCAGAACTACTTCCGCATGTACTCCAAGCTCGCGGGCATGACCGGCACTGCGGACACCGAGGCGGCGGAGTTCAGCAAGATCTACAACCTGGAGGTTGTGGTCGTGCCCACCAATCAGCCCATGGTCCGGGCCGAGCACGACGACATCGTCTACCGCACGGTGGAGGAGAAGTGGCGCAACTCCGTTGCCGACATCAAGGAGTCCCAGCAGCGCGGCCAGCCCGTGCTGGTCGGCACGATCTCGATCGAGAAGTCGGAATTGCTCTCCCGCATGCTCAAGCGGCGGGGCGTGCCGCACCAGGTGCTCAACGCCAAGCACCACGAACGCGAGGCTAGGATCATCGCCCAGGCGGGTCGCAAGGGTGCCGTCACGGTCTCGACGAACATGGCCGGTCGCGGCACCGACATCCTGCTGGGCGGCAATCCGGAATTCTTGGCGCGCGAGCACTTGGTGCGGAAGGGCATCTCCCCGGAGCATCCCGACAACCGGGAGATGTGGGAGAAGACGCTAGCGGAGTTCAAGGAGCAGACCGATGCCGAGCACGACGAGGTCGTTGAACTGGGCGGCTTGTACGTGCTTGGCACCGAGCGGCACGAATCGCGCCGCATCGACAACCAGTTGCGCGGCCGGGCCGGCCGTCAGGGAGATCCAGGCGCGTCACGCTTCTACCTGTCCCTGCAGGACGACCTGATGCGGATCTTCGGCGGGCATCGCATGCAGGCGCTGATGCTCAAGCTCGGCATGGAAGAGGATGTGCCGATCGAATCCGGCCTGATCACGAAGCGCATCGAAGCGGCGCAGAAGGCCGTGGAAACCCAGCACTTCGAGTCTCGCAAGCATGTGCTCGAGTACGACGACGTGATGAACAAGCAGCGCGAGGCGGTGTATTCGAGGCGGCGCGAGATGCTCGAGGGCAAGGACCAGCGCAACCGCATCCTCGAACTCGTGGGGGATTCGGTGGGAGGCTATGTGGAGGATCGCTGTCCCGAGAGGACCCATCCCGATATGTACGACTTCGCCGGCCTGCACGAGGACCTGCATACCCACTTCGGGATGGACCTGAAGGAACTCGACTTAGACGGGCTGGACCGCCAAGGGCTGGCGGACGAGTTTACCGAGGAGATCTGCAAGCGTTACGAAGCCAAGGCCGAAGAGGTCGGCGTCGATCGCATGCGCTACACCGAGCGCATGATCATGCTGCAATTGCTGGACCAGCAGTGGAAAGACCACCTGCTGTCGATGGACCACCTCAAAGAGGGCATCGGCCTGCGGGGCTACGGGCAGAAGGATCCGCTCGTCGAGTACAAGCGGGAGTCCTTTCATATCTTCCAGCAGATGATGGACACCCTCGACGAGGAGACGCTGAAGGTCTTGTTCCATCTCACCATCAAGACGCCCGTCGAGGAATCCCCGGCTGCCGAGCAGCCGGCCGCTCAGCTGGTCGAGTCGGGAGCCGCAACGAATGGCAGCCAGCGCCGCTCCGCTCCCGCCAGCGTTGCCAGTGAGATGGAAGAGCACGCCCGCGCCGCCCGCCGTCGCAACCGCGAGGAGCTGGCGCACGCGCGCATGGCGGGTGCCTCCGCCGAGTCGACCGCCGTCAAACAGGTCGTGCGGGGCACCAAGGTCGGCCGTAATGACCCCTGTCCGTGCGGTAGCGGCAAGAAGTACAAGAGGTGCTGTGGCAGCGCTGTGTCATAAGGCGGTCCGCCCCGCCGTGTTGCTGACCTTGGCGCTGGCGCTCGCTGCGCCTGCGGCCGCCGAGATGCTGCACGAGGCCCTCGGTCCGTTCGAGAGGCTCGCGCTGCGCCCGTTCGAACCAGTGGACTTGGCGGTGCTGCAGGAGTTCGGCCTGGAAGAGGCCGAAGAGGCGGAATATCGCGCCCCGGACGGACAGTCAGTCATCTTCCGAGCGCTGCAGTTCTACGACGACACCGGGGCGGTTGCCGCCTATGCGTGGATCCGCCCGCACGACGGCGTAGCGGTGGAGCGTGGCGAGCGGGCCGTGGAGAAGGGCGACTTGACCGTCATACAGTTCGCCAATTACGTGGTGTCCATGCGCGGGGATCTGCCCGACGAGGAAGACGTCGAACTCGCATTGGCCTATCTCCCGCGCCCCAAGCCGACCCCCGACCCGCCAGTGCTGCAGTACGTTCCTTCCGATGCGCTCTTGCCGGGCACGGGACGCCTCATCTTGGGACCAGTCTCGCTGGAGCGGCTTGCCCCGGACCTGACGCCGTCCGTGGTCGGATTCCATTTTTCCCCCGAGGGCTACTACGGGAGGTTCGTCACGGACGCCGGCGAGCTCCCGATGATCATTTGGAGCTATCCGTCCAATCCGATCGCTCGCGGACAGGTGGAAGCGTTTCAGCAGATCGATGGCTGGGTGGCCAAGCAGGACGGTCCGCTGATAGCGGTCGCGTTCGGTCAGCAGGCGGCCGACGCGGCGCAGCTCTTGCTAGCTCGCGTGCGCTACCGGGCCGAGGTAACCCAGCATGTCGAGGATCCTGAACGCCACGACAACTTGGCGAACATCATCCTGGACACCTTCATCCTGTGCGGCATACTTGCGGTGCTGATGATCGTTGGCGGAGTGCTGGTGGCAGGTACCCGCCGGCTCGCAGGGCGCGTGGCACCGGACTCGATTCTGGCAGCCCCGGAAGGGCCGGATATGCAGCGGCTCGGCATTGACAAACCCGGCGGCCAACGACGTCTGCCCGAGGAGTGATCGCGGCTTCGGGCGCTACGGCGTCATGCCGACGCCGCCCTTGATGCGGGTCTTGGCGGCCCGCACGCGCTCTTGGCGCCTCGCGACAGCCAGCGCGCGCAGGCGGCGGATTGTCACCGCCGAGGCGCGGCGAGTGGCCAGACGGGCGTAGGAGCCGCCCGAAGCCACCACCAACAGGGCCACCATCGGCGTCAGCGCCTCGACCGCGCCGCCATCCCATCTCAGCAGCACGACACCCAGCAGGACGGCTAGGCTGGCATCGGTGATCTTGCCCAGCGTGTTGGGGAGCAGCCTGATGCCGTAGCGCTTGTAGACGAATGACCAGCCGCCGAGAATTCCGATGTCACGCGCAACGACAAGCAGCGCGACCCAAGCGGCGATCTGGTGCGTCAGGGCGAGCGTGATGAATGCTGCGCCCAGATACATCTTGTCCGCGATCGGGTCGATGACCTCGCCGAAATCGTTGCGCACTGCCAGCCGGCGGGTGCCCTTGCGTGCGAGGTAGCCGTCCACCATGTCGCTGAGATGCAGGCCAACGACCAGCCAGAACGCTGCGTACCGCCAAGCCTCGCTGTCGTTGGACTTCCAGATCAGCAGGACGATGACTGGTACCAAGGCGAGCCGCACCAAGCTCACGCCGTTGGCCAGCCGCACGAGCAGCGATGCGAATTGCCTCGACACGATCTGAAATACATCTTACGATACGCCCGCAGAGCCCTCGTGGGTGCTGCGATTGCCTGTCGGTTGGATACTCGGTCTTGGGCCGATGTCGTAGAATCCGATCGCCATGTCGCCTCTTCCCGGTGCGTCCAAGCAAACCATGGGCAGTCGACGAGGCTTCCTCCGCACTCTTGCGGCAATCGGGGCCAGCGCAGGGTGCCGCCAGTCTCAATCGCAGGCGCAGATCACGACGCACGCCTACAAGGCAGTCGATGGCCTCGAAATCCGGGCGGACGTGCACGTCGCTCAGGACGATGAGGTGCGGCCAGTTGCAGTCTGGATTCATGGCGGTGCCTTGATCATGGGCCGTCGCCAGAGCGTCCCTCAACCCCTGATGGGCCGGCTGATCGAGGCCGGCTTCGCCGTCGTGTCCATCGACTACCGCCTCGCACCGGAAACCAAGCTGCCAGCAATCATCGAGGATGTCGAGGCCGCCTTCGATTGGATCCGTGGCCAGGGCCCGGACCTCTTCCGAGCCGATCCGGATCGGCTCGCGGTCCTGGGCTCATCGGCCGGCGGGTACCTGGCTCTGACTACCGGATACCGGGTGGACCCGCGACCGCAGGCCCTAGTGTCTTTCTGGGGCTATGGAGATCTGATCGGGCCTTGGTACTCGACACCGAGCCCCCATGATCGCCACCACCGGATCGTCATGACGCGCGAGCAAGCGCTGGCGCAGGTTGGCGGGCCCCCGGTCTCCAACTCGGCCGACCGCGACGGCAACGGAGGGGCCTTCTACCAGCACTGCAGGCAGCACGGAATCTGGCCTAAGGAGGTGTCGGGCTGGGACCCAGTGTCAGAAGCCGAGATGTTCGTCCCGTACATGCCGTTGCGAAACGTCACGCCGAACTATCCCCCAACGCTGCTAGTGCACGGTACAGCCGACACGGATGTGCCCTACCAACAATCGACGCTCATGGCCGAAGAGTTCCGCCGGCACGGCGTGCGACACGAACTGCTGACATTCGAAGGGGCCGAACACGGCATCGGCGGATCAACTTCCGCCGAATCGGACAGCGCGTATTCCGCGGCGGCGGCGTTTCTGCAAGCAGAGATAGGGGTCTGAACTACAAGCCGCCGGGCCGATCCAAACTTGTTAGCGGCCGAAGCCAGCTCGAACGAAGCGACGCCTTCCCCCTCAATAACGCGCCTTTCACTCCCTTCAAGGGGCGCCGGTGTTTCGAACTGCCTGCACGTTGCGCGGTTTGTCTCATTTGCGATCCATGTGGGTGCTCACGAGGAGGGAACCATGCGCCACTGGATTGCCAACTGCTTGAATAGTGATCCTTCGCGTTGCCGGCTCTTCGATGGGCCCTTGCGTCAGGGCTTCAGGATGCTTGCCAGCAGCGGCGTTGCCAGCACTCCGTTCCAGCGGTGGTGCCCGTCGAAGGAGTCCATCGAGAGGTGTTCTTCGCTTCCGAGCGCTCGGTAGACTCGCTGTATCCGCTCCCACGCCCCGGGAATCCACTCCTTGACCATGAGCCCGTCGCGCTGCCCGACTTCCCACAGGGCCGGCCTAGGAGCGATCAGGCCAGCGATCTCTGGAACGTCGCCGAACTCCAGAAGGCCGGGAATCACTTGGGCCCCACAGCTGTAGCGCCCTCCGATGCGTTCCTGCATGACGTTCAGCGCGCCGGAAATCACGGCGACCCGAATGCGCGGCTCGACCGCCGTCGCAAGCATAGTCATCCTGCCACCGTACGACAGGCCGACGCAGCCAATTCTGTCTGTATCGACTGCGCTGTTGCGAGCCAAGAACTCGAGAGCCCACAAGGCGTCGCGCAGGTTCTCGCTCATCAGGTTTCGGCCCAGCAACTGCATCCGCACGAAGGCTATGGCGCAAGCGTCGTTGCCCCTGTAAGCCTCCGTCGAATCGAGGCGGCGACCGAAGGGCGTAAAGCAAGGGGCTACCACGACATAGCCCTGGCGGACCAATTGGCGCCCGAAGTCATAGTTCGCGGCTTCGATGTTCTCCGCTCGCTCCGGGGTGCTGTCAATGCCGACAACAGAATCGTGGCCGAAGGGTCCGTGACCATGGAGAGCCACAATGCCCGGACGCGTTCCGTCGCGAGCACCCTTTGGCGTCAGTAGGTAGATCGGCAGTTCGGTAACGCCCGCGGCGTGCAAGATCACAGACTGGCGCTGGTGATCGGCAAATTCGACTGTCTCCTCGATATGTGACTCCCACCGTAGAGGCGGTCGATAGGCCCCGAGAAGCTCATCGAGCTTGTTTCCGAACAGCTGCTGCCAGGCCCGGCACTCGTCGGCCGTGGAGCCCTGGAACTTCATCTTCAACGGAGCCTCGCTGGCGAGCCTACGGATCTGCTCATGGACATCTTCGGCGCGGGAGGTCGCGACGCTGCTGCCGAGCAGGGCTTGCAGTAATCGTCGCCGATGGATCGATCTCATGCCGGGGCGCCCCCTAATCCCTCAATCTCACCGCGAGCGCGTGCAGGGCCTCGCGGGTCTCGGCGATCTGGTTCCGAAGGCCGTCGGCATGCCTCCACGCTTCGCTGTCGAGTCGGGAGCCGGGCTCACGGAGTTCCTGCTCCAGTTCTGCGAGATCACGCTCGCAGCGTTCCAGGTTCGCCTCCAGAGTGGCGGGGTTGTGGAAGCTCCCGCCATCTACGGTCACATACACGGGCGTGGTATGGGCTAGGTGCCCAGGTCCGGCGGACGCGCGAGCGGCGATCCAAATCCCGCGCTCGACTTCGAGATCGAACGCCACAGACAGTTGCTTCTCCCCCTGGCCGGTGACCCGTTTGAGGACTTCGCCGTGCCCGACAATCTCGAGGTCCGTGAGTCCGATACGCGCGCCGTCGCCGTAGGCACTTGCAACGATCCGCACGGTCTTGCCCGCGCCGACATCCACTTGGCTGCCGGGGAGACTGCCGTTCACCTCAAGTTCTACGATCGGCCCGGTTGTCGCGAACGTGTGGCCGGCCTTGACGGCAGAAAGCCAGTTCTCGAACGTGAGATCCTCCCCGACATAGGTGTAGAAGCGGGCGTCGCCGATCTGGCTGAATCGTGTCGGGTCGCCGCGCTCTCCCCTGCCGCACCATGGAAAGTCCGAGCCGCCGAGCGCGGTCAGCCGGAACCCAAGATCGAGGAAGCGATAGTAGTGCTCCGTGTGGATCGGGCCGTCGGGGACGCAGAACTGCGCCAGTTCCAAGAAATCTAGCTTGCCCGAGAGTACCGTGACGGTCATTCCGCGATAGCCATGGAATGACATGCCCTGATGGGCGAAACCGCTGACGCCGCCCAGTTCGTGCACGCGGTCGAAGACGCGGCCGTACGAGTAATAGTCATCCCGAAACCGAACGAAGTCATCGGCTCCCAGGGAGATGGTGTGGCCGAATTCCGGCGTGCGTGGCTCCTCCTGGCCCGACGAAAGGATCGTGCGCCCTTCGCGGTAGCGACCGGTCTCGCCCCACCCGTACTGGGAGAAGACAAAGTGCCAAAAGTCACCCATTTGCAGGAGGTTGCCAACGTGGATGTCTTCTGCCGCGATCCAGCGCAGGATGGATGGGTTGTCGCGTGGCGAGCGGCGGACGTGGATGTGGTCATCAGAGGAGTACCAGCCGCGGGCAGGCATGTCGATCCATCGCTCCAGCTGGTACGTGCGCTTGGCTTGGTCCCCCCGCCTGAGCTCGATGTCGTGTGTCTGCACCGAATACTCGTAGCCCTTCGAGAGTTCGAGGCGATAGGTGCCCACGGGCAATCGGGTTCGGAAGGCCCCATCGACATAGAAGGAACCGTCCGGCTGCAGGGCGTACCCGTCGGCACGGTCCGACCGGCCCCACATGATGGCGATCGCTTGCGGCGGCGGGTCGAACGGCGATTCAATCTCGGTTGAGGCCCCTAGCATCACGGGAGGATTGCCGTCGGCATCGGTGAGCCGGACTCGGACTGGGGTGGAGTCCCCCGTGTCGGCTTCGAGCACGGTCACTGACAAGAAGGCGTCCCGGGTCGTCAACCCGGCGACAATCAGGCAACTCAGAAACAGGCCGAGTGCAATTGCCCGATGCTTCGTCATTGTCCTGTCCGACTAGATTGTACGGGCATTCGGAAGGTCGGAAGTGTGGTAGAAGCCATCACAGAACGACTTCAGTGCTGCCCGAGCAGCACCGCATGAGTTAGCGGCGGTTGGGATCGGCAAGGAGCTGGGCGCTTTGGACTCCAGTGGTCGGACGGCCAAAGTATGAGCCGGCTCGCTGCGGGTGTTAGACTCCGGTTGCGATGACCCGTCATGGCGTTCTTTTTCTCGCGTCGATGTTTTTGCTGACCGCTTCTGCTGCCTCGGTCGAAGAGCGCCTTCAGATAATGCATCGGCACCACCCGGAGGCTGATGCCAACGGCGACGGCAGCCTGACGGAGCTCGAGGCGATGGACTACGTAGTCCGAGTGTCCGGCCGCCGGGTCAACCGAGGCCCGGCGGCCGGGTCCCCACAATTGCTCGACACCTTCGAGGAACGGTCGCACGGGGGAACCGGTTACCGACTGATGCAACCACTGGCCCTTGATCGGGGCACACGCTACCCGCTGATCCTCAGCCTGCATGGAGGCGGTGGTGTGGGTGACGACAACGTGTCCCAATTGCGTTGGTGGAACGGCGTTATGGCCAAGGAGGAATGGAGACGTGCACATCCGTCCTTTGTCGTTGTTCCCCAAGCAGTCTCGGGTGGCACCTGGGGAGAACGATCCCAGGTGGGCAACCTCCAGAACATCTACATCAAGAACATGATTCCAGTGGTGTTCGAGCTCATCGAGGCGCTCCAGCAAGAACTCCCAATTGACGAATCACGCATATACGTTCTCGGCTCGTCCATGGGAGGTTCAGGGACTTGGAACTTCCTCCAAGCCCGGCCGGGATTCTTCGCCGCCGGTATCCCCGTTTGCGCAGGCCGCCCGCCGGAAGATGTCAAGGGCTTGACACAGACTCCGGTCTGGTCATTCCACGGTGCGGACGACCAAACAGCGCCGGTGGAGAATTCCCGCAGGATGTTCGACAGGGTCAGGGCTGCCGGAGGCTCGATCAAGTACACCGAGCTGCGCGGTATCCGGCACAACTCTTGGATCCAGGCGTTTACGTATACCGGTGACGATCCGGCTCGTGGCTTCTTGACACGAGCCGGTGGAGACGAAGTGGATCCAACCAGCGACGTGTGGCAGTGGCTCTTTCGCCAGCGGCGGCAGGACCGGAAATGAGTCCCATCGATTGCGGGACTCTCCGTGCAAATCGGCGAAGTGTTTGGACGACATCTTCGGGATCCACATCTGAATAGCGGGCCCTCCAAAGACTGCGATACGGAAAGTCCATAGAGGCACGCGTTGTGGCCGGACTCGATGGTCCGGACGGCTGTGGAATGCTCTAGACTGCAACGCCGGACTGCTGCGAGGCTTGGCTCTGGGCCGCTGCCTTAGCAATCTTGTCGCAGCGGTTGTTGTCCTTGTGGTCGGCATGCCCCTTCACCCAGACCCACCGCACTTTGTGTGGCGCCATGGCGGCTTCCAGCTCTTGCCACAAGTCTTGGTTCTTTACGGGTTCCTTCGTAGTCGTCATCCACCCGTTGCGCTTCCACTTCTTCATCCAGCGCGTCACGCCGTTCTTGACGTACTCCGAATCGATCTCCAGAGTGACCGAGCAGGGTTCGCGCAGGGCCAGCAAGCCCTTCACTACCGCGGTCATTTCCATGCGATTGTTGGTGGTCTTGGCCTCCCCCCCGCTCAATTCGCGAGAGTGCTTGTTATAGCGAAGGATCACCGCCCAGCCGCCGGGGCCCGGGTTGCCGATGCACGATCCGTCGGTGACCAGCCGAACGCTCTTCATCGATGCTGCCCCAATCATAGCGCCGCGATCCGATTCGGATCGCGGCTCCATCCTCGGCTACGCTGAAGGGTTGCTGCGGACTCGTAGGGCGTTCTTGGCTGCCTGCGCGGCTCTGCCTTGCTCGGGAGCCGCCGGGGGAATTGGCGCCGGAGAATACGCCAAGCGTCGGCAAGCGCTGGCCGAGGCGATTGGTCGCGGCGTCATCGCGCTGGTTGGTTCGACCGAATCGGAAGGCCGCTCCGGCTTTACCGGCTTTCGCCAGGAGAGCAGCTTCTTCTACCTCACCGGACATCAAGAGCCGGGGGCGGCCCTGCTGATCGCTCCAGCGCACGGCGGCCAGCCGTATCGCGAGATCTTGTTCTTGGCCGACTCCGCTGGCCACTCCCGTGCGTGGTCTGGGCCAAGCCTGCAGACGGAGGATGCCGGTCACTTGGGATTCGCCGAAGTCCTGACCGAGTCGAGATTCCGCCGAACCGTGCGCGCTTTCCTCCGGGACCGGAGCAGGTTGGCGGGCTTCGCCGAAGCGAGGCCAGCGGGCGACATCCAAGCGCGCTTGCGGCACGAACGTCTGGTGGAGGCCGCGGGGCGCGAGCCGACACGCGACATCCGACTTCCGCTGGCCGCGCTGCGCAGCGTCAAGTCACCCGCCGAGGTCGCCCTGATACAAGCGGCCGTCGAAGCCACCGAAGTGGGATTCCGGGATGCTTGGGCCAGAGTCGCTGATGGCGCGACCGAACGTGAAGTTGCGGCCGGATTAATTGGAGGGGCCTTCCGCGCCGGCTGCGATCGCTTGGCCTTCGCGCCGATCGTGGCTGCGGGGGCTCATGCGACGATCCTGCACTACCAGCGCAACTCGGGCCGGCTGGAGCACGGGCAGATGTTGCTCATTGATGCGGGCGGAGAACGGGCTCGCTATGCAGCCGACATCACACGCAGCATCCCGGTAAGCGGACAGTTCAGCGAGAAGCAGCGCCTGCTGTACGAGGCAGTCCTCGAGGCTCACGAGCAGGCGCTGAGCGCCGTGAAGCCCGGAGCTGTGCTGGGCGGGCCCGCCCGGAACAGCATCGAATCAGTCGCCCAGCGCGTCCTGCGCAAGCGAGCGCCGCGCGGCGTGGATCCCTACCTCCCGCACGCAATCGGGCACCATGTTGGCCTAGACGTGCATGATCCCACGCCGCCTGGGCGCAGTTTGGAACCGGGCATGGTGCTTGCAATCGAACCTGGTCTGTACCTGCCGGAGGAAGGTGTCGGCATCCGCATCGAGGACACGGTCGAGGTGACGGACGATGGCTGTCGCGTGATGAGCACGGGCCTGCCGCGCTCCACGGATGCCCTCGAGGGTGCGCTCGCGAGTGCAGGCACGGCCTGAACCACGCCGTAGCGGGTGTTCCGAGGGCTCTCAGTTGCGCACAGGATGATCGCGCAACGCGTCCTCGTCGGGCTCGGTGCCCCAGCCGGGCCGGTCGGGCACAACCAGATGGCCGTCCTCGATGGGGGGAACGTGGGTGAAAATGTCGGCGTCCCAGCCTAGACGGTCGATGTCGATCTCCATGATGCGGAGGTTCGGCACGGCGGCCACGAAGTGGGCGTTCATCATCGTCGCTAAGTGCCCGTAGAAGTTGTGCGGAGCCACGTTGACTTCGTAAGCCTCTGCGCAAGCGGCCACTTTCAGGCTCTGCCAGATGCCGTTCCAAACCGCATCGATAATCGCCACGTCAACGGCCTCGTGCTGGAAAAAGGGCAAGAAGTTGCGCAGGCCCATCAGTGTTTCGCACGAGCTGATGGGGCAGGAGCTTTGCTCGCGGATGTGCTGCAGTGCGCGCGGGTTGCGCGTGTCGATTTCCGCCCAGAACAGGTCGAAGTCGCGCAGCTCGCGCAGGACTTTGAGGTAGCCCTCGGTGGCGCAGTTGAAGTTCAGGTCGAGCAGGATATCCATATCGGGCCCGGCACCCTCCCGCAAGGCTTCCAAATGGGCGCGCAGTTGCCGCAGGGTGGAGCGCTCCATGTTGCGGCCCGGCTCGTACGGCGTGCCGAAGCCCGGCCGCCACCCGCGCGCGGTCCCGTCCCCGAACTCGAAGATATTGGTCTTCAGGGCGGTGAAGCCTCTCTGGTTGGCTTCCGCGCCGATCCCGCGAACGCCATCGAGGTCGCGGATCGCCGGCGGGTAGAACTCCGGCTGATTGATGCGCCAGGTGGCACAGTGCGACCAGTACAGCCGGATGCGGTCGCGCACCTTGCCCCCGAAGAGCGCGTAGCAGGGTAGACCTAGGGTCTTCGCCTTGGCGTCAAGTAGGGCGTTTTCGATCGCTGCGAAGGCTTGCCCGGTTGCCCCGTCGACGGCCGGTCGCAACTGGCAGAAGAGTTCGGAATAGATCCGCTCGTGGTTGCCGAGATCCTTGCCTATCAGGGACGGCGCCAAGCGCTCGATTGTCGCCGTGATTCCAGGGGAGCCGAAGTCCTCGTCGTACTCACTCCAGCCGACCACGCCGTCACCGGTTGTGACTTTGGCGAAGTGGTAGTTACGCCATCCGGCATCGCAATGGCGGGTTTCCAGGCGGTCGATCTTCATGAGCCGACCATCGTAGCAACCGACGCCGGCCCAATCGGGCTAGCTCGCGCCGTCCGGCGGACCCTGGCGAAACGCTTCGTCCAGTGCGGCGATGGCTTCGTCAACATGCTCCCGTTCGATCACGAACGGCGGAAGGAACCGTAGGATATTGCCCGCGGTGCAGTTCATGAGCAGGCCGAGCTCCTGCGCCCTCGGCACGAAGCCTCCGCCGGGGATATTCAGCTCGAGCCCGACCATCAGGCCGCGGCCCCTCAGTCCGTCGACGAAGTCGTAGCTGGCGGCCAGATCTGCTAGCCGTGCCCGGAAGTAGGCCGAAACGTCCTGCACGTGGGGCATCAATTCGGGCAGCATGCTGAGGAATTCCCTGGCGACGCGGCAGGCTAGTGCGCCGCCGCCGAAAGTAGAGCCGTGCATGCCAGGCGCTAGGACCGCCGCGGCGGCCTCGCTGCAGACGACGGCACCGATCGGCAGTCCGGCCGCTAGCGGCTTGGCAAGGGTGATTACGTCCGGCAGGAAGCCAGCGCCCCAGTGCTGGAACGCGAACGCCTGTCCAGTGCGCCCCATGCCGCACTGGACCTCGTCGCAGATCAGCAGCGCGTCGTGATCCGTGGCCAGCCGGCGGGCCAGCGCGGCGAACTCGGCCGAAATCTCGATGACGCCGCCCTCGCCCAGAATGGGTTCGAACACGATGCCCGCGGTCTGGTCCCCCATGGCGGCTTCCAGCGCGCCCAGGTCGTTGGGTTCGATGAACCGCACGCCCGGAATGACCGGCTCGAATGGCTCGCGGTACTTGGGCTGGCCGGTCACCGAGATCGAGCCCAGCGTGCGGCCGCCGAACGACTCCTGGAGCGCGACGATCTCGGTCTTGCCGCTGTCGCGGGCGCGGCCGTAGCCCTTGGCGATTTTCAGGGCCGCCTCGACGGATTCCGCACCGCTGTTGCAGAAGAACGTGCGCTGCAGGCCGCTCAATTCCGAGAGCAGCTGGGCCACCTCGCCTTGCAGCGGGTGGTAGTACAGGTTCGAGCAGTGCACCAAGGTGCCGATCTGGTCTGCGATCGCCGCCACAACCCGCGGATGGGAGTGGCCCAGGGCCATCACCCCGATGCCGGAGACGAAATCGAGGTACTTGCGGCCGTCCTCGCCGTGGAGGTAGACGCCGTCGGCTCGGCTGACAACCAGCGGGTAGCGCCCGTAGTTGCGCACTACGTACTGGTGGTCCCGCGCGACGATCTGTTCCGTGTCCGTTCCTGGATAGGCAACCGGCATCTCAATCTCAGCCTAGCACCCGGCGGAAGGGGGAAACTGGCGCCGCGACGATTGGCTACGCTGGGAGAGCATGACCGCCCCCGACCCGCTGATCCTCATCACCAACGATGACGGGATCGACGCGCCAGGACTCCGAGCGCTGGAGAGCGCGCTGGCGCCTCTCGGACGGCTTCGCACGGTCGCACCGCTGATGGAGCAGAGCGCCGCCAGCCGGCGCATCACGCTGCGCCGCCCGTTGCGCTACGAACGCAAGGGCGAGGGTCGCTTCGGGGTAGACGGCACCCCGGCCGACAGCGTGATGATGGCGCTCACGCTGTTGGTCCAGGAGACGCCGGCCTTGGTCGTCGCCGGTATCAACGCCGGCCCCAACCTGGGCGAGAACATCTACTATTCGGGTACGGTCGCCGGGGCTGCCGAGGGCTCGAAGTACGGCATCCCGGCGCTGGCGGTCTCGGTTAACCAGCGATCCTCCATCGACTTCGGCCCGTCGGCCCGCATTGCTGCGGCCTTGGCCAAGAACGTGCTCGCGGAGGGGTTGCCGAAGGGCATCGCGCTGAACGTGAACGTGCCCGCCGGCGAGGCCGCCGGAGTGGCCGTGACCCATCAGTGCCGCAAGATCTCGCGCAATCTCATGATCGAGGCCCGCGATCCGCACGACCGGAAGTACTACTGGATGCACGAGGAGGTGCCCGTCGAAGCCGCCTCGGATGGCAGCGACTACGCTGCGGTGCATCAGGGCCTGGTATCCGTCACGCCGCTACACTTCGACCACACGGCGCACGCGCACATCGAAGGCCTGCGGCGGGACCTGCGCGAGTTCGACCCGCGGGCTCTCTGAAGCGGCCGCTGCGGTGGCGGATTCAGGCCAGCAAGGGCTTGACGGCGTTGCCGTGGACGTCGGTGAGCCGGAACCTCCGTCCTTGGAACTTGAACGTCAGCTTGGTGTGGTCGACCCCTAGCAGGTGCAGCATCGTGGCGTGCAGGTCATGCACGGAGACGGGGTTCTCGCTGATGTTGTAGCTGAACTCGTCGGTGGAGCCGTAGGTCTGGCCTGGCCGGACGCCGCCGCCGGCCATCCAAATCGAGAAGCAGCGCGGATGGTGGTCGCGGCCGTACTCGGACTCGGTCAGCGTGCCTTGGCAGTACACGGTCCGCCCGAACTCGCCGCCCCAGACTACGAGCGTGTCGTCGAGCAGGCCGCGCTGCTTGAGATCCATCACCAAGGCTGCCGAGGCTTGGTCGGTGGTCTTGGTCTGGCGCTGGATGCCCTGCTTGAGCGAACCGTGCTGGTCCCAGCCCCGGTGGTAGAGCTGTATGAAGCGCACGCCGCGCTCGGCCAGCCGGCGCGCGAGCAGGCAGTTGTAGGCATACGTGCCGGGACGGCGGGCGTCTTCCCCGTAGAGGTCGAACACCCGCTCGGGCTCGCCGGACAGGTCGGTGAGCTCCGGAACCGAGCGCTGCATCTTGAACGCCATTTCGTACTGCGCGATGCGCGTGACGATTTCGGGATCTCCGTACTCCTCGAACTGCTTGCGGTTGAGCTTGGCCAGCGCGTCGAGGAACGTGCGCCGCTGGTCGCGCGAGATGCCCGCCGGGTCGGACAGGTACAGGACCGGGTCCCCCACCGAGCGGAACTTGACCCCTTGGTAGCGGGTCGGCAGGAAGCCCGAGCCCCACAGCCGGTCGTAGAGCGGCTGGCCGCCCGTGCCCTGCGTGATCATCACGACGAAGGCGGGCAGGTCGCTGGACTCGCTGCCGAGACCGTAGCTCAGCCAGGCGCCCACGCTGGGACGGCCCGCGATCTGCGCCCCGGTCTGCAGGAACGTGACGGCGGGATCGTGGTTGATGGCATCGGTGTGCATCGAGCGCACGATGGAAATGTCGTCGGCGATCTTGGCCGTGTGCGGCAGCAAGTCGCTGATCCAAGCGCCCGATTCGCCGTGTTGCTGGAAGCCGAATGCAGATTCGACCAGCGGGAAGCTGCTCTGGCCGGAGGTCATCGTCGTCAGCCGCTGGCCCTTCCGGATCGATTCCGGCAGGTCCTTCCCGCGCAGCTTGGCCAAGCCCGGCTTGGGGTCGAACGTTTCGATCTGCGAGGGCCCGCCAGACTGGAACAGCCAGATCACGCGCTTGGCCTTGGGCGCGTAGTGCGGCAGGCCGTCCAAGCCGCCAAGGGCGGGCTTGGGTGCATCGGAGGCGTTCAGGTCGCGGCCCAGCAGGTGGGCCAGGGCGATGGCTCCGACTCCGCTCGCCGCCTTGCCGAAAAAGTGTCTCCGGGTATCGATCTCCGGGGCGTGAGTTTCCGGCGTCATTGCTTCGTCACCGCTTCGTCCAGATTCAGCACGAGGCTGGCTACCCCGGCGTAGGCGGCCAGTTCCCGGGGGTCGGCGCGCCGATTCCACGGCGAGTCGCCCACGGCGAGAAACGCTTCGGCCGCGTCCCGATCCGACTGGAACCGATCCGCATAGGCGCGGTACAGGTCTTCAAGGATATCCCGCTCGCCCTCTCCAGGCAACCTGCCGAGCACCTTGATGTACATCTGGGCGATGCGCGCTGCAGGGCTGCGCGCCTCGCCTTGCAATGCCATATCCGCGAGGTGTCGCGCCGCTTCCACGAAGGTGGTGTCGTTCATGAGGTTGAGCGCCTGCAGCGGTGTGTTGGTGCGCTTGACGTGGACTGTGCAGACCTCCCGGTCGGACGCGTCGAAGTTCATCATCGACGGCGGCGCCACCGTGCGCTTCCAATAGGTGTACAGGCTGCGCCGGTAGAGCTCGGAGCCTTCGCCGGGCTGGTAGGCGTTCCCGGAGACTTCCTTCCACAGTCCGGGAGGCTGGTAGGGGCGCACCGACGGCCCGCCGATGTCTTGCTGGAGCAGCCCGGCCGCCGCGAGCGCTTGGTCGCGGATCGTCGCCGCCGCCAAGCGGAACCGGGGTCCGCGCGAGAGCAGCCGATTCTCGGGGTCGCGCTCGATCAGTTCCGTGTTCACGTGCGAGGACTGGCGGTAGGTCGCACTGAGCATGATCGTCTTGAGCAGCCGCTTGACGTCCCAGCCCGAGTCCATGAACTCGACTGCCAGCCAATCGAGCAGCACTTGGTTGGAGGGTGCCTCGCCTTGGGAACCGAAATCGTCGACTGTCTTGACCAAGCCGACGCCGAACAGCATCTGCCAGAAGCGGTTGACGATCACGCGAGCCGTCAGCGGGTTGGACCGGCTGACGATCCAGCGCGCCAGGTCGAGTCGGTTCGCGATCCTCGGGGCGGTCGCACCGAGCAGGGCTTCGGGAATGGCGGACTCGACCGGATCTGCGTGGAGGTCGTAGCGGCCGCGCTCGAGCACGTAGGCTTGGCGCGACGGCCCCTCCTTCATCACCATCACAGTGGGAACGGTATCGAGGAAGGCGTCGTATCGCCGTTGCGCCTCGGCCGCGGCCAAGCTTGCCTTGCGGACGCTCGCCGAGGCGGCCAAGTCGAGAAACGCGGTGCGCAGCTTGTCCCGCTGCGCCGGCGTCCGATCGTCGGGCCGGATCGCTGCCAGGGCGCTCAGAGGCGCGGTCGAAGCTAGTGCCCTGGCTTCGGCCGGAGAGAGGGCTCGGCCGTACACGCGCACTTCGTCGATCCGTCCGGAGAAGCGGTTGTCGAGGCCCCCGCCGCCGCCTACCTTGAGGCTTTGGTTGCTCTGCGAAGGCCAGTCGAGGTTGTTGAACAGTACTTCGAATTCCTGCTCGCGGCCGTCGATGTACATGCGGACGCCCTTGGCCTTGCGCTTGCCGTCGTAGGTCAGCAGCACGTGCTGCCAGCGACCGGGCTCGATGGGGCGCTGGCTCGCCAAGCGCATGCTCAGGTCGCTCCAGCGCTGCGACATGTGCCACCAGAGCTTGCCGTCGCGCACGAAGAGTCCCCACCCGTTGCCGATCGGATTCTCCCCCATGGAGGCGACGATCGAACCGTCCTCGGCGGTTTCGGGCCGGATCCACGCCGAGACGGTGAGGGGATCCATGTAGTTGAAGATGCCTACTTTGCCTAGGTCCGCATAGCGCTTGCCGTCAAACGCCGCCGCCGTACCTGCTTGGCCATCGGCGAACTTGGTCTCGACCTGCTCCGGGGCGCTGCTTCCGTCGATCGAGCCCCCGGTGAAGCTGGTGGTGCCGAGTCGGCCATCGAAGGGGGCATGCACTCGCAGGCCGAGGGCAGGGGACCAGTTCAGATCCCGGTCGTCGGCTAGGCGAGCCTCCCACTCCGCTTGCTCCCGGGCAATCTGCGGCGCTAGCGCATCCCAGCGCTCCCGCGCGTCGGTGAGCTCGGCCGTCAGGGTGGCTATCCGCACTTCTTGTTCCGGAGTTGGTGCGTGAAGCAGCGGATCTTCGTTGCCGAAGTTCCAGACCATGCCCTTTTCCTGGACGTTGTTGAAGTAGGCGAAGAACTGGTAGTACTCCCGCTGCGACAGCGGGTCGAACTTATGGTCGTGACAGCGGGCGCAGGCCAGCGTCAGGCCCAGCCAGACCGTGGCCGTGGTCTCAGCCCTGTCGGCCACGTATTCCACGCGGAACTCCTCGTTGACCGAGCCGCCCTCCGCCGTGGTGCGATGGTTGCGGTTGAATCCGGTTGCGATGATCTGCGCCCGGGAAGCGTTCGGCAGCATGTCACCGGCCAGTTGCTCCAGCGTGAACTGGTCGAACGGTAGGTTGCGATTGAAGGCATCAATGACCCAGTCGCGCCAGCGCCACATCGAGCGGGTGCCATCGGTTTGGTAGCCGTTCGTATCGGCATAACGCGCGGCATCCAGCCACATGCCCGCCAAGTGCTCCCCATAGCTGGCCGATGCAAGCAAGCGGTCCAACAGCCTCTCATAAGCGTCAGCGGTCGGATCTGCGGCGAAATCCTGCACCACGTGCGGAGCCGGCGGCAGGCCCGTTAGGTCCAGTGCCGCCCGGCGAGCGAGTGTGCGCCGGTCCGCTGGCGCGGCTAGGGCGAGCCCCTCTCGGGCCAGCCTGTCGGCGACGAGCGCGTCGATGGGATTGAGCCCATCCCGGGCGGGCTGCGGCAGGTCCGGCAGCGACGGCGGGCTGAACGCCCAGTGGCTCTCCCACTGGGCCCCTTGCTCGATCCAGCGCCGCAGGGTTTCGATCTCGCCCTCGCTGAGCGGGTCGTGGCCCATGTACGCGGGCGGCATTCGCCTGGCCGGATCGGAACTGGTGACCCGTTGGAGCAGCCCGCTCTCGGCGGGCTCGCCCGGCACGATCGGCATAGCGCCGCTGGCAGCCGCGCCGAAGGCGCCAGATTCGCGGTCCAGGCGGAGCCCGGCTTGGCGCTGGCCCTGGTCTGGGCCGTGGCAGCTGTAGCAGCGATCCGACAGTATCGGACGAACATCGTCGTTGTAGTCAACGCGTTCGGAGGGCAGTGTCGCGGCGCTGCTGGCGGCCGCGGCCAAGCCAGCGAGCATCAGGTAAGTCACTGCCGGGCCCACAGTGCGATTGTACCAGTGCAAGGCCGAAATCGATTCCTCTGGCCGCCCTCGGCGCTGCGTCGATGCGGTCCTTTACGGGCCGTTGCAGGCGTTGGGCGAGTCCTTCGAGTGGGGCAGTTGATCCCAGCGAAGATCGAGCGAAAACGAGAGTCCCGCCGTCAGCCTAGCCATTCGCAAGTTGCTTGCCCAAGGCTCGGCAAACTCTTGATGGCAACCTTTACAATAAATGCGTAGTTTGCGAACCGCGCCCTTAGGCACGGCATTATGGCTTCGGGCGCTGCATTAGCAGCGCCACAAAACAAAAGACGAGCCCAACGGCGCGGTTATGAAGCCGGGGCAACAAAA
>VXRL01000044.1:32438-134813 GCA_009838515.1 Terriglobia bacterium | reverse complement strand
AAATTTAACATTATGTTTGTTTTCGGACCCGCGCTCATTTGGGGGCGTTTTTTGGGTGGGGGGGGTTGTTATCCCAGCGCGACGAAGGATAGCGCGAGCGAACGGCGGCGGTTAGAACGCGGGAGAAACGAAGTGCGCAGTTCGAATAGAGAGTCCAACTTGCGATGGGGCGTCGAGAAGCGGCTGGAATTCATCGAGTTTCGGCTCTATTTCGAAGGCAGGATGAACCGAGGTGACCTGATGAAGATCTTCGGTGTCTCGGTCAACCAAGCCTCGACCGATCTGAACCGGTATCTGAAACTGGCACCGGAAAACATGGTCTACGACAAGAGCGCCAGAAGCTATCTGCGCAGCGACAGCTTCATGCCGCTGTTCCTCAAACTGGACGCTTCCACCTACTTGAACCAGCTGCGCGCGCTTTCCGATGGCATCGTGACCAAGCCAGAGTCATGGGCCATGGAATATCCCGTGTTCGATGCGGCCCCGGCCCCCACGCGCGTCGTCGATCCGACCATACTGCAGACCGTCTTGGAGACTTTGCGCGAAGAGCTAGCACTCGAGATCCGGTACCAGTCCCTGAGCGCGCCGATGCCGGAGTGGCGTTGGATCGCGCCGCATGCGATCGGTTTCGACGGCTTCCGCTGGCACATCAGGGCGTTTTGCGACAGGGACCGCCTGTACAAGGACTTCCTGCTGGCGCGGGTCATCGGCACGCGGGGCACGCGGCGGCCCGACAACGATCCGGACACGGATCGCGACTGGCACGAGCACGTGGCCTTGGACATCGGCCCGCACCCTGGGCTGTCCGCGTCCCAGAAGGAGGTCATCGCGCTCGACTACGGCATGGAGGACGGAAGGGTCACGCTGCGGGTCCGCCGCGCCTTCCTGTACTACACGATGAAGCGCTTGGGCCTTGACAGGGATCCGGTGACGCGCGAGCCGGCGAACCAGCACATCGTGCTGCTCAACCGGGACGCGATCGAGGCCGATCGACTGTCCTTCGACGGCCGCGAGCGGGCTTGAGTCCCGCGGAATCCGCAAATCCGCCCACTCACACGGGAATATGATGCCGCTCGAGGCCTGTTCATGCCCGGTGCTGTCGCGGCAAGCCGCCGCGGGTCTATAATCAGCAATCAGCGTGTCCGATAGCGCGCCGTCGGCTCAGCGCCCGTGCACGGGTAATCATGTCTGCTATAAACCCCTTGCCGCTGCCTCGAGCGCCTGAAGTCGAGCAACGCCCGGAGCCGGTCGCACCTCCCAGCCCTCCAGGGCAGCCCCGCAAGCCCAGTGCCGGCCTCACTCTGGGCTTGTGCTTGGTCGCATCGCTGGTGACCGCCTTGGCGATTTGGACCCTAGCTAATCGCGCTGTGGACACCTCATCGGGCTCGAGTGCCGGTGCACAGGCCCGCCTGGCGGAAGCCACCGGCGGGGAACTTCAGAAGTCCTTGCGCGTAGGCGGAACGATCGAAACGCTGAAGTACGCGGCGATTCGCGTGCCACGGATGCGCGGCCCGCGCGATGCCGGCAGAGCCGACCTGACCATCATGTCCCTTGCGCCTGCTGGCAGCATTGTCAAAGCAGGGGCTGTCGTGGCGGAATTCGAGCTGAAGTGGCTCGTGGATCACATCGACGATGTCGAGTCAAGCGTGGTCCGGAGGCAGTCGAACCTCAAGAAACACATCGCCGACGTTCAGATTCTCAAAGAGACCGAACGCCAGGCGCGGGTAACCGCCAAGGCCGAATACCAGAAGGCGCTATTGGATCTGAAGACTGCGGAGGTGCGCTCTCAGATCGAGGCCGAGGTGCTGAAGAACGTTTCGCAGGAGGCTCACGCCATTTGGGGCCAGCTCGAAGAAGAGGGCAGGATCAAGGAAGTTGTCCACGACGCAAGCATTCGCGGTGAGGAACTGTTTGTGCGCGAAGAAGAGTTGCACGTGGGCCGCCACGTGCGCGACCTGGGCCGTCTCCAAGTCAAGGCGCCGATCCCGGGCATGATCGTGCTCGAGTCGATGTTCAACAAGAGCGGCCAGTTTGCCCAGGCCAAGGAAGGCGACCAGATCTATCCCGGGGCGCTCTTCATGCGCATCGTGGACGTGTCGCAGATGGTTGTCAATGCGTCTGTCAATCAGGTGGATGCGCAGTCCATTCGTATCGGCGACGAGGCGGTGGTCGGACTTGACGCGTATCCAGGCGAGCGGTTCCGGGGACGGGTATTGGAAATCGCCGCGATGGCGAGTTCAGGATCGGCCGGCTCGAGGTATAGCCGGGGCAAGCCCGGCGCATTTATCAAGCACATCCCAATGCGCATCCTGATCGAAGATCATGACGAGCGCATTCTGCCGGACTTGTCTGCTAGCGTGGACGTGCGGGCGTCCAATCGGCCGAAGGGAGTGCTGGTTCCGCGCGAGGCGCTCAGGAGTGCGAACTCGCGCGGATCGAGCTACGTTTACGTTCACAGCGACGGCCAGTTTCTCCGCCGTGATGTCCGCGTGCAGGATGTGAGCGACACCGAGGCCCTGATCGAAACGGGCCTGCAGGCTGGCGAGGAGATTCTGCTCAGCGGCCTGCCTGCCAGCACCAAAGCCTATCGCTAGGAATACGCCTCGCCACTGCTGGCGAACCGTCGCGGGGCCTATAATCAACGTGGCCTATAGTCCACCGTTGGCTGGGCCGCTACGCACGAGCATGTCTACCAGCAACCCTTCTCCACTGCCACAGTCCCCACAAGTCGAGCGGCGTCCGCAGCCGGTTCCGCCTCCCGGCCCTCCCGGGCACGCCCGCAAGCCAAGCCTCGGGCTCACCGCGGGCCTGTGCTTGGTCGCATCGCTGGCGACTGCTCTGGCGATATTGGCCCTTGCCAATCGTGGTGTGGACGCCTTGTCAGGTTCAGGTGTCGGCACCCAAGCTCGGCTGGCGACGGCTGCTGGCGGGGAATTGCTGACGACCTTGCGGGTGGGCGGAACGATCGAAACGCTGAAGTTCGCTGCGATTCGCGTGCCGCAGATGCGCGGCCCGCGCGATGCCGGCAGAGCCGACCTGACCATCATGTCCCTTGCGCCTGCTGGCAGCATTGTCAAAGCAGGGGCTGTCGTGGCGGAATTCGAGCTGAAGTGGCTCGTGGATCACATCGACGATGTCGAGTCAAGCGTGGTCCGGAGGCAGTCGAACCTCAAGAAACACATCGCCGACGTTCAGATTCTCAAAGAGACCGAACGCCAGGCGCGGGTGACCGCCAAGGCCGAGTACCAGAAGGCGCTGTTGGATCTGAAGACTGCGGAGGTGCGCTCTCAGATCGAGGCCGAGGTGCTGAAAAACGTTTCGGAGGAGGCCCGCGCCACGTGGGGCCAGCTCGAAGAAGAGGGCAGGATCAAGGAAGTTGTCCACGACGCGAGCATTCGCGGTCAGGAACTGATTGTGCGCGAAGAAGAGTTGCACGTGGGCCGTCACGTGCGCGACCTTAAGCGGCTTCAAGTCAAGGCTCCGATCCCGGGCATGGTCGTCCACGAGACGCTGTTCGGCCGGGGCGGCCAGTTCTCCCAAGCCACGGAGGGCGACCAGATATATCCCGGGGCGCTCTTCATGCGCATCGTGGACGTGTCGCAGATGGTTGTCAATGCGTCGGTCAATCAGGTGGATGCGCAGTCCATTCGCATCGGCGACGAGGCGGTGGTCGAGCTTGACGCGTATCCGGGCGAGCAGTTCCGGGGACGGGTATTGGAAATCGGTGCGATGGCGAGTTCAGGATCGGCCGGCTCGAGATTTAGCCGGGGCCAGCCCGGCGCGTTCATCAAGCACATCCCCATGCGCATCATGGTTGAGGATCATGATGAGCGCATCCTGCCGGACTTGTCTGCCAGCGTCGACGTGCATGCGGCTAATCGCCCCGAGGGAGTGCTGGTGCCGCGCGAAGCGCTCAGGAGCGCGGACGGCGAAGGACCGAGCTTCGTTTACGTCCGCAGCGACGGCGAGTTTCTCCGCCGCGAGGTGCGCGTGCAGGATGTCAGCGACACCGAGGCCCTGATCGCAACGGGCCTGCGGGCCGGCGAGGAGATTCTGCTCAGCGGTCTGCCTGTAAGCGCCGAAGGCCACCAGTAGGGGTGTGCCCTGCGGCCGCTGGACCGCTAGCCACAACTGGGCGTGCTAAGCTAACCGAACGAGCCGATGGCCGGTCGTCTAACGGTAGGACACGTGCCTTTGGAGCCCGTTGTGGAGGTTCGAATCCTCCCCGGCCAGCCACTCTGCAAGGCTGTCTCGCCGCACCGATGCTGAGAGTCGGCTTGACGGGCGGCCTCGCTAGCGGCAAGAGTTTCGCCGCTAGCGAGTTCGAGCGTCTCGGCTGCGTAGTCCTGCAAGCAGACCGGCTCGGACATGCGATCTTGGCGGAGGACGCCGCCGCGCTCGGGGAGGTAACCGCAGCCTTTGGTGAGCAGGTGCTGGGGGCGGACGGCGCAATCGACCGCAAGGCGCTGGCCAGGGTCGTGTTCGCGAGCGAGGACGAGTTGGAGCGCCTGAACGCCATCGTGCATCCGCGCGTCTTCGAACGCGTGGAGGACTTTTTCCGACGCACCGCGCAGCGCAACCCAGATGCGGTCGCATTGGTGGAAGCGGCGATCATGGTCGAGACCGGCAGCTACCGCCGCTATGATCGCTTGGTCTTGGCGGCCTGCCCGCGAGAGGCTCAGATTGATCGCTTCGTGCGGCGCGAAGGCTCCACTCGCGCCGAGGCCGAAGCGAGGCTCGGCCGACAGATGCCGTTGGACGAGAAGCGCAAGTACGCTGATTACGTGATCGACACGGGCGGCAGCGAAGCCATGACATTGGAGCAGGTCCGCGAGGTCTACCGCCATCTGCGCTACGAGGCGGAGAAGAAGGGGGCGCATGGAGATGTCCAGACCAGTTAGGGCCGCTGTGCGCGCGATTTTCTGCGGCACCTTGGTCGTGCTCGCGCTCTTGCTCTGGTCTGCGTGGCCGGTTCAGCTCAGCAGAGTGGCCCCGGTCGTCTTCGACGAGCCGTTTTGGACCGAGGCGGATTCGACGCTCAACGCCGACGAGCTCTCAAACATCGAGATCTACAACCGGGCGAGCCCGGCGACAGTGCATATCACAAGCACGGTGTTGCAGCGGAATTGGTTCTTGGAAGTCTATCCGAGCGAATCGACCGGATCTGGCTTCTTGATCGATGCGGAGGGGCGCATCCTCACCAATTTCCACGTTATCCAAGGCAGCGCCGAACTGGAGGTCAATCCGCTGACCGAGGACGACGATGGAAACCGTTACAAGGCCACCGTGCTGGCCACGGATCCGGCCAATGACCTGGCGCTGATCCAGATTCGCCCGGAAGCCCCGATGCCGTTCCTCGCGCTCGGCGATTCCGACGGGGTCAAGGTGGGCCAGAAGGTGCTGGCGATCGGCAACCCGTTCGGCTTGGAAGGCACTCTGACCACGGGGGTGATCAGTTCGACCGGACGCTCCATCCAAGATCGCAGCGGGGTGCTGAAAGATCTCTTCCAGACTGACGCGGCCATCAATCCCGGCAACAGCGGCGGCCCGCTGCTGGATTCCAGCGGCAACGTGATCGGAGTGAACACGGCCATCTACGGCCCCAGCGGCAATATCGGCATCGGCTTCGCCATGCCGATCAACCGCGCCAAGGCGCTGCTGCGATTCGTCAAGGGCGGTGCGCAGCCGCCACAAGACATGGGGGTGGAAGGCTTCTTCCTGACGCGTCGCTGGTCGCGTGCATTGCGCCTGCCCACGACCGGGTATCTCGTCACGGACGTCACCAAGGGTTCTGCGGCTGCCGAGGCAGGCCTGCGCGGAGCTAGCCGGGACATCATCGTCGGCAACTACCGGGTGCCCTGGGGCGGGGACGTGATCATTGAGGTCGACGGCATTGCGGTCACGGACAAGAGCACGATGCAGCAGGCGCTCTCGCTCAAGCTGGCCGGAGATCAGGTGGCCCTCCGCGTCTTGCGCGGAGGCGCGGAGCTTGAACTTACGCTGACGCTGCGCGGCCGCAACATGGGCGTGCGCCTGTAACGGCGTCCGTGCCGGACTCTCCGCTGCACTGTTCGGCCTGCGGCACTGCCACCCAGGCCTCGCCCTTGTGGCCGAAATCGAATGTGTCCGGATGAAGGATCTCGGCGAGGATCTCGACGGATTCGGCCAGCCGGGGTCCAGGGCGGTTGAAGAACTGGTTGCCGTCGGCGACAAAGACCTGCTCCCTGCGAACTGCCTTCAAAGAGGACCAGCGGGGCTCGGCTTGCAGGATCGGCACGTCCGCCAGCGTCCGTTCGATGTCGAAGCCGCACGGGCTCAGCAGGATAACGTCCGGGTCGGCTCGCAGCACATCCTCGAAGCCGATCCAAGGCGAGTGCTGGCCTGCGCTGCCGAACAGGCACCTTCCTCCGGCGATCTCGATCAGTTCCGGCATCCAGTTGCCTGCGGCCATCAGCGGGTCAATCCATTCGATCGCTGCCACGGTCGGCCGCCACGGCAGATCGCGGGCAGCTTCGCCGACCGCGTCGATGCGGCGCTTCGTGTCCGACACCAAGGCGACACCTGCCGAGCCATGCCCCAATGCATCCGCCACTCGTCGGAAGTCCGCCCAGATGTCGGCTAGGGAATTGGGCTCCAAGGATACGATCTTCGCGCCGCAGCCGGCCTCGCGGGCAACCGCCATCTCCACGTCGCGCAGACTGACCGCGCAGACGTCGCACTGGCTCTGCGTGATGATGTGGGTTGGCCGGGTCGCGCGCAGCGCCCCTGGCTGCATGTCGTAGACGCCCAGCGCGTCGAGGGCCCGCGCCTCGCTGGACAGGGCCTTGACCTGTCTGTCGATCTCTTGGCTTGAAGCGTGCACGTCGAAGCGGGGTTGCGTGGCCTGGGGCAGTTCCCTCACATCAGGAGGATAGTCGCATTCGTGCGAACGCCCTACCAGCCGGTTCCGCAAGCCGAGTGCGCAGACGATCTCGGTCGCGCTCGCGATCAGGGACAGGACGCGTAGATCGTCTTGCCGTGCCAAACGCTCATTGTACGTACCTGTGACGGGTTAAGATTCAGAGTATGACCCGCTCCGAATTTCTCCGCCTGCTCACGGCGAGTGCGGCGATCCCCGCCACTGCGCGAAGGGTCGTTGCAACTCCCGGCGAGACGCGCAAGCTCGTGCTGATTGCAGGCAGCCCCAGCCATCCGCCGGGAATGCACGAGTTCAGGGCCGGCAGCCTGTTGCTCGAGAAGCGCCTGGCGCAAGTGCCCGGCCTGACCGTGGAGCGGCACGATAACGGCTGGGTGCCCGACGAAGCGACCTTCGAGGACGCCGCTGCGATCGTGATCTATTCGGATGGCGGGCGCAAGCATCCGCTGGCTGACAAGGGACGACAGGCGGTCATGGGACTGCAGATCGCTCGCGGCGCCGGGCTGGGCTGCATGCATTACGGCGTCGAGGTGCTCCCTGACAATGCCGGCAAGGAATTCACGGCCTGGCTGGGAGGCTACTACGAGCACGAGTGGTCTTGCAACCCGATCTGGACGCCATCGTTCGAGCGCTTCCCGGAGCACCCGGTCGCGAACGGAGTCAAGCCGTTCGGCGTCGAGGACGAGTGGTACTTCAACATGCGCTTCCGCGAGGGCTTCGACGCCTCGGGGCCGAGACAGATCGAAGGATCTGCGTTCACTCCGGTCCTAGTGGCCAAGCCTAGCGACGAGGTTCGCGACGGCCCGTACGTGCATCCGAAGGGGCCGTACGAGCACATCCAAGCGGCCAAGGGGCGCGACGAGGCCATGCTGTGGACGATCGAGCGGCCCGATGGCGGGCGTGGGTTCGGTTTTACGGGCGGCCACTTCCACCGCAATTGGCAGAACGACGAGTATCGCAAGGTCGTGATGAACGCGATCTGTTGGCTGGCCGGGCTCAAGGTGCCGCGGCTGGGAATCGGCTCTTCCACAGTCACCGACGCCGAAATCGCCCGGAACCTTGATCCGAAACCCCCGCGGAAGGGGTGACCGTCCGAGTCGGTTCGAGGCGAAATTGGGTGGGCGCTGCCTAGGCGGGCTTCGCAGCCGCTGCGGAGAAGGCTAGAGCGGAAATAGCGTTCGGTGATCTCGCCGAAGCCGTCGATAGACCGGTCAAGGACGCCGGCTCTGCGACCAACTTGCCGGATCTGCGGAGCCTGTCGCCGGCTGTGTCGGCCGCTCACGCCCAAGCGCAGGTTATAGCCTAGGTCTATGAAGCGATTGACGGCCCTCGTTCTGGTCCTGGCCCTATCAGAATGGGTGCCAGCCCAAGATCAGCCGGACGTCGAAGTCGTCTCGATGGACGAGGACCAAGTCGACCGTGGCTACCTGCTCTGGCATCGCGCCGACGAAATCGGAACCGACGTCGATAACTACACCGTCTTGACAGACTACAAGGGCGCCGAAGTCCACCGCTGGGAAAGCGACCTCGACGGCGGCGGCCACACGGCCTACCTGCTCGACGGCGGTAGGCTCCTGCGCATGGGCGTCCGCGACCGCAGTGTCGTGCGGGGCCAGCCGGTGGTGGCAGTCGATGTCGTCCAGATCCTCGGCCCCGACTCGACGGTCCTATGGGAGATGAGTGCCCCGGAGTTGGGCTCGCTGACCTTCCACCACGACCTGACTCCACTGCCCAACGGCAATATCCTGCTACTGACGTACGAGCCGTTGTCTGCTGACGAAGCGCGTGCGATCGGCTGGGACCCGGGCGAAAGCGAGACCGTCTGGTCCGACGGGATGATCGAGATCAAGCCCGACCTCAACGACGGATCGCACGAAGTCCTGTGGGAGTGGAGCTTCAAGGACCACCTGATCCAAGACCGCGTTGCTGACAGCCCGAACTACGGGGTCGTCAAAGATCATCCCGAGCGGATCGACCCGCACTATCCAAGAAGCTATGCACCGATGAACGTCGTGCGCCAACACCTCAACAGCGTCGACTACAACTCCGGGCTCGACCAGATTGTCGTCAGCTCGTTTATCTACAACGAGATCTGGATCATCGATCACAGCACCACGACCGCTGAGGCTGCGTCCTCTGCCGGGGGCCGTGGCGGGAAGGGCGGCGACCTGCTGTTTCGCTACGGAAATCCCGAGGCCTACGACATGGGCAGCGAAAGCGACCGCGTCTTCCTCAAGCAGCACGACGCCAACTGGATCGACTTGGAAGCCCCCGGCGAGGGAAACCTGATCGTGCATAACAACAACACTGTTATCCGGCCCGGCATGCTGAGACGAGGCGGCCCCGGCGCCAGTCGCGGCGGCCTACAACGCCAGCAGGATCTCAAGGGCGTCAGCAATGTTCAGGAGCTCAGGCTGCCTGTGAACCCCGATGGAACATACGCCAGAGAGGACGGCCGGCCGTTCACGGCCGAGCGCGTCTGGCACTGGGAGAACCCGGGCTACTTCGCTCCTTTCCAAGGCGGAGCGCGACGCTTGTCGAACGGCAATACCCTCATCAGCAACACAGTCCGTCGCCAAGTGCTCGAAGTGCGGCGCGACAAGGAAATCGTCGCCGAATACAAGGGGTCCGCGCCCACCTACAAATCTTTCAAGTACCCTGAGGGCCATCTCGGGACGCTTCTCGCCAAGTAGGCCCGGCATGAGTCGGGTGGCCAGCAGATCCGATCGTCAATTCTCGTCAGTTTCATGCACTACGATCTGGGCGATATTGACCCAGAACAGAGGACGCTGCGGACCGTCGGCTGGCCCTTCGGCGCGGAGTTGTTACCTATGTCTCCGGTACGTTCTGTAACCTATGTGTCCGGGTCGGACCCATCGGGCCATGGTCGGGGCGGAGGGATTCGAACCCCCGACTTCCTGCTCCCAAAGCAGGCGCGCTACCAGACTGCGCCACGCCCCGGCGCCTGATTCCCATTGTAGGGCCGCTGGTCCGCTAGTTGAAGTCCAGCGCAATGCCCCGCTCTTCCAGCAGCTCCCCGGTCGCCTGCAGCAGGGTCACCATTGCCCGGCGGTAGCCGATCGACTCCTGCAGCAAGTCGGCCTGGCTCTGCACCAGATCATCCTGCGCGTCCAGCACGATGAAGGCCGTGCTCACGCCCAGATCGTACTTGCGCTGCTCGGCGTCCAACCGCTTCTGGGAGAAATCCAGCGCCACGGCGGCCTGTTGGATGGCAGCCTTGCTCAGCTCCACGCCCGTGATCGCGTTCAAGACCTCGAGCCGGACCTGTTGCTCCAGCGAGCGCAGTTCGTACATGTTGCGCTTCTTCTGCAGCACCGAGTTGGCCAGATCGACCGCCGCGCGCCGGTTGCGCAGCGGCAGGTTCAGCTGCAACCCCACGCTATAGGTGGGAAAGGCGAATCGGAACAGCTGGCCCATCGCCGCCGGGAAGCCGCTGGCAGAGATGAGCTGGCTGGCGCCGGCACCCAAGACGGAGTTTTCGAACAGGTTTCCGCCCAGCCCTGTCGCGCTGTATTGGGCCGTCAGGGCGAGGTCGGGGCGCTGGGCGTTGGTGTCGCGCTTGATGTTGTAGTCGTCGATCGCCAAGGTCGTCCGGCGCAGCCGAATCTCGGGGCGCATCAGCAATGCCTGGCGGATGGACTCCTCCGGCTCGAACGTCGGCATGTAGATCGGCGGGTCGGCGGACTCGGTCAGCACCAGTGGCAGATTGCGGATCTCGGGATCCAGGTCCGCAGCGATCTGCCGGCGCACGCGGTCTTCGGCTTGCTGCAGCTGGTAGCGGGCGCGCGTGACGCTCACCTGGGCATTGGCGTAGTTCTGCTCCGGCTGGTAAATGTCCAGCGGGGAGATCGCGCCCAGCTCCAGCTCGCGCTGCGAGCGCTCGAGGAACCTGCGCCGCAGATCCAGATTGTTCTCCTGGACATTGAGGGACTCGCGGTTGGACACCACCTGCCAGTAGGTGTTCTCGGCTTGTGCGATCAGGGCGAGAACGCGCTGCTTGGCCGTCGACTGGGAGTTGTCGTAGCGGGCCCGCGCGATCAGGATCGGGATGCGCTGGATCCCTCGTCCGCGATCGCGCAGCAAGGGCTGCGTGATGCGGAACTGCAGCGTGTCTTGAATCGAAGGGTTGAACGTCCGGAACGAGCTGCTGCTGGCGGTCTTCAGGCCCGTGAAGCCGATCTGGTAGTTCGTGCCCGTATCCAGCGTGTGGCGGTAGGTGAAGCCGCCGTTCTGGCGCAGCGAGCTGATCACGTCGCCGCCCTGCAGCTGGTCCTGCGACGGGTTGGTCGAGCGGTTCGCGTTGAAGTCCAGCGCCAGCGTGGGGTCGAACGGGCTGAAGGCGGCCTGGATCGAATTCTCCGACTGGAGCACGGTCAGGATCTGGATCTGCACGTCCGGGTGATTGGCCATCACCAGTTCCAAGTAGGAGCCAAGCGTTAGCTCGAGCTTGCCGTCTACGACGTAGTCCTCCAGCGTTCCGACAGTGCCGACTTCGACCGCGTACGGGGCGGCCTGCCACTGCTCCCGGAAGTAATCTCCGTCCGGAAACGTCGCGAACTGGGCCGCCGCAGGACCAGCGGCCAGCGCGAATGCTAGGGCGGGGAAGGCTTTGCGAAGAGCACTACTCATAGCGAATGGCCTCAATGGGGTCGAGTTTGGCCGCCTGCATGGCGGGGTAGATGCCGAACAGCAGTCCGATGAAGACCGAGACGCCGAACGAGACAACGATCGAGATGACCGTCACGACGGTCGCCCAGCCAGCGATGGCGGCGATGATCTTGGAGCCGCCGAAGCCGGCCGCGATGCCGATCAGGCCGCCGAGGATGGATATCATCACGGCCTCGATCAGGAATTGCCGCACGATGTCGCGCTGGCGCGCTCCGATAGCGCGCCGGATGCCGATCTCGCGCGTGCGCTCGAGCACGGTCGCGAGCATGATGTTCATGATCCCGATGCCGCCTACAAGCAGCGAGATGCCCGCGATGCAGATCATCACGATCTGGAACACCAGCTGCTGCTGCTCGCGCTGTGCCAGCAAATCCGCTGGCACCAGCACCGAGAAGTCGCTGGCGCCGTTGTGGGTTGTGTTCAGGATGGCGCGCACGATCTGCGAGGTCTCGATGGGGTCCGCTTCGGCCTCGACACGGATGTAGATGCCGTCGATCTCGTCCTTGAGGTAGCTATTGTTGTCCTCGAAGCGGCGCATGACCGAGTTCAGAGGAGCGAGTATGACGTTGCTGCGGTCGTCGGCCTCCAGTCCCTCCACATCGGACTCGGCGGTCGCCTGCGGTGCCGTGACGCCGATCACGTGCAGCCACACCTCGTTGACCTTGACGTACTTGCCCACTGCGCTGCCGTAGCCGAGGACGCTGATCTTGGCCCGCTCCCCGAGCACGCACACCGGAGCCGAGCGGGAGTGCTCGTCGTCCGTGAAAAAGCGGCCCTCGATCAGCGACATGCTGTAGATGTCGGTGTAGTTAGGCCGGACTCCGATCAGCGTCGGAAGGTCGCCGTCCATGCTGGGCAGCAGGCTGGTGGGCTGGAATGTCTTGCGCTCGGACAGGCTGGCAATGTTCGGCGTGTTCGCCACGATCGCCCGCGCGTCCCGGAACGTCAGCCCGGGCGAGACTTGCCGCACCTCGATCAGCGTGTCGCGGTCCGGTGCCTCGCTAGCCTCGACCACGATGTTGTTCACGCCCAGCAGATCGATGTAGCGGATCATTTCCTGCCGGGCGCCTTCGGTGATCGACAGCATGGCGACCACGGCGCCGACGCCGAAGATCATGCCGAGCATCGTCAGCAGCGTGCGCAGCTTGTGGGCCAGCAGGCTCCCGATCCCCATCTGGAGCTCGGGCATCACGTTGGGGAGTTGCATGCATCAGCCTCCCGGGAACGATGGCCCGGTCGAGGATTCGGGAGTCTTGCTCTGCGAAGCCGGAGCGGAATCGGGGCGGTAGAGCGAGACCTGGTCGCCCTCTGCGAGCCCGTCTGTGACCGCCACCTGGGACTCAGACCGGCGCCCGATCTGGACGCGCCTGGCCCGGAGCCGCCCGGACTCCAGCACGTAGACGATGTTTTGCGCGCCCTCCTCGAACACCGCTTGGTAGGGAATGTACAGCGTGTCCGGGATCTGTTCGACCGTCACCTCCGCGTCGGCCAGCAGGCCTGGGCGGAGCAACACCTCTACGTCCGAGCCCTGCTGGGGCGGCTCGGGAAGCTGCGCCCCCGCCCGCTCGGCCTCGTTGAACTCCGATCCTGACGAAGCTGCCGTCGCGGTTTGAGGCTGGCCGCCGCCCCGGCCTCCGCCCGCGCCAGCAGATGCGCCGCCCCGGCCTCCGCCCGCGCCACCAAGCGCGCCGCCCGGGCCGCCGAAGCCGCCGCCCGCGGCGCCGAACCCTCCTTGCGGACCACCGAAGCCGCCGCCACCCGGACCGCCGAAGCCGCCGCCGCCCCTTCCGCCGCCTCCGCCTTGGCGACCGCCGCCCAGGGCTGCTTGCATGATCTGGCGGAACTGCTGGCGCTCTTCATTGCTGAGCTCTTGCGGGCTCCGGCCTTTGAGCATGGCTTCGGCCTCCTTGCGGGACTCTTCCGGCAGGCGGCTCAGGATGCGCGAAGGGTCGAACCCCTGTCCGCCCCGCTGTCCGCGCTGCTGGCCTTGGCCGCCTTGTTGCGGCTGGCCTTCGCCCCGTTGGGGTCGTTGCCCGCCGCCGCCGCGCTGGGCGCGCTCGCCCTGCTCTTCATTGCCCGCCCTTTGCCGCTGTTGCCTTTCGCCGCGCTGGCCGCCGCCCGGTCCGGCGTTCTCTGCCTGTTGGCGCGTGCCTGCTTGTCCCGCACGGCGTCCACCTGCTTGGCTGTCTGGGTTGCCTCCCCCGCGCTGTCCCTGGCCACGGCCTTCAGGCGGAGCAGCAGCCGCGTTGTTCCGCGGCGCTCGCGAGGCGGCGTTCCCGCGCTGCGCCCCGTAGCCCACGGATGCGTTCTGACGCGCCGTTGCCATGATTCGCTCGATGCGCTCGGGCTCGGCGCCGATGTTCTGGAGCAACCCCTCCATGTCGATGCCGATGATGCATTCGAACTTCTTGACCGCTTCGCCGGAGAAGATGTTTGCCGAGGCGGTGTTGCCCAAGCGCTTGATCGTGCCTGTCACGGTCTTGTCCGGGATGGCGTCCAGGCGGATGAGGACCTCTTGCCCCTCGCGCAGGTTGGCTCGCTCGGATTCCTCCACTCGGGTCAGCAACTCCATTTCGGACAGGTCCAGCAGTTGCGCAACCGACATGCCCGCCGGGATCTGGTCCCCTTCGCGGATCTCGGGCAGCGACTGCCCGAAGCCGCCGCGCCCGCCCGAGCGGTTCTGGAGGATCGCAACCAGCCCGGTCAGCGGTGCGAGCACGCGCGATTGTGCGATCCGGCGCTTGTCGCGGTCCACGTCCAGCTGCGCCTTGTTCAGCTGCTCCCGCAGCACCGCCAGCTCGGACTCGCGCTGCTTGAGGCGGTTCTCGATGTCCGCCTCGAGCTTCTGCTTGCGCCGCCGCGCTTCCTCGAGGGTGAGCTCGTTCTTGCGCGCGTCGATGTCCGCCAGCAGCTCGTTGCGCTGGACTTCCAGCTCCGCCCGCCGCACCTGGAAGTTCGCCTGGACGATCTCGACTTCGTCCTGGCTCTTGCGGATCTCCAGCTCGGCCTCGGCCTTCCTGAGGTTCTCCTGAATCTGCTCTACTGTGAGCAGACTATCTTCCAGGGCCGCCACGCGCTCGGAATCGTCGAGTTCGAAGATCAGGTCGCCACGCGTGGCGAGGGCGCCCATCGGCGCCAGCTGCGTGATCTGGGACTGGGTGCCGATATTGGGCGCGGTCAGGGTCAGCGAGCGCACAGCACGCAATTCGCCCCGCAGGTAGGTCTTCACTACCAAGTCGCCCCGCTGCACTTCGGCAAGTGCGATGCGCTGTTCGTCCTCGGGGAGGCTCTGCCACACAAAGTATCCGCCGGCCGCGAGTGCCCCGGCCGCGAATACGATCGCAATCCGCAACAGTAGCTTCGTCATGGTTCGGTCTCCGATGGTGCTATAGGGTCCGTCCGTCGGTGGTCTCGGGATTCTCCAAGGCGATCACATCGCCCTCTTGCAGTCCGGCGGCGACGACGATCTCGGCACCGTTCGTTGCGGTCACCTCAATCGGCACGCGCCGGTAGCCGGCTCCGTCTTGCACGAAGACAGTCGGCTTGCCGTCGATCTGGGTGGACGCCTTGCTGGGAATCACGAGTACGTCCTCGATCCGCTGCACGATGATCTCCACCGTCGTGCTCATGCCGGGCCGCAGGCGCTCGTCGATCTTTTCGAGCTCGGCAAAGGCCGGGAAGTTCTTCTCGGGCGGCAGGCGGTTGAACACCAGCGTGGCGATGGGGCTCAGCCAGCTCACCGAGCCGCTCAGCACCACGTCGGGCACTGCATCGACGCGAATGCGGGTTTCCTGGCCCTCGCCCACTCGGCCGCGGTCCACCTCGTCCACGCGGAACTCCACCCGCAGAGACTCGAGGTTCGGGATTTCGGCGATCGCCGCCCCGGTCCATACCGTGTCGCCCTCTTGGAACGGCGGGCGGGCTGTTCCGAACGACCCCTGGGCGCGGTTGTTCGACAGGATGTGGACGATGCCGTCTGCCGGCGCTCGCAGCACCATGCTGCGCAAGTAGGTGCGGGAGAGGTTGAGATCCCTCTGCGCCTTGCCCTTGCGCTCCATCAAGCGCTCGATGTCGGCCGCTTGGGACATGTCGCTGGCCTCGGCCGTCGTCTGGGTCTGCTGGAGTTCCCCTTCGGCGATGGTTACGTCGATTTTTGCTTTTTCCGCCTCGATCTCGGCCAAGATCTCTTGCTTGCTGGCCTCCAGCCCGGCGCGCTCGACGTTGTAGGTCGCCTGCATGATCATCATCTCGTTGCGCTCGTCGGTGATGGCGTGCGAGGCCTCGGCCTGCTCGATCTCGCTGTCCACTTGGCGGACCTCGGTCTCGCGTTCGATCAGGGTGTCTTCCTGGGCCGACTCGTCGAATCGCACCACGATCTCGCCGGCCACGATCGGCTTGCCGTTCTCGGCGAGTTGGACGATCTGCAGGTTCGGCGTCTGGGGTGCGGTGATTTGCACGGATTCGGCGCTCTTGAGCTCTCCGCGGCTGCGCACCGTGCGCAAGAAGTCGCGGCGCTCGACTTCGGCGGTCGGCAGCTCTACGGGCGCAGGGCCGTACAACTGCAGGCCCAGGGCGGTCAGGGCCGCCGAAGCTGCCACGACCAAGCCGGCGCGCAGCCATGGATGGTTCGGAATCGAGATCGACATGGCCAAGGAACCCGTGCGGCGCTACATCTGCACCGGTCAATGTAATGACGGAAACTCGCCCGTCTAGGTTATGCCCCGCGCTCGACCCGTCAGGGTTGCCCGCCGGCGCGGAACAGCAGCGGCACAAAGTCGGCCAAGTAGCCGCGCCAGACCGGCCAGCTGTGGCCGCCGGAGGTGAGGCGGTAAGTGTGGTCGACGCCGGCCTTGGCCAAGGCAGACTTGAACGCCTCGTTGCGATCCAGCAGAAAGTCGTCGCGCCCGATTGCGATCCAAAGGAGGTCGAGGCTCGCGTTGGCGCGTTCCGGGTCGGCCAGCAGTCCTTGTGCGGCGTCGCTCTCAGGGGCGGGAGCGGCGGCCGAAAAGGCCCCCACCCACGAGAAGCGATCGAGGCCGGTCGCGGCGCAGTACAGGGACTGCCCGCCTCCCATAGACAGGCCGGCGACGGCTGTCTGGGACGGTCCGAGCTTGGCGCGATAGAGCGATTCGACCAGCGGCATCGCGCCTTGGATCAGGTCATCGCGAAGCCGCCGCGTGTTGTCGGATCCGATGCCCCTGCGGCGCCTGGCCCATGGCACCGGATGGCCGTTCGGCATCACCACCAACATCGGCTCGGCCGCTCCCGAAGCGATCAGGTTGTCGAGGATGAGGTTGGCCTTGCCCACTTCCGCCCAAGCCGTTTCGTCGTCGCCGGAGCCGTGCAGCAGGTACAGCACGGGATAACGCCGGTCCGCCTCGTCGTAGTATCCGGGCGGTGCGTACACGAGAAGCCTGCGGTTCGGTCCTCCCGCCTCGGAAGCGTAGTAGTGCACGTGCAGCGAGCCATGCGGCACGTCCCGCAGGTCGTAGGGCAGCGGCTCGGGCGCCGGGACTTCGACCAGGCTGGCGTTGCCGCCGCTCCAGCGCTTGACGGCGGTATTGTGCGGATCTAGGACGCGCACGCCATCGAGCAGCAGGGTGTAGCTGTAGATCGCGGGCGGCACTGGGCCGACCGTCAGCGACCAAATCCCAGCTTCCCCCTGTTCGAACTCCAGGCGACCGCCGGCCCACGGCGCCTGCAGTCGCAGCGTGCGTGCATCCGGCGCGGCGACTCGGAACTGGATGCGACCGTCCGCCAGCACCGTGGGAGATTCCAGCTGCGCGCGGCGCGGCTGGGCCGTCAGCAAGCCGGCGCAAGCCGCGGCGGCCAATGCCGCTGCGAGCAGCCCCTTGCGAGCGGGGCGGAATCGATCAGTCATCGTTTGCCTCCAGTGCTAGGCGCAGGTTATTGCCGAAGCGCGCCAGCAGTGACTCGGCGGCGTCGCGGTCTAGGCGCCGCTTTAGCATCAGAATCGCGAGCCGGACACGGAGGCCCGCCGCTTCCAGCGCGGCGCGCGCTCTTTCCGAGTCGCAGCCGCATACCTCGCAGACGATCCGCTCGGCCCGGTCCGCCAGCTTGGCGTTCTTGACCTGCACGTTCACCATCAAGTTGCCGAGCACGCAGCCCGTACGGATCATCAGCCCGGTAGAGAGCATGTTCAGTACCAGCTTTTGCGCGGTGCCGCTCTTCATGCGGGTCGATCCCGTGACTACCTCCGGCCCTACCTCCGGCGTGATGGGGTAGTCCGCCGCCCGTTCTAGCTCAGAGCCCGGGCTGCAGCTCAGCCCCACCGTGACGGCACCTATCGCGGCTGCGTGTTCGACCGCTCCCAACACGTATGGAGTACGCCCGCTCGCAGCGATGCCAACCAACGCGTCCTGGCCGTCGAACCCCCGCTCTTCCAAGTCCGCGCGAGCGGTCTCGGGGCGGTCTTCGGCTCCTTCCACGGAGCGCAGCAGCGCTTCCGCGCCGCCGGCGATCACGGCCGTGACGCGGCCGTGCGGAGTGCCGAAGGTCGGCGGGCACTCGGCTGCGTCGAGCACTCCCAGCCGGCCGCTCGTGCCGGCCCCGCAGTAGAACAGTCTCCCGCCTCGGTCCCAACGGTCGACGATGGCGTCCAGCGCCCTGGCGACTTGCGGGATCTGGTCCCGCACCGCCGCGGCCACGCGCGCGTCCTCGGCATTGATGACGGCCAGCACCTGTTCAGTGCTGGCGAGGTCGATCCCGGCCGAGCGCGGGTTTCGCTTTTCGGTGGCGGGCAGGCCTTCGGTCATCGGACTGGGCGATCTTGGGGCTCCCGGCGGGCGGCCCCGCGGGAACTGCTAAGCTGGCTATCCCTTCCCATCAGCAGGGTAGCCGATATTTCCCATGGAATACCGCAAGCTCGGAAGCACCGACCTTGAAGTCTCGGTTCTCGGGTACGGCGCGTCGCCGCTGGGCAACGAGTTTGAGGAGATTGACGTGCGCGAGGGCGATCGCGCCGTGCACATGGCGATCGACCAGGGGATCAACTTCTTCGATACCTCGCCCTACTACGGTCGCACGCTCTCCGAAGAGCGGCTCGGCCGGGCGCTCGGTGCCCGCCGCAAGAACATCGTGCTCGCCACCAAGTGCGGCCGCTACGACATCGATGCGTTCGACTTCTCGGCCGAGCGCGTCCGCTCGAGCATCGACGAGTCGCTCCGCCGCTTGCGCACGGACTACGTGGACATCTACCAGATGCACGATATCGAGTTCGTGGATCGCGAGCAGGTCATCAACGAGGCCCTGCCGGTCGCTCGCGAGCTGCAGCGCGCCGGGAAGTGCCGCTATGTCGGCATCACGGCGCTGCCACTGGGCATCTTGCGGGACGTGGCAGAGCGGGCCGAGGTCGACAGCATCCTCTCCTACGCCCGCTACAACCTGATCGTCGACGACTTGGACACCGAGCTGAGACCGCTCTGCGCCGAGCGCGGGATAGGCCTGATCAATGCTTCGCCGCTGCACCTGCGCATCCTGACCGAGCGCGGCGCGCCGCCGTGGCACCTCGCTTCGGAGGAGGTGCAGCAGGTCGGGCAGCAGGTGGCGCAGCACTGCCGGGCCCGCGGCGTCGACGTCTCGGAAGCGGCGCTGAAGTTCTGCTACGACTACCCGCACACGGCCAGCGTGCTGGTGGGCATGTCCAAGAGCCGGCATGTCGAACGCAACCTCAAGGCGTTCGATTTCGAACAGCCCGACGGGCTGCTGGACGAGATTCGCGAAATGGTCGATCCGGTGCGCAACCAGATCTGGCCCACCGGCCTGGAAGAGAACCAAGACCCTCGCTGAGGCGAGATTTGCGTGATCGTCGACTCACACCACCACTTCTGGCGCTACGATCCGGTCGAATACGGGTGGATCTCCGATTCGATGCGGGCCCTGCGGCGCGATTTTCTCCCTGCCGACCTACGCCGGGAGGTCGCGGCTGCCGGCGTTGACGGAGTGGTTTCGGTTCAGGCCAGGCAGACGCTGTCGGAGACCCATGCACTGCTGGCGCACGCCCGCGAGAACGACTTCATCCGCGGGGTGGTCGGCTGGGTGCCGCTGGTAGACCCCGCCGTGCGCGGCACGTTGGAAGAAGTTGCACAAGATCCGTACCTGCGGGCATGCCGGCATGTCCTGCAGGACGAGCCGGACCATGAGTACATGCTGCGCCGGGACTTCAACGAAGGCGTGCGCGCCGTCACCGAGGCGGGCTTGGTGTACGACATCCTCATCTTCGAGCGCCACCTGCCGCAGACGCTGGAATTCGTCGACCGGCACCCCAATCAGGTATTTGTCCTCGACCACATCGGCAAGCCCAGGATCCGGGACGGCTCGTTCGGCGCTTGGCGCGGAGCGATCCGGGCCCTCGCCCGGCGGACCAACCTCTACTGCAAGATCTCAGGAATGGTGACCGAGGCGGACTGGGAGCGTTGGAGCGAGGCCGAGCTTGCCCCGTACATGGATGCCGTCTTGGATGCGTTCGGCCCGCGGCGACTCATGTACGGCTCCGATTGGCCGGTGTGCCTGGTGGGAGCGGGCTATGCCCGCTGGTTCGAACTGGTGGCCGGATTCGCTGCGCGCCTCAGTGCGGATGAGCGCGACCGGGTGCTCGGCGGAACGGCCATCGAAGCCTACCGGCTGTAGGCGGCTCGCTACAATAGGCTCATACTGCGGGCTCTTAGTGGCGTTCAAGCTGTATAACAGCCTCAGCCGCGAGGTGGAGGCGTTCGAGCCCGCCGAAGGCGATTGCGCCCGCATATACTCTTGCGGTCCAACCGTTTATAACTTCGTCCACATCGGCAACCTGCGCACGTTCGCCTTCCAAGACATCCTGCGGCGGCACATGCGCCAATGCGGCTGGAAGCTGCGGCATGTGATGAACATCACTGATGTCGAGGACAAGATCATCGCGGCCGCTTCGGCAGCCGGAGTGCCCATCGGCGAGTACACCAAGCAGTACGTCGATGCGTTCTTCGCAGACTGCCGGTTGCTTCGCTTGGAGCGGCCCGAAATCGTGCCCGCGGCGACGGACCACATTCCGGAGATGATCGAGCTGGTCCGGCGCATCGCGCAAGCCGGCCATGCCTACGAGTCCGGCGGCTCGACCTACTTCCGCATCTCCAGCTTGGATGACTACGGCAAGCTTTCGCGGCTCGACCCCAGCGGCATTCTGTCCGGCGCGCGCGTGGATTCCGACGAGTACGGCAAGGACGACGCTCGCGACTTCGTGCTGTGGAAGGCTAGCCGCGATGGCGAGCCGAGCTGGGACAGTCCGTTCGGCCAGGGCCGTCCCGGCTGGCACTTGGAATGCTCGGCCATGGCGATGGCGTACCTCGGCGAGACATTTGACATCCACACTGGGGGCGTGGACTTGCAGTTCCCGCACCACGAGAACGAGATCGCGCAGTCGGAGAGCGCAACCGGCCGACCGTTCGCGCGCTTTTGGGTGCACGCCGAGCACTTGCTGGTGGACGGCAAGAAGATGGCCAAGTCGCTGGGCAACTTCTACACCCTGCGCGATCTCATCGAGCGGGGCTTTTCCACGGACTCGATCCGCTACCTGCTGGTCGCCACGCCGCATCGCAAGCAGCTCAATTTCACGTTTGACGGCTTGCACGGGGCGGCCGCCGCGATTGAGCGGCTGCGCAACTTCGAACGGCGGCTCGCAAGCGCCTCTGCCGGGGCGGACAATTCGCAAGCCAGCGCGGAGAGCGCCAAGGCGACCGCGCAGTTTCGCGAGGCCTTGGACGACGACCTCAACACGGCGGGTGCGCTAGGGGCGGTCTTTGAATACATCCGAGCGGCGAACTCGGCGATCGACAGCGGCCGCTTCGGCCGGGCCAACGTGATCGAGGCACGCGACCTGTTGGATCGCTTCGACAAGATCTTCGACGTCTTGCGGCCTGCGGCCGGGCAGCGCGTGCCCGCCGAAGAGATCGAGGGCCTTATCCGCGAACGCGCGGAGGCCCGCAAGGCCCGCGACTTTGCCCGCGCCGACGGGATCCGTGACGAGCTTGCCGCTCGCGGCGTGACCCTGCAGGATTCCCCGGCTGGCACGAAGTGGCACTACGCCGATTGATTCGGAGTTGTCGCGGCCATCTTGCCGACACCCGATCCAGCCGAATACCACAGCCGCGCGACCACCGCGTCGTTCTGATTGCTGCATCGAGAATGCGCAGCGGCAAACGGCTGCGGACTCCGCGGGTCGGCGCGGTTGACACTGCTCACGCGAGGCTGGCATTCTGGCCCTGATGATGAACCGCCGGGCGTTCCTCGCCTCTGCCGCGGCTGCCGCTGGTTCGGCATGCCTCGGCCCGCGCCTGCCTCGGCCCAACGTCTTGGTGTTGATGCCCGACCAGTGGCGGGCGATGGACCTCGGCGCGATGGGGAACCCGGACGTGCGGACGCCCAACATGGACGCCCTCGCGGCGAACGGCGCTCTGCTAAGGAACTTGACGGCGAATTGCCCTGTCTGCTGCCCGGCGCGGGGCACGCTGCTGACTGGGCGATTCGCTCACGAGCACGGCGTGGATGTCAACGACGCGCCGCTGCCTGACAGCGAAGTCACGATAGCCGAGATCGCTCGGGACAACGGCTACCGCACCGCTTTCGTCGGCAAGTGGCACTTGGAGGGCGGCAAGCGGCTGCCGGGCTATGTCCGGCGCGAGCGGCGCCAAGGGTTCGACTTCTGGGCCGCCAACATTTGCACTCACAACTACTGGAACATGCAGTACTTCCGGGATTCGCCGGAGCCGATCCAGATCGAGGGCTACTCGGCCACGGCGTTCACGGACGAGGTCATCGATTTCATCGGCAGCGATGCCGAAACGCCGTTCTTGGCCTACGTCCAGTGGGGGCCGCCGCACAACCCCTACGTTGCACCGCCGGCGTACATGAACATGTACGAACCGAACCTGCTTAAGATGCGGGAGAACTGGAACGGGCCCGTCGAACTGCGCGCTGGCCGCGCGCTGGGCTCACGGCAGGACATCGCCGGCTACTATGCGGCGATCACGTTCCTCGACGACGAGGTCGGACGAATCGTCGACGCGCTGAAGGCCGCGGGCCAGTTCGAGAACACCGTCATCTTGATCACGTCGGACCACGGCGACATGCTGGGTTCCCAGGGTACAGTGCTCAAGCGCAAGCCTTGGGCCGAGTCGCTTCAGGTGCCCGGCATCGTGCACTATCCGGCAGCGGTTCCGGCGGGCCAGCAGTTGACGCTGCCCGCGTCTCATGTCGATGTCGTGCCGACGCTGCTAGGCCTGGCCGGGCTGCCCATGGCCGAGACCGTCTCAGGCACGGACCTGTCGCGCCACCTGTTGGCCGAGGAGCACGGCGGGCGTCCGAACTCTCCTGCTCCCGAGTCCGTATATGCCCAGAGCTACACGCCGACCGAACGGGGCGAGTTCCCGGCTTGGCGCGGCGTGCGGACCGAGCGCTACACCTATGCCCGGAGTCAAGACCAAGCCTGGCTGCTGTACGACAACGTAGCCGATCCGTTCCAGCTGCAAAATCTAGCGGGCAAGCCCGAGCAAGCCGCCGTGCAGGCAGAGCTGGATGAACTCACGATGGATTGGTTCGCTCGCACCGAGGATGACTGGCGCGAGCGCGCCGACCTGCCATATCGCTAGTGCGCGGATTGTCGCCGCGGCGGCGGAGCGAGGCTAGTTCGGCAACGGCGTGGAACTGTCGTCGAACTCATCCATGATTCTGCGCCGTCCCGAATAGCCTTCCTGGGTGGAATGCCACCACTCGATTCGGCTTTCGCCCAGCTTCCAGCATAGGTACACCTCAACGCCGTTCAGCAGTGCGGGGAAGTCTAGCAGGCCAAGGTCAAGATCTTTGACCAAACACCCGCTGCTCTGGATGTCCGAGACTCGATCGTCGATGAGCTGCATCAGCGAGATGCGTTCGAGCTTCTGGCGTGCGACTTTGTCCGGATTGATCTCGGCGCCGCCAACCATGCAGATGTGCGCTGATAGGTTCTGCATGGCTTGGTCTATCTCGCCGATGCGCTCTTTAGCGCTGATCGCGGCTTTCAGGCCCTCCTGAACTGTGGGAATCAGGCTTTCCGCTTCTTGCAGAGTGAAGTAGCGCGACATGTCGGATCGTCCTCGCAGCAGGGAAATGCGTCCTGGATACTCGCACCGCAACGTGCGAACCATCAGCGACAGCACGTATTGTACCAATCCTGCCGCGAATGTTCTGACTTGCGCGTGCACTTTGGGCTGCGGCGCTGGGACCGAAACAGAGCGCTTCAGCCATCTAGCAGCGACACGATTGCCGCCGAGAACGCTCGGAAATCTCCCAGACTCTTCCGCGGCGCGTCATTTGCTTGCCGGTTGTCAACCCTCCGATAGACGCGAACCAGCGGGTTTCGTAACCTTGCCACGTTCTTTAGCCGCTCGGTGAGGTCGGGTGCGAGGATGCCAGCGTCTTCGAGTAGTCCGAAACGGCTGGCCCAGTCCGCCGGCGCGGTGCGTAGCCGCCGCAACGATACGTGATAACAGAGCGCAAGCGCGGCCTCGACCGCTACGGGCAGGCGGTAGCAGCGATGCCTTGTGCGTCCCGATCAACCAGGAATTCGGCCGGGGGGAGCGCGGCGAGCGACTCTAGGCGCTCCACGGATTCCTCGATTTCCGCGCTCCAAGTGCGGACCACATCCGGGTTGAGAGTCACGCCCCGTAGGCCTCGATATTGGCCCGCCGCAGCAATGGTGCGGCGTCGAGATACTCCCGTACCGTCCGTTCCGTGAGGTCGGCTAAGCGCTCGTCGTTCCGGCTGAGCAGCAGGCGTCCTTCCCGGAAGACATGAAAGAGGAACGTTACGGGAGCGTCGTTGAGCACACCTACGTCGAGCGGGAGTCCGATTTGCTGATCCAGTCGCACTGCCAGCTCCAGCCCGCGCCGTGAGCGGACCTCAGCCGTCGCGCTTAGGTGGACGCCGATATCAATGTCGCGGAACTCGTCAGCTGCGAGGGACGAGCCGTGGAGCCATGCGAACTCCAGATCCGGCTCGCCCTTGAGCACGGTGACCAGTGTGCGCCACATACGCTCGCGTTCGTCTGGCCCGGCCCGAAACTGACGCCGCATGACCTCATCCCGGCCAACGCGTGCAGTGCACGGAAATAACTCGCAGACGATTATCCTAGGCGCGGCATTTCGGTAGCCATCATTGCGCCGGAATCGATTGCAATGCAGGAGGTTAGACAGCAGTGACCCGATTGCGGGCAGGTTGGAGCGCTCACCCGCTGCGCGCGCGGAGCTGCAAGTGATGGTTTTCAAGAGGCTGCGGCTCTATGGCCGCGACGGAACGCGCGCTGTTATGCTGATTTCCGATGGGGTTCGGTGACGGATCGGAGGAGCGTCTCCGGGCCGGCCCTGTCGCCGACGTGCGTCTGTCGCATCGGCGTCGATTCTTGCGGGAGTCGGCCTGTGGGCTCGGATCAATAGCGCTCTCGCTGCTTCTGGCCGAAGATGGTTATCCCGCGGCGGCCGCCGATCCGCTCCGTGAACGGGAGCCGCACTTTGAACCCTCCGCGAGGAACGTGATCTTCCTCTTCCAAGCTGGCGGGCCGAGCCAGCTTGACCTTCTTGATCCCAAGCCATCGATGCGTCAATGGGACGGTCAGCCGCTGCCCGATTCGCTCGCGGGAGACCTCGAACTCGCCTTCATCAAGCCCGACGCCAAGATCTGGGCTAGCCCGCGCCGCTTCGACCGGCACGGCGAGAGCGGGCTGGCCTTCTCGGAACTCTTGCCGCATACGGCCCGATCGGCCGACGACCTGTGCGTCGTGCGGTCGATGACGACCGACCAGATCAACCACCACACCGGCCAGCTCATGATGGCCTGCGGCACCCCGTTCGTCGGTCATCCCTCGATGGGTGCCTGGGTGACCTACGGCTTGGGTAGCGAGTCCCGCGACCTGCCCGGGTTCGTCGTGCTCAACTCGGGCAGCGGTGCCGACGCGGGGAGCGGCATTTGGTCGAGCGGGTTCCTGCCGTCCAGCTATCAGGGCGTGCCGTTCCGCAGCACCGGAGACGCGGTGCTGCACTTGTCCAATCCGCCGGGATACAGCCGCGCGTCCCAGCGCGCCCGCCTAGACGCGTTGCGCGACCTCAATGCGGTGCATCGAGCCGCGAGTGGCGATCCCGAGGTCGAAGCGCGCATCGCGTCCTACGAGTTGGCCTTCCGCATGCAAATGGCCACTCCGGAACTGCTGGATTTCTCAGGCGAGTCGGAGGCGACGTTGGACGCCTACGGAGTCAACGAGAAGGAGACCGCTCAATATGGGCGCAACTGCTTGCTGGCCAGGCGCATGGTCGAGCGCGGCGTGCGCTTCGTGCAGATCGTTCACGCCAGCTGGGACCATCACGCCGAGCTCAGGAAAGGCATCGAGAAGGAGTGCCTTGCCACCGACAAGCCGTCCGCTGCACTGGTGGCCGACCTAAAGGAACGAGGCTTGCTCGATTCCACTCTGGTCGTGTGGGGCGGGGAGTTCGGGCGAACTCCGATGGTCGAGGACCGCACTCCTAGCCGTGAAGAAAGCCGCGGGCGGGACCACCACAGACTTGCCTTCAGCATGTGGCTGGCAGGGGGCGGGATCCGTCCGGGCTGTGCTGTCGGGCAAACCGATGAACTGGGCCTGGAGGTCGCCCAGGATCCGGTCGCTGTCAATGACCTCCAGGCTACGGTCCTGCACTGCCTTGGCCTAGACCACACCAAGCTCACGTTCCGGCACCAAGGGCGCGATTTTCGGCTGACCGATGTTCGCGGCAACGTGGTCCGCAGCTTGCTGGCGTAGGGGCGCACTGGTCGCCCACCCTGCCGGCCCTAGTGCGGATCGGCATCGATCGCGGCTTGCATGCAAGCGCGGACTTGGGTCATCAGGCCCAGGCGGTCCTTTTCGGTCAATCCCGTTGTTTGGACTGGCGGGTGAAATGCCAGCGTGACCACCCCCGGCCGCATATACGTCGTTCCCCGCGGCATCAGCGCTTGAGCTCCGTGGATCGTGATCGGCACCACCGGCACTCCGGCTCCGATCGCCAGTTGGAATGGCCCCGGCCGGAAGGCAAGCAGCGGCCCGGCGGGATTGCGCGTGCCCTCCGGGAAGATCAGCATCGAGATTCCGCTCTGGAGTGTCTGCAGGGCCTCGTCCAGAGCTCTCTTGCGCGAGTCTTTCGCGCTGCGGTCCACGCAGATAAAGCCGCCCAGGCGCATGGCGTATCCGAGCAGCGGGATGCGGCCGAGCGATTCCTTCATGATCACGGCGATGCGCGGCAGGGTCGCGAATAGCGCCGGAGCCTCAAGGTTGCTGACGTGGTTCGCCACGAACACGCAGCACGGGTGCGCAAACGCCCGTTGGCGGTCCAGCACACGCAACCGCACTCCGCTGAGCCGGAATGCGATGCGACAGCCCTGCTGGGCCATCCAATAGATCGGTCGGATCGATCCCGTGGCCCAAGTGATCGGCACGAATGCGGGCACCACCAGCAGGACATAGACCGCCAAGAACGGGTACGTCAGGAGATATGAACGCCACATCGAGAGAATCAGCATCCTACCACCGGCCTGTGCCCGCCAACATCCGGCGAGCGCTGTCCTAGCCCGTAACTCGTTAGTAATAGGAAAGTTAGTACGCTGCTATACTCTAAGTCCGATGCGTCATCCGTCACGTTCAACCCAACTTGAACCTAGGATCCGCCCGATCGGCGAGGGCCGTGACACCGGGCTGCTGCGGTTGCGGCCGGGATTCGCCGCCGATGCAGGCCGGGCGGGGAGGGGTGCGAGATGAGAATTGAGTACTCGGGCCGCAAGGCGGACCTGACCGAGCGCGAGCGCGCAAAAGTCGAGCGCAAGTTGGCCAAGATCCAGCGGATCTTGACCCGGCGCAACGATCTCGAGACCCACGTAAGGCTGTCGCAGCAGCGCCATCTCTGCGAGGCAGAAGTCATGCTGCGCGCCCTGCGCCACACGTTGGTCGTGGCCGGCACGGGCAGCACCACTTTCGCCGCTGTGTACGCTGCGCTGGACAAGCTCGAAAGGCAGGCCGTGCGCAACAAGCACAAGATCATCGACACGCACCGGCCGGGCACGCAGCGCGACGTTCCGTCGGTTGTCGTAGCGGACTCCATGCGGCGGGCGCTGGCCAGCGAGCCGCCACAAGAGACGCCTCCCGCGCCCTCGCGCATCGTGCGCTCCGGAGCGGTCGAACCGAAGCCCATGACCGAAGACGAGGCGGTCCTGCTGCTCGAGAGCGGAGACCGGGACTACGTCTCGTACCGGGATGCCGGCAGCGGCAAGATCAACGTCTTGCTACGACGTCGAGACGGCGCCGCGGAACTGGTCGAGGGCAGCTAGCCATGGCGGGCGGGCCCGGGGGCCTCGCGCGCGTTGCCCAGGCTCGCTTGGTCGTAGTGACCGGCCTGAGCGGCTCTGGCAAGGGGACCGTGCTGCGAGCGCTCGAGGACGCAGGATTCTACACCGTCGACAACTTGCCGGTCGATTTGATGAAGCCGTTTGCGGAGGCCGGCCCTCTCGTGCAGGACTCCGGCCGGGCGGCTCTGGTGGTGGACATTCGCGAGGGCACCGGACTGAGCCGGTTTCCGGCCACCTTCGCGGAGATCCGGAAGTCGCTGTCGGCTAGCCTGGTGTTCTTGGAAACCGCCGACGCGGTGTTGCAGCGCCGCTTCAGCGAGACGCGCCGACCGCACCCGGCGGGCGGTGCCAGCGTTGCAGAGAGCGTTGCTGCGGAACGGGCCCTGCTGCAGCCGATCCGGGTTCTGGCCGATCTCGAACTTGACACCAGCCGCTTCAACGTCCATGACCTGAGGCGCAAGGTGTTGGAGATCTTCCAAGGCCAGAACGACGATCCCGACCTGCGGGTGACGGTCGGCAGCTTCGGCTTCAAGTACGGCCCGCCGCTGGACGGCGACCTGGTCTTGGACGCGCGCTTCCTTCCGAATCCGAACTACGAGCCGGCCTGCCGGCATCTCACCGGCAAGGACGCCGGCGTGGTTCGGTTTCTCGAGTCGTACTCGGAGACCGCGGAGTTCCTAGAGCGGGCCATGGGCCTGCTGGAATTCGTGGTGCCGCGCTATGCGGCTGAGGGCAAGAGCTACCTCTCGATCTACTTCGGCTGTACGGGGGGCCGACACCGGTCGGTCTACCTCGCCGAAGCCGCGGCCAAGCGCTTCGCGGCCGCGGGCCGGCAGGTGCGCCTGCAGCACCGCGACATCGACAAAGAGCACTGACCTTGAGCGGGGCGGCTCAGATCTCCTCGATGTCCGCGCTGGTTTCGATGTCGATCGAACCCTTCACGCTCATCGCGGCCGGGCACTTCACCTGGTGGGTGTCCAGCGCGCGCTGAGCGCGGTCGCGGGTGCCGGCTGGGATCTTGAGGCGGTAGTGCACGCGGATCCGCGTGATGCGCATCACGCCGTCGACGTTTTCGATGTCCCCCTCGATGTCGCTCTGCACGCGATCGGGATGGTTCGGAATCTTACGGACTGCCAGGGCCCCTGACAGAGTGCCGGTCAGTCAACCGCCCACCGCCGCGACCATGTGGTCGAGCGTGGCCGGCAGGTCGCGCCTCGGCTCCATGCCGTAGAAGTGCTTGATCCCCCCGTGAACGCCGAATTCCAGCGGCTCTTCAAAGCCTTCGATGTAGGCGCGGCGCTCGGGGGGCTGATCCTGGTGTATGCGGATCTTGGAAGTGTGGATGAGATCGCCCATGCGCACATTGTAGCCGCACGGCGGCAGGCGGCCCGGCCGGCTACCGGGAGGCTTTGGCGCGCGCCTCGCGCCAGGCCTCGGTGTCCGAAATGTTGCGCTTGAGGATTTCGCCCTGCTCCCCCTGCTGCCCCTTGAGGTAGACCGCCATGTCGGAGCCGTAGCGGGCCGCGTCTTCGAAGTCTCGGCCGCGGTCGCCGGTGTGCTCGATCCACCCATTCAAGATGGAGCGCAGCTTGGCCAGGGTCGCGGCGTGCGAGTCGTCGCCCGCTAGATTGCGCATCTCCCAGGGGTCCTCCCGCAGGTCGTAAAGCTCCTCCTCCGGCCGCTCGCCGTAGAACATCGCTTCGATCTCCGGCGTCAGCCCCCCGTCCGCCCGCAACGTGTGCAGGGCCTGGATCACCGCCTTGCCGTCCTTGTAGCGGTTGGGCTGCAGGTGCGCGCGCTCCGGCACGAAGTTTCTGATATAGCGGAATCGTTCGGTGCGCACGCTGCGAATGCGGTCGACGGTCTCGTCGCAGCGGTCTCTGGCGGAGACAACGTAGTCGCGCGGCTCGGCGTGCGGGCCGAACAGCGGCCGCCCTTCCATCCAGCCGGGGACATCGATGCCCGCGAGTGCCAGCGATGATGCGGCGACGTCGATGTGAGCCACCAAGTCTTCCCGCACCAATCCGGGCTCGATCCTGCCCGGTGCCCGCACCACCAACGGCACGCGCGTGCCCTCCTCGCTCAGGAACTGCTTGCCGCGGGCATGGCTCACGCCGTGATCGGTGAGGAAGAACACGACCGTGTTGTCGGCTACTCCCTCCCGCTCGAGTCTCTCCAAGATCTTGCCGACCTCCCAGTCCACGTGCTCGATCGACTCCAGATACTGCGCCCAGTCCTTGCGCATTTGCGGGTGATCCGGGTAGTAGGGCGGCAGCTTGACCTTCTTGGGGTCAATGCCGTTTGTTTGCACTGCCTTGAGAGGCTCCAGCGTGCGCTGGTTGCGACGCTTGCCGCCGCGCAACTGGATCTGGGCGAAGAACGGCTGGCCGCTGGCGCGACCCGCCCAGTCGGCGCCGTCGTATAGGTCCGCGGCGTATTCGAAGTTGTAGTCCGTCTTGCCCTTGGAGAGCGTCCCGTCATCGCCGTAGCGGCCGTTGGTGACGTAGTAGCCCGTCCGGCGCATGATCGCCGGGACCGGTTCTACGTCGCCGGGGAGCCTGATCTTGAGATCTCCCCTTCCGCTGCGGTGATTGTGCGCTCCGATCGTCGTCTGGTACATTCCCGTGACCAGGGCTGATCGCGACGGAGAGCAGACCGGTGCGGTCACGAACGCGCGCGTGAACTTCGCGCCTTCCAGTGCCATCCGGTCGATGTTGGGCGTCTTGGCAAGGGCGGCTTGGAACGGCCCGAAATGGTCAGACTGGTCCTCGGAGAAGATCCACACGATGTTGGGCCGTTCCGATGCGGTCTGGGCCGCGGCCGGAAAGGCCGTCGCGATTGCAAGCAGGCAGAGTGGGACGCGCATGACAGCGAACATTATCGCCGCTGCGGGTGTCAGTTCGCCGGAGGGCCGGCAACTTCGGCGCGTGCGTCGGCGGGCGAGGCGCCCATCGCGTCCAGGAAACCGGCCAAGGCTCGGCTGAAGTCCTGCGGGCGGGTCACGTTGGAATGGACCAGCCCGTGCGGCCGCAGTGCCGCCTCGATCGCCCCGGGCCACGGATAGCTGCGCGGGTTGCGATTGAAGGAAAACTGAAAGATCGCCCCGGGCCGGGCCGCGATGCTTAGCAGCTCCGGCGAGATCGCGGCATCGCGGTCGACCTTCGGCCCCATGATCACGACCGCGTCGGGACGCTCGCGCGCGGCGTCAAACGCACTGTTGAGCAGAGACGAGAGGAAGTGCTCGTCACCGTCCTCGTCCGCTAGGGCGTCCACGTCGACCACGCCTGATGGCATGGACTCGATGGCCCTTCCGAAGGCCGCGAAGTCCAGCCGCGGCTGGCGCTCGACTGTGTATACCAACTGCCGGTTGTACGCATGGAAGGCGGTCAGGCTGAAGAGCCCCAGGCTGGGCTCGCGGTGCAACGTGCGGAGCATCGTGACGAGGCTCTCAATTTCATGGGCGGTGAGCTTGAAACGGTCGCGGTCCAGCGGCGCCAGGTTGACCAGCAGTGCGATGTGCAACCCGCCGGGTGCTTCTGTCGCCCGCGCCACGGGCGGCTCGTCCGCGAAGGTGTGCTCGCGGTAGGGCCGGATCAGATTCGTGGGCGCCGCCGCGGCCAGCAGCGCTGCGCGGGAGGGCATGTGGGCATCGGCTCTCCAATGCGCCGAACAGACCCGGCCCTGCTTGTTCCGCATCAGCCAATCGATCTCGTACTGCCCCGGCCCGATGACGAAACGGCCCGGGAAGGCGGCCGTGCCGCCGTCGGTGGAGACCCGTGGGATGTCGAAATTCTGGCGGAAGTAAACAGCCGGGGCGCGAGTGGCACCGGCAGGCTTGACTCGGAACAGGATGCGCACGCTGTCTCCGGCCGATCCAACGGTGCGGGCGGGCACTCGAACCACATATCCGGCCGTGAACTTGAGGTCGAAACCCAGGAGTGGCGACTGCGGCACCACCTGGCATTCGAAATCGCTGCGGTTGCTGTCGTCCGCCAGTACGGCGCGGTCGCTGGGATGGAAGCGCAGCGGGCTTCCGGGCGAGGCGTCGAACAGCTCCTGCGCCTGCAGGCCGCAGATTGTCGCCAGAACCAGCGAGGCGGCAACGTGGCGCAACAACAGCATGCGGTACTCAACGGTGGGCCGCTGGAGCGGCACAGGTCGCGCCGATCACCTCGACGGCCCGTTCGCAGTCGGCGCGGTCGACATCTTGGTGCGTCACGATCCGAATCCGGCCTGCTGCCAGGCCCAGGGCCAGCACGCCGTCCTCTCGCAAGGAGGCTGTGAACTCGCCGTTCGTCAGGCCGGTTCGCGAGATGTCGAAGAAGACAATGTTCGTCTCAACTTCGGCTGGGTTGACGGAGATGCCTGGAACCTTCGCCAGCGACTCGGCCAAGAACTTGGCGTCGGCGTGGGCTGCGGGGATGTTGGCCGGGCTCTGCTCGAGCGCGACCAGCCCGGCCGCGGCCAACACGCCCGCCTGGCGCATGCCCCCGCCCAGGGCCTTGCGCATCAGCCGTGACTGTTCGATGAAGGACCGGCTCCCCGTCAGCAGCGAGCCTACCGGCGCGCCCAGCCCCTTGGACAGGCAGAAAGCCAACGAATCCACGTTGACCGCGATTTCCGACAGGCTGACGCCGAGCGCCGCAGCCGCGTGAAACACGCGCGCTCCGTCCATGTGGACTGGCACTTCGGCGGCTAGCGCTTCAGCCCGGATAGAGCGCAGTGTCTCCATTGGGTAGACGCGCCCGCCAGCGTAATTGTGCGTGTTCTCCAAGCTGATCAGCCCGGTTCCGCGGAAGTGGTCGGACGGCGCCCGCAGACGCGAGCTGATCGCGGGCCAGTCGAGGATCCCGTCGCTCGTGGGCACCGCGCGCGCCAAGCACCCGGAGAAGCGCGCCAGAGTGCCCATTTCGTACAGCACCACGTGCGAGTGCTCCTCGCAGATCACCTCGCGTCCGGGCGAGGTATGCGCCGCCACCGCAATTTGGTTTCCCATCGTGCCTGACGGCACGAACAGGGCCGCTTCCTTGCCCACCAGCTCGGCCGCGCGCTGCTCGAGCAAGTTCACGGTCGGGTCTTCGCCGAAGACGTCGTCGCCTACATCGGCTCGGAACATGGCCTGCCGCATCGCCTGAGTGGGGCGCGTGACCGTGTCGCTTCGCAGGTCGACTGTCCTCATGGCCCGTAACTCCTCAGTGGTGGCACGCCTAGAGTTGGAAAGACCATTGTCTCACCGCTTCCGGCTGCACCCATTGCCGGATGCCTGGAATCTGGCAATTTCGCCAGTACTCCGGCCAATTGACCGCTTCGGGGTTCCACGGCAGCAAGTCGCGATCCGCGGCGTCGAGTCGCTCGTAGCACCGCCTGATGTTGACCGCTTCGAACACGTAGCGATGATCGAGGATGAACGGAGTGTATTGCCGGAACGTCTCCTCGTGAAATCCCATCTGCAGTTCCAAGATCCGCAGTTGCGAGGCCCGCTGGCTCTGGCCGGCGCGCTCCAGCAGGCCTTGGACGCGCTTGATGCGGGATCGCTGCATTTCGCGCCGACGCTCGGCTTCAACCGCGCTGAGAAAGCGCAGCCTGGGCACCGGATCGAGCCACAGCGGCGGTTTCCTGACTTGGTTCCCGTTCGCCCGCGCCTCGTCGCAGAGCAGGCCGATCAGGTCCGCCAAAGGATACGGGTTTACGTCCGAGCTGGCTAGCTGGTAGACCTGTTCGGACCTTCCGGACAGCAACGCGCCCGCCACGGCGAGAGTTCCGGCGGCAACCAAGTCCACCGGCACGATCTCCAAGCTCAGATCCGGTCGGGCCGGCCAGTCCAGCAGGCCGCCGAGAGCCATCAGTGCCAGCGGCGCGGCAGTGCGACCGCCTTCGATCCAGCCTGGGAACGGGTAGCGCAGCGCGCTCTCCACGATGGCCGGGCGCACGATGGCGTACGGCACTTCGTCCTGTGACGCCAGTAGCTGCTCGCCGAGGCTCTTCGAGAAGGTGTAGGTGTTGACCCAGCCCCACTTGGCGGCTTGGACGCGGCCTAGCTCGGTGAGCGCGCTTGCGCGTTCGGCCGCTTGCAGGCCATCACCGGCCGCGGCCGCCGCCCCGCGGCAGTCTGCCAGCACGGAGGCGGCGCTGAAGCTGGTGTCCTGCGGCCCCGACCGTCGCGGATAGTAGCCGAGCACCGCTTCGGTCTCTTCCACCAAGCCGTCGGATTCGCCGGCCACATAACAGGTGGAGACGTGCAGCAGCTTGGCATCGAGCCGGCTGCAGAGCTCGAGCAGGCGCTCGACCGAATCGACATTCGCCTGCAGTGACAAGTCCAACGGCGGGAAGAACTCGACCAAGCCCGCGCAGTTGAGCACGAGGCCAACCCGACCAGAGAGCTCGCCCACCTGATCCGCCGCGAGCCCGGCGAGGTGTGCCGAGGCATCCCCCGACAGGACGTTGATGCGCTCTTGGACGGCCTCGCGGCCGGCGTTCCGCACAAGCGGTTGCAGGGGCGGGGAGTCGAGCACTTCCTGCGCGAACCGATCCGCGGAGGACAGGTCGGGGCGAGGCCGCACCAGCACGTGGATCCGCTTCACCTCGGGGAAGCGGTCCAGCAGCAGCGCAAGGATGACCTTGCCCAGGAAACCGTTCGCTCCGGTGAGCAGGATTTCGGTTTCCCGGAAGATGGGAGCTAGGGTCGCCAAGGGCTTGAGATTCCAACCTATCCGGGATGGTGCGGGATGTCAAATCTTATCGGCCCGCGCATGCCACCGGGCTCGCGGTCGGCCCGTGCTGTCATCGGCTGTCATCCCGGCATCGTCTCGACCAAGTCGTCGATCGGCATCCGGTACACCGCCGGCAGCCCCTCCCAGTCGGAGGAGAAGTAGACTGCCGTACTGTCCGGCGCCAGCGCGGGTGCCGGCGCCGCGGCGTGCGGGTCGGACCTGTCGGAACCCGCCAGCGGATACGGCGTGAGGCTGCTTAGGTGCTCGCATAGCGTGATTTCGCGCCGCATTCGCGGGAACAGCACGTAGATGTTGGGGCCTGAAGGGCGCCGGCTCGCTCCGATAATCGCTGTGCCGTCCGCGTTCTGGGTCATCCAGTCGAAACCCGAGCACGGGGTGTCGGTCGTCTCCTCGCCGGTTTCCGGCTGAATGCTGCGAATGCCGGCCGTCCATTTGTCTCCGTCCGGAAAGCGCACGAAGCGAAGGCGCCCCCCGTCGGCGGCCCAATACGATGCTCCGATGCGCTCGGCCCCCCTCGCCGGCCGGAGGCTGGTCTTGCCGCTGCCGTCGAGGTTGACCAGCTGCAACCGGCGGCGAACCCTGCGCCAAGGCCCCTCGCGGGCGTAGAGCAGCTGTGACCTCCAAGGGCGGAAGCGCGGAGACGAGAGCCAGCGGCGCTCCTCGGCTGCCACCCAATTCTTGCTGCGGGAGGGGTTGCGCGAGATCTCGACGATGCGGACGCGGCAATGCGGCTCGCGGGCGAATTGCCGCTCCGGCGTCGGCTCGACATGGTCTTCCGCGATCTCGATCAAGGCGGCGTAGCGCTCCGCTGCTGATATGTCCAGATCGCCTGTCAGGGCCCAGCCGTCCGGGCAGGCAAACAGCCTTCGCCGCCCGCCGCCCTGGATGTCTGCCTGCAGCAGGTCGTTGCCTTGGAGGTAGTAGAAGCTGCGGTCGTTGCGCCGCAGGTGCGCGGCGTAGGGATGGACTGCCTCTCCTTCGGTGAGCTGGATCAGGCGTTCGCGCTTGAAGTCCAGGCGGTGGAAGTGCCTCACGCCGCCGTGCTCGGCGGCAACCAGTACGAAGGCGTTGTTTCGCGCGACGCACCTGAGGTTCGACCCGGGCAGGTGGTGCAAGACCGCCGGGTCGGTCAAGCGCGTGATGTCGCGTCCTGTCAGCCCGTCTTGGAAGTCGGTCGAACGGACCTGCAGGCGCGTCCCTCGGCCGACCCCTCTGGCGGCTCTCTGCGCCGTCGCGGCGGCCAGAAAACACCGACGGCTAACCCGCCGCATAATTCGTCATCGTATCAACCCAAGGGACTTCCGGTACGAATCCAATCGCCGCGAAGTAGGGCGCGGGAGGTAACACCACTGGGGTTCTGCGCGAGACGCTTCGAGGCGCGTGGTTGAGGTCACGGATCGGAGGCAGGAGCTGATATGCCGCGGCAAGAGCCGGATGGCATGGACAGCCGAGAAAGTCGCCAGAAGCCTCGTGGAGCCGAAGGGCCCTTAAGCTCAGCCTTGCAGCTCAACCCACGCACTTGGTTATACTCATGGTATGAAAGTCGCCATCTCGATTCCCAATGCCCTGTTCGAGCGGGCCGAGCGGCTGAGACGGCAGGAACAAAGGTCCCGCAGCGCACTGTTCGCTGTCGCGTTGACCGAGTATTTAGCGCGTCATGCGTCGGATGAAGTGACCCAGGCGATGAATCGTGTCTGTGCGGATGTCGACATTGAACCAGATGGATTCCTTCAAGCTGCGAGCCAAGAAGTGTTGGAGCGATCCGAGTGGTGATCGGGCAGGGGGAAGTCTGGTGGGCTGAGCTGGGAGCGCCAAGGGGATCTGGTCCCGGCCTACGCAGACCGGTTGTTGTCGTTCAGTGCGACGACCTGAATCGAAGCCGGATCGGAACGGTAGTTTGCGTCCCAGTTACAAGCAATCTTCGCTGGGCTGACGCCCCGGGCAATGTGCGCCTGCTGCCAGGCGTGACAGGACTGCCCAAGGACTCAGTTGCGAACGTGTCACAGATAGTGGCTATCGACAAGCGTGTGCTCATAGATCGAGTCGGAAAGCTACCCCGGGCAAAGCTGGGACTGCTGCTGGCCGGTATCGACACCATCCTTGGTCGAGCTCCCGAACTTGATCGTTTGAGGATGCCTGTCTAATCCCACCGATCGGTTCGGTTCCTGAATCGCTACGCATCTTGGGGGTGCTTTCCAGGGTCATCCTCCGTCTAGCGCCTCCCTCCGCCGGCTTGGGCCGGCTCGGCATCGAGCCAGTCGACGGAGTCCACGATCGCGATGACGGCGGCGTCGATGGGTGCCTTGGCGCGCTTGACGGCGGTCATCGCCGCCCAGCCGTCGAGCGTCAGCAAGACCGTGTCACCTACTCCCGCGTCTAGAGTGTCCACTGCCACGAGCGGTGCGCCGTGCTCGGCGCCCGCCCGGTCGATCTGCCGGACTAGGAGCAGCTTGAGCGCGTCATGCGTGACGTGGTTCTGCGTGGCGACAACCTCGCCCACCACCTTGCTGAGCAGCATTACCGCTGTCCTGCGATGGAGTCGACAATGCCTGTCACGCTGGCGTCGGAAGGCACTTGCGGGTCGAACGCCAGGCAGGCCTCGCGCCGCCCTGACCAGTAGACGGTCTCCCCGGCGCCCGCGCCCACCGAGTCGAGCGCGACGAGCGGCGTGCCGACATCTGTCCCGACGGCATCAATAGGCTGCAGCAGTAGCAGCTTGAGGCCCTCTAGCTGGGGATCCTTGACCGTCGCGCAGACGTTGCCCACCACACGTGCCAGCCGCATCAGCTCTCTCCCGGCAACATGCTGATCTCGTCGACGATGCCCACGATCGCCGTATCGACCGGGGTGTCTTTCATGCCCGAAGCCATGCGGGCTGAGCTTCCGGCCACGCAGAGCACGCGCTCCCCGTCGCCAGCCCCGACTGTGTCCAAGGCGACCACGTATTGATCGCGGGGCGCGCCGACGGGTGTGAGGTGCTGCAGGACAAGCAGCTTCTTCCCCTCCAGCCGCGCATCCTTGCGCGTGGCCACCACGTTGCCAACGACGCGCGCAAGGATCATTTGGCAGATTCTCCGCTGCGGGATTCAGCCGCAGGTACGGCCTAGTCGGACGGCGAGATCGTGAAGATCTGGTCCAGGTTGGTGTGCGGCCGCGGGATCACGTGGACCGAGATCAACTCGCCGACGCGGCGTGCGGCCGCCGCGCCGGCGTCGGTCGCAGCCTTGACCGCGGCAACGTCGCCGCGCATCAGGACGGTGACGTAACCCGAGCCGATTTTCTCCCAACCCACCAACGTGACGTTGGCAGCCTTGACCGCGGCGTCGGCGGATTCCACCAAGGAAACGAATCCGCGCGTCTCGATTAGTCCTAGAGCCTCACCCATGAGTCAATTAACCTCCTCTGGCCCGGATCGCTTCTTCCAGCAGTTGGACCAATTCGTCCCGGGTCACGAAAATACCATTGTCGCCGATCGATGCACCCGATGCCTGTCCGGACACATCCTCGGCCGAGACCGGGCAGCCGGGTTGCTGCACCGCTCGCGAGGCGACGCCGTAGCGGCCCCGCGACTCGAACAGCTTGTCCACTTCCAGGCGCGGCAGCGCGCGCGCTCCGCCCAGCATCTCGGCGACGAAATTGATGCGGGCGAAGAGTTCGACGGTCTCCATGCGGAAGAACGCTTGCATGACGTCGTTTCCGTACGTCACCGCGCCGTGATTGCCTAGCAGCAACGCGTCGTATTGCGGGATCAGAGGCAGCATAGGCTCGGTCAGCGCGTCCGTTCCGGGCAGGCCGTAGTCGGCCAGCGGCACGCAGCCGAGACCGATCACCACCTCCGGCAACAGCGCCGTGTTCAGGGCGCGGCCCGCCGCGGCGAAGCCTGTCGCCACGGGGGGGTGCGCGTGCACCACCGAATCGATGTCCTGGCGCAATTCGTAGATCTTCAGGTGCATCTTGATCTCCGAAGTGCGCTCGAGGCGGCCGGAGACCTTGTTGCCGTCGTAGTCGACGACGATGATGTCGTCCACGTGCATCATGCCCTTCGACACGCCGGTCGGCGTGCACATGATGCGCTCATCGTCGAGGCGGATCGAGATGTTGCCATCGTTGGCGGCGACCCACCCCTTGCCGTAGACCAGCTTGCCGACCTGCACGATGTCGGCCGCGAACTCGCGTTCGGTCTTCACCATGGCGAATTCCTAGCGTATCGGTTTCCGGGCGGCCGGTGCAATGTTCGCGCCCCGCAGCAGCTGCCCGGCGCGACCGGTTGGTCCGCGGAATGCGGGGTCACGGGACTGCAGGGCGGGACGGACCCATCACAGGTTGAGGGAACGGTCGCGCTGGCGCCTGGTTCCTGCACTGCGGCGATCTGCCGGACAGCAATGCCGCTGCCCTGGGCGCCCGGATCAATGCCGCCTCATGCTTGCCGCACGGAACCGCACGAGCATCAGAGTCAACCGTTGAAGTGCCTTCCGGGACGATCGTCTCTAGCTGGCCGGTTGAGCCGCCAGCCAGGCACGAACGGTCCGAAGGGCTATGGCGTCTCAACGACTTGATGGATCGCTTGGTGAAGTTGTGGCGGGCGGCTCCACTTCAGCCCGGGGAACCGTGCGAAATCGCCGTCCAGCGTGATCCATTCCGAACCAGACTCGATGGCCAGGGCTGCGTGGTATGCATCCGGAGACCAAGTCGCCTCTAACTTCGGCCTGACGGCACAGGCGGGTGAAGATTCGCCAGTGGCGCTCCTTCGGTCGTAAGTCAACGCAATGCGGCAAATCCCTAAGACAGCCGGGACCGGCTCTGCGCCGTGGATCCCAGCAACAAGCGCATCTAGGTCGTAATCCGTCCGCGGGGATTGACGAGCGGTAGCGAGGGCCGAGATGTGGCTGCGCGGCCGGGCAGCTTGTTTAGCAAGTGCTTCTCGGGCGCAGAAAGCGGTATCATGCGTGATGTTGTGACCCGACTGCTTGCGATCGCACTTGCATTCTCGGCCGCGGCCCTGCCAGTGTGGGCCCAATCGGCCGATTTCGAACCGTCCCGCCTGGCCAACGGCAAGCCCGATTTGAACGGCATTTGGCAGGCCCTGAACACTGCCAATTACGACATCGAGCGCCACATGGCGCGTCCCGCGATGATGCTCCGGGATGGTCCGCACGGCCCGCTGCCTGCCGTGCCCGTGTTGCCGCTCGGCGCTGTGGGCGCCGTGCCTGGCGGCATGGGCGTGGTGGAAGGCGGCAAGATCCCGTACAAGCCCGAGGCGGCCAAGCGCAGGGAAGAGAACCGGGCCCGCTGGATCGAGCTGGACCCGGAGGTGAAGTGCTACCTGCCGGGCGTGCCGCGCGCCACCTACATGCCGTTCCCGTTCCAGATCTTCCAGAACGAAGATTCGGTGTTCATCGCCTACGAATTCGCCGGTGCCGTGCGCGAGATCTACATGCGCGACGTCGGCCCGGCCGAGACCGATGCTTGGATGGGCCAGTCCGTGGGGCGCTGGGAAGGCGACACTCTGGTCGTGGAGGTCACCGGGCTGAGCGACCAGACCTGGTTCGACCGGTCGGGCACGCACCACAGCAACCAGCTGCGTGTCACTGAGCGGTACACCCTCAGTTCTCCGTATCACATCCAATACGAGGCGGAGATCTCCGATCCGGAGGTCTTCACGCGTCCGTGGAAGATTTCCATGCCGCTGTACCGGCGCGTGGAGAAGGGCGCCCGCCTGATGGACTTCAAGTGCGTCGAGTTCGTCGAGGAGCTGCTCTTCGGCGAGTATCGCCGCCACCCGCTGGAGAGGTAGCCGCCATGTCCGACGTGCGCAGCGGGGACTTGTTCGGCTGCAAGCATGCCGCAGGGCCGGGCTCGTGTGCGAGGTTCCGGCCTCAGAAAGGAGGTAGATCTGTCATGTCGAATCGTATCTTGCTCATCGCCGCCTTGGCGATGGTCGTCGCGCCCGTTTGGGCAGCCGACGACTCGCAGGCCGCTGCCAAGCGGCCAGACCTGTCCGGGACCTATGACATCGCGACCCTGACGCCGTTGCAACGCCCAGCCAAGTTCGGCGACAAGCTTACGCTCACCGACGAGGAAGCGCAGGAGATCGCCCGCAACGAGGCGGAATACATGGCCCGCCGCAACGCGGCCACCGACCCTAACCGGGGAGCGCCTCCGGAGGGCGGCGATGGTTCTGCCGGCGCCGCCGGCAACGTCGGGGGCTACAACTCGTTCTGGATCGACCGGGGCACCGGGGCCTTCAAGATAGACGGGAAATGGCGCACTTCGATCATCACCGATCCGAAGAACGGACGCCAGCCGTCGATGACGCCGGAGGCAAAGGCGCGGACCGCCGAGCGGCGCAAGCGCAGCCGTCCGAATAAGGGCGAAGCTTGGTGGATCAAGGAAGGTCTCGAACCGGGCCCGTATGACGATCCCGAACTGAGGCCGCTCGCGGAGCGCTGCTTGCTGGGGTTCGGCTCGACCGGGGGCCCGCCCATGCTGCCGGTGCTGTACAACAACCTGAAGCGGATCGTCCAGACCGACGACTACGTCATGATCTTGGTCGAGATGGTGCATGACGCGCGCATCATCCGGCTGAATTCCGAGCATGCCCCCGAGGACGTCCGCGGCTGGCTGGGCGACTCGGTAGGGCATTGGGAGGGCGACACTCTGGTGGTCGACACGACCAACTTCAGCGACCGCCCGGCACTGTCGGGGGCTTCGCGCAACCTGCACGTGGTCGAGCGCATCTCGCGCATTGACGACAAGACCCTGCGCTACCAGTTCACGGTCGAGGATCCGACAGTTTGGACGGAGCCTTGGAGCGGCGAGTACGTTTGGCCGGCGAGCGAAAGCCGGGTCTACGAGTACGCCTGCCACGAAGCCAACTACTCGTTCGAAGGCATCTTGCGGGGAGCCCGCATATTGGAACAAGACCTGCTGGGCAAGTCCGACGACTAGGCGGAACGGCTCACAAGCGAGGAACAACAGCAATGATCAACAAAGAAGGGATGATTCGGCTGCAGTCCGTGGCGGTGGCACTGGGGTTGCTGCTGGCGGGGGTCGCGCCGGTCCACGCGCACCACGCCTTCGGCGCCGAGTTCGATCCAAACCGCCCGCTCATTCTCAAGGGGCCGGTCGTCCGCGTGGAATGGGTGAATCCCCACACGTGGATCCACCTCGAGGTCACCGACGAGTCCGGCGGCAAGGAAATCTGGATGGTAGAGGGCGGTACGCCCAACAGCTTGCTGCGGAGAGGGCTCAAGCGAGACACCATCAAGATCGGACAGGTGATCGTGGTCGACGGCTACCAGGCCAAGGATCGTTCCAACCGGGCCAACGGGCGCGATGTGACGTTCGAGGACGGGCGCAAGTTCTTCTTGGGCTCCTCCGGCACTGGCGCTCCGTACGACAAGGAGCGTCGAGGCCAGTAAGGTCCCGCCCGAGTGGGGCCGTGCGGGTCAAGGCACGCGTGCGCGCGCCTCGACCCAGTTCAGGACTGCGTCGCGCAGCGTCAGCTCGCGGGCTGTGAAATCGATCCCGGCGAATTCGGGCAGTCCCGCCACGTAGTCGTTGGTCACGAAGCGATACGTCCGACCGGGCTCGAGGTCATGGCCGGCACGGGCCTCTTCCGGCAGCCTGTCGCCGCGGACGGTGGCTTCCACCAGCGCGTTGTCGAAGGGCAGGATGTTCCAGATGTGGCGCGCCATCACGGTGCCTTCCGTCAAGGAGTCGCGCACGCCCCCGCGGTTCATGAAGGCGACCTGCGCCCCCGTCGTCTCGCGCAGGGCCCGCTCGATCAGCTGTTTGACATCGTCTCGACCCAGCGCGCGGACACACTCGGCGATCTCGACGTCTACCAAGTCGGAGACCTTGGATTCCCATTGATCGACTAGGGCCGCGACCTCGCGCTTGGCCGGAAAGCGGTCTTGGGAAATTGGGATTCTCCGCCAGCGGTGCTGCACGATCCGTCCCTCGTCGCGGTCGAAAGAGATATCTAGCCGCCCGAGCTCGCGACCGTAGGGGCGCAGCTTGACGCCGATCCGCCCCTCAATGAGGAGTTCAGTATCCAGGCCCCCATGGTCGTGTCCGCCTACAAGCACGTCGACGTCCGGCAGGCCGCGCAGGACCGCTTCGTCCTCGTCGTCAAAGAGGTGCCCGAGAACGACGACGAGATCTGATCTTGCGTCCATGTCGGCGACATGTTCGCGCAGGGCTTCCACTAGAGGGCGCGCGCGCCAAGGGCCAGCCTGCGCGGGTTTGATCAGCCTGGCCAGTCTCGCCGTGACGGCTCCAATGACCCCGATCTGGAGATCGCCTGCGGTCAGCACCATCGTCGGAGGCGCCAGTAGCTCGCCCTGAGCGTTGAGGACATTAGCGGCTAGGATCGGAGCGTCCGCGACTCGCTGGAACTCGGCGATCTTTTCCCAGCCGTAGTCGAACTCGTGGTTGCCTAGACAATGGGCGTCGAAGCCGAGACTGTTGGCGACCTCGAACAGGGGCGTCCCTTCGAAAATCGTCGAAACCGGCGAGCCCTGCACCATGTCGCCAGCGTGCAGCACAATGGCGTTCTCGGATTTGGAGCGCTCTGTCGCGATCGCCGCCGCCACATGTGCGAACCCTCCCCGGCCTTGTTCGTCAGGCAGCAGTCGAGCGTGCAAGTCGTTGAGATGCAGGATGGTGACCTGCTCGACGTTGGCGCACTGGGCCGCAAGCGCAGCCAGCAGCAGCAGTGACAGGCGCAGGAACGAGCTGACGAGCATGGGCTAATAGTGTCGCATTGCTTGGTGCGAATCAGACCCCGGCGCCAGATCCGCCTCAAGACCTGATCATGGCTTCGGCGCGGCCGTCTCCTGCGAGCTGGTGCGCTAGCGGTGGATATCTGGCCGCGAGTGCGGCGTCATAGCGATCCGAATGAGTGGTCGCCTCGCAGGGCGGTCAATAGCGAAAGACAAGCGGTGCGATCTCTGTCCACCACAGTTTCAAGCGCCGCATCTGCCTGACCGGCCCGTCCGATAGGGCGCAGCAGTGCCACATGCCAGGTGTGGCGAAGCTCGCGATTCGCGCCGCTCGGTAGCTGATGCTACCGTGATGGTCGGGCCTGCTGAAGGCCGCGCCCGCTTCGGCTGTCATTCTCAACACCGTGCCATCCGGAGAGTGCCTGGCGAGATGAGATGCAGGAATCGCGGAGCAAAGGGAAGACCGTGGCGGCAAGGCACCACCGACCTGTTGCGGTGCTGTTGAGACGCCTGCTGCTGGCCTCGTCCGTACTGGTGCCGGCCGCCACCTGCCCGCTCGAGGCACAGACTTGTCTCGGCTTCAGCGGCACCGGGTTCGTAGGTGCGTCAGGAGCCATCCGGAGCGAGTGGTCCCACACGATGACGGGGTTTGGGGGGAGCGGCGGCTTCAAGATTGGCCGGGTGGCTGCGGTAGGCAGCTACTTGAGGTTCTCGGGCGCCGACCAGTTCGATCAGGAGTTCGAATTTCAGAACGTCAGGGCGACGGTAGCCTACGAAGCCATCACGTCGTCGCTCTCGCTGTGCCCGGTTGCGACCTTCGGTTCCGAGGGCGTCTCGTCGAGAGACTTCCGCTCCATCCCGCACCGCGCCGACCCTTTCCTCGGGGGCGGGTTGGCGCTGGGGCGTCGGTTCACAGTGGCGGATTCCGGCCCCGCTGTAATTCCCTCGCTGATCGTCACCGCTGAGAGCCACAGATTCGAGCGAATCATCGAAGGCGACATCGTGATAAGGCGCAGGGGAATGGATGTCCTGTTGCGCGGTGGTGTCGCCCTAGAGTTCGGCAGATTTTTTGTGCGACCCTATGTCGCTCTCGTCGCAGCTGAAAACGGCTGGTTAACAGGAGGGGCACGGTTCGGCTTGAGATTCTGACAGCCACGTGCAGCAATCGCGCAAGGCAGCCTCTCCACCAGCGCGCCGGCCAATTCAAGCGCCCTTCGAATCGCGCCAACGATCCGTGGGCCTCTGCAACTCTTCGGTGCTTGGCGTGTTTATGTTGCAGTGATCGGTGGGGACGTTTGTAGGCCCCCGCAGAACGGGCGGCGTGGCACAGTGGTGCTGGATGAAAGGGGCAGCTTCCAGTCGTTCGGCAGCAGCTGGCTCACAATCGGAGGGTTCATGCAAGTTTTCTCGATGATCGCGATTCGTACCGCTTGGACGCTGATGTCGATGCGTTGTTCAGGTCCTCCGCAGGCTGGGCTCGCATTGCTCGTTGTTGTTGGCGCGCTACCGGGCGGCGCTAGTCTTGCCGCGTCCCCCTGTCGTTTTTCCGCTGATCTGGAAGTCACGATTGACGCTACCGGCATCGAGCGGGTCGATATTAACGCCGTCGAGGGCGGCCTTGCTGTCCAAGGGCACACTGATTCGAGCCAGATCCGCGTGACGGGCAAAGCGTGCGCCAAGTCCGAAGCCGCGGTGCGGCAGATCCAGCTCTTGTCGAGAACGGAGGGAAGCGATGCATACGTCGAAGCCCGGATTCCCTCCCGGGGGCGGATGTTCTCGAACGCGACCTTGGACTTGAAGGCTGCGGTCCCCAGCCGCGTGGCACTCGCCGTCCAGGACAGCACTGGCGAGATCGTAGTTCGCAACGTCGCCGCGTTGCAGCTGCGGGACGGGACGGGCGATATCGAGATTGAGGGTATTCCGGGCGATGTGTCCATAACGGATGGCACGGGTGCCACGGCAGTCCGAGCCATCGGCGGCAGTCTGCAAGTCAAGGACGGCACCGGCCCGCTGGGCATCAGAGATGTTCAGGGCAGTGTGACGGTGGATGACGGTACAGGAGAAATTAAGATTTCCGAAGTTGGCGGCGATCTCAGATTGAGAGATGGCACTGGGGACATAGAGATCGAGGACATCGCCGGATCCGTCGATGTGCGCGACGGTACCGGTGACATCTCGATAAGCCGGGTCGAAGGCAGCCTAGCGTTGAGAAACGGCACGGGAGGCGTCAAGTTGACGGAGGTCCGCGGACCTGTCGCCGTTCATGACTGAATTCCGCCGGAAAGCCCTCGGCTCGAGTGCAGGATTGGCGGTTGCGCTCTGATGCTGGGCCTAGCTCGGGTCGACGCTACGATGAAGGCGTGGATATCCGCCGGGCAGAGCGAGCAGACCTCGAGACCATCATTGACTTCAATCAGCGTCTGGCCGTGGAGTCGGAAGGCGTGGAACTCGATGCCGAGCGGTTGCGCACGGGTGTCACCGCGCAGCTCAACGACTCTTCGCGAGGGTTCTACCTCGTCGCTGAACTGGATGGCCGAGTCGTCGGCCAGCTGGCGCTGACGTTCGAATGGAGCGACTGGCGGAACGCCACGTTTTGGTGGTTGCAGAACGTCTATGTGGCCCCCGAGTACAGGCGCAAGGGAGTGCTCAAGGCACTCTACGAGCGCGTCAGGATCTTGGCTGCCGAGAACGGGGTCTGCGGGGTGCGCCTGTATGTTGAGCACGAGAATCATGTTGCCCAGGCTGCCTATAAGGAGCTGGGCCTGTCGCCGGCTGTGTACAGCATGTACGAAACGGACTTTGTGATTGAGCGCGGCTACGATTCCGGCCCGGCTCGCTGAGCCGCGCAGCCGGCTGATCGGACGGGCTCCGGTGCGTCGGTCGGTCGTTCGCCGCATTCGTTCTATGATGGCTAGATCATGCAATTGCTTGCCGGAAAGACCGCTATCGTTACCGGATCGGGACGCAGCATTGGCAAGGCCGTGGCCAAGCTTCTTTCTGAACACGGCGCGAACGTGGTCGTCAACGATCTGGATCCGGAACCTGCCGAGGAGACCCTCGCCGAAATCCGGGATAGCGGCGGGTCCGCCGCCGTCTGCGTGGGCAGTGTCACAGACGGAGAGATACCCGACAGGCTCGTCAAGACCGCCCTCGACACCTTCGGCTCGCTTGACATCATCGTCAACAACGCTGGCTACACCTGGGACGGCGTGATCCACAAGATGAGCGACGATCAGTTCGACGCCATGCTGGATGTCCACCTCAGGGCCCCGTTCCGCATCGTCCGCGCCGCCGCTCCTTTCCTGCGCGAGTCCGCCAAGGCCGACATCGAGGCAGGCCGTCGCCCGCCGTGCCGCAAGATCGTGAATGTCAGCTCGACCACGGGCGTGGCTGGAAATGCCGGCCAGATCAACTACGCGGCTGGCAAGATGGGCATCGTCGGCATGACCAAGACCATCGCCAAGGAATGGGGTCGCTTCAATGTCTGCTGCAACGCCGTCGCCTATGGCTTCATCGAATCGCGCCTAACGCAAGCGAAGGAGAGAGGCGACAAGACCTCGACTGGGATCGCCCTCGGCATCCCCCAACGCCAGCGCGACGCGGCCATTCCGCACATTCCTTTGCACCGCCACGGCACGCCGGAAGATGCCGCCGGCCCCGTGCTCTTCCTCGCCTCGCCGCTGTCGGACTACGTGACCGGTTCGGTCGTGCTCGTGACGGGCGGCAGCGTGGTCTGATCGCCGGACGCGGCCGCCTCCTCATCGCGGCGCGGGCACGCGCCGCAGCGCAAGGACTCGCCCTGGGCGTCCAGCACGTCCGGTCCGCCGCAGGAGCCGCGCAGGCAGCGATTCTTGGAAAGGAGCCCGATAGCCATGATGGCCATCGCGATTCCGAAAAAGCCAATCGCAAGCAACACTACGCTCATGGCGACTCGTCTTCCATCTTCGCACGGAACTTGGGGGATTTGAACTCGCGCAGCGATTCGTCGTCACCTTCGACGAGCAGCAAGACGGCCAGATCCTCGCGCTCGGCCAGCGCCATGCCCTCGCTCTCGCCGAGCACCAGCAGTGCCGTCGCAAGCGCGTCGGCGCGCATGGCGCTGGGATCGAGCACCGTTGCCGAGACGACTCGGTTCGCGCTCGGCTGCCCTGTGCGGGGATCGAGGACGTGGCCGAAGCGCCGGCCGTCCGCTTCCCGGAAGTTGCGGTAATTGCCGGAAGTGGCGACTGCGGTGTCGCTCAGATGCAGGATGCGGTGGACGCTCCTGCCCGTGCTATCCGGGCGTTCTACGCCGATGCGCCAAGGGCTGCCATCGTGCCGCCTGCCGGCCGCCCGGACTTCCCCGCCCACTTCGACCAAGTAGTGGCGGTAGCCCAGGCCTTCCAGCGCCTCAGCGACCAGATCCACCGCGTAGCCCTTGGCGATCGCCGACAGATCGATCCGCAGTTGCGGGGCCGTCTTGCCGACAGCGGGTCCTTGCGCGTCTAGAATCAGCTTCTGCCAGCCTGTCCGCTCCATGAGCCCGCGGACATTCTCCGCGGATGGCGGCTCGGAGGTTTCCGACGGGCCGAAACCCCACGCGTCGACCAAGGGCCCGACCGTGACGTCAAACGCGCCTCCCGTAGCGGAGCTGACTTCTTGCGCCGCCGCGAGCACGGCGTGCGTCTCCGCAGAGATGGACAGCGGCTCGGAGGACTCGTGCCGGTTGAGGCGGGACACCTCCGAGTCGGCCCGGTAGGTCGACATGAGGGCATCGACTCGGTCGAGCGCCCGGCGAACGGCTGCGCCGATCGCTCCGCCGTCCCGTGGAGCCCCTGGCAGCGTGACCCGGTACGAGGTGCCCATGGTGGCCCCGGACAGTTCCAGCGCCTGCGGGGACGGCTCTCTGGTGGCGCAGGCGCACATCGCCGCGAGCGCGACGCTTAGGATCGCGGCGCGATGAGCCAAGAGCGCCCTGCAGCGGCCCGTGCCGAAATCAGCCACCGAAGTCGTCGAACATGATGTTCTCGGGCTCCACGCCGAGGCTGTCGAGCATGTTGAAGCACGCCGTCATCATCGGCGGCGGCCCGCAGATGTAGTACTCGCAGTCTTCGGGCGCCGGGTGGTCCTTGAGATAGTTGTCGAGCAGCACTTGGTGGATGAAGCCCGTGTAGCCGGTCCAGCTGTCTTCCTCGAGCGGATCCGACAGCGCGAGGTGCCACTTGAAGTTGGGGTTCTCGCGCTCGATCATGTCGAAATCCTCTAGGTAGAAGGCTTCGCGCAGGCTGCGGGCCCCGTACCAGAACGTGACCTTGCGCTCAGTGGCGATGCGGCGGAACTGGTCGAAGATGTGCGACCGCATGGGAGCCATGCCGGCGCCGCCGCCGATGAACACCATCTCGGCCTTGGTGTCCTTGGCGAAGAACTCCCCGAAAGGGCCGGCGATCTCGACATCGTCCCCGGGCTTGAGGTTGAAGATGTACGACGACATCTTGCCCGGCGGCGTGCCCTCCGGGGCGCGGGGCGGGGGAGAGGCCACGCGTACGTTGAGCATGATGATGCCGAGCTCCTCGGGGTAGTTCGCCATCGAGTAGGCCCGCTCGACTGGCTCGGCGACCGTCGATATATAGCGCCACAGGTTGAACTTGTCCCAGTCCGGGCGGTACTCCTCAGCTACCTCGAAGTCCTCGTAGTTCACCGTGTGCGGCGGACAGCTGATCTGGATGTAGCCGCCGGCCCGGAACGGCACCGATTCTCCGGGCGGCAGTTCCAATACCAGTTCCTTGATGAAGGTCGCTACGTTGTCGTTGGACCGCACCTTGCAATTCCAGCGCCTGACCGAGAACACCTCGTCGGGCACCCGGATTTCCATGTCATTCTTGACCTTGACCTGGCAGGACAGGCGGAGCCCCTCGCGGGCTTGGCCGCGGGTAATGTGGCTGGCCTCGGTGGGCAGCATGGCACCGCCGCCGTCACAGACCGTCACGGTGCACACGCCGCAACTGCCCTTTCCGCCGCAGGCGGACGCGATGAAGATCTTGTTCTCAGCCAACGTGTTCAGCAGCGTGCCCCCGGACTGCACGGTCAGGGAGTTGGCCGGATCCCCGTTAATCGCGATCGAGACAGCGCCGCTGGAGACTAGGCGGTTCTTGGCCACCATGAGCAAGGCGACGAGCGACAGAATGACGCCCGTGAACATGGCGACGCCGAGCAGGACAGTGATCATCTTGGCTCCGTGAACTTCCCGATTGGCCGCTTAGAGTTGGATTCCTCCGAAGGCCATGAAGCCGATTGCCATCAGGCCCGATAGGACGAACGTCATGCCCAGCCCGCGCAGTCCCAGCGGTATGTTGCTGTACTGCAGGCGCTCGCGGATCGAGGCCAGCGCGATGATCGCCAGCGCCCAGCCGATCCCCGAGCCGAAGCCGAAGACGACGCTCTCGCCGAACGTGTAGGTGCGCTCCACCATCAGCAGCGAGCCGCCCAGGATCGCGCAGTTGACCGCGATCAGCGGCAAGAACACGCCCAGCGCGGCGTACAGGGCCGGCACGTAGCGGTCCAGCGTCATTTCCACGATCTGCACCATGGCCGCGATCGTGCCGATATAGCACAGGAATCCGAGGAACGACAGGTCGTATTCGGCTAGCGCGGGGGAGATCCACGCCATCGCCCCGTCACTGAGCAGGCGGTTGTAGATCAAGTTGTTGATCGGCACGGTGACCGTCTGTACGAAGATCACCGCCGCGCCCAGGCCGAGCGCTGTGTTGACCCTCTTCGAGCAGGCCAGGAAAGAGCACATGCCTAGGAAGAAGGCCAGGGCGAGGTTCTCGACAAAGATAGCCTTGATAGCGAGGTTCAGGTACTGCTCCACGATCCTAGCCCTCCGGTTCGACCTGGTCGGTCTTCCAACTGCGCAGTGCCCAGATGAACAGGCCGATGATGAAGAACGCGCCAGCCGATATGCCTAGCAGCCCGTTGGGGTTGTACCAGCCGCCATCGTGCACCTTGGGCAGCACCACCGCCCCGAAGACGGTGCCCTGGGCCAGCAGTTCTCGCAAGAAGGCTGTCGCCATCAAGATGGCGCTGTAGCCGAGGCCGTTACCGATGCCGTCCAGCAGGCTGTCCAGGGGACCGTTCTGCATGGCATAGGCTTCGGCGCGGCCCATGATGATGCAGTTGGTGATGATCAGGCCGACGAACACCGACAACTGCTTGCTGATCTCGTAGATGTAGGCCTTCAGCACCTGGTCGGTCATGATCACCAGCGAGGCGATGATGGTCAACTGCACGATGATGCGCACGTTGCCCGGGATGAAGTTGCGCAAGAGGCTGATCGACACGTTCGACAGTGCCAGCACGCTGATCACGGCGACGCACATCACCAGCGCGGTCTCGAGCTTGGTGGTGACCGCCAGCGCCGAGCAGATGCCGAGCACCTGCAGGGCGATCGGATTGCTCTCGAACAGCGGGTCTAGCAGGGTCTTGGTGCTGGCTGCTGTCATAGGGCTTGCCCCTCTTGGTATTGCTTGAGATAGTTCTTGAACCCGGAATCGCCGAGCCAGAACTCCAGCATCGACGTCACGCCGTTGCTGGTGATCGTCGCCCCGGTGAGACCGTCGACCGCGTGCGGCGCGTCGGCAGGTGAGCCAGCCGCGCCCTTGATCACCCGGATCGCCGGGTCGCCGGCCGAGCCGTAGATCTTGCGGCCCGGCCAGAGCGATTTCCACTTGGGATTGTCCACCTCGCCGCCAAGCCCAGGTGTTTCGCCGTGCTGGTAGTACGTGATTCCCTGGATGGTGTTTCCGTCCTGTCCGACCGCGAGGAAGCCGTACAGGGTGGACCACAGGCCGTAGCCCTCGATGGGCACGACCGCCATCGACGGCCGCTCCCCGTCCATGATTTCGTAGACCAAGGCGTGGTTCGGCAGCCGTTTTACCGAGGCCCGGTTCTCCGGCGCTTCCCGGCTGGTCGCAGGATCCTTGGCCGCCTTGGCTTGGTCGAAGCCGGTCGGGTCGATGTCCGTGCGCTCGCCGGTCCGTAGGTCGATCACGACTGAGCGGATGCCCTCGAAGCGGCGCTGGACTTCGCTCGCGTCCAAGTTCTCGCCGGTTTGGGCGAGGCCCGTCGCGAAGAGCACGTTGCGCTGCTTGTCGAGCGCTGCGTTGCGCAGCTGGTTCTCCTTCAGCGAGACCGCGGCCGACGAGACCAATACGGCGCAGGCGACGCAGACCGCTCCCGAGAATAGGATCGTGTAGAGCGCGTTATGCCGCATAGCGAGCCCTCCTGCGCTTGACGTTGGCTTGGATCACGAAGTGGTCGATGAGCGAGGCGAACATGTTCATGAACAGGATCGCCAGCATCATCCCTTCGGGGAACGCCGGGTTGATCACGCGGATCAAGATCGCGAGCACCCCGATCAGGAATCCGTAGACGTAGCGCCCCTTGTTAGTATGCGCCGAGGAAACCGGGTCAGTGGCCATGAACACCAAGCCGAAGGCCCAGCCGCCCAGCACCATGTGCCACTCGAAGGGAACGTTCATCAGCGGATTCGTGGTGGAGTTCATGGCGTTGAGCAACTGCACCATCAGCAACGAGCCGACCGCGCCAGACACCATGATGCGCCACGAGCCGATTCCGGTGGCCACCAATACGAGCGCTCCGATGAGGCAGGCCAGCGTAGAAGTCTCGCCCATCGAGCCGGGTACGAAGCCTACGAAGGCCTGCATCCAGCTCACGCTTCCGCCCGCCAGCGCCTCCGGGCCGGAGAGCGCGGCCTCCGCCAGCCAGGTGGCGCCGCTGCTGCCGTCGACCGTCGTGTCGGCGGCGATCCAGACCTGGTCGCCCGAGATCTGCGCCGGATAGGCGAAGAACAGGAAGGCGCGAGACATCAGCGCGGGGTTGAAGATGTTCATGCCCGTGCCGCCGAAGATCTCCTTGCCGATGATCACGCCGAAGGCGATACCGAGCGCCACCTGCCACAGAGGGATGGTCGGCGGCAGGACCAGCGGGAACAGCATCCCGGTGACCAAGAATCCCTCGTTGATATCGTGCTTGCGCACCACCGCGAAGAGGGCCTCGCAGTTTCCCCCGACCGCGAAGGTGACGATCAGCACGGGCAGGTAGTACAGCGCGCCGTGCAAGATGCAGCCGAGAATATCGGTCGGGTCGAAGCCTCCGAAGCCCAGAGCGGTCAGCACGGCCGTCTGCCAGGTGTCCAGCGGCTGGGCGCCCTGCGAGATCGCGAGATTGGCCTGATAGCCGGTGTTGTAAAGGGCCATCGCCACACACGGCAGCAGCGCGATGACGACCGTGACCATCATGCGCTTGACATCGATCCCATCCCGCACATGGGCCGCACCGCGCGTCGTGTGGCCCGGTGTGTAGAGGAAGGTGTCCATCGCCTCGTACAGCGGGTACATGCGCTCCAGCCGCCCGCCCGGCCGGAACTGCTTTTCTAGGGAGTCGAGGATCGCGCGCATATCGGTTCGATGGCGGTCAGCGTGAGCGACGGGCTAGCCTTCCTTCTCGAGCGTGGTGAGGATGTCCCGTAGCAGGCTGCCGAATTCGGCCTTCTCGGGCGAGACGAACGAGCACAGCGCCAGGTCCTCCTCGAGCAATTCGAGTGCGCCGAGCTCCTCGGCCCGCTCCGGGTTCGGCATCAGCAGGGAGCGCAGCAGCGGCGCGGGCAGGATGTCCAAGGGCATGATCTTCTCGTAGGCGCCGACCGGGACCATGGCGCGGACTGAGCCGTTGGTCGTGGTCGTGAACGAGTATTTCCGGCCTGGCATCCACGAGCCGAGGAACAGCCGCATGACCGAGAAGGTGCTGGTGCCGGGAGCGAGCCACCCCAACAGCCGCCGCCGGCTGTCCTCGTGCAAGCCGGTGACTTGCGTGTGGTAGCGCCCCAGGTATCCGAAGGTCTCTCCCTCGGCGCGCCGTCCGGAGAGCGCCGAGCCCGACAGCGCGCGCGTCTCTCCGGCGTCCAGCTCGCGGTTCGTGAGGCTTGGGATCGACGCCCCCAAGCGTGTCCGCAGCAAGCGCGGCCGGTGCACTGCCGGCCCAGCGAGGGAGATCACTCGGTCGACCGGCACGACGCCGTTCTCGAACAGCTTCCCGATTGCGATCGCATCTTGGTATCCGAGGTGCCAGACCTGCTTGTTGCGGTCCACCGGATCCAGCACGTGAATGTGCAGGCCGGCCGTTCCGCTGGGGTGTGGGCCTTCGAACTCCTCCAAGCGGAAGCCGGCGCCGGCCGGCGCGACGACAGAGCTGCCCTTGGTCTTGCACACGAAGATCGGCGCTCCGGCAGCCACCTTGGCGAGCGCTTCCAGGCCGCGGGCGAAGTGCGCCTCGTTGCCAGCCATGACCGCGTCGACGTCAGCCGCGAGTGGATCGGTGTCTGCGGCCGTGACGAAGAGCGAGTGGGGCTTGGCATCCACGGCGGGAATCCGTCCGAATGGCCGGGCGCGCAACGATGTCCAAAGGCCGGATTCGACGAGCAGCGACCGGGCCTTCTCCGAGGTGAGCTCAGACGGGTGTCGCCCGGTATATGACTCGAACGCCACGCAGTCGTGACCACCTTGCAGTTCGGTTGCATCAAGCTGCAGGACGACCGATTGCAGCGCTCGGCGCTCGCCGCGGTTGATCGCGGCAACCGTGCCGCCACTTGGGGCCGTGTAGCGGACGCCTGGAGTCTTCTTGTCCTCGAACAGCGCCTGTCCGCGCCGGACGCTGTCGCCGACCGCGACCAGCATGGTCGGTTTCATGCCGACGTAGTCGTCGGCCAGCAGGCCCACGTGGGAGGGAGCGGCGGCCGGCTCGATCTGCTGCGCAGGCTGCCCTGCAATGGGCAAGTCCAGTCCCTTGCGAACTTTGTGTAGCCCCATGTACTCCTCGGTCGGTAAGGAATCCGCGATCGGCGCTATCAGTGCTCCCGCATCCCCGTTCCGCGCCCGCCGATTAGCCCCCCAAGCCTGTCGCCGGTGCCCTCGTCCACGCAAGAACGGCTGAGTAGCACCTGATTCCGAGACTGTAGGGGAACATGGCGGCAGCCGCGAGGCGGGAAGCGTGAGCCGTGCTTGCCGACATCTCCCATTGTAATGCTTTGCCCCGGCCGCAATCCAGCCTGCCCGCAGGCCGGCGAACGCCTGAGGCGACGACAAATTCGCATCAAAAAAAAGCTGGTGCGAGCGCTTCGGTGGGGTATAATCTCGCAATGTCTCCCATGGCGATGTTGATCACGCTCAATGGTGAGTCCCGCACGTTGTCGTCAATGGCTTCCGTGCGCGATCTGATACTCGAGCTGGGGCTGGACGAGGACGCCGTGGCGGTTGAGCGCAACCGTGCAATCGTGCGGAGGCCGCACTGGGCGGAGACTATGCTACGATCCGGTGACCGGATCGAAGTCGTGCGGTTCGTCGGTGGGGGCTAGAGTGATTCGCCGCGGAACGCCGGGCAGTCGCTTGCCGGTTTGGTATTCTTTGCAAAACGGTGATTCAGTTCGCTAGGAGGCGCGAAAGGGCTGGTGATGACTCTAGGATCTAACGGAAGGCCGGGGGTAGGTCCGATCTATAGCAGCTTGGATGTTGCGGGATTGACCGGAGTAAGCCTGCGCCAGCTGCAGTGGTGGGACGAGCAGGGGGTTGTGACCCCGATGCAGAAGGGGCGTCGCCGCCTCTACAACCCGACCGAAGTGTTGCTGGTCTCAGTCATCGTGGGGCTGCGCCGCAAGAAGCTCTCTCTTCAGAAGATCCGCAAGGTCGTAGACGAACTCAAGGAAGACAGGAGCATCGCCGAGCTCGCGGCCGAGCCTGCCGCCTCGAACGTATATCTCTTGACGGACGGCGACCACGTCAGCTTGCAGGACTCGATTCAGGAAATCGTCGACATCCAAGTGGAATCGGCGACGCCGATGACGCTGCTGTGCGTCTCGGACCTCTTGCGCAAGCTCGGCTGGGTCGACGACGAGACGCCTCGCAAGCCGGTGCACATCGAGACCAGCAGGACCGGCGGTGCCCGGCGGGCGCGAACGAGCGCCTCTAGGGCGTCTTGACCGAGCGTTGAGGCACTCGCCGCTCGTCTCTAGCGGCGGCTGCGCGAACGCACCACGATCGGGGTGCCCTCGAATCCAAAGCGTTCGCGGACTTGGTTGATTAGGTAGCGCTCGAGCCCGAAGTGCAGCTGGCCCCTGTGGTTGCCGAAGAACAAGAATGTCGGCGGCCGAGTCGCCACCTGCGTGAGATACGTGAACTTCGGCTTGCGCCCTGGCACCGTGACGCGCTCCATGTCCAGTTCCGCCAGGAATCGGTTCAGCTCTGCAGTCGGCACGCGCTTTTGAGCGGCTCGGTCGGCCTTCTTGACAAGCGGGAAGAGGCTCTGCACGCGCAGGCCCGTGCGGGCCGAGACGAAGGCAACCGGGGCGTACGGCAGCATCTTGAGCTCCTCTCGCACGTGGCGGCGGAACTCCCCTGGCGCCCGGTCAGCGACGTCCCACTTGTTGGCGACGACAATGCACGCCTTGCCCGCGTCGTGGATATAGCCCGCGATGTGTGTATCTTGGGCCGTGACGCCCTCTCGGGGATCGACCAGGAGCAGCGCCACGCCGGCCATACGCAAGTGGCGCTGGGCCATGACGATGCTGAGCTTCTCTGTCATCTGCTTGGTCTTGCTCTTGCGCCGGATCCCGGCCGTGTCGACGAACACGAACCGCTGGTTGCGATGTACGGCTTCGGCATCGACGGCGTCGCGAGTCGTGCCCGGCACCGCCGACACGATTGCGGGACTGCCGCCGACGAGCCGGTTGAGCAGGGTCGACTTGCCGACGTTTGGCCTGCCGAGGATGGCGATGCGGATCGGGCGGTCCTGGGTGTCGTCGCTGGCGTCGTCGGACAAGAATCCATGGGTCGCTTTCGAGAGCAAGGGTTCGATGCCGAGCCCGTGCTCGGCTGAAATCGGGAACACCGCCGCGAAGCCCAGCTCGCTGAACTGCAGCGCCAGCGCGTCTAGAGCGGGAGTGTCGCACTTGTTGACCGCCACGCTGACCGGGGATCCGCCCTGTCTCAGGAGTTGGGCCAATTCGTAATCGGTCGGTGTGAGCTCGGTCCGGCCGTCGACGACCAGGATCACGTGGTCGGCGTCGTCGATCGCGTGCCTCACCCGTTCGCTGACCAAGGAGGAAATCTCCTCCTTTTCGAAGAAGGTCATGCCGCCCGTGTCGGTCACTTCAAACAGCTTGCCCTGCCATTTGACAGGCAGCCGAATGCGGTCCCGGGTCAGACCGGCGTGGTCGCCAACGATCGACCTTCGCGAGCTAGTGATGCGGTTGAAGAGCGTTGACTTGCCAACATTCTGCCGCCCGACGATTACCAGTTGCGGCGGCCGAGTCGGCTCCATGCGGGGATCATAGCAGCCCAACGCGAGCCACGTTGCTCGACGTAGGCCGCAGTCGCCTAGTGACGATCTGCCGATGCTGGAACTGACGATCTGCCGAATGGCAAGCTGACGATCTGCCGATGCTGGAACTGACGATCTGCCGAATGGCAAGCTGACGATCTGCCGATGCTGGAACTGACGATCTGCCGAATGGTAAGCTAGACTATTCAACTTACATAGCTCTTTGTCGTGCAAAAATCTGCCATCTATCCGCGCCACGCCGAAACACTGTTGACTGAGGCTCTGGATGACTCTCCGGTGACCCTCATTCAGGGTCCCCGACAGTGTGGCAAGACCACCTTCGCGCAGGAGATTGGAAGACCCCGGGAATACGCCTATATCAGCTTCGACGATGACAATGCTAGGCGTACCGTGCAGAGCGACCCAGTCGGGTTTGTGGGGGAACTCCCGGCCCGCGCGATACTCGACGAAATCCAGCGAGTCCCGGAACTGTTCACCGCTCTAAAGATTGCCGTAGACCGCGACCGGACGCCCGGTCGATTTGTCCTAACTGGTTCGACAAACATCATGTTGGTTCCAAGGCTGTCTGACTCGCTGGCCGGGCGGATGCAGACGGTCCGGCTGTATCCGTTCTCCCAGTGCGAGATCGTGCAGGGAGGGCCGTCGAACTTCATCCCGACGGTGTTTGCTGGCGGCTTCGGGACGCGCCGGGCGGAACGCCTGGCTGGCGGGCTGGCCGAGCGCATCGTGGCGGGTGGCTATCCAGCCGCTCTCGAGCGTCTGGCGGGCCGCCGCCGGGCCACTTGGTATCTCGATTTCATCGAGAACTTGATCCAGCGCGATGTGCGCGACCTAGCCAACATTCGGTCCTTGGAGACGATGCCTAGGCTGATCGCGGCGGTCGCGACACACACGGCCAGCCCCTTCAATCTGGCCAGTCTCGCCGCACCATTCCATGTCAGCAGGAACACGATCCACGAATACTTCACGCTGCTGGAGAGGCTGTTCTTGGTGGAGAGGGTCTCGCCGTGGCACAGCAATCGCCTTAGCCGTATCGTCAAATCGCCCAAGATGCACATGGGAGATACCGGCCTTGCTTGCGCATTGATCGGCGTCGATGCGCCCGGGCTCGCAGCGGACCGCACCCTGCTTGGCCAATTGCTGGAGACATTCGTCTACCAAGAACTGCGCAGACAGGCGAGCTGCTTGGAAGGGCCGTATTCGTTCTTTCACTACCGTGATCGGGACGGGGTTGAAGTCGACCTCGTCATCGAGCAGGGCACTAGGTCGGTCGCGGGAATAGAAGTCAAGGCCGCGGCCACAGTGCATCCGGCGGACTTTCGCGGCTTGCGCAAGCTCAAAGCCGCCGCAGGCGACCGCTTTGTTTGTGGCGTCGTGCTCTACGACGGAGAGATCAGCGCCGGCTTCGGCGACTCGATGTACGCAGTTCCGGTCCGCGCCCTCTGGGAAGCTCTCTAGGCGCCGCGCCCTCAGGCTAGGCCTGGGATTGGGAAGCTGCGGCTTGAGCTGGTGGCGGTACCGTGGCGTAGCATGGCCTGCCGTCTCGGTCGGCCCCGAGCGTCCCGAGGTCGATTCCCCCGCAATCCCGATCAACAATACGGTGATTAACCTATGTGCAATCAGTAGGATACGTGTGTATGATAGGGCCATGCCAGCGAGCGGTCGCCGAGTTGTCACGAGGTCTCCGGAGAACAGCGAGACACCGGTGGACGCTCTCAGCAACTGGATCACGCCGAACGAGAGCTTTTATGTCCGCAATCACTTCGACAGTCCAGAGCTTGAGCCCGACGGCTGGACGCTCGGCATAACCGGCCGCGTCGAGCGCGAGATTCAGCTCACCCACGGCGCCCTCGAGCAGATGCCGCAAGCTAGCTTGGTGGCTACTCTCGAGTGCGCGGGCAATGGCAGGTCGTTTCTCGAGGGCAAGGTGCCGGGCGTGCAATGGGGCGCCGGCGCGGTCGGCAATGCCGAGTGGGGCGGTGTCCAGGCAAGACTGCTCCTGGAATCAGCCGGGATCGAGGACGGTGCGCTGGAAGTGGTCTTTGAAGGCGCGGACAGTGGCGTCGAAGGCGGGTCCGAAGGGGCGGTGCGGTTCGCTCGGAGCCTGCCGCTCGACATGGCACTGCATCCCGACACGCTGATCGCGCTGAGGATGAACGGCGAGCCGCTGGCAGCAGAGCACGGATTTCCGGCGCGGCTCGTAGTGCCTGGTTGGTATGGCGTGGCTTCGGTGAAGTGGCTGCGCACCCTGCGGGTGGTCGACGCGCCGTTTCGGGGCTTCTTTCAGAGCGTCAAGTACACGGTCCGGCGCAAGACAGCGCGGGGCATTAGCGAGGATGTGGTGGGTATGATGCTGCCCAAGTCTGAGATCATTCGCCCGCGGCAGGGAGATTGCGTCGCGCCCGGGATGAGGCTGATCGAGGGCATCGCTTGGGCCGGCCCGGAGGCCGTCGCGGCGGTGGAACTGAGTTGCGATGGCGGCGATTCCTGGCGGCGGGCCGAACTGGTCGGGCCCCAACGTCGCTACAGTTGGACGCGCTGGCAGTTCGCATGGGAGCCACCCGGACAGGGGGCGTACAGTTTGCTGGCCCGCGCCATCTCGGCCTCGGGCGAGATCCAGCCGGGCCGCCACAATCCGCTGCACGGCGGCTATCACGTCAACTTCAGTCGCCCGCTGGATATCACGGTGGCGGCCTCGACTGCCAAGAAACCGCTGGTGTTCGCAATCTAGCGCTCGGAGGGGCGAGCAGTCGCCCGGGATGAGCCAGTCTCGCGCACGCCGCGAGTTCCAACCGCAGCGGCCCCGACCAGGCCAGCGCTGGCAAGCGTTGAGGATATCTTGGAAGCGACCGCCGCCGCGTTGCGTTCTGGCGTTCCGATAGAATTCTGTAATGCAGGGGAACGCGCCAAGAGGGGGCGTGATCGAGGTCTTCCGCGCCCCCGGCCGCCGTTCGCTGGCGGCTGTGCTGGGAGCCTGCCTGCTCATGGCACTGGCGGCGCCCCTTGGTCGGCTCGCGGCGCAGTTCGACGCCAATCTCGGCCGAATCGTCGGTCGTGTGAGCGGTCCCGACTCCGGGCCCATCCCAGATGCCGAGGTGGTCGTCACGTCTCTCGACAGCGGGTTGGAGCGCACGGTGCGTTCCGATGTAACCGGCTGGTTTCAGGCCGGTTCGCTCGGGCCCGGGGAGTACTTGGTGACTGCCTCGAGTCCCGATTTCGCGCCGACCACGGCCGATGGCATCACCGTCAGCGTGGGCAGCGCAGTCCAGGTGGATTTGGAGCTGGCCCTTGAGGCCACCTATGTTCAGGTCGAGGTCTCGGCGTCAATGCTTGACGCGATGCTCCCGGCGTCCAGCAACACCGTGGCCAGCCAGACGTTCAACGAGCTGCCGATCAATGGCCGCAGGTTCCACGACTTCGCCCTGCTGACGCCGAGCGTGCAAGTCTCGCGAGCCACCGGGCAACTGTCCTTCGCGGCCATGCGCGGGATTTACACCAACGTCATGGTTGATGGCTCCGACTATAACCAGTCGTTCTTCGGCGGCATCCAGGGCGGGGAGCGGGCCAGCAAGGTTATCACCGTCCCGCAGAGCGCCGTGCAGGAGTTTCAAGCAGTCACATCGGGATTCACGGCAGAATACGGGCGCACGATTTCCGGCGTCGTCAACGTCTCGACCAAGTCCGGCGGAAGCGAGCTGCACGGCGACGCGTTCTACCAGATCCGCCATCCGCGGCTTGGCCGCGCCGACCCTTTCGGGGCCAAGGTGCTGGAAAAGCTGCAGCAGTTCGGGGGCTCGGTGGGAGGCCCGCTGCGGGCCGACAGAGCGTTCTGGTTCCTCGCCATCGAGCGTCAGGCAAGCGTGAGCCCGCGATACGTCGAGTTTCCTCTGCTCGCCTCCGCCGACCGGGAGCGAGGGCCGGAGGCCTACGACTACTACAAGAGCCTCGAAACCGGGTTCGAGAGCACTAACGATGCGCTTGCGCTCACGCCGCGGCTGGACTACCACTTCTCGGGCGGCGGCAAGTTCATGGTCCGCTACAACTTCAGCAATGCCGACGGGCGAAACGCCGCCACCAACGAAGGTCCCGCACAAGCAAGGACCACCAGCGCGCTGAGTTCCAACGGCACCGAGCAGGACTCGATCCACTTTTTCACCTCGCAGCTAACCAGCCTGTTCTCGCCAAACGTGGTCAATCAGCTGCGATTCACGATCACGCGTGAAGAGCGACCGCGCCTGCCCAACGCGGAAGGCCCGCTGATATCCACGGTCATCGGTGATTTCGGAAGCTCGTTCATCCTGCCCACGACCGAATCCGACATCCGCCCGAAGCTGACCAACAGCCTGATGGTCCACCGAGGGGCGCACGGCATCAAGTTCGGCGGTGAGATCGACCGCGTCTGGATCGATGATCAGTTCGGATTCGCCCAGTTCGGCTTTTTCACGCCCTTCAGCTCCGACCCGGACGAAATCTTGGACATCTTGACTCCCGGAGGGGCCATTCCGAACCGTTTCGACGCGCCCGGGATCTTCCTCCGCCAAGTCGGCAGCACTCTAGGACAGCAACGCTTGGGGCACGCCGCACTCTATTTCCAAGACTCTTGGAGGGCGGCTCCGGGCCTGACCCTGGACATGGGATTTCGCTGGGCAGGGCAATTCAATCAGACCCCAGAAGTCGGCAACGACTTGCTGATCGAGCGCGTGAGCCGGGCCAAGTTCTCGTTCGGAACGGTCTCGCCGCGCTCGCTCCCCGACGATCTCGGCCAGTGGATGCCGCGCCTGGGCTTTGCCTACAGCCACCAGGGCCTGTCACGCAGGTTTGTGATCCGGGGTAGCGCGGGCATATTCCATGCCATCACGCCACCGGTCTTCTTCAACGCGTCGACGAAGGCGTTTCGCGAGCCGGCATTCAATCTCCCGGTTGCGCTGCCGACCAAGCACGCAACGATTTACCAGCAGTTCTTGGCCGCAGGGATCGACCTGAACCGGTATCCGCTGGCCGAGCTGCCTGTGTTTTCGCGGGACGAAGTCGCCCTCGTGCTCGATGGCGACAGGTACGCCGGAGCGACCCCCCAGACGGTCAGCCCGGATTTCCGCAACCCTCGATCGATAAAGTACACGCTCGCCTTTGAGTACGAGTTGACCGATGCCTCGGTGATTGGCCTGCAGTGGATGCGCCACCGGGCAACCCGCCTACATGGCATGAGGAACTATAACCTGATGCCGGCCGCTGTGCGCCCCGATGACCCGGCCCAGATACCCTTCTACGACACTTCCAGCAGGCCCGCCCCCGAACTGGGCACGCTAGGGGTCATCGAATCCATCGGGCGAGCCAACTACGACGGCATGACTGCGAATTGGAAATACAAGGGCAAGCGCCTGCTGTTCGCTGCGCACTACACGTATGCGAAGGCGCTCACGAGCGATGTCAACGACGGCTATTTCTGGGAGCCGCGCTACACCGACAACGGCCGTCCCGAGCATGCTTGGGGACCCGGCAGCCTGGACATGCGCCACCAGTTGACCGCTCATGCCACCGTTGCGCTGCCGCTGGGCTTCTCGTGGGCGGCAATCGTCCGAGCCACGAGCGCACCGCCGCTGAATCCGTTCGCGGGACAGGACCTGAACGGGGATCGCATCGCCCATGACCGGGCTTTGGAATCACCCGGAAAGTACTTCGACCGAAACTCCTTCCGAAACCGCGCCATGAGCAACTGGGACATGCGCGTCTTGCGCGAGTTTCGCTTCTCGGAGCGGTCGCGGATGGAACTCTCGCTCGAACTGTTCAACGCGTTCAATGCGGCAAACGTCGAATACGGCAGCTTCAACTCGATCTACGGTCCGGGGCTGGACCTGGCGACTGGCGCGGTGATCGGCCCGGCGGCCTCGTTCCAACGCCTGCGCGATGCGAGCGGCGCCTATGACCGCAACAACCAGCAGGTCTATGGCACAGGCCCGATGCAGGCGCAGATCGGGGTGCGGTATCACTTCTGAAGATGTGGAGTCGGCGGCCGGCCGCAGCTCGCTGTTGCGCCTCCTCTCTTGCCGGGGTCGCTAGGCTGCCCGGCAGTCTGGCTCAGGCAGACTCCCGCAGAGCCTGCAGCAGCCCCTTGATGTAGCCGAATCCGTACGCGAAGCCTTGGCGGCGGTTGAGGTCGTCGTCATGCCGCGGCATGTGGTCGGGCATCACCATGTAGGGGTAGTCGACCTCCCACAGCGTTCGGGCGGCCGCGACCATGTTCATGTCGCCCTCGTCGGGATAGACCTCTTGGAAGCTGTCGCGCTTGCCCACGATGTTGCGGAAGTGGATGTTGAAGATCTTCTTGGCGCCGCCTATGCGGCGGATCACATCGTGAATCTGCGTTGCCGGGTCTTGGAGCATCTCGGCGGTCGTGCCGAGGCAGAGGTTGAACCCGTGATAGGGGCTCTCTTGAATCCCCATGAACCTGTACAGCCCCTCGGGCGTGCCGAGCACGCGGGCCGCGCCTTGGTAGCCCTCAGGGGGGACGCCCGGATCGTGCGGATGGCACGCGGCACGGATGCGGAACTCGTTCGCGACCGGGATCACCCTGTCGAGGAAGTAGGTGATGCGCTCCCACGCGGTGTCCTCGTCCACCCGACCCGCCCGCGTGAGGGGCGGATCGGCCACAGCTTCGTCCAAGCGCCAAGTCGAGTAGAGAGAGCCGCCCCGTCCGGGCGTGGGCTCAGTCCGGAGCACGCCCAAGATGCTCATGTTGTACTTGAAGGCCGGGATTCCGGCACTCGCGCAGCCCTCGATCATTTTGTGGATATCCTCAATGTCGCGGTCGCGCTGCGGAGATTCCCCCAACATGATCGCGCCCCGGCTCTCGCGGTCGATGTGGGACGAAGCGAGGAAGGGGAGGGCGACCATGTCGAGTGCCACGCCCTCGGATTCGCACAGTTCGCGGGTCTTGACGAGATCCTCGACCGACCAATGGCCGCGCTCGCCCGGATGTGGCGGGTATCCGCAGCAGTGATCTACGCCGTGGCGCTTGAGAAATTGCAACATCTCTCTGTTCGTGGGGCTCCGCTGGGCCCCGACATGCATGCGCATCGGCGGAAGGGCCGCTTTGGTCGCTTCGGGCTCCGGAGAGCAGGCGCTGCCGGCGGCGCCTATGGTCGTTGCGGTAACGAAGGTTCTGCGATTCATGGCGAACTCCAAGTAGTCTCCCCGACCGCTAGGCGGTCCGATGCTAGTTTGCCTGATTTTCCCCTCGCGTGTTCGACTCGCGCCGATATAGTTTCCGAGGTCGCGATAGATCAGCTCGCGGATGCCCCTAGAGGAGGCGCACCCGCGCTGGTTGCCAGGGGCCATCGGCGCGACCAAGTTCCAGTCGCTCGACTCGCCAAGCCATGGATCCGGTCGCGGCATCGGACATTGCTTGCGAAGCAGCGCCATCACAACCCCGCGCCACCCGCGTGAGAGCGTCGGTGCCGGACAGGTAAGAATAAGAAAAGCGATGATCTTCGTCGTTGACAACTACGACTCGTTCACTTTCAACCTTGTGCAGTACCTCGGCGAACTCGGGGCGTCGCTAGAGGTTCGGCGCAACGACGAAGTAACGGTGCGGGAGATTCGCGCGCTGAGACCGGAGCGAATTCTCGTCTCGCCCGGCCCGTGCACTCCCAAAGAGGCCGGAGTTTCCGTAGAGTTGATCCAAGAGATGGCGGGGGAGGTGCCAATCTTGGGGGTCTGTCTAGGCCACCAGTCGATCGGCGAAGCGTTTGGCGGCAAGGTGATCCGAGCTCCTTCCTTGATGCACGGCAAGACGAGCTTGGTTAAGCATGATGGCCGGTCCATCTTCGCCGGCTTGGAGCAGGGCTTCGTCGCTACTCGCTATCACTCCCTGATCATCGAACGTGAATCGCTCCCGAAGGATCTAGAGATCTCGGCGTGGACCGATGATGGCGTCATTATGGGCGTGCGGCATCGCAGCTTGGCGGTCGAAGGCGTGCAGTTTCATCCCGAGTCCATCCTGACGTCGTGCGGCAAGCAGCTGCTGGGGAACTTCCTGCGCCAACGCTACGATGCCTAGCCGTGCAAGGCCAGCGCCTCGTCGTGGAAGCGCCTGACCCTGGACCAGATCTCGGCGGTCTTGTCCAGCATCTGGTGGTCAGTGTCGAGCAGTTCCAAGTCGACGTTCGACCGCGAGTGGGCGAACCGCTCGGACAGCGCCGCAGGAACGCTCTTGTCATGCCTGCCGTGCAAGATTCGGGTGGCACTATGCACGTCAGGGAACGGTGCGTAGCGCCGGGCGTCCTCCAGAAAGCCCCACGCCAGAGCCTCGTTGCGCTGCGTTCGGTAGTGGAAGAATTCGTGCTGGCCCAGGGCTTGCCACGTCTGTGTGGCCTCTCCCAAGGCGTGGCCGAGCCGGTTCGCGAAGTCGAAGGCTGGCGCTAGCAAGACCAGCAGCGGCGCGCGGTCCGGAAAGCGCGCCGCATGCAGCGCCGCCAGATAGCCGCCGAGGCTCGAGCCGATCAGCATTTCCGGGCGCAATTCGGCGGTCAGATGCGAAATCAGGCCGAGCTGCTGCGTCAGGGTCGTGTTCCGGAAGTCACCACGGTCCAGTTCCGGGACTGTCACGCGAACGCCGATCTCCGCGAACCGCCCCGCCAAGAACACCCCCTTGGCGGACTTGGCGCTCGAGCAAAAGCCGTGCAGGTAGAGGATCCCGGGCACGCGGCGAGAGTCATTCTCCCATGGGGTCCGAAGCCCTTGCAAGAATGGGGTTTGCAGACGGTTCATCCCTTCGTGGCGCGTCCGCACCTGACCGTGCTCGCGCAAAGCCTGCCGATTCTCGGCTCCCTGTTGGCAGAACCGCTCACCGGCTTGATCGACACCGCGTTCGTCGCGCGGCTCGGAGCCGGGGCTCTGGCGGCTCTGGGCGTTGGGACGATGGTGCTCTCGACGGTTTTTTGGTCGTTCAGTTTCTTGGGCGTGGCGACGCAAACCCAGGTCGCCACGCTTTGCGGGAGAGAGGAGCTGGCAGGCTCGCCCAGTCGCAGCGCCGCGCGCATGTGCTTGGTGGCCGTCTTGGTGGCATTGCTCATGGGTGCCGCCGCGGCGGCCGTCGGCTTGGCGTTTTCCGAGAGCATCGCTCGCGGCATGGGCGCCGAAGGAGAGGTGCAAGACCTGACGGTCGACTACCTGCTCTGGCGCTTTGTCGGGGCTCCGGCCCTGTTGGCCAGCTTTGCAGCCTTTGGCGCGCTGCGAGGCGCTCAGGACATGCGCACTCCGCTGCTGGTGGCCGGAGGCATGAATGCGCTAAACGTTGCGTTGGACCCGTTGTTGATCTTTGGCATGGCAGGGCTGCCCGCGATGGGAGTCGCCGGGGCGGCGCTGGCCAGCGCGATCAGCCAGTGGGTTGGGGCCGCTTGGGCCATCGCGGCGGCGTTCCGGAGGTTGGGCTGGCCAGATGCCCTTGACCTGCACCCGATCCGCGGCCTGCTCTCGGCCGGCGTGCATCTGGTCTTTCGGGCCGTCTCCCTGAACGCGTTCCTGATCTTGGGCACCCGCAAGGCCACTTTGATCGGCGTCGGTGCCGGAGCTGTCCACCAAGTGATTCGCAGCGTGTGGTTCTTCAACGCGCTGTTTCTCGACTCCTTCGCGATCCTCGGGCAAAGCCTGATCGCCTACTTTCTCGGCAACGCCGACCGGACCGCGGGCCGGGATGTGGCGCGGGTGGTGTGCCAGTGGTCGCTGGCCACCGGAGTGGCTCTGGGCGTGGCCATGCTCGTGGCCGAGCCTTGGATGCTGCGGCTCTACATCCCGGCCTCGGCAGCGGCGCTCTTCGCCGCGCCTTGGCGAATCGCGGCGGCCTGCCAGCCGATCAGCGGGCTGACGTTCGGCACGGACGGGGTGCATTTCGGAACCGGGGACTTTCGTTTCCTGCGCAATGTCGTGCTCGCCGCCCTGGTGGCGGGCGGGTCGGTCATCGTGTGGGCCGACGCCTCTGCGCCATGGGCGCTGGATGCCGTGTGGTGGTCCTTCATGGTCTGGGCCTCGCTACGAGCCGTCGCCGGGATGTTGCGGGTCTGGCCGGGGAGGCCGAACGCGCCTCTGGGAACGGGCGGCTGAAGTTCCGCGGGCGCCCGTCTGCCTACGGCGGGTCGGACAGCCGGAACGCCATGACCTTTGCCATGAAACTGTCCGGGTTGTACTTGTTGCCGCCGCCCACTGCGATTGCCAGATACTGTCGGCCGTCCACCGCGTACGTCATGGGTGTTGCGTGAGCGCTGGCGGGCAGGCGGTGCTGCCACAGCAACTCGCCGCTGTCCTTGTCGAAGGCGCGGAGCCGCTTGTCGTTGGTTGCGGCAATAAACACCAGCCCGCCCTTGGTGACGATGGGGCCTCCCAAGTTGGAGGCGCCGGTCGGAGGGATGCCCAGTCGGGTCAGTTCGTCGTACTCGCCTAGCACGACCTGCCAGCGGAACTCGCCGGTGTTGAGGTCAATCGCCGTCAAGTGCCCCCACGGCGGCTGTTGGCAGGGGTACAGGTTGGAGTCCCAAAAGCGCCCCTGCGGCCCGGCCCGGCTGCGCCAAGGCACCTCGGAGTCCTCGCCCCTGGGGAGCATCGCCGCCAGCGAGCCGACGTCCATCGAATTGATGTAGAAGGTGTCCGTTTCTGGATCGAACGCCCCTCCGCCCCAGTTCGTTCCGCCGTTGGTGCCTGGGAAGAACACGGTCTTGCGTGTCAGGCGCGGACGGAACAGCGGGCCTTCGATGGAGGCACCCTCCAGCATTTCCAAGCATTCGGCGCGGGATTCCTCGGTGACCGACGTAATTTCGTCCGCACGCATCGACTGCCGGATGAACGCCTTCGGGCGCACGGGCCTGGGTTGCGTGGGATGGTAGTACTCGCCCGGCAGGTCCCCGGCCGGCACGGCGTGCTCTTCGATCTCGAAGAGAGGCTCGCCGGTGGCGCGGTCGAACACGAACAGGAAGCCGGTCTTGGTAGCGAGGGTCACGGCCTTGACCGGCCTACCGTCGCGCACGATCTCGACTAGCGAGGGCTGCGAGGGCAGGTCCCAGTCCCAGAGGTCATGGTGGATGGTCTGGAAGTGCCAGCGACGGCTGCCCGTCCGGCAGTCGAGCGCGACGAGGCTGTTGCCGAACAAGTTCGCTCCAGGACGGTCGCCTCCGTAGTAGTCATACGAAGGAGATCCGAGCGGCACGTACGCCAGTTCCAATTCCTCGTCTATGCTGGCCATGGTCCACAGGTTCGCGCCGCCGCGCTGCTGCCAGGAATCGCCGCCCCAGGTTTCGTGGCCGAACTCGCCCGGGCGGGGCACCGTATGGAAGCGCCAGCGCAGTTGGCCGGTGTGGATGTCATAGCCGCGCACGTCGCCGCTGGGGCCGCGCGGCATCCCGTCCGTGACGAGACCGCCGACGATCAGCGTCCCGGCGCATTGCGAGACGGGCGATGTCAATCCATAGCGACCGGCCGCATCCTCCGAAAACTCGGCTGGGGCGGCTCTCAGAATCCCGTCGTTGGCGAAGGCGGGATCCAGCCGGCCAGTCTTGCGGTCAAGCGAAAACAGCGAGCCGGCCTGGCCGCTGAGGAGCAGGCGCTCGGTATCGCCTTGTTTCCAGTAGCCGAGACCGCGGTTTATGAATAGGTTGAAGCGGCGCGTCCGATCCAGCTTCGCGTCAAACTCCCACAGCTTGCGCCCCGAGGCCGCATCGAGTGCCAGCAGGCGATCCATCGGCGTGGGCAGGTACAGCGTGCCGTCGATCATCAACGGCGTCGCCTCGAAGGCGGAGCGCGTGGGCGTGCCGCTGCGGCCGTCTGCGAAGTCCTCGGAGTCAAACTCCCACGCGACTTCCAGGCGGTCGACGTTGTCGCGCGTGATCTGGTCCAGCGAGGAATAGCGCGTGCCACCCGGATCGTTGCCGTAGTGGTGCCACTCTTCCGCTGCCAGCGGCGCGAGCAGGACGGCCAAGCCGAGCGTGGGCAGCAGTCTTGGGCGCACCAGCGGATTGTAGCGCGGGCGAGCGCTTGCGCTGGCACCCCGATCACGCGCGGCCGGGTGCCGGCGCGGTCGAATCCAAGATGTCGTGACGCTCAGTCGATGGCGAAGCAGTAGAAATACCCGTTGCCGCCGGTGGCTACCAGGTTGGCCTGGCTGCAACCGCGGGAACCGTGGGCCGAGTTCCACGAGGACGGAACCTGTCCCCCTCCGGTGCGGTCGTGGTGTCCGACCTGGGCGCTGCCCTCGCCGTTCTTGGTCCAGTTGCCACAGGTGTGGTCGGCACCGTCCGAGAACGCGGTGCCGTCGAGCTGCGACCCGGTCAAGATGTCGTGCTGGTTCGGCGAGTCTCCCCGCCCGTTGACCACGCCGCCGTTCTCGTTGAGCGAGCCTTGCTTGCCGAGCCCGACATTCGAGTAATGGAGTTCGTCGAGGTTGCCTGCGACCTGGACTCCCTTGGAATTGAACCAAGGCCCGGTCCCGATCCGGTCGCGAGCGTTAACGGCCGGCTTGCCGTCCATGCCTGCGGCGCTCAGGTAGGCGCGCCACGTCTTGCCGCCCGCGCCGACGGCTTGCGCCAGCGATTGGCAATGGGCGTCGGCGCCTGCAAGTCCGCCGAGGTTCGCACCGTCACCCGGCCCTTTGCTCGTGATGAAGAAGCTCATGTCTTCGGCTGCGAGGGGCAGAGCCAAGCAGGCGAGCATGATTGCGACTGATACTTTCATGTTCGGTAGTCCTCTCTTGTTCGACAGACCGCTGACTAGCAGCGTTGACATGGGATTCTAGCAAAATCCGTCCCGAAAATGCGGAGAATCGTCCCGTTGGCACTCAAAACCGTCCCACACGCCTCGCGGGGTCCTGCCGCCCTTGTCCCGGCAGACCCTGAGGGTCAGTCGCCGGCGAGCTTGCCCAGGCTGACTGCGGATGCTGGATTCGGGGCGCTGGTCGATCCGGATTGAGTTCCGACGGTGCGACGTGACGGCGGCCGCCAGAGTCAGTTCTCAGACGCTGGCTGGATCGGGGTGCTGCCAAGGCTTGCGGTACGGCCTGGCGAGCAGCCGGTTAGCCTCGCTGTCGTTCCTTACCTCGCCTCGCTCGGCATCCCACTCCAGCGAGCGTCCGAGCTTCATGGCCATGTTGGCAAGGATGCAGGCCGTCGTGGACTTGTGCCCTTCCTCGATGTCGGCAACCGGTCGCGAACGCCGGTTGACCGCTTGCAGCCAGTCCTTCATGTGGTAGCGCACCGCGTGTGCGGAGTGGAGTTCGAGATCGGGCTCGGTCTTGTCCTCCGGGTATTGGTCAACCTCGGTCTTGTTGCGACCTTGCAGCGCCTTGGCGCTCTTGTCGACCGGGACGAAGTCCCAGCCGTGAACGCTGCCTTTCAGCGTGCCCTTGGAACCGTATATGAAGAACGCCCAAGGATAGCCCGGATCGGGTGCCGTGCCCCAACTGCGGTGCGTCCAGACGACGGGGAACTGGTCGTATTCGAACGTCGCGACCTGCGAGTCGGCGATGTTGGCCTTGCTGGACTTCTGGATTTGGATGCCGCCGCTCGAGGAGACCCGCTCGGGCCAGCCCAGCCCGGTCATCCAGCGCACGGCATCGAGCATATGGACGCACATGTCGCCCATGATGCCGTTGCCGTATTCCATGAACGCCCGCCAGCGGCGCGGGTGGACGAGCTCGTTGTACGGGCGCATCGGGGCCGGGCCCGTCCACATCTCATAGTCGAGATGGGCGGGGGGCTCGGCGTCGGCAGGGTTTCCGCGCGCTCGCATGTGGTAGTAGCAGCAGACCTCGGCGTGGCCGATTTGACCCAGCAAGCCGTCCTCTACGATCCGCTTCTTGGCTTCGACAAGGTGCGGCGTGGAGCGGCGCTGCAATCCAATCTGCACCACGCGATCGTGCTTGCGCGCGGCCGCTAGCATCGCTTGGCCCTCGCGGATGTCGACGCCGATCGGCTTTTGGCAATAGACGTCGGCTCCGGCTTGGCAGGCCGCGATCATGGGCAGGGCGTGCCAGTGATCGGGCGTCGCGACCAAGACCAGATCCGGCTCCTCCTCCCGCAGCATTTCGCGGTAGTCGGAGTAGGTGCGGGGGGACTTGCCGGACTTCTGGCGGGTGGCCGTCATCTCGGCCGCCGCCTTGAGCATATTGCTGTCGACGTCGCACATTCCGACCACTTCCACCGGCTCGACCTGGATCAGCCGGAACAGGTCGATCTTGCCGTACCAGCCTGGCCCGACGATGCCGACGCGGCGGGATTGGGTGGCCGGGCGCGCTCCGGGGACGAGCAGCAGGCTGCCTGCGGCGGCACCGATGAAATTGCGGCGGTTGGAGACGGGATCTGGCATGTCAAACCTCCTTGGGATCAGTTCGACTATGATACCCGTCACGTCGGCGAATTCGAGTCTCGAAGGCCCCGGCTTCCAACTGCGAATGGCTTCCAGACGTCCGAACGTAATTCTCGTCGTGGCCGATGACATGGGCTACGGCGACTTCGGTTGTTTCAGCGATGGAACGGTGCGCACGCCGCACTTGGACCGGCTGGTGGACGAGGGCACCTGCTTCCGCCAGCACTACTCGGCCTCGCCGATCTGCGCCCCGGCGAGAGCAGCCCTGCTCACAGGGCGCTATCCGCACAGGACCGGAGCGATCACCCAGCACGAGATCCACGGCCTGGATCGAATCGCTCTGCGCGAGGTGACCCTGGCGGACGCGTTCCGTTCCGCCGGTTACGCGACGAGCTTGGTCGGCAAGTGGCACAACGGCACGTTCGACCGCCGCTTCGAGCCCAACGCGCGCGGCTTTGACGAGTTCACCGGCTTTTGCGGCGGCTGGACGGACTACTACCGCTACCACTTGCGTCGCAACGACAGCATCGCGCCCTCTGACGGGACCTATTTGACGGACTTGCTGACGAATGAGGCCGAAGGCTTCATCCGGCGCCATCCGAACGATCCGTTCTTCCTGTATCTGCCCTATAGCGCCCCGCATTCGCCCTTCCAGGCGCGCGACGAGTGGATCGCCCCCTACCGCGAGCAGGGCCTAAACCGCATCGTCGCGACGACTTACGCCATGATCGAGCGCATGGATGCCGGGATCGGGCGAATCCTCGATACGGTGCATGAGGCGGGCCTTGCCGAGAACACGATCGTGGCGTTCACCAGCGACAACGGGCCTGCGTTCTTCAATCCCCCCTACATGCTGGAAGCGGGGGAGCCGACCTTCAACGAGCGCTACAACAGCGGATTGCGCGGCAGCAAGGGCTGGATCTACGAGGGTGGCATTCGAGTTCCGATGGTGCTGCGGTGGCCGGGACACGTGGCGGGCGGACGCTTTGCCGACGAACTGGCGCACTTCACGGACTGGATGCCGACACTGCTCTCGCTGGCAGGCGTGGAGCGGCCGCCCGGACCAGCGCTGGACGGTTGCGACCTGGCGCCGATGCTCGCCGGGCGGCCGATGTCGGCCGAGCCGCGTCAGTTCTGGCAGTGGAACTTCTACTGGCCCGACATCGGCACCAACGCTGCCATGCGTGACGGGAGCTGGAAATTGGTCCGGCCCATGATCCGCGGCACGCGCTTCTTTAGCGACGAGCTTTGCGTGTCCGATGAGGATCGGGCGCGCACGGCGGCCTTCGTCGAGGCCGATATAAAGCACAAGGAGAATCCCGCGAGCGTGCGCGCGGCGCTGCCCGTGCCGAACCTGAAGCCTCAGCCACCGGAGCCGGCAGAACTCTACGACCTGTCGTCCGATCCGGGAGAGCAGCGCGATGTTGCGTCGCAGCATCCCGACCGAGTGCGTCGGATGCTGGCGAGCTTGCAGGAGTGGTTCGAGGATGTCGAGCGGGACCGAGAGTCCATCACTCGCTAGTATCGTTGAGGATCTAGCGGTGTCGCGGCAATCCGGCCGATTCAGCGGTATCGCGGCGGTCCGTTCCAAATCGCATGGCGTTGATCGATTGCCGCTGGAGGCGATTCCGCCTTGTCGTGGCCATCGCGCTGGCATCCTCCGCCGGTGCGTTCGGTCAGGCGACCAGTTCGATTGTCGGCACCGTTAGCGACGATTCAGGTGCCGTAATCCCCGGAGCGGCAGTCACGCTGTCAGCCTCCCGAGCCGGTGTTGAGAGAACGACCGAGACCGACGCGCGAGGGCGGTACCAGTTCCTGCAGGCTGCGCCTGGAATGTACACGCTCGAATTCGCCGTGGCGGGCTTCCGCACCGAGATCGTAACCGAGCTGGAATTACTCGTCGACACTCCCTCGACGCTGGACGTGACGCTACAAGTTGGCCAGTTGTCCGAGGTTCTGACTGTCGAGGCCGATTCAGTCTCGCTGAACACCAGCGACGCCACTGTCGGCAACGCCTTCAACGAAACCAAGGTGCGCCAGCTCCCGCTGCTGACACGGAACGTGGTGGAATTGATGAGCCTGCAAACAGGCGTCAATCGGACAGGCGAGGTGCTCGGAGCGCGCAAAGACCAGAACAACGTGACATTGGACGGACTCGATGTCAACGACCAGCAGTCGCCCGAGCCTTTCGGCTCGGTGCTGCCAATTCCTCTGGATTCGGTCCAGGAGTTCCGGGTGACCACGGGGGGCGGCAACGCCGATGTCGGCCGCTCCTCGGGGGGACAAGTCTCGCTGGTGACCAAGTCCGGCACAAATCAGTTCCACGGCTCGGCCTACGAGTTCCATCGCAACACGCCGACCGCCGCCAATACGTTCTTCAACAAGGCCTCGGGCGTGTCGCGCGAGCTATTGATCCGAAACCAGTACGGTGTTTCACTGGGCGGTCCGGCCAAGCGGAACCGAGCGTTCTTTTTCGTGAACTACGAGGGACGGCGCGACGCCCGGTCGGCCAGCCAGCAGCGCGTGGTCCCCTCGCAAGACCTGCGGCAGGGCATCTTGACCGTTGCCGCCAACGATGGCAATACGTACCGTCTTTCGCCGCAGCAGTTCGCGGAGGCCGATCCGGCAGGCCTGGGGGCCAATCCGCTGATGTTGGAGATCCTGAACTCATTTCCCATCGGCAACGACCCGGTATCCGGCTCGGACGGCGGCCAGAACTTCGACGGACTCCGATTCAACGCCCCGCTGCACGTGGACAACAAGGCCTACGTGGCTCGTTTCGACTTCAACCTGGACAAGAACGGTGGCCACCGCGTCTCGTGGCGCGGCACCCTGGCGGACAACGAGGCCGACAACGAGCAATCTCTCGCCCAATACCCTGGCCTGGAAGGTTCAAAGATTCTCGACAACAGCCGCGGCTTTGCGATCGGCTACACGGGTTTGCTCACGCCTTCGATGGTCAACACGTTCCGCTTCGGCTTCACGCGCCAAGGCGTGGCCGTCTCCGGAGCCGACGGACCTCAATTTGCGCTCTTCGACATCCACGAAACCCAGAACTATGGTGTGCGGAGCAGCCAGCGGCAGGCCCCAGTCTTCAATCTGAGCAACGATCTGATCTGGGCGCGCGACAACCACAACTTCAAGTTCGGCACCAACATCCGCGTGATCCGCAACAACCGCAGGAACTTCCAAGATGTCTTCCCTTCGTTCGCTCTCGCGCAGGACAACCTAGGCGGCCTAGGGGCGGACATCCAGAGGGGAATCAATGAAGTTCTCCAGGCGATGACCGGAAATCCGGGCATCCAACTCGCGGACGATCAACTTGCGACGATCTCCGGCGCAGCGCTGAACCTGACCGGCGCGATTACGACCATCAACGTGACGTACCAGTACGGGCCCGACGGGGAACTGCTGCCCATCGGGACGGCGACGACCCGCCGCATCGGCACCGACGAATACGAACTCTACTTCTCGGACACATGGCGGGTGAAACCGAGCCTGGCGATCACCTACGGCGTGCGGTACGGCTACGCGCGGGTGCCGTACGAAACCAACGGACTGCAGGGCGTTACGCGCGTGCCGCTGGAGCAGCACATGTTCGAACGTGTCGAGGCGATGGAGGCAGGGATCCCAGGCCATCGAATCCCCTCGGCGGACCTGACCTGGATTCCTGGAGGTCCGGCCAACAACGGCCCGGAGTGGTACAACGACGACCGGAACAACTTCGCTCCGCGCCTGAGCTTCGCATACAGCCCGCACAACCCCAGCGGCCTGCTCAGGACGATCTTCGGTGACAGCGGGGCGTTGCGCGTCGGCGGCGGGGTGTTCTTTGATCGGTTCGGGTCGTACCTGGTGACCCAGCAGGACTTGTTCGGCACGTTCGGGGTACGGTCGGCACAGTCCAATACGGAAACGTACAACTTCTCGACCGCGTTCCGCTACGACGGCACGTTCCCGGACCTGCCGGCGGCGCCAGACGGTGGATTCCCGTTCACGCCGCCTCCGAATCGCGCGATCTCCGGCGCAGGCGTGGCAACCGCATCCAATCTCAGGGCTCCGTACTCGATTCCGGTCACGGCCTCTTTCTCGCGCGCTTGGGTGGGCGGCACGACTCTCGAAGTGGGATACGTCGGACGGTTTGGGCGCAAGCTGCTGGGGCAGCATGATCCGGCCAGCCCGCTCATTTTCTTCAGGGATCCGAAATCTGGCCAGACTCTAGCCGAAGCATTCCAGGCCAACCGGACGCTCTTCGAGGACCAGGGGCTGACCAACGAGATGGTCAGGGCGGACCCGAGCCTCGTGCCGGTCCAGCCGTTCTTCGAGAACATGTTCCCGGCCTTGGCCAACTTCGCGATCCCGGGTTCGGCGTCCGCCAACTTCTTTGTCGTCAACAACGATTGGGGCCGCGAGTCCGAGCTTGACACGCTGGACCAGCTCGACCGACAGTTCAGCCCCTTCGGAGGGACCGACTACTACGCAGGCAGCAACGCGTTCCCGGCGTGCATGGTCGCCACGGGCTGCCATACGTTTTTCGGCCGCCAGTTCAGCGCATTGCGGACGTGGGAAAATCTCGGCCTGTCCAACTTCCATGGCATGACGCTTTCACTCCGCAAACGCTTCGATGACCAACTCACGTTCGACCTGAATTACACGTGGTCGCACTCGATCGACAACGGCTCCGCTGCGGAGGGCAACCTTGCCGGCAACACGAACGCGCCAGGCGTGTTTTCGGAAACCGCAGCCAACATCGTCAACACGTTTCGCCGGGATCAGTCTGTGGGCAGCTCCGACTTCGATGTCCGCCACCAGCTGAACGCCAACTTCGTCCTCGGTCTGCCGTTCGGGCGGGGCAAGGCCGTCGGAAAGAACGCAAGCGGCCTGGTCAACCGGTTGATCGGCGGCTGGCAGCTCTCCGGCGTGGCGCGCTATCGCACCGGGTTGCCGTTTGACATTGGAAACGGATCTAGGTGGTCCACGAACTTCTACGGCGCCGGAAGAGCCCTGATCGTCGGGCCGGTAGACAACCAAGGCGGTGGCTCTGACAATGCCGACGGTGTTCCGGGCGCGTTCCCTGATGGCAATGCGGCGGCCGCCAGCATGCGCTTCAATCGGACCGGCCTGATCGGCCCGCGCAATATCTTCCGTTCCGACGACCTATTCAATTCGGACCTGGCGTTGAGCAAGCGGTTTCGGATGCCGGCGGAAGGAGATAGCCTCCAGTTCCGATGGGAAGTGTTCAACGCGTTCAATAACGTGAACTTCACCCAGAGGAACCTGCAACGCCGCTACGACCGCCCGGCGGTTCTCGGCCAATACCGCTTTACCGAGTCGCCTCGAATCATGCAGTTTGCTCTCCGGTACGAGTTCTGAATCTCGAGGATCGCAATCGGGACCTGCGTCAGGGCATCTCTGGTCACCGATGCGACCGATCGGTTCCGACGGCCTAGCTCGGGACGCCCCCGGCTTCGGAAAAGATGTTGCACGGCCGGTCTGCTCGCGACCGGCCGTGCTGGGCTGCCCAGAGGCGCTAGAACACGATGCGCAGACTGAACTGCATCTGTCGCGGTGTCGTATTCGTGTTGCGGATCGTGCCGCCGGCCGGCGAGCGGACGTTTCGGTTCGGCACTGCGAAGCTCGGGTGGTTGGTCAGGTTGAACACCTCGTAGCGGAACTGCACTTCGGTGCCCTCGGTCGGGTAGAACGATTTCTGCAACCCGATGTCCCAGTTGAAAATGCCGTCCTCTTGCATGGTGTTGCGGCCCACGTTGCCGAAGTCCGGCACGCCGTTCGAGTCCAGCGGAATGTCGAACGCGGTGCGCTCGTACCACTTGTCCGGCCCGGGGTTCGAAACGCGGTGCTCGCCGATCACGTCCGGCCTCCAAGTGCCCACGCGGGTGCCCAGGTTGCTAAAGGCGTTCGGCAGGGTGACGTTGTAGTACTGGCCCGTCTGCGCCTGTAGCAGGCCGGTCAGCTGCCAGCCGCCGAAGATCGCGTTGACCGCTCCGCCCATGTCCAGCAGCCGCTTGCCCCGGCCGAAGGGCAGTTCCACCACGTAGCTTGTGGCGAGGCGCTGCCGCACGTCGCTGGAGTTCGATCCGCGCTGGCACGAGAAGCAGGTCGGATCCTGCACGCCGGTCTCGCCGCCCACGAACTGTTCCGGAGTGTTGCCGATGCCGTGCGCCCAGGTGTAGGCGATGGTCCACAGGTTGCCCCCGGAGAACCGCTTGGCGAGGGTGGTGTTGAGGCCGTTGTAATTCGCCGAGCCGTACGGTGTCCTGTAGTTCAGATTGCCGACGTCTTGGAAATGCTTGCGCCGCGAGGCCTCTGTGCCGGGATCGCCGCGCGTGGCAGCGTTCTCGTTGAACACTCCTAGCAGGAAGTTCGAGGAAGATCCCACGTAGGCTACGGTCAAGCCAATGTCGTTGGCGAGCTGCCGCTGGATGCTGAAGTTCCATTGATAAGTCGTGGGCATCGGGAACTCGGTCGACCAGTGATTAAGTCTGATATTTCTCGGCCGATTGTCGGGGTCGCTGAGGTCTCCTAGGAAGTCCGCAGGGAAACCGTCGCGGAGCATGAACGCCGGGGCCGCCCGCCCCGAGGTGCGCTGAACCTGGGCGACGAACGGGAAGTTGACCAGCATGCGCCCGGATGCTCCCAGGCCTTGCTGCCCGCCGTAGAACACCCCCGCCCCGCCGCGGAAAGTCCAGCGCTGGGCAGGCTGCCACGCGAACCCGACCCGCGGAGCAAAGTTGTTGGCGTCGGTGTTGACCAATGCGCGGTGCGACCAGCTGTCGCCGAACTCGCCCGCCGTGATCGTCTGGCCGTAGTTGGAGGGGTCGATCGAAATTTTGTTCATGCGGTTGTTTTCGTCGAACCACGGCGAGGTTAGCTCATAGCGCACTCCTAGGTTCAGCGTCAGGTTCGGCGTGACTTTCCAGTCGTCCTGAACGAAGAACATGTAGCTGCGGAAGAGCTGGTCGCTGAGCACTTGGGTGCTCTTGGTGGCGTTGTTGATCCAGCCCAGCAGGAAGTCGGCCATGCTGATGCCGCTGAACTTGCCGTTGAAGTTGAAAATGCCGCGAGCGTTCTGCGAGCCCACGATGTTCGTCCGGTCATAGCGGATGTCCGCCCCGAACTTGATGCTGTGGTTGCCGCGAATCACCGTGAGGTTGTTCATCCACTGGTAGGTCCACGTGTCCTTGATGTTGGGCTGGAAGCCCGAGCCGCCCAATCCAATGAACGGCAGGTTCCCGGCCATCGCGAACCGCGGCAAGCCGAAGAGGTTGTCCGAGGTGTCCACGCCGCGTATGCCGTACTGCTGGGCGAGGTCGGACAGCGGCACGTTCGAATCGATGTCCTTGTCTACGCCCAGAAATTTGCGCCCGAAACGGAATTCGTTGATGACGAAGGGATTGAACACATGCGTCTCCGAGATCACCATGTGCGAACCGCCGTTGTCGTCGCGGGCGCGGTCGTTTCCCGAGCCGCCGCGCGCGATGCCCGGCAGCGGTGCGCCGCGATTTTGGTCAAACGTGTACATGCTGTAGCGAACGAAGAGGCTGTCCTTCGCCGAGACGGTCTGGTCGTAGCGGAAGTCGTACTGCACGCGGTCGGTCATCCAAGGTTCGCCGCTGGTGAAGTTGTTGCGAGTGGCGGGGTCGGAGAGGTTTGGTGCCGGGTAAAGATCGGCCAAGGCGACACCGACGGGGTCGAGCATCGCGAAATTGGTGGGAATCGTCTTGTTCGGGAATTCCGCGCGCTCCGCCGGCACGGACGAGGTGTTCGGGTCGAGCAGCCTGGCCAGTCCCGCAGTCTGGCTGAAGTCGCCAGCGCGCTCCAGCGGCGTCGGCACGACTACCAGGTCGCTCTGCGCGCGCCTGACGTTCCAAGTCTCCACGCTGCCGAAGAAAAACGCCTTGTTCTTCACGATCGGGCCGCCGAAGGTGCCGCCCCACTGGTTCTGGCGCAGCACGGCCGGATCGGCCTTGCCATCGCCGTCGCGGTCGTTGCGCCCGAACGCCGGCCGCGCGTCGAAGACGTCGTTGCGGATGAACTCGTACGCGCTGCCGTGGAACTCGTTGGTGCCGCCGCGGATCGAAACCATGATCACGCCGCCCGCGTTGCGGCCGTACTCGGCGGAGTAGTTCGAGGTCTGGACCTTCATCTCCTGCACTGCGTCGAGGGAGGGAATGACCGCTTGGGACTTGCGGTCCTGCAGGCCCATCACGGTCGAGTTGTTGTCAACGCCGTCGATGAGGTAGTTGTTCTGCAGGGCTGGCTGGCCGTTGACGCTCAGCCCGTTGCCGAACGAGGTCGTGCCCAGCGGCCCGCGGTCGCGGCCGCCGATCTCCGGGGCGACGCCCGCGCTGAGCAGTCCGAGCGATTGGTAGCTGCGCCCGTTGAGCGGGAAGTCCTCCAGCTGCTTGCGCTCGACCGTGTAGTCCAGCGTGGCGTTCTCGGTCTTGAGCACCGGAGTGGTGCCCTCGACCGTGACGACCTCCACTAGGTCGCCGACTTGTAGCTCAAAGTTGATGCCGATGCGGTCGCCGGCGTGGATCTCCACTCCCGAACGCACGGATCTCTTGAAGCCGTCCGACTCGACCGAGATTTCATACGTGCCGATCTTGAGCGGTCCCACCACGTAGACACCGCCCTCGTTCGAAGACGAAATCAGCGTCACGTTGGTGCTGATCTCGCGCGCTGTGATGTTTGCCCCGGGGATCACTGCTCCAGTGGAATCGGTGATCGTGCCGGTGATGTTGCCTTGGTCTTGCTGGGCGAACGCCCCGGTGCAGATCAAGAGAACGCTCGTTAGAAGAATTGATGCCAAGCGCATTTTCAGTCCCCCTCGGTTGTTTTCGGCGACGGTGTCGCAGCTAGTGCCAAGCGTGACCGCGACAGATCCTCGCAGCAAGTTTATCCCAACCCTGCCAACAATACGCGGCACACTACCAAAGCGATTCACGGTTTGCTTAAATCAGAAAGTGGCGTCAGTGTCGTGGAGGATATGGTGTCGCCACAGACCCCGAAGCGGTCGCGCTCTGTTCGTGGGCCGTGCTCGCAGGTTGGGTGAGGCTGTCGATTGACTACCCACTTGATTGAAACCTCGGCCGAGGATCCGGAAGACGCTGTGGTGGCGGCGGCGGTGACGGCGGTGCGCCGCGGGGAAGTGATCGCGATTCCCAGTGACGCGCTGTACGTGCTGGTGGCCGATCCGCTGAATCTCAATGCCGTGGCGAAGGTATTCGAGGCGAAGGGACGGGAGGCTCATCGCTCGCTGCCGCTGCTTGTCGACTCGGTCGCGATGGCCGTGGAGTACGCCGGCGAATTGCCGTCGAGCTTCTACCTGCTGGCGCGGCGCTTCTGGCCGGGGCTGCTGACTGTGATCGTGGAAGCGTCTTCCAAGGTGCCGCTGCGTGTCACCGGCAACACGGGCCGGCTGGCCCTTCGCCGCCCGGCATCTGCGCTGGCGAAGCGGCTAGTGGCTGAATTCGGCACGCCTCTGATCGCCACTAGCGCAAACGTGTCAGGCAAGCCCACGTGTCGCGGCGGCTTTGAGGTGCTCGGAACCATGGACGGTCGCATCAGCTTGATCGTCGATGGCGGGATCATCGAGGGACCGGCGTCGACCACCATCGATATCACGGCGTTACAGTGGCGCCTGATCAAGCAGGGCGGCATCGCTGCCGCCGACATCGATGCTTGCCTGGCGGAGTAGGCTCTCGCCCGCGCGCAGGCGTCAGTGGAAGACCCACGGGCGCGCTTGCTTGACAGCCAGCCGCCCGTCGGAGGTGATCTTGAACTCGATCTCCATGGCGAACCGCTCGTTGGCGGACACTTCGTAAAGATCGCGGAACCTTCCCTGCACAGTGCGGAGGTAGGCGCGCAGCTCGTTGCGGTGCTCGTCGTTGAGGATCGCGCCCCCGTCAGCGGTTCGGTTGGAACTGCGAATGAATCGGTCGTCCCGGGGACCGCGGGTGCTGAGCAGCAATTCTTCCGGGATCGACTCGCCGTCCGGGTTCGTGACCAGGTCCTCGCCGACTTGGGTGTTGACATAGTACATTCGCGGCCGGCCGTCCCCTCCGGTCTGGTACACGATGTCCTCGGTGACCGCGACTCCGTTGGCGCGCTCGCCCGCATAGTTCGGGTGGACCAATACGCCCATCGCGGCCGCCATGTGATCGATGCGGAAGAATGCGCGCTCTTCATAGGCGCGGAAGTTCCAGAGGCTGGCGTAAACCTGCTTGACGGACTTGGAAATGTGGCCCTCGTCCGGATGGTGCGTGAACGAGTCGTACAGGCCGGCGCCGCTGAAACCTTGCAGATCTTCGTTGTTGGTGCTGGAGCGCAGCCGGATCGCGCGGCCCGCCGGGAAGCGCTCGTGCATGGACTGCAGCTCGGCCAACATCCAGTCGGGCGTTTCCCCGGCACGGACTGCCTTGCGGAACAGCCGCAGTGCCTCTTCGCGCACGCCGGTGTCGGTTGCGAACCCGGGCGCGGCGAACATCGCCGAAGCTTGCTCGTAGAGACCGTTGTGGCGCATGAAGCCGTCGTAGAAGGAGAACGGTATCGCGAATCCTTCCGGCACTACGTCTGCCGGGAAGCCCAGGCTGCCCAGGGTGGCGACATTGGCCGCCTTCACGCCCACGCTGGCAGAGTCGTCAAAGCCGAGCTCGCTCAGCGGGCGAATCTCCTTGGCGCCGAGGTCGCGCTCTGGAACGAGCGTTTCGCTCGGGCGCAGCTTGGCGAAGTGGCTCTCAACTTCCTGAACAGTTGCCTCGCGGAGTTGATAGCCATCGGGATTGACGTTGTAGTGGACGTACTTGCCGAGCAAGCCAACGATCTCTGGGTCTTCCGACGCCCCCTTGATGAACGCGTTCGGCACGCCATCCTGCACGGCCCGCAGATTCACGTGAGAGAGCGGCGTCTGCCGGACGCTTGTGATGATCCCGGCCACGCGCGGCATCTCGTTGGGGAGGCTCTCGTAGAGCACCACGTCTCGCACCCGCGGGCGGTCCTCGGGCGACATCAGCCGCAAGTAGCCGAAGCCCTCGGCTGCGTTGAGCGGGAGGTAGGCGATGTCCCCGAACAGATCCTCCTCCCGGAAGACCGCTAGGCCGGCGGCTTCGTATTGCTCGCGCTCTTGCTCGTAGCGAGCGACGGCGGCAGGGAGCGGGTAGTACGCCAGCCGGCCGGCAACGATCGGAGCGTGCTCGGTGAGGAGATCGTGGGAGAGCCGGATCATCTCGAACGGGTACGCGTCCCTCGGTTCGAACTCGAACGTGTACAGCCCGGCGTCGCCGTTGGGCGCGGTGAGCAGCGGGCGGAACACCAATACGCCGCGCATCGTGCCGGATTGACCGCCGCGCCCGCCGAAACCGAGGCCGACGGAGCGCATGAATTGCGGGTGGGCGCGGAAGTTCTCGGTGTTCATGAAGTACATCTGCGGCTCGTCGGAGATGGCTTCGGTGATCACGAACTTGACGAATTCGAGGCCGCGGAGTCCGGAATCGATCATGACCTGCTCGCCTTGGTAGGAGAATTCCTCGAAGGTTGCACGGTCTGGAATCGTGGCCGCTCCCTCGTCGCGTGTCAGCTCTTGGGGCTGCTTGCGCTCCGCCGCGACTTCTCCGAATCCGCCCGGGCCGCCCCGGAAACCGCGCCCGCCGCCCCCTCGGCCGCCGCGGCTTGGGAGGAATTCGCTCGCGGAGAGCGCGCCGCTCCCGTCACTGTCGAGGGTTGCCAGCGCTGCGCTCGCCTGGTCGATCTCGGCCCGTTCGAGCGCTCCGCTGCCATCGCTGTCGAGCGCGCCGACAAGCGGGAGTGTGCCCAGCATGGCGCCGGGGCCTCGTGGGCCGCCGCGCTGGCGTCCGCCGAAGGTGCCGCCTTGGGGCAGCATTTCGCTCTCGTCAACTTGGCCGTCGGCGTTTGAGTCCAGGGAACGCAGGGCCGAACTGGCTGCCGCCAGCTCCGCAGCCGAGATCTCACGATCAGCATTGGCATCGAGCACATCCACGACGGGCAGCGCAATCGGCGGCCGGTCCTGGCCCCTGCCCGGGCCGCCGCGTCCGCCGAATCGAGGCAGTAGCTCGTCACCGGTCAGAGTGCCGCTGCCATCGGCATCTAGGGTCGCCAGCGACGCCGTCGCCTGTCGGATCTCGTCCGCTCTGATCTCCCCGTCGCTGTCCGGATCGAGGGCTGCGATCAGTGGGATGCCCGGCAGGCCTGCCGGGCCGCCCCTGCCCGGTCTTGGGCCCGTGCCCGGATCCCCGGGCCGAGCTTCGCGCACGCCGCCGCGGCCTCCGCCCGCACCGCCGCCGAATCGCGGCATGAGTTCGTCTCGAGTGAGGCTTCCGCTGCCGTCAGTGTCCAGAGTGAGCAGCGCGTCCGGAGCGGCTCCGATTTCTTCCTCAGACAACGTGTTGTCCGCGTCCGCATCGAGTGCGGCCATAACCGGCAGCATCCTCGACATGCCGGGCGGGCCCTGCGCGAGCAGCGTTGCTAAGGCTGCTGCGAAGACGGCCAAGCTGATTGCCTTGCATAGGGAATTCATGGTGTTTCCTTCGTCCCGTTGGCACGAGCCGCTGCTTGCTGTTCCCGATCGTCGAAGAAGAGCGTGAGCTCCGCAGTGTCGCGAACCATGTCGATGCGTCCCACGGCAACATGCCGAACCGGCAGCCCGGTCCGCGCGCGCAGGTCGGCGAGCAGCTCGTCCTTGCGCGACGGTACGACCAGTTCGACCTTGTCGTAATGGATCTGCTTGCTCGCCTCGAAGTGAAAGCCCCATTCGCGTTCCAGCACGAACATGACCAGGACCACCACCGCGTTGGATGCCAGCATGCGAGCGTAGTCGGATTGCGTCGCCAGCACCGAATTCATCACCGCCAGCGCGATCAGCACGAACAGGTAGGTCATCTCGCGCGCAGAGATCGTGTCCGTGCGGTAGCGCAGCACGGAGAAGATCGCGAACAGTCCGAAACCTACGCCGATGGTCAAGTCAACGCTGGTCAGCAGGCCCAGCACGAAATAGGTCACTGTGCTGAACGTCACGAACGTCAGCACGTACTGCTTGTCCTGCGTAGTGGGGTAATAGATCAGCCGGACGATCAGCAGCGCCACCGCAAGATTGAATCCGGCTCCGGCAAGGTGGGCGAGCAAGTCAGGCTGCATGGCGGTCTCCCCGAGCCAGCTTGGCTAGCATGCGGAGCTTGGGTCGCGCTTGGCTGCGCTTCAAATGCGGGTACAGCAATACCGCCCCGACGCAGTACTTGCTAAATCCGGTCGGACGGGACCCGAGCGAGCGCATGTGGCCGAAGAACGCGGATGTTCGGTCGAAACGCTCCTGCTTCAACTCGCCGACCGCGACGCCCGGAATCCGAATCCCGCCGCTCTGGATGTTGAAGTGGACGCCGACGTCGAGCGTCACGCGCTCTCGACTCGTCTTGCACACGAGCGTGATCCGCTCGAATCGATTCCATATCGTTGGTTGAAGGCGCTCGGTGTTGACCCGCGCATGGGCTGCGATGAAGGTGCCCTCCGCCGCAGTTAGCTCGGTGACGATGTCCGGGGTCTCGGTTCGCTGCTTGACGGTACGGCGAGGCCCGATCTTGCGCTTGAGTTCAAAGAACGAGCGGCCCGAGTCGACGTACTGGCGGCTGCGGATCTTGAGAGCGCGGCGCGAGGAGCGCTGGTGTCTTTGGTACAGATCGAATCCTGCCGTGTCGAAATAGAGCGTGCGGTAACGGTGCAGGCGCTCCCCGCCAACCTCCAGGACTCGGTAGTCCTGCCGCAGGGCATCGAGCAGCGCGGGAAGCTGGCCCTGCCGCAGCAAGAACTTCGTGTCGCAGCGGTCATGCGAGGACTGCGACCCGATCGCCTCCAGCGACACCGGCGAGAAATCGGCGAGGCGGTCGCGAACTTGACTTGCGAAAGCGCTTGCGCTACTGGAGGACATCGGGGTTTGGCGTGCTTGGCTGCGGCGTCGCCGCGAAACGGCCTTGCTTTTCTAGGCGCGAGGTGCTGCAGGACGGTCACTTGCCGTTCGTCAAATGGTTGTAAACAGCGGGTGCGAAGTCTTGATACTCAGGCACGCGTGAGCGGGCACCCTTGGGTCGTTCTTCACATCCCGCGGCGAAGGCGGAAATAGTGCCGTCTCGTGGCCGGCCGGATCAGCGGACTCGCCGCCGTGAGGCGGTTTTCGCGGCTTCGCCTGACCTATAATCGTTTGTTCAAATCCGGCGGCCCAGCACCAAGAGCCTAGCGCCGGAAGAGAGGAGCGAATCATGTCAGGCTACGCGCATCCCGAAGTACTAGTCACGACCGATTGGGTCGACCATCACAGCCGCGACGGCGGCGTCCGAGTCGTGGAGGTCGATGTGGACACGGGCTCCTATGACGAGGGTCACGTGCCAGGCGCGATCGGCTGGGCGTGGGACAGCCAGCTGTGTGACACGGTCGTGCGCGACATCCTGCCCAAGGACCGCTTCGAGAAATTGATGGGCGACAGTGGCATCAGCAGGGACACGGTCGTCGTGCTGTACGGCGACAACAACAACTGGTTCGCCGCTTGGGCATTCTGGCAGCTGAAGATCTACGGCCACCCGGATGTCAGGCTGATGAACGGCGGCCGCGTGAAGTGGCTGGCCGAGGGGCGCGAGCTCTCCCTGGAGTCGCCTGAAGTCGCGCCGACGGACTATTCCGCCTCCGGACCGGACCTTTCGATCCGGGCGTTTCTAGACCAGGTCAGGGAGGCGTCGGGCTCCGGCGCGACCGACCTAGTCGACGTGCGCAGTCCCGCCGAGTTCAGCGGCGAGATCCTCGCCCCTCCGGGCCTGCCCGAGACGTGCCAGCGCGGCGGGCACGTACCGGGCGCGCGGAGCATTCCGTGGGGCAAGACCTGCGCCCAGGACGGCACGTTCAAGAGTGCCGGCGCCTTGCGCGAACTCTACGGCGCCGAGGGCATCGTGGGCGACAGGCCGATCGTCGCGTACTGCCGCATCGGTGAGCGTTCCAGCCATTCTTGGTTCGTCCTCAAGTACCTGTTGGGCTACGAAGGCGTGAGCAACTATGACGGGTCGTGGACCGAGTGGGGCAACCTTGTCGGCGCGCCGGTCGAGCGCGGCGCATGAAGGCCGAAAGCTTCAGCGTCAGCGAGCTCGAACTGGCAGGCTGGCCGGTGCGCGTCACCTCCTACCGCATAGGCGAGACTTGGCACGCCAAGGCGGACAATGTCTCTCCGGGTGCCAACATCGCCCGGGCTAGGGCCGAGGGAAGGGAGCAGGCCGAGGTCAAGGTGATCGAGAGAGCTTCCGAGAGGCTGGGTGCCACGCGGCGCCGCCCTCGGGCTGACCTAGGTTCCTGATGAGATTCCAGATCTTTTCCGACATCCACGGCGACTTCGCCAGCTTGCGGCAGGCCGTCGCGGTCGAAGCCGACGTTTTCATCGCTGCCGGCGATCTGGTGACCCACCCGGCCCCGCTCGACCCCTGCGCAGAGGTTCTCGCGCCCTTGGGCGAGCGCCTTTGGGTCATGCCGGGCAATAACGAGACAGCCGAGCAGGTGCGCGAGTTCTGCGAGCGCTACGGCTTTCGCAGCTTTCACGAGGATGTCCACGAGGTGGCCGGCGTGCATTTCGCCGGCTTGGGCTATTCCAACCCCACGCCGTTCGACACTCCCGGAGAATACTCGGAGGAGGATCTGGCCGCCAAGCTATCACGTTTCGCCGGCCGGTTCCCCCAGGTCTTGGTTTGCCATGCACCGCCGTTGAACACGCCTCTCGACGAGGCCGGTCCGGGCCTGCACTTCGGCTCCAAGGCTGTCCGCCAGTATATCGACGAGCACCAGCCGGAGTACTGCTTCTGCGGGCACATCCACGAGGGTGCTGGCCGGACCGTGCGGCTGGGCGCGACGCTGGCGGCAAACGTCGGCAAGCCGGGCTACCTGCTCGAGCTGTGAGTGCAGCGGCCGCGCTGCGCGCTAAAATGGACGTGCGGTTGCTTGTCTCACTATCCCGCCGCTGACCCACCCGATGTCCGATGCGCCTGAAGGGGCAGTTGTCGCGCTGCCTGTGGCGGGCGACGAATCTGCTAGCAGCGCCAGCTTCTGGCTGTGCGCCGCGACGCTGTGGCGGCGAGAACTGCGCGGCTTCTACCGCCAGCGCAGCCGAGTGGTCGGCACGCTGTCCACGCCGCTGCTGTTCTGGCTCGTGCTAGGGTCGGGCTTCGGCTCTTCGCTGCTGGCCGGCGAGGGAGGCTACGCACAGTTCTTCTTTCCGGGGATGCTGGCGCTGAGCGTCCTGTTCACGTCGATCTTCGCCAACATCTCGCTGATCGAGGATCGCCGGGAGGGGTTTCTGCTGGGCGTGCTGGTGGCTCCTGTGTCGCGCCTTGCGCTGGTGTTGGGAAAAGTCTGCGGGGCCACCACCCTCGGTGCCGTCCAAGGCGCTCTGCTCCTGCCGTTAGCACCGTTGGCAGGCCTTTCGCTCGATCTTGCCAAGCTGCCGCTGGTACTTGCGGCGCTGTTGCTGATGGCATTCGGCGTGACCTGCCTGGGATTCTTCTGCGCTTGGTGGCTGAACTCGGTGCAGGGCTTCCACTCGATCATGAACCTCGTGCTGATGCCCATGTGGCTCGTCTCCGGCGGGGTCTTCCCCTTAGACAGCTCGGCGGCTTGGCTGCGCTGGCTTACCACGATCAACCCGCTGGCCTACGGCGTGGCCGAACTGCGCCGGCTGCTGGGCGCGCCCGGAGCCGGCACGGTGCCGGCCCCTGAGCTGTCATGGCTGGTGCTCGCGGGCTTCGGCGCTGCCATGCTGCTGGCCGCCTGGCACAAGGCGCTGCGGTCTGAGGCGGCGCACCTGTCTTGATCTTTGGCACGCGGCGCGAACCGACCGAATGGATTTCACCGACCTGCCCGCGCTTAACGCCAGCCTGAACTCAGTCGCGGCGGTGTTTCTGACGCTCGGATACGTGTTCATCCGTCGCGGGGACATGCAGCGGCACAGGTTCTGCATGCTCTGTGCCTGCGGGGCCTCGGTGGCGTTTCTCGCCAGCTATCTGGTCTACCACTGGCAGGTGGGCTCTGTGCCGTTCACGGGCCAGGGCTGGGTCCGGCCCGTCTACTTCTCGATCTTGCTCAGCCACATCGTGCTGGCGGTGGTGATCCTGCCGTTGGCCGCGACCACGCTGCTGCGCGCATGGCGTGGCGACTATAGCCGCCACCGCGCCATCGCCCGCTGGACTTGGCCTCTCTGGATGTACGTCTCGCTGACTGGAGTGGCCATCTACTTGATGCTCTACCACGGGTAGGTCGACTTTGCTGTCAACGCTGCGCACGCTTCTTCCTTACCTTCTGCGCTATCGCTGGCGTTACGCGGGGGGCTTGACCGCGCTGCTGTTTCGCGGCGTGTTGGCGGCCGGTGTGCCGTTGCTGATCGGGCGCGCGGTGGACCAGCTGGCTGCGGGCGAGCAAGAGGCTGCCGTGAATTCCATGTTGCTGGCGCTCGGCATCGCCGCCGGCAAGGGAATCGCTCAATATGCGATGCGCTGGATTCTGATCACGATCTCGCGTGACATCGAGTATGACCTGCGCAATGACATTAGCGCTCACTTGGTCACGCTGGATCGGACGTTTTACGAGCGCTACCGCACCGGTGACTTGATGGCCCGGGTGACCAATGATCTCGCCCAAGTGCGCTCCCTGCTGGGGCCGGGGCTGATGTACACGGCCGAGATCGGGGTGGTGATTGCAACGGTGCTGTCCATCATGGCCTGGACCGACTGGCTGCTCACGCTCGTCATCTTTGCGCCCATGCCGCTGATCTCGCTGGCAGTCGGACACTTTGGCCGCCGCACGCACGAGCAGTTCCAGACCGTGCAGAAGCGCTTCTCCGGGATCAGCGTCCGGGTGCAGGAGCACTTGGCCGGCCTGCGCATGCTGCGCGCTTACAACCAGGGGCCTGCCGAGGTTGGCAGGTTTGCTGCAGCCAATGCCGACTATGTCGAGGCTAGCCTCGGGTTGGTCCGCATTTGGCGCAGCTTCTATCCTCTGCTCGAGCTCTTGGTCGGACTGACCGGCATCAGCCTGCTCGGATTCGGGAGCTGGCGAGTGTTGCAAGGCGCGATGACGGTCGGCACGTTCACGATGTTCATCTACTTCCTGGCGATGCTCGCTTGGCCCATGATCGGCATGGGCGTGGTCGTGAACATCACCCAGCGCGGCATCGCCTCGCTGGGGCGCCTGAACGAGCTGCTGAACCACAGGCCTCGGATTGCCGACGCGCCCGGCGTGCTGGGATCCCAAGTTCATATCCGCGGCTCGATCAAGTGGCAGTCCGTCAGCGTCCAGTACCCCCGTGCCACCGGGTATGCGGTCCGCGACGTGAGCCTGTCGGTTCTGGAAGGCATGTCACTGGCAGTCATCGGTCCGGTCGGCAGCGGCAAGTCTACGCTGGCCAGCCTCGTTCCCAGGCTGTACGACCCAACCCACGGCGAGTTGATGATCGACGGTGTCGATGTCCGGCAGCTGCCGCTAGAGGCCCTGCGCAAGCAAGTCGGGTACGTCTCGCAGGAGACGTTCTTGTTCAGCCGCTCGATTGCCGACAACATCCGCTTGGGGCGGCCCGACGCGAGCATGGAAGAGGTCGCGGAGGCCGCGCGGCTGGCGCTGCTGGACACCGACGAGGACAACTTCCCGGATGGACTAGACACGCTCGTCGGCGAGCGCGGAATCACGCTGTCGGGTGGCCAGAAGCAGCGCGTAGCGATGGCTAGGGCGTTGCTGTGCGATCCGGCCATCGTGGTGCTGGACGACTCTACTTCCAGCCTGGATGCCGAGACCGAGCACGTGCTTCTGGAGCGCATGCGCAGAGCAACCCGCGAGCGCACGCTGCTGATCGTGACGCACCGCGTCTCCTCGGCCAGGCTGGCGGACCGAGTCGCGGTGATGGATGCGGGCCGGATCGTTGACATCGGTTCGCATAGGACACTGCTCGCGCGCGGCGGCTTGTACGCTCGCATCCACGAGCGCCAGCGCATCGAGGAGGAGCTGGCCAAGCCATGAGCACCGGACGCAGCATCGGCTTGGACGCGGCCCGGGAGACCCTCCCGGACGCTGCGCTCTACGACGCAGCCATCCTCAAGCGCCTGTGGCGCTACTTGCGTCCGTACTCCGGGTTCGCGACCGCCTCGCTGGTGCTGCTCATGCTGAATTCGGCGCTGGGCGTGATCTGGCCATTGCTCACCCAAGTCGCGGTCGACCGCTACCTCATGCCCGATCCTGCGGCCGACTCGGTGCTCGATCCGTGGCTTCCCGCCGAGCCGATGCAGGGCATTTGGTGGCTGGTGACTCTGTCTTTGGTTTCGCTGCTACTCGGGGCGCTCACCCGGGCGGCGCAGATCCACACGATGAACTGGACCGGACAGCGGGTGATGCGAGACATGCGCCGCGAGGTGTTCGGACACCTGCAGCGCCTGCCCGTCGCTTACTTTGATCGCACGCCGAGCGGGCGCCTGGTAACGCGTGCCACGACCGATGTCGACGTGCTGAACGAATTGTTCACTTCGGGCCTGGTAGCTGTCGCTGGCGATGTGCTCACGCTGTTCTGCGCGTTCGGGGCGATGCTCTACCTGAGCCCGTGGCTGACTTTGGTCTATCTCGGCATTGGCCCGCTGGTGTGGATTGTCAGTGTCATCTTCCGTCGGCGAGCGCGATCCAGCTTTCGCGACGTCCGCAAGGCGGTCGCGAAGCTTGCTTCGTTCCTGCAAGAGTGCTTCACGGGCGTCTCGGAAATCCAAGCGTTCAACCACGAGCAGCGCGCTCTGAGCGACTTCGCGGCCATCAACGACGAGCACCGCGCGGCCAACTACCGCTCTGTCAGGGCGCATGCGGTGTTCTTTCCGGTGATCGAATGGATCAGCCTGCTGGGGGTTGCCCTGCTGGTCGTCATCGGCGGTGCGTGGGTCGTCGCCGGCACCATTTCGCTAGGCGTCTTGATGGCATTCCTACAGTATGGAACCAGAGTCTTCCGACCGATCCAAGACCTGGCAGAGAAGTACAACGTCTTGCAGGCAGCCATGGCGGGCGCCGAGCGGATCTTCGAGCTGCTGGACACCGAGCCGGTCGAGATCCAGGCGGCCGCTGGACAGGTCGAGCTCGAACAGCCCAGCGTCGAGTTCCGCAATGTCTGGTTCGCTTACAAGGACGAGGACTGGGTGCTGGAAGATGTCACCTTCAAGGTTCCGCCCGGCGGCATGGTGGCGGTGGTCGGGCACACCGGGGCGGGCAAGAGCACCCTTGTCAGCCTGCTGCTGCGTTTCTACGAAATCCAGCGCGGCACGATCTTGGTCGGCGGGCGGGATATTCGCGAGTGGACTCCCGAGGCACTCCGCGCGCACTTCAGCGTGGTCTTGCAGGATTCGTTCCTGTTCTCGGGCACGATCGCGGAGAACATCGGTCTCGGCGATCCCGAAGCGCCGCCTGACGCCATCCGGGGCGCGGCCGAGAACGCCCACTTGGCGGACCACATCGAGTCGCTGCCCGAGGCTTATGACGAGCCCGTGCTCGAACGCGGCGCCGGGCTGTCAGTCGGGCAGAAGCAGTTGATTTCGTTCGCCCGCGCGTTGGTTCACGAGCGCCCCTTCCTGGTGCTGGACGAGGCCACGTCGAGCGTGGACCCCGATACCGAGCGCAAGATTCGCGACACGCTCTCCAAGCTGTTCGTCGGAAGGACGTCCATCGTGATCGCCCACCGGCTGTCTACCGTTCGCCGCGCTGACGGTATCGTCGTCCTGCACCGCGGCCGGGTTATCGAACACGGCGGGCACGACGAGCTGCTCGCGCGGGATGGAGTCTATGCGCGCTTGCACAGGCTGCAGTCGTTAGCGGAAGCCGTGCAAATGCCGCAGTAAGCGCGTCCAGCCATGTGCGCTGGCAACCCGAACGCCGACGCTATGCCTGGCTGCTTGCGGGGTTCGGGAGGTGCGCTCGCATTCCCCGGCGCCGTCTTCGCGGCAGGGCTCGTTGCGGGAATCACCTTAGGCATACCTTCGGTAGGCTTAACGCGGAAGACTGCACCGGGCCGTGAGCCATCTGTGTCGCGTCTTGCCTCATCGGGCCGAATGCATCATTTCTGCAACCCGACCGTGATCGCCGCCCCGTCTTCGCCGATGGCGAATTTGCAGTCTACGAACTTGGGCATCCGGAGTTTGTTGAACGGTCCGCTGAACGCGTAGGGCTCCTTGGGCAACCTAATGAGATTCTTGTCGAATTTGAAATTGGCGTTGCGTCGTGGTAAGCGAAAGCGGCGTATTCGCCGGGTTCGAGTTCGACGTTAGTCACTAGCGGACCGTCGTCGTGGCGTTCGGTGATGTCGACGGACTGTGCCCCGGCGAAGTTGGCGGGATCACCGTCCAGCCAGTTGGCCGCGTCGTAGATGACAACGTGCGCCAGGCCCTCGTTTTCCTCGATGTTGTCGACAGTGACGGTGAGAGTTGCGCCGAATGCGGCGATGCCGAAAACGGAAAGCAACGCAGTAGCGACGTTGGCGAATCTCCGGCCCCAGTGAGGCTTACATCGCTGCATCAAACTTGCTTTCCTCAAGTCGGCGGCTCGCTCATCACAAGGGGATGTTCGACCTCTTTCCCCTAGCAATTCCATCTAGCCATGACTAACAGGCGCTCTGCCGCAACCTCTCTTGACCGTCCCGAGAAAAGCCCTCCTCGCTTCCCGAAGTTGTTCTTCGAGTTCCGATGGATTCGTGAACAGCTGGAGGTGAAGAGGAACTGCAGTGGGAGGCGAGCAGGCGCATGCGCGGCCCACAAGGCGGCCTGTCTCGTGGCGACGCAGGTCAGGAGAACGGGGTGGCCGGAACGCTCGCGGCTCGGCCCGGTGAGCGGCTTGCTCCGTCGGGCAACGCAGGCTTAGGCCAAGCAGCAGCTGCATCCGAGGACGGTGATGCGCTCTCTGACGGGCTGAAGTGCTCTCGTGGCGTGCAGGAGGCCGATGGTGAACACACCGGCCCCGCGTCACGGCTGGAGGCACAGGCAGCGGCAAGACTGAGATCCAACGCCGCGAGCCCATGCGACGCTCGAGCACCTGCTGAGGGAGAGCTTCAGGGCACAGGTTCTCTAGTTTCGCTGTAGTAGGGATTCGGCTCGCGCGGTTCCACTGCATCCGTAGCATCGCGCCAAGCGATGAGCTCCTGGTGCAGTGCGCTGGCCTTTGCGGGCATGGCCTCCGCCAGGTTTGTGGCTTCGCTGATGTCGGTCGCAGTGTTGTACAACTCCAAGCGTCCGTCCTCAAAGAACTCAATCAGTTTCCAGTCGCCTTTTCGAATGGCGCTTGCGGGAGTCGCGCGACCCGCCAGATACAGCGGATAGTGCCAGAAAATCGCACGATCGTCCAGCGCAGGGCGTCCCCTGAGCAGCGGCGCGAAGCTCTCGCCATCGACCGGCTGGCCCGCAGGCAAGGAAACGCCCGCCAGCTCGGCGAATGTCGGCAGGAAATCGACGCTCGTAATTGGGGTTAGCGACTTGGTCCCTGCTGCGATCACGCCTGACCACCTCATGCAGGTCGGTGCGCGGACGCCTCCTTCGTAGAGGGAGCCCTTGACCCCGCGCAGGGGCTGGTTGATCGAAACCCTGGTGCCGCCGTTGTCGGACGAGAAGATGACCAGAGTCTTCTCAGCGAGGCTGAATTCCTCCAGCGCCTTGACGATGCCGCCAACACTGGTGTCGACTGCCTCGACCATGGCCGCGTAGGTCGGATTGTACGGATTCTCGTTCTTCGTCCACGACGCGAGCTTCTCTTCGTACTTCGCGACCAGATTGCGGCGGGCAACGAGCGGACCGTGGACATCCCAATGCGAGAGGTAGAGGAAGAATGGCTGGTGGCGATTTTCCTTGATGAAATCAATGCTCACGTCGGTAAGATCAAAACTCACGTTGGGATCGTTGTAGTGGTTCTTCTCGGTACCGGGTTTGCCGTCGCTGCTGCTCAGGTCGAATCCCTGCTTGTCGGGCCCGACATGCCACTTCCCAAGCCGGGCAGTCGCGTATCCGGCCTGTTTGAGCACTTCGGCGATGCTGACCACACTCGGGTCCAAAGCCTGCCGGACCTCGAAGGCATCCGGTATCGGATCGGTGACACCAGTCCGCTCCCAGAAGCGCTGCTGAACCGGGACCCAGAGCCTCATTTTGCGAGGGTCGATCTTGGACTTGCCGCCCGGTGTGTAGACCATATGGCGCGGTGGGTACATGCCGGAGATCAAGCTAGCCCGCGTCGGGGCGCAATTTGGCCCGCTGGTGTAGGCGTTGGCGAAGATCATCCCCTCTCGCGCCAGGCGGTCTAGATGAGGCGTTTCATAGAATTCGTCGCCATTGAAGCCGACATCGTTCCAGCCTAGGTCGTCCACAAGGATAAGGACGAGGTTCGGTCGCTCGATTTCCGCGGGGGCGGGTTCGACGCCGCATGCCAAGGAAATGGCCGCGAGCGCCGGGGCGATTCTGATCATCAACGACTGGTGGCCATCTGATCGCATCGTATCTAGCCTACCGCCGCGGTCGCTGACTCAGGTGCAGCAGGCGCGGATCGCAAGCCGAGCCGCCATCCTACCGTCGAGGGATTGACCCTTTGCGCCGATAGATTGTTGCTACCGTGGATTACGGACTCGGCTGCCCGCGCTGTGTCCGGCGGGCTGCACGTAGTCCGGCTCGGAGGAAACCATGCGCAACCACGCCCTTAGAACTGTCACGGTCCGGTTCATTCGCAGCATGACTGTATCGCTGCTCTGTGCTGCGACGCTTGCCGCAGCGGTTGAGATCGCTCCCGAGAGCCCGGTGCGCTGGCAGCCCGTGACGCTGACGTTCGATGGCCCGGAATCTTCCGAGGACGCCACGCCAAACCCCTTTCTCGACTACCGCCTGAGTGTCTCTTTCGCGCACCAGGCGTCTGGCGAGAGCCGCGTCGTGCCCGGATTCTTCGCCGCGGATGGAGATGCCGCGGAATCCTCTGCTACGGCGGGCAATAAGTGGCGAGTTCGCTTCACGCCTCCGCTCGCTGGCGAATGGGTCTGGAGGGCGGAGTTTCGGTCCGGACCGGGAGTGGCGATCAGTGACTCTACCGGGGAGTCGACTGCCTTCGACGGAGACTCTGGCTCGATCGTGGTCGCCGCCGCGCCCGGGGACGCCCCGGGCTTTGCCGCGAAGGGGTTCCTGACGCCCTCGGACGGGCACTATCTCAGGTTCGGCAACGGAGACCGCTTCCTCAAGGGCGGGGCGGACTCGCCGGAGAACTTCCTCGGCTACTTCGAGTTCGACGGCACAGCCGACACGGCGGCCCACGGCGGTGTCTCGACCGATACCGGTTCCTTCTTGCATCGCTACGAGCCTCACGCCCAGGACTGGAAGCAAGGTGACCCGACGTGGCAGGGTGGCAAGGGCAAGAACATCATCGGAGCGCTGAACTATCTCGCTTCCAAGGGCATGAACAGCGTCTACTTCATGACCTATAACCTCGATGGCGGCGATGGCAAGGACACTTGGGTCTGGACCGGCCCCGAAGTCCGGGACCGGTTCGATGTCTCGAAGCTGGCCCAGTGGGACATCGTCTTCGCGCACATGGAGCGACTCGGCATCGCCATGCATCTGGTCATCCAAGAGACCGAGAATGACGAAGAGCTGGGCGGCAGCCCCGCCTTGCACGACGTTCGCAAGCTCTACTTGAGGGAACTGGCGGCGCGCTTCGGCCACCATCTCGCCATCGTCTGGAACCTTGGCGAAGAAAACGACACGCCCCACCGCGACCGCCTGGCGATCGCGGGCTACATCCGCAGCGTCGACCCCAACAACCACGCCATCACGGTCCATACCCACAACACGCGCAGCCTGCGCACCTACACAAGCCTGATCGGCTCGAGCCTGTTCTCCGCAACCTCGATCCAAGGCCGCATGGAGGACTCGAACCACGAGGCGGTCATGCTGCGCATGCGCTCGGCGGCTGCCGGCGCCCCCTGGGCGATCTTTCACGACGAACAGACCCCGGCCTCCGTGGGAGTGGTGCCGGATGCCGACGACCCCCAGCACGACAAGCCGCGCAAGCACGCCTTGTGGGGCAACTTGATGGGGGGCGGCTCGGGCGTGGAGTGGTATTTCGGCTACCAGTACGCGCACATGGATCTCAACTGCGAGGATTGGCGCTCCCGGGACACGATGTGGGACCAGACCCGCTATGCCCTCGAGTTCTTCCAAGAGCACCTACCGTTCTGGGAGATGTGGCCGGCCAACGACCTGGTGGTCGGCGAGAAGGCTTTTGTGTTCGCCAAGGAAGGCCAGATCTACGCCGTCTATCTTCCCGAAGCTTCGGGCCGCACCCAGATCAACGTCGCCCCGGGCAAGTACCGCCTGCGGTGGTACGACCCGCGCAACGGCGGCGACCTGCAGGTGGGCACCAGCCCCACCGTCGAGGTTGGCGAGATGCTGATGAGAAGCGACGGCCGGGTCCAGCTGTCGCCGCCGAGCCATCCCGGCCAGGACTGGGTGGCGTTGCTGGAGAAGCTGGCGGATCAGTAGCGCGGCGAGGCTGTACGATGTTGCAGGTGACCGTCGCGAGCGGATCGACGCCCGCTCGCTACCGAGGAGTGGATCAATGACGCGACGCTTGACGATGGCACAGGCCACGATCGAGTTTCTCAAGCAGCAGTACGTGGAGCGCGATGGCCAGCGCCACCGCTTTTTCGGGGGCTGCTTCGGCATCTTCGGCCACGGCAACGTAGCCGGACTGGGACAAGCGCTGCACCAAGACAAGTCGTTCCCGTATTTCCTGTGCCGAAACGAGCAGGCAATGGTGCACACCGCCGCGGGCTATGCCAAGGTTTCCAACCGACTGCGCGCTCTGGCTTGCACCACCTCCATCGGACCGGGTGCCACCAATATGGTCACCGGCGCCGCCGCCGCCACGGTCAATCGGCTGCCGGTGCTGCTCCTGCCGGGCGACATCTTCGCCAGGCGCAATGTCGCCCCGGTTCTGCAGCAGGTCGAGTCGCCGCAGACGCAGGATGTGTCTGTGAACGACTGTTTCCGGCCTGTCTCGCGCTACTGGGATCGCATCCAGCGGCCCGAGCAGATCGTGACCGCGCTGCCCGAGGCGATGCGCGTGCTGACCTCTCCCACCGAGACCGGTGCGGTGACGCTCGGCATGCCCCAGGACGTGCAGGCGGAGGCCTTCGATTACCCGGAAGCGCTGTTCCGCGAGCGGGTCTGGCAGATCTCGAGGCAACGCGGCGACGCCAAGCTGATGGACGAGGCCGCGCGCTGGATTCGCGCCGCTCAGGCCCCCCTGATCGTCGCTGGCGGCGGCGTGCTGTATAGCGAGGCCTGCGCGACATTGGCCGACTTCGCGGCGGCCACTGGGATCCCCGTAGCCGAGACCCAGTCAGGCAAGGGAGCGCTGCGCTTCGACCACGGACAGGCGCTCGGCGCGATGGGCGTGAGCGGGACGCCAGGCGCGAACGTCCTAGCCCGCGAAGCCGATTTGGTCATCGGCATCGGAACCCGCTACACCGATTTCACAAGCGCGTCCAAGACGGCCTTCCAAAACCCCGAGGTGCGCTTTCTGAACATCAACGTGGCCGAGTTCGACGCCTTCAAGCACGCTGCCCTCCCCCTAGTGGCCGACGCGAAGTCTGCCCTCGAGGAACTGGCCATTCTGGTCTCGGACTACAGGGTGCCGTCAGGTTACGCTGCCCGGATTCGCGAGTACCGCGAGTTTTGGGAGCAGGAAGTGGATCGCATCTACAGCCTGGGCCACAGTCCGCTGCTCAGCCAGGGCGAGGTGATCGGAGCGGTCAATGAAGTCGCAGGCGAGCGCGACGTCGTCGTATGCGCGGCGGGCAGCATGCCAGGCGACATGCACAAGCTGTGGCGGACCAAGAGCCCAAACACCTATCACATGGAGTATGGCTACTCCACGATGGGCTATGAAGTTGCCGCCGGCTTGGGCATCAAGATGGCCGAGCCGGACCGGCAAGTTTACGTTATGGTCGGCGATGGCTCGTACCTGATGATGGCGCAAGAGATCGCCACGTCGATTCAAGAGGGCGAGCAACTGCGCATCGTGGTTGTCGACAACCACGGGTTCGCCAGCATCGGCAGCTTGAGCGAGGCCTGCGGCAACGAAGGCTTCGGCACGCACTACCGCGTGCGCAACAACGGCGATCTCAGCGGCCAGCTCATAGGCGTCGACTTCGTCGAGAACGCGCGCAGCTTGGGCGCGGTCGCCTGCCGGGCCAACACCACAGAGGAACTCAAGGACGCGCTAAGGGCCATGGAAGGCCATGACCGCACCACTGTGGTGGTGGTCCAAACGGACCGCAATGTGCGCGTGCCTGCCTATGAGTCGTGGTGGGACGTGCCGATCGCCGAGGTTTCCGAGGTGTCCGCCGTGAGCGACGCCCGCGACCAATGGCTGGCCGGCCGCAGCAAAGAGCGGGACTACCTGTAGCGCCGGCCTCGCATGGCTAGGCCATAGTTGGAAGAGTCGGGGGACTTCTGTCGGTGCTAGTAACGCTCACCTCGTTCTTGGGATTCACGCTGCTGGTTGCGGCGATCTCTTACGCCCGGACACGGCACGATCGCATGACCACTTGGGATGCGTACTTCCTAGGCGGTCGCAGCCTGACCGGATGGGTCATCGCCGGGTCGCTGATGCTGACCAATCTGTCTACCGAGCATCTCATCGGCCTCAACGGCGACGCCTTCAACCACACCATCGCGGTCACGGCTTGGGAAACCACCGCGGCTCTGGCAATGGTGGGCACGGCGCTGTACTTCCTGCCGCGCTTCCTGCGCATGGGGCTGTCGACTATCCCCGAATACCTCTCCTCGCGCTACGACCGAGACACCGGAGTCATCGCGGCCTCTCTGTTCCTGTTCTCGTACGTTCTGGCGATCCTTCCGGTCGTGCTGCTCTTCGGGGCCAGCGGTATCGACAGCCTGTTCGGCCTGCAGGAGGTTTTCGGGCTCAGCCAGACACAGGTCACCTGGCTCGTGGTGTGGGGTGTGGGCACGCTTGGATCGCTGTACGCGATCTTCGGCGGCCTCAAGGCGGTCGCCATATCGGACACCGTCAACGGGGTCGGCTTCTTGATCGCGGGCATGCTGGTCCCGTTGCTGGCGCTGGTCCAGATCGGCGAAGGCAACCCCTTGAGCGGTCTGGCGACAGTGTATGTGGCGGAGCAGCCGAAGTTCGACATCACCGGCGATGAGCCGGGCTCTTTCCTGCCGTTCGGCGTCCTGTTCACGGGAATGGTTGTCAACCAGATCTTCTTCTGGTGCGCCGGGCAGCAGATCCTGCAGCGCGGGCTCGGCGCGAAGAATCTCAAGGAAGGCCAGAAAGGCATGCTGATCGCGGCCTGCTTCAAGCTGCTCGGCCCGCTGGTGATCGTGCTGCCTGGCGTGATCGCTTATCACATGTTCAAGGACACGCTGGGCCCCGAGGATTACATGCTGGCGTATCCGACGCTGGTAAAGGCGGTCCTGCCAGACTGGCTCGGAGGCTTTTTCGCCGCCGTAATGGTGGGCGCGGTGCTCAGCACATTCAACAGCGTCCTGAACTCGTCGGCAACGCTGTTCTGCCGTGACATCTACGGTGCGATCATCCGTCCGGACGCATCGCAGCGCCAGTTCGTGGTGGCCGGGCGCACATGCAGCGTCGTGCTGGCCATAGGCGCCATGCTCATCGCGCCCATGCTCGACACTTCCGGCAGCCTGTACAACTACCTCCAGCGGATCAACGCAACCGTCTTCGGCCCGATGCTGGCCGTCATCCTGCTAGGGATGCTGTACCCCAAGGTGTCCGCATTCTCCGCCAAGGCCAGCCTCGTGGGTGGTCCGGCGCTGTTTTTCCTGCTCGTTTTCACGTTCGACGACCCGGTACAAGCGTTCATGCAAGGCCTGTTCGGCACTGCCGACGAGATCCACTTCCTCCACTTTCTCGGCATTGTGTTCGTCGTCGTCGTTGCCTTCATGCTGGCCGTCAGCCGACTTCGGCCGGCGCATAGCCGCCATCGAGAGCTAGCTGCGGCCCGGGTCGACATGACACCTTGGAAGCATGCCAAGGCCATGGGCGGGTTCGTTTGCTTCGCCACGATCGCGTGCTATGTCCTGCTAGCGCAGTGAGCGCGGCTAGGCGGCCAGCTTGACGGCCCGCAGGAACGCGATGTTGGCTTGGGCATCCTCGAGCGCGGAAGTCTTCGTATCAGGGCCGCGATCTTGCTCGACCGTTCCCCATCCTTCGTAGCCAGCCTCTTCCAAGGCGAGTTTGAGCGCCGCAAAATCCACATCGCCACTTCCCAATTGGCAAAACACGCCTCGGTTGCAGGCCTCGTAGAATCCGATTCGGCCTTCGACGCTCTGCCGAAGGATGCGAGTGTCGAGATCCTTGACATGGACATAGGTGGTGCGGGCGGCATAGCGCCGGAAGGTGGCGACCGGGTCGAAACCGGCGTACAGCGAGTGGCCCGTATCGAGGCACAGGGCGAGCAGCCGCTCGTCGATCGAGTCCATGACCTGATCGAGTTCGTCCGCGAATTCCACGCAGCCGCCCGCGTGGGCATGCATGCACGCGGTCAAGCCGTACTCTTCCCGGACAATGCGGGCAGATGTGCGAATGCGTTCGTGAAGACCGGAGAGCTCGACCGGCTCGAGGCGCGGCGCTCGGACGGGATCCCCCGCGTAGCTCGAGCGCACGGGCGACAGGCTATCGATGAAGACCACCTGCTGGGCGCCCAAGGGCTCGAGCATGCGGCAGGTGCGATGAACCGCCTGCTGCAACTCCTCCCAGGCATCGGCCTGGTGGAATGGGCGGAACACCACTCCGGCCGTCAGCACGAGGCCGCGCTCGGCCAGATTGTCCGCTAGCAGGGACGGGTCTTCGGGAACATAGCCGACCGGTCCGAGTTCGATGCCGGAATACCCGGCTTGGCTGGCTTCGTCGAACACCTGCTGCCAAGGTGGATTCGACGCTGCGTCGGGAAACTCGACGCCCCATGAGCAGGGTGCGTTGCCGATTGCAATGGACATGGCCTGTACCGAGGGTAATACGGTTGGAAGAGTCGTCCCGCAGCGTAGCGCAGGAACACGAAGAGGTGCGGATTCATATAAGAGTCACGCTGTATCGAAGCCTCGACGTGTTGGCCGAGGCAAACGATGAGGTGACGGCCGACTCGCGGAAGGGAGAGCCCTTGGAGACGGGGGCGCTGGCGAGCTGGAGCCGCGAGCAGCGGCACTGGTCGCGCCTTTAGAAATTGAAGACAGTCGGCATCTGCTGAAGAAATGCAGCCAGACCCAGCCACAGACCTGCGACCGCGATCACGATCAATGCCAAGAGCAGCACAATAAGCCAGACGACGATCGCTGCGCCGGTTGTGATCCGGGCCAGATCCCGGATCACGACGACATTCAGCACGACCACGTAGATGCCCCCCACGAGGGAACCGATGATCGGGACGATCCCCAAGGCCGAAGGAGCCGTGGCATACAGGAGCGCGCGGAACCAATGGGAATACTCCGGCACTTCGCTCGCGAAGAGGCGCGAGAGCAAGCTATAGAGTCCGGCGTTGATCGCAATGAAGGCGATCGAAACCGGGATCGTGACCACGACGATCGGCAAGAGCAGCAGGTAAGCCACGGCGTTTGCGACGGCCACGACAAGGAGGCCTTGGTTCGTGCTGTTCGGATCCGATGCGATCTCATCCGAAATCCCGGGTTCGAGCTGGAGCATGGCGACGACGCGAGCCCACGTCGTTCTTCCCCTCGCTTCCCGCCGGATCTCGCGACGCACATCCTCGCGATACCTCCGCTCTTCAGCCGAGTGGATCTCCTCGGACCGGATTCTCTCCTTCTCGGCCTCGTTCAGCACGTTGCCGGCGGGAGCCTGCGAGCCGGCGTCGCCTGCCTGTGCCGCATCGCCAGTTCCTTCAGGAACGTTGCTCACTTCGAGTCCTCCTGGCCCCTAGCTGACACCCCTCACGAGACCGCCGGGCGAGGCCGCCCTATTCTGCCACACGGGAATTCCCGCCCAGTCCCCGGCTCCTGCCGGGGACGGCTCGGCCGGGCTGGAGGCGTGGGCGGGGCCCGCTTGATTCACAGCCAGAGGTAGCCGTCGATGAAGCCCACGTACACCCGACGACCCCCACACA
>VXRL01000044.1:0-32428 GCA_009838515.1 Terriglobia bacterium | reverse complement strand
CCCCCCCGCCCCGCCGCGGCCCGCCCCCAATCTCCCCCCCCCTCCCACCCCCCCCCCCCCCCCGGGCCCGGGGGCGCCACGGCTCGGCCGGGCTGGAGGCGTGGACGGGTCCCGCTAGCTTCACGGCCCGAGTTCGCGCTCGATGTAGCGCACGTACTCCGGCCGCCCTCGCCACTCGTCGACATAGGGCGCGTACCCGTCCTGGGTCATCCACCAGTGAGGATCCGACTCCTTGCTGTCAAAGTCTCCGCCCGGATAGTCCGCACCGTTGGCGCTGGCTTCGACGGATGCATTCCAAGCTTCCACGGCTTCGCGCAGCCGGGCCGCTTCCTCAGGCCGCTCCGCCGAAATTTCTGTGGTTTCGTTCGGGTCGGCGGCCAGGTCGAAGACCTCGTACGCCCCACTATCTGCGTCGTTCCTGACGATCTTGAGGTTGTTGTCGATCAAAGCGATTCGCCCGGAGTGACGGAATCCTATCGGCTGCCCTCGCTGTCCGAGTTCGCCCTCAAACAGCGGCTGCAAGTCGATGCCATCTTGGGGTTGCAACGCTGCCTCGGGAGGCAGGCCGGCTATCGCCGAGATAGTAGGGAAGATATCCATCGTGGCGGCCGGGAACTCCCTGACGCCGGCTTGCTGGATGCCGTCCGGCCACTCGATAATCGCGGGCACCCGGATGCCGCCCTCGTATAGGCTGCCCTTGAACCCCCTCAGGCCACCGACGGTTCCCGGCTCGATCCGGGGAAGCCCGCCGTTGTCGCTGGTAAACCAAAGCACCGTGTTGCGCTCGACCTGCAACTCCCGCAAGCCAGCGCGCAGCGCGCCGATGCTGCGATCCATGGCGACCAACTCGCCGTAGTGATGCTGGGAGTCTTCGTCCAAGCTGGCGAAGGCCGCCCGGTCCTCCTCGGAAGCGATCCACGGGGAGTGGGGCGTGCCGTACCAGATCACCGCCAAGAACGGGTTGGATTGCTCCACTTGCCGTCGCATGAAGCGCAGCGCCTCAGCGACGATCACCTCAGACGAGTCTCCTTGGTGCTGCACGAACAGGCCCTCGCGGCTCATCAGGGGGTCGCGCTCGAAAAAGTTCGTCACCGACAGCCACGTATCGAATCCGAACACCCCAGGGTTGTGCGCGTCCTCGGCCAGAATCGGCACGCCCGGGCCGCGCAGCCCGTTGAGGTGCCACTTGCCGAAGTGTCCGGTGGCATAGCCTGCTTCGTCCAAGGCGCGGGCAATCGTCCGCTCTTGCCGCCGCAGCGCATAGCCGTGGTCCTGGACACCTGTGCGATCGTGTGTCCGGCCCGTCATCACGGTGGCGCGCGTGGGCGAGCAGTTCGGCGCGCCGGCGTAGAAGCGGTCGAACCGCAATCCGGCCGCAGCCATGGCGTCGAGCTGCGGAGTCTCCAGAACGGGATGGTTGTAGTAGCCGGTTTGGCCCCACCCCATGTCGTCGGCCATAACCAGGACGAAGTTGGGGCGGGGATCGGCCGGTTGCTCCGGAGCGGCGCATCCGAAGACGCTGAGCATCAGGATTGAGAAGGCGGCCACGCGCCCGGTTCGAAGGTGCGAGGAAATGGGAATCATGCGGGTATCGATTCTACCAGCGGACGACTGCAACCGGATCGTGGCTAGGTAACGCTGCCTGTCCTCCCGCCTCGCGAAGAGTCTGCAGGGCTCATTTCTAGATCCGTAAGAGGGCTCATTTTCAAATCCGCGCAACAATCCTTCCGACAGGGTTGGTCAAGGTGGTGGAACAATGTTATGCTCAAGTCACTACTTTCTTGAGACTTGGCGCTGGCTGTCCAATCCTCACCAAAGCAGTTGCAGTAGGCCGTGAGGCCGTGCGGCCTCATCAGGATACTGAGCGCACTGTCATCCTCAACCCGACAATGCCTCGGGGCGTTCACGGTCTATTTCCGCAGACCATAGTCAAAGGACTCACACATGACACCTTCCACCGGCACCGGCACGATCAAGCGGCTCACCGATAGGGGCTTCGGCTTCATCGCTGCATCCGACGGCACCGAATACTTCTTCCACCACTCCGCATGCACGGACACGCCGTTCAATTCCATGCGCGAAGGGGACAGCGTGACGTTTACGATCGGCGAGGGCCCGAAGGGCCCCCGCGCCGAGAACGTCGCGCTTGCCTAGTCGACTCGACACTCCAATCCCGCCGACCGGAGGGCCGTCTGGATTGGAGTCGTCTATTCGCGCCGGAATATTCGCGCCTCCCTCGAGCACTTGGGTAAAGTGCGCGGGGCTAGTCTTGGACGGAAGTGGTTGAATCAAGCCACCGCAGCCTAGTGATGCGGCTGCGTTTCGGGTTCCGCCGGCGGCGCGCCGAGAGTCGCCTCTAGGCTAGTGATCCGGGGCTCGTCGGGTCGACATTGGCCCCCGACGCGAGGGGAAGCCCGTCTCGGCCTGCGCCTACAGCGGCTTGATCCGAATGCTGCGACACTCGACCTGCATGGCGGGCCCCGAGTGGAGTTGGATCGCGACGATACCGGCTTTGGCCCGGTCGTCGGTGCCTTCGAAGGTCACTTTGCCATTGAGCGTCAGTCGCACGCGATTGCCCTCGGCGCGGATCTCGTAGCGATTCCATCCCCGGGACAGCACGATATCCTTCGCGCGCCGCCAGCCTTCGTCCGGCGTGGCCATCAGACTGCGGCCGCGGCCTCTTTCTTCGTAGAAGTTGCCCCAAGCCGAACGAGCTCCGGCATCCGAGAGATCCGCTTGGTAGCCACGGACGATCCAGCCGGGACCCGGCACGTGCTCGCTCCGAAACTGGATGCCGCTATTGCCGTTCCGCAGCCGGACTTCGAGCCTCAGGACGAAGTCGTCGAACGATTTCTGGTAAATCAGGAACGTGTTGGTGTCGACTGGATGGCTGTCGCTCGAGCCGACAATCGAGCCGTCCCGAACAGACCACAGGTCGGGGTCGCCGTCCCAGCCATCTAGGCTACGCCCGTCGAAGAGCAGAACGTAGCCCTCGTCCCGCTCGACTTCGGTGAGTCGGTTGGGCTGGGAGAAGGCCGGAATCCCGACAACGAGCAACGTTGCGACAAGCTGCAGGAGGGTTTGCTTCACGTGGTTCCCGCGCGCCAATTCAGGCTGGGTGCATCATTTTATCCCAGATGAACGCGCGCCCAAGCATTGCCTCGGGAGCTTTCGGCGTGCGTCGGAAACATTCTTCCCAGGTCTTACCGATGCGAACCGCCGCGATCGAATCCGCTCGGTCCGCGCCACTATCTCATCGCCTGCTCTACCGCTAGCTCAGCCGAGGCGGGACAAGGTCCGCCACGGCAGCAGCCTGGGGCTGTTGAGGCTAATCCGGTCGGCGGGACGCTGGGATCCGGCCAGTCCGATGCGGCCGGTCCAGTGGCGGGGACCGGGCGAATCGGCTATGCTGTTCGCCGAATTCTGACCTGCCGCGAACCGAGACCGTGGATTCGCGGACATGTCGCTGAAGTCGAGGTCTATCGTGCGAAATCTACGCCGGCCCACGTGGCTAACCGTTCTGTCACTTGCATTCGCCTGCGGGCTCTCACCTGTAGCTGTGGCAGCCGACTTTCCCGCGATGCAGTACGCCGCCGATGCGGAGTGGCCGAGCCTTCCGCCCGGCTGGAGTTTCGGAGAGGCGCCGGGCGTGGCCGTGGACGGCAAGGGGCACGTGTACGTGTTTCATCGCGGCGTGCGCCCGATCATGGAGTTCGCGCCAGATGGTCGGATGGTCAGGTCGTGGGGCGACGACATGTTCATCCGGGCGCATGCTATCCGCATTGACCCGGAAGGCAACATCTGGACCGTGGACAACGACACGCATCAAGTGCTGAAGATGGATCCGAGCGGGCGCGTGCGGATGGTTTTCGGTCGCCGCGGACAGAGCGGGGAATCCGATGAATTATTCAACCGCCCCACCGACGTGGCCTTCGGCCCGAACGGCGAGATATACGTCACCGACGGCTATGGCAATTCGCGAGTGGTGAAGTTCTCCAAGGAGGGGCGCTACATCACGGCCTGGGGCAAGCCCGGCAAGGGCGAGGGCGAATTCGACTTGCCGCACACGGTCGTAGTGGACCAGCAGGGCCGCGTCTACGTAGGCGATCGCGAGAACTACCGTGTGCAGATATTCGATGCCGACGGGAAGTTCCTGACCCAGTGGGACCACGTTGGCTCGCCGTGGGGCCTTGACTTCCACCCCGACGGGACGCTGATGATGGCTGACGGCCACAACGACCGGATCGTGAAGGTGAGCCTGGACGGCGAGGTGCTTGGAGCCTTCGGTCGGAACGGCCGCATGCCAGGGGACCTGAACTTCGGCCACCATATCGCCGTGGACGCCGAGGGCAACGTCTTCGTCAGCGAGATCAAGAACCAGCGCGTGCAAAAATTCCGCCCGCGATAGTCGCAGAGAAACCCGTTCGCGCCTGCCGCGGAAACCGCGCGAGCGCAGCACGCGGCCCGCGTTGCCGGGCCGGTTCGCCCACTTGCTACCAAGCAGCCACGGTGCCGTCCTTCCGGGGATCGGTTCCGCCGAACAGCACGCCGCGTTCCCAGTCGATATGAATGGCTTGGTAGCCGCCCATGGGACCCGAGGTCTTGACCGAGTGACCCTTGCGCATCAGCTCCGCCGTCACTTGCGGCGAGATCCCCTTTTCCAGCCCGACTCCGCCGCTGTTGCTGTGACTGGCGCGCGGGGCTTCGCCCGCTTCCTGCACGTTCATCCCGAACTCGATCATGTTGAGCAGCACTTGGACGTGGCCCTGCGGCTGCAAGTCGCCGCCCATGACTCCGAACGACAGCCACGGCTTGCCGTCCTTGAATGCCATTGCGGGAATGATGGTGTGGTAGGGGCGCTTGCGCCCCTCGATCCGGTTCGGGTGCTCCGGATCCAGCGAGAAGAGCGCGCCCCGGTCTTGCAGCAGCAACCCGGTGCCCGGCACGACCACGCCAGAGCCGAAGCCTTGGAACAGGCTGTTGATGAACGAGACGGCATTGCGGTCTTTGTCCACCACGCTGAAGTAGACCGTATCGCCGCTGCCGTCGAGCCAGTGCACCGGGCCCTTGACCCCGGAATCCACGCTCTCGGCGGCGCGGGCGGGATCGATCCGCTCCCGCTGGCGCCGCGCGTAGTCCTTGGAGATCAGGGTCTGTACCGGCAGCCGCGCCCTGGCCGGATCGGCGAGCCAAGCGCCAAGGTCGGCGAATGCGAGCCGCTTGGCCTCGACAAACAGATGCAGGTAGTCGGCCGTGTTGTGGCCAGCCGCCTGGAGATCGAACCCTTCCAGAATGTTCAACATCTCCAAGGCGGCCATGCCCTGTCCGTTGGGCGGCAGCTCGTAGATGCGGTTTCCCTTGTAGGTCGTGCTGATCGGTTCGACCCAGTCCGAGTGCTGGTAGGCCAGATCCGCCTCGGTCATGGGCCAGTCAAGGTCGTTGAGCCGCTGGACGATCCTACGCGCGATCTCACCCTTGTAGAAGGCATCGCGACCGCCGCGAGCGATCTGGCGGTACGTCCAAGCCAGCGGCTCGTTGACGAAGACGTCGCCATGTTTCGGGGGCTTGCCCTCGGTGTAGTACGCCTTGACGAATTCCGGGTCATCCTTGTACGACGAACTGTTGCTGGCCCAGTTCTCGGCGAAGATTTCCGACACCGGGAAGCCCTGCTCGGCGTATTGGATCGCGGGTTCTAGGACCTGCTCCAAGGACATCGTGCCGAACCGCTCCAGCAGCGTGATCCAGCCATCGACCGCGCCCGGCACGGTGACCGAGAACGGTCCCTTGGCGGGAATGTGCTCGAGCTTGCGGCGCTTGAAGAAATCGACGTTCGCGGCCGCGGGCGAGAAACCGCTGCCGTTCAGGCCGGCCAATTGGCCCGTCTCGGCCATGTAGACCAAGGCGAACATATCGCCGCCGGGCCCGGTCATCATGGGTGCCACCAAGGCGAGCGTTGCGGCGGTGGCGATGGCCGCATCGACGGCATTGCCGCCGTCCTGGAGAATCCGCAGGCCCACTTGCGAGGCCAGCGGCTGGCTGGCCGCCACCATCCCGTTGCGCGCCGCTACGGCAGATCTTCCGGCAGTAGGGATGGGGCGGACGTCAGCCGCGGCGATGCACGACGTTGCGATCACCATTAGAACCACGCATCGAATCGACACTGGCAAGACCCGCGCTGCCGACGCAAGCTTACCAGACTTGGTTAGGCCCGTCTGAGCTGATCTGCCAAAGCCGTGCTCCCGCCAACGTCGGTCAGGCGGAAGTCCCGCCCGCTGTGGCGGTATGTGAGCTGTGTGTGGTCCAAGCCAAGCAGGGCGAGGATCGAAGCATGCAGGTCGTTGAGATGTACCCGATCTTCCACCGCCCTCAGGCCGAGTTCGTCGGTGTTGCCGATCACCTTTCCCCCGCGCACGCCGCCGCCCGCCATCCAGAGTGTAAAGCCGTAGGGGTTATGGTCCCGGCCCTCGGTCCTGCCCTTGCCTCCGTCGGCGTTCGGCGTGCGGCCGAACTCGCCGCCCCAGATGACGAGTGTCGACTCCAGCAGTCCGCGAGACTTGAGATCTGTCAGCAGCCCGGCGACCGCCTTGTCCGTCTCGGCGGCTCGGTCCAGATGGTTCTGATCGCAGCCAGTATGCCCGTCCCAATCGATGGCGTTCTTGCCATTGCCCGACCAGACCTGCACGAAGCGGACGCCCCGCTCGACCAGCCGCCGAGCCAGCAGGCAGCGGCCGCCGAAGTCCGCGCTGACCGGATCGTCGAGTCCGTAAAGCCGCTTGGTGGCCTCGGACTCTGCCGAGATGTCGGTCGCCTCCGGCGCGGTCATTTGCATTCGGAAGGCAAGTTCGTAGGACTCAATGCGGGCGAGCAGCTCGGAATCGAGGTTCCGTGCCGCTGCGTGGGACCGGTTCAGCCCCCGCAATGTATCGAGCATGTCCCGCTGCTGGTGGCTGGTCCGTCCGTCCGGCGGGTTGAGGTACAGGATGGGATCGGGTCCGGGCCGAAATGAAGTGCCTTGGTAGACGGCCGGCAGGAAGCCCTCGCCATAGACTTCTGGCCCGGAACGGACACCGCCCTGCAACAGCACCACGAACCCGGGCAAGTTCTGGTTCTCGCTGCCGAGTCCGTATAGAACCCACGATCCGAGGCTCGGGCGGCCGATCCGCGGCCAGCCGTTGTGGATCAGGAACTGTGCCTGGGAATGCGTGAATCCCTCGTGGAAGTTGGAACGGATGACGGCGAGCTCGTCAGCTTGCGCGGCCACGTGCGGGAACAGGTCGGACACCTCCAGGCCGGACTGCCCGTGGCGGTTGAACGTCCGTCGGGAGCCGAGCAGCGGCCGCTGGAGAAACTTGCCGTTCTGGAAGTCTTCGTCGCCAAAGCTGTCGGGAGGCAGTTGCCCGTCCAACTTGTTTAGCAGCGGCTTGGGGTCGAACGTATCCATGTGGCTCGGGCCGCCCTGCATGAAAAGGTGGATCACTCTCTTGGTTGTCGCCGGCAGCGGCGCTGGACGCGCTGCCAGGGACGCCTGCCCGGACCCTGCGGACTGGGCGAACAGATCCCGCGCTGCGAGCCAGCCCAGACCGAGAGCCGAGCGCTGCAGGAAATCGCGTCTGGATGCGTCAGTCCACATACACGAACTCGTTCAAATTAAACAGCATCAGGCACAGTTGGGGCAGGGAGTTCCGCCTGAGGAATTCGAGGGCGGTCTGGCGCTCGGCATCTGAGGGAACCCGGCCCAAGGCAAGGGTCCAGCCTGCATCGACCTGGCTGCCGAGGTCGTCCCCGCCTAGGTCTCGCAACCTGGCCGCGAAATGGTCGGCTTGCTCCAGCACGAACGAGCTGTTCATCATGGCCAGCGCCTGTGGGGCGACCGTCGAGGTCTCCCGGCGGGCGCAGCTGCGCGCCGTGTCGGGCGCGTCGAAGATCTGCAGCATGGGAACGGCCATGGAGCGCTTGACCTGCAGGTAGACGCTCCGGCGGACGTGCTCCGACGGGTCGGGGTTGGCAGGCCACATGCGCGGCGTGCGCGCGGCCAGGATTTCCTCGCTGGTCAGGGGCGGGATCACGCCCACGCCGCCCATCTTCAGGTTCAGGGTCCCGGCTACCGCGAGGATCGTATCGCGGATAGCGTCCGCATCCAGCCGGCGCCTGTTCATGCGCCCCAGCAAGCGGTTGTCCGGATCTCGGTCGATGCTCCGCTCGCTCGCCACGCTGGCCGACCGGTACGTGCTGGAGAGCATCATCTGGCGGTGCATCGCCTTGATGCTCCAGTCGTTCCTGGCAAACTCCAGCGCGAGCCAGTCCAGCAACTCCGGATGGGTGGGGGCCTCGCCGTGCCGGCCGAAATCGTTGGGAGTGCTCACCAAGCCCTGCCCGAAGTGGTGCTGCCAGATCCGGTTCGCCATCACGCGACCGAGCAGCGGCTGCTGATCCGAGGTCAACCACTCGGCGAGGGCGGCGCGGCGGCGCGGCACGAACCGGGCTCCCTCTGGCTCGTCGAGCGGCGGGCCATCTGGCATGGCGGCGGGGAAGCCCGGCTTCACCAATTCGCCTTTCTGCCGGAAATCCCCGTGGGCCAGCACGTAGGTCTCGGGCACGGTTTCCTCGTGGCCCAGGACCTTGGCGCTCGCGTAGGGTTCCGGAGCGTTCAGGTAGGCCTCGCCTAGGCGCTTCAGCATCTCGTTCCGCTGCTGAGGGCTCAGGTCTTTCTGGGAAGCCTTGGCCATGCGCTTAAGGACACGAGCCTGCTCGAGCAGGGGGAAGGCGCGTGTGTTTGTCTGCACGTCGAACAAGCTGACCAGCGGGACTTGCGTTTCCACGCTTCCCGCGAAGAACGCCGTCAGGCCGTAGTACTCGCGCTGGCTGACCGGATCGGACTTGTGGTCGTGACAGCGGGCGCACTCCAAGGTCAGTCCGAGAAATGCCGAGCCGATCGCATCGATGGCCTCGGCCCGCCACTCGGCACGGTACAGGTCCCCGTAGTAGGTGTATTCGACGGGAAAGGCTCCCAGCGTGAACAAGCTGGTGCCGATCCGGCGGTGGACGTTTCGGCGCTTCTCCTCCGGCAGATCGAGCGTTCCTTCCAGGTCCATGTCCGTGGGCCACAGCTCGTCGGCGGCGATCTGCTCGCGCACGAACGTCGTATAGGGCTTGTCACGATTGAAGGATTCGATCACGTAGTCCCGGTAGCGCCAGGCAGTCGTGTAGAAGTGGTCTGTCTCGAACCCGGAAGTGTCTGCGTAGCGCACCAAATCGAGCCAATAGCGGCCCCAGCGCTCTCCGTAGCGCTCCGACTCCAACAGCCGGTCGACCAGCTTTTCGTAGGCATCCGGGGACCTGTCTTGGACAAACTCCTGAACCGCTTCCGGGGTCGGTGGCAGGCCATGCAGGTCAAAGTAGGCGCGGCGCGCGAGGACGCTGCGAGAAGCGGGCTCGGCCGGACGCAGGCCCTGCTCGTTCAGCTTGGCCAGCACGAATGCGTCGATCGGGTTGCGTACCCAGCCATCGTCGGCGAACTTCGGCAGTGCCGGACGGACGGGACGCTTGAACGACCACCAAGTGTGAGTCTCGTCTCCTGTGGCAGTTTCGGGCCAGCCGGCGCCGGCGTTGATCCAGTCTGCGAGGGCATTGATCTGTTGGTCAGACAGCTTAGAGTCCCCGGGCGGCATGGAAAGCTGTTCAGTTCCCCTCACGGCACGCACTAACAAGCTTGCCGCAGCGTCTCCAGGGATGACGGCGGGCCCGCGCGTGCCGCCTGCGCGCGCGCTCGCTGCGCTGCGAAGGTCAAGCCCGGACATGCGCGCCTGCCCGTGGCACGCAGTGCAATGCGTCTTGATGATGGACGTGGCCGCTTCGGCCAAGTCGGTCGGTGCAGTTGCCGGAAGCGAGGGCAACGAGAAGACGACCGCGCCGAGTGCGTAGCTCGCGACTCGGCCCGCCGACAGTTTGAACGAGCCGATATGCCCCTTGCTCTGACGGTCGGCGAACTGGCTGGGATGCCCCATTCCGCCGTGTTCCCCTACCGCGACAGTATAACGAGTCGAGCGATCCGGAATCACCCGGCGAAACGACATCCGGCGGTGGCATTGCGCTACGCGCGGCCGGTCTGGCCGTTCTCCCACATCGGTTAGCAACGGCGCCAAGAACGGCTGCCGCCGAGGTATCACACGGTGGCGGGCCGGCCCCGCATACGACCCGAGCGCAACGCCCTTCGCTGCCGTCTGACGCGGCAGACAGCCGAGGCCGGCGTACGGCATGCCCTTAGGCGGCATCCTGTATAATCCCGCTTTGAAGCCGGTATCCGCGGGTCTCAGGCAGTGGCCTCCGGGTCCCCGGCTCTCCTTGCTCCCCCCGCGAGGCCGATGCGTTCGGACTCGCGTCGCCTCCTGCCTCCGCTCCTGCGCCGTCCGGGGGCTAGTCTTAGCGTTGCTTGGAACAGCGCTGCTCCATCTGAGCGCGTCGCGGCTCGCGGCCCAGGCGGGAGCGACGACCGGGGTCATTCGCGGCACGGTCCGCGATCCGGCGGGCGATCCGCTCCGCGGCGCCGTCGTTGCTGCGCAGCACCGGGAGACCGATCTGCAGACCCGCGTGGAGACCTCAGCTTCCGGGACCTTTGTGCGCCCCTTGCTGCCGCCCGGCACCTACGACCTCACCGTAACGGCCCCGACACTCGGATTCAGCACCGAGCGCATCCAGGGAGTCACGTTGCGGGTCGGGGAAACACTTGACCTGGCGATCGACCTCCGGCTCGTGGCGACGGAGACCGTCACGGTGGTCAGCGAGCTGCCTTCGACGCTTGACACCGCGGATGTAACCAGTTCGCAACGGATGCGGGAGGACGTTGTCTACGGACTGCCGAGCAACGGCCGCAATTTCATGAACATGACCCTGCTCACCCCGGGCACGGCGATCTCGCAGGGGCCGGACGGCGACGAACTGAATATCAGCGGCCAGCGGGGCATCTTCAACAACTTCATCGTCGACGGCGCGGACTTCAACAACCCGTTCTTCGGGGAGCAGCGCGGCGGCCAGCGGCCGGCTTTCACGTTCAATCAGGACGCCATCGAGGAGCTGGTGGTGGTCAATCAGGGTGCCACTGCGGAGTTCGGCCGCTCCGCGGGAGGCTTTGTCAACGTGATCACCAAGTCAGGGACCAACGAGGTCCATGGCACGGCCCACTATTTCGGGCAGTGGGATGAGATCGCCGCCCCGTTTCCCGCGATGCGCGGGGGCGGCCGGCCGGATTTCTACCGGAATCAGGTCGGCGCGACCTTGGGCGGTCCCGTCGCGCGGGACCGCGTTTTCTACTTTCTGGCCTATGACCAGCAAGCCGGCGCCGAGACCAAGCAGACGAACCGCCGTGTCGCCAATCCGGAGAACCTGCGGATGCTGGACGACTTCCTGCAGAGGCGCTGGCCGGGCCTGTTCGACGAAGAGTTCGGGCCGATCCGCCGCACCGACAGCGCGCGGGCGCTGCTGACCAAGCTGGACCTGAACATCGACGATCGGCACCAAGCCTCGGTCAAGTACAACTACACCTGGTCGGAGCAAGTGAACGGGACGTTCGATGTCGATTCGTGGGGCGCATCGGCAAACGGAATCGAAGGAGACCTCTCGCACGCGGTCAATGGAAGCCTGCGCTCGCTGCTGACCAACGCCATGTCCAACGAATTCCGCGTGCAGGTGGCGCGAGAAGACCGTCCGCGCTGGTACGAGGGGCCGCTGGTTCCCGGGGCGCGGTTGCCGGGACCGCCTCAGTTCGCCGAACTTGGCGGGCGACCGTTTCCGGACATCGCGATGGACTTCGCGGATGGATTCCGTATCGGGCTGCCGTTCTTCCTTCCGATCAAGCCGGCCTTCGACACGCGCCTGCAGGTGGTGGACAACGTCTCATTTGCCACGGGGAGCCATCTCATAAAGGCCGGGGCGGAGTACAACCGGACTTCCGTCGAGCAGCAGTTCGTCGGATTCGCGAACAGCCGCTACGTGTTTGATTCGGTCCCGGGTTTCGTCGGATTCGTCACGCACGGCGATAGCTATGTCACCTGCACTGACGGGTCCGCCAGCGCCATTGGAGCGTGCCCGCCCGGCTCAGCGGTCAGCGGCCCCGTCCTGCTCTACCTGCAGTCGGCGACTGTTTCCGGAGTCCCCGCCGAGCGCCTTGGGCATCAGTCGTTCCGGGTCCACGAGATGGGCCTGTTCGTGCAGGACTCGTGGCAGCCGCACAAGCGCGTTACCTTGGATCTCGGATTGCGCTGGGATGGAACGTGGCACCCGGACGTATTCATTGAACCCGCTGACGCGTTCTTCGCGCCGTACCTCGACGACCCCAGGTTTCCCTCCGACGGCCGGATTCCGGACGACCTCGACAATCTCCAGCCGCGCCTCGGGCTGGCGTGGGACCTCGCCGGCGACGGACGAACCGTGCTGCGCGCCAACGCCGGGTCGTACGTAGCGAGGATTCCGATGCTGGTGTTTGCCCAGCACCGGTCCACCAACGGCGCGTTCCAGCAAACGCTCTTTCGCAGCAGCGCGGCATCAGGGCTCGGCCCTGTCCCGGCCATCGACCGCCAGCTCGATGCTTCCGAGGCAGCCCCGTTCCTGCCCGACATCCACGTCGCCGACCGCAACTTGGAGCTGCCTCGGACCTGGTCCTCGAGGGTCGGTCTCGAGCGCGACCTCGGGCAGGGGATTGCGGCCAACGTCGGATACATCCAAGCCCGCACGGACTACCTGTTCCGCTTCGTCAACCGCAACGATGCAGCGTTCGGTACACCTTTCGGCATCGGGACGCATCCGTCGGGAGGCGGCATCAACACGCTCACCGTCGCCGAGAGCAGCGCGAGATCCCGCTACCACGCCCTAGTCGCAGGGGTGCGCGGGCGAGGCAACATCCGGGGACGCCCGCTGGCCTTCGAGGCCAGCTACACCCTGGCCTTCGATCGCTCGGACGACGACAACGAGCGCGACCCGTTCGTGTTTCGCTACGCTCACGCTGGCAATCTCGAGCCGGAGTTCGGCTGGTCTGACCGCGACCGGCGCCACCAAGTCAGCGGGTATTTTCTGACCACTCTCGGCTGGGGGATCCAGCTGAGCCACATCGTCCGCTACCTGTCCCCCTCTCCTGTGTCCGAGCGATGTTCAGATCCGGGCGCGAGGGCCGCGCAGCCCTCCGACAGGATCTGCGTCGACGGCTCGATCCTGCGGCGCAATACGCTGCGGCGCCAGAACGACTTCGTCACTTGGGACCTGCGCCTGTCAAGGCGCTTCTCGATCCGCGACCACGCCTTCTTCGAGCCGGTCTTCGAGGCGTTCAACCTGACCAACGCGGACAATTTCGTTGATCCTGCGGTTGGCTCGCTCCTCTTCAATTTCGACGGGTCGCTGCGAAGCGGGCTTGGCGACACTCGACGCGCGCAGGTGGGACTGAGGGTGCAATTCTGATGCGGCGGAGAATCACCGGGAAACGCAGGCTGGGGCGTCCGCGGGTCAGGACGTGCGATCAGCGGTCACTCGGACCGCCGCGCCATCCAGGCGTCGAGCTCGGCTTGGTCGGCCCCTAGGCCCTTGGCCGTGTTCGGATGCACCGGGCGCTCGCCGCGCGTGCCGGGCCAGGCCGGAGGCGGATGGTCGGCGTGCCAGGACTCTATGGCTCGGAATAGTTCCCGGATCCGGCCGTCGTCTTCGCTGGCCGGGTCGCTCTCGGAGATATCTTCCCCGATTGCATACAGTTCGGGTTCACGGTCGAGCACGCGCACCAGCTTGTGCTCGGCTGTGCGCGTGGCGAACTGCCCGCCCTCGTCGGAGTGCCAGAACAGTTGCTCGTGCGGCGGCGCGCCCTCAGCGCCGAGCAGGTAGGGCACTAGGTTGACGCCGTCGAGGTTCGCTGGCGTCTCGATCCCGGCCGTCGCGACGGCCGTGGGGAAGATGTCCAGCGCGCTGACTGGCGCGTCATAGGTGCTCCCAGCAGGCAGATGGCCGGGCCAAGCCAGCACGAACGGCACGCGCACCCCGCCCTCGTAAACCGTGCCCTTGGTCGCACGCAGCGGAGTGTTGTCGGAGGCATTGGCCGGTGTGGGGCCGCCATTGTCGCTCAGGAAGAAGACCATCGTGCCGTCGCTGATCCCGAGCTCCTCGAGCAGGGCGAGCACCTCTCCCACGCCGTCGTCCAGCGATGTCACCATCGCGGCATAGGTTTGGCGCCGCGGGTCGCCGATAGAGTTGACCCGGTCCAGCAGTTCTGGCGGCGCCTGCAGAGGGCCGTGGGGAGCGTTGTAGGCCAGGTACAGGAAGAACGGCTGCTCTGCGTGACGCCGGACGAAATCTAGGGCTGCCTCGGTGAGCTGTTCGGTCAGGTATCCTTCCACGGGGATCGGCTCGCCATGCGCTTCGAGAGGGATCAAGTATTCCCCAGCGTCGGCACCGGCCGACTTGAAGTAATCGTGACCGCCGCCAAGCAATCCGAAGAATTCGTCGAACCCGCGCTCCAGGGGGTGGAATCGGGGCGCGTCGCCCAGATGCCACTTGCCGACGATGCCGCTCACGTAGCCAGCCTCGGCGAGGGCTTGAGGCAGCAGCGTCTCGCTCAGCGGCAGGCCTTCCCCGGCGCGGAATTTCGGATTGCGGACATGGCCGAAGCGATGCTGGTAGCGCCCTGTGAGCAGCCCGGCCCGTGACGGGCTGCAGTAGGGGTGGCTCACGTAGGCGTTGGTGAAGCGGACGCCCCGATGGGCAAGGCGATCAATGTTCGGTGTTGCAAAGTCTCGCAGCCCTTGGAACCCGACATCGGCGTAGCCCAGATCGTCCGCCAGGATGACCACGAGGCTTGGCGGCTGCCGCTCCCCGGCCGGGGCGACACTCGCATCGGGCTCGGAGCAGGCCCAGCACGCCAGGATTGCCAGTAACGCCCGTCGCATGGCCAATAGCATGGCGCAGGCCCTCGCGCCGCGTAAAGGCCGAACGTGCAAGACCTTGGTCGCGTGACCGAACCAGTGTCCCTTGCGCACGAGTTCGACTGATCCGCGAATTTCGGGGTTTCGCGAAGCGGCCGGAAGTCGCCTGAGGTTCCCAACGCCCGCATCGCGATACTAGAATGACCGCAGTTCCAGCCACGTTCCTTCTGCCGGATGTTCCGGGGCGGTGATGGTCCGGCACTCATTCCCGCAGGATGTCAGTGCCGCCCGCCGGGACAGCCGGTCGAGTTGGCGGTGCTGGACACAGTCGGAGGCTGTGCGCGGTCAACGCTACGCGGCACATGGCGGCGCATCCTCCGGAGAGGCGTTGCAAGCGAACGATCCGATCTTGGTTGAGAAAAGGAGGTCCCCGTGAGAAGTGCCACGATTGCGATTCTGTTTTTCTTGGGAGTGATTTCGAACGGAGCCGCCCAGCAAGGGCGCAGCTTGGAGGATGGGCCAGACCCCGCCTTGATGGAGAAGATTCAGGAGCTGGGCGGGCGGGTCATGCGGGTTGCCGCGGATGACCCCGCCGTGGAGATCGCCTTCCACCTCGGACGGAGTCAGGACGGCCTTCGTAAGGTCGACGCCACCGATTCCGATGGTCCGGAGACGCCCGCCTTGGACGGCGAGCTCGCGGTGTTGAAAGACTTGGGGCAGTTGGTGTCGCTCCATCTGGGAGGGACTGATGTCACCGACGAGGGCCTCGCACACCTAGCGGGGCTGACAGCGCTCAAGCGCCTTCATCTGGAGAAGACAAACGTATCAGACGCGGGCTTGGCGCATCTCGCCAGTTTGGAGAGCCTGTCGTATCTGAACCTCTACCAGACGGGCGTGACGGATGCCGGGCTCGCTCACTTGGAGGGACTCAAGAACCTGAAGAGCCTGTACTTGTGGCAAACGAAAGTGACTCCGGAAGGAGCCGAGAAGCTGAGCCAGGCCCTGCCGGAGTGCCACATCGATCTCGGCTGGAAGGCGCCCGAAGAATCCGAGAAAGCCGGGGAGGCCGAAGAACAGCCGGCCGCCGAGAACTGAGCCAGAAGCCCGTAACTGGCGAGCCTCGGGCGGGCGGTGCCGGGGCCAACTGTTAGCCCCCATGCACTGGTGGCCTCAGGCGCCGGCGCACGGCTTGCAGTGCGGAGGAGGGGTCACGGCACTTGCGAAAATCAATCAGCGGGGGGTGTCCTTCACGGGCCAGCCCGGGTCAGGGTCGCCGGCCATTGCCTTCCGGACATCGGCGCTGGGCGGCCCAGCCGTACCCCATCGGTCGATCTGTTCCGGCACTCGTCTCCAGACTGCGGGTTCGTGCGCTGCTTCGTCTTCGATGTGCTCCATGTCGCTGGAGAACTCGGACACGTAGCCGGCCGGATCCTTGTAGTAGCAGAAGATGTTGTTGCCCGGGCCGTGCCGTCCCGGCCCCCAATCGGGTTCCTGGCCTCGGGCACGAAGGTTGCTCAGACCTCTCATCACGCCGTCCACGTCCGCCATCACGTACGCAACATGGTTGACCGATGCGTGATCCAAGCGATTGAAGGCGATTACGTGATGTTTCCGGCTACATCGCAAGAACGCCATCTGGTTCTCGTTCCAGTCCGAGACTCGGAAGCCAAGAACGGCGGTATAGAACTCCACGACCTGATCGAACCGCGCAGTGTTCAGCACCACATGGCAGAGCCGGCGGGGCCCGACGCCCTCGGCCCACGATCCACTCGAGTGTCCGGTCACGTCCGCTGATAGTTCGATGCAGCGGTTTTCCGGGTCCAGAAACCGCAGTCCGTATCCGCCACCGGGTTGGTCCAGTTCGTCCGCCCGCGCCACGATCGTAGTTCCCCGCCGCTCCAGTTCGGTTGCTGCCGCGTCGACCGCTTCGCGTCCGTCGACGCTAAAGGCCAAGTGGTGGAGCCCGCGCCGGTCTGCCGGATGCAGGCTTAGAATGTGGTGCTCGGTCGACGATCCGCGGAAATATCGTGCGTGCTGGTCTTCTCCGGCCGATTGGAGCCCCCAAGCCTCGAGATAGAACTTGGCGTGGGCCGCGATCGCTGGCGATAGCAACCCGACGTGGCGAAGGTCCTGAATTTTCATCTGAACGCTCTCAGGCTTGTCGATCACGACGATTCTGGACCCTTCGAAGTCATTCAAATCGGATAGTCTTGCGACGGGATCGCGAGAGGTTTCATGGCGTCGGTACAGTGCCCATGCTTTCCGGGTTCGATTCGGGCGTGAATTCGCCCCTAACGCTACCACACCGGTTTCGCGCCCAAGACCGCTCCACTGAACAAGCATCCAAACGTCCCGCAGTTTCCCCAGCGTCGAACTCTCGTGTGCGATCTCGTCGTGCCGGCCGTCGTCCTTTTCCCCACCATGAACTTCCGATTCTCCCGAAAGGCTCTGGGGCCGGCCTGTGCGCGGGAATCTGCTGCCTCGGCCCGCCTCCACCGGCGCGCGCGGCCTTGCGTCAGAAGATGGCCCTCCGGGTGAGATCGATTCCCAAGTCCCGTCGGATGTAGATTTCGATGAACTCACGGAGCCATACCTGCCTTGCACGGTCGAACCGCTCGATCAGTCTCTGCTCGGGCCCGCCCGTCAGGTAAACGATTCGCCACCGGTTAAGAGGTCGCGACTCCTCGCCGTCTACCGAGTGCTCAACGTGAAAGAGAGGCTGTCTGGTGCCGGCTCGAAGCACGTTCCCGTCCTCATCGACGAGTTCCGCTGCCCCGATGAATGTGGCGCGCTGCAGCGCGCGGTTGAGGAAGACCTGTTCTAGAACCAGCCCGCGCTGTTGTGGCTCAAGCCAGAGGCGCTGCTGCGTGGACCGCACGAAGGACACGGCTCCGTTGGCTGCCGCCCGCGGCCGCCAATAGCGGGCGCTGCCGTCCAATACCACGGAAGGAATATAGAGGTCGGGCCGGTACGCCTTTTTCACCTCCATGTCCCACAGCATGGTCCGGGTGAACCTGAGCGGTTCGTTCGTGCGGTAGTACTTGGCGAGCACTAGGTTGACGTCAACCGGAGGCAGCTCGACCCGGGTATTGCGCGGGTCGGCCCAGGCCCGCTCGAACTCTTCTTCGTGATTCAGTTCGCTGGCCGGTTGGGTCACCTCCTGCCGCGAGCCGGCGTCTTCCGCTTCGCCGGATCCTTCGAAGCTTGGCACGTCCTGTCGGTCGTGTTGAATTGGTTCTTCACCAAGGGCGCCTGCCGCGTTCCCAGAGTTGCATCGTTCGGATCTCACGATGTTCTCTCGGGGCGGTTGTTCGGACTCTCCGGCTGCCCCAGAAAGCTGGGATGCCTTGAAATAGTCGGCCTCAATTTGCCGGGCGACAACCCACCGGCATGAGCGTATCACTCCACAGGAGTACGTTGTCGGAGCGTAGGAGATGTGTTCGGGCTGGAGCGGCCCGCAAGCGGACTGCGCCAGTTGCAGCACCGCGAGGTTTCCGCTTGGCCGACATCCGGCGCCCCAACCCCCTGCTGTTCGTCACCCCACCGCAAACGCCTGCAGTGCCGGCACTAGGATCATGCTCAGAGCGATCACGACGATCGACGTCAGGACGGTGGCGACGAGGCCGACCCTGAACATGGTCCCGAATCCAACAGCGCCGAACGCGAATGTCGCGGCCGACGCCGGGCTGGACCAAGGAAACGCCACGGCTTGGGCCGTGCCCGCGATGATGCGGGCGAGAATCGCAGGGTTGTAGCCAAGGGCCTCCGCGAGCGGGAAGAGAATCGTGGAAACCATGATCGACGTTGCCGCTCCGCTGGCCAGCTGCGTCAACAGCGGCGTGGCTAGGCCCGCAACCCAAGGCAACGCCCCGGCGGTAACACTTCCCGTCAGTAGGCCGGCGAGCCACTCGATCGTGCCCAAGGTCGTCAAGATGTCCGCCAATGCCATCCCGCCGAGCACTAGGTACAGCGCGTTCCACGCGACGCCTTCCTGAAAGTCCTTGACTCCTAGGGTCATTGCACTGCGCTTCGCGTCGACCGGCAACAAGAACAGCAGCACCATGGCCACCGGCGGCACGTACCAGATGTCGAGAAACCCGATCTCGGCGACGGTCGGCAGCGTCCACAGCACCAACATCAGAATCAGCACGAGCAGGACGTTCCTTTCGCCCCGGCTCATCGGTCCCAGCTGCTCGCGTTCCTTGAGAAAGCGCTCGCGGGCATTGGGGATGGCCCGCACTTCGGGTGGCAGCATCAATTTCAGGATCAGATAGCAGACCGGGAAGTGGGCCGCCGCCAGGAGGACGCCGGTCGACGCCCACTGCACAAAGCTGACGCTGTAGCTCGTGAACTGTTCCAGCAGCGAGAGGGTCAACGCATTGAAGACAATGCCTGCGGGCGTTGCCAGCCCTCCGGCTGCAGCGCCGTAGAGGACGGCCAGGCTCGCTGCCGCCGACATGCGCTTCGCGCCGGCTGCCACAGAGTGCGTGAGCGACAGCGCGATCGGCGTCATCATCACGATGACCGCCAGATCACTGACTAGCGCGGACATCACTGCGGACACGACCAAGATCGCGAAGATCAAGCCCGTGCCGGACCGCGCCACGCCCGGCACGCATAGCGCGGCGAGGGCGATTCTCCTCGCTAGGCCGTGCTTTTGAAACGCGTGGCCGAAGAGCATGACGCCCATCAGGTACGGCAGGATCACGTGTCCGTAGCTGCCGGCCACGTCGGATAGGGGCATCACCCCTCCGAGTGGGAGGATCACGAACGGCAGGAAGCTGGCGACCGCCCACGGCACCGGCGTGGTCACCCACCACGCCACGGTCCAGGCGTATACGCCGAGGGCAAGGTGCGCCTCCGGCGCGAGGCCGGCCAGAGGCGCGGCGCAAACGATGGCGAACACGGCTGGCCCGGCCAGCACGCGCAACGCCAGTGCTCTCCGGCCGGTCACGGACTCAGCGGCCCCCGCGGCGCGTCTCCGGGAATTCCACTTGCACAGTCACGATGTCGAGGTCGTGGAACTGCTGGTGGCGAACGGAGGACGCGATGTGGCGCAGCAGCCGAAGCGAGACCTCGCGCTCCACCGGCATCTCGTCGGGAGTGTCGGCGAGCAGCCCGATCCGGTTCTGAAGGTTCTCCTCGCCGGACGCGGTAACGAACTCGAGCACGGCTCCGCCGGTTTCCTTGCGCGCTGTCAACAGCAACCGCCGTCGCTCTCGCTTCTCGCGGTTCTCGTCCTGCGCGATCAGTGTCAGCATCGTTTCTTCGGCTGCGGCGTCGAGGCGGTCGACCATCTTCGCCCCCATGCCGTTGCGGGACGCGAACCTGCTGACAAACTCCCGGATCCTCGGCAGCACGGAAGCACTGAGCTCTGCTTCGATCCGGCTGCGGCGCGGTGCCGCCGCCTCCAGGAACAGGGTCATCAGAATCACCACGACACTGCCGGCCGTGATGCCGTTCCGCAGGAGGCCGCCCGCGAATTCCGCAAGCAGCTCGGGGAACAGCAGGTCGTTCTGGCAGCCGACGCCTACCCAGAAGGCGACACCTGAAATCATTCCCTTGCGATGATCGATCCCGCCCTGCACGACCTCCGTCATGCCGCGCACGAAGCTCATCGCCAGCACCACGGTTAGATAGGCGACAACCACCGGGCTAGGAATCGCTAGGATCAGCGCTACGGCCTTGGGCAGGAACGCCAGCACGATAAGCACGCCACCGGCCGCGATTCCTACGCGGCGCGCCGCGACCCCCGTGAGCTCGACAATCGGAACGCTGACCGCGATGGTCTGTGTGGGCACGATTGCCGTGAGGCCCGACAGCAGCTTGCCAAGGCCGTCTGCGGTTACAGCACCCTCCACCGCCCGGTAGTCCACGGCCCGCGGCTGGCGCCAAGACACGCGCTGGATGGTGACTGCGCCAGTGATCGTTTGGATGGCGCCAATGAGAGCCACAAACACGAAGGCAGGAAGGAGCTCCACGAACGCCGGTCCGAGCTCGAGCCCGATCCCTGGCCAGTCGCCCTGCGGCAGGCCGATCCAGGGAGCCCGGGCAACTAGGTCCACGTCGTAGAGCCCCAACGACCCGCCAATTGCCGAACCTGCAACGACCCCGACGATCGGAGCCCACAAGCGCAGCGTCCTCCCTGCGGTCAGTGAGATGCCGCTGATGACCAGGATCGTCGCCACTGCAGTGAGCGGCGCGGCCAGAGCCATTTCGTCCGGCGCATCGGCTAGGCGGCTGAAAACGACCGGCAGGACGGTTGCCGGTACCAGCATATTCACCGTGCCAACGATGGTCGGTGTCAGAAGGCGCCTGAACAGGGCAAGCCGCATCGAAATCACGATCGGGACGAGCGACGACGCGACAACCAGAGTGGCGAGCAGGGATGGACCGCCCTCGCTCAGCGCGCTCACACAGACTCCGATATAGGCTCCGGCCGGGCCCATGAAGAGCACGTATCCCGCTCCGATCCGGCCCATCCGAACCGCTTGCAGGCCCGTGCAGATGCCGCTGACGGTGACCGCGCCGAACACGGCCCAGGACAGGTACTCGTCGGTTCCCCCAGCGACCCGGATGACGATCGTGGGGATAAGGATAATGCTGGTTATGCCGAGAACTACGAGCTGCAGGCCGGCACCCAGCGCCAGGGCCGCCGGAGGATTCTCGTCGGGCTCGTAGCGAACGGCTGGTGCGCGCTGCTTGGAACTGTTGCTCAAGGGGCCCCCTAGGCTAGCCCATGCACGCCTCGTTGATCTTCACGCCCAGAGAGGTCCGGATTCCCCGCTGGAGGGATTCGTGTCCCGAGGACGGCCAGCGCACGTTCCTGCGCGACTTCCTGCGTGCCTCCGGCACTACAGCCTAGGAGAAGCATCCGCACTCGCTCCGTATCAGCTTGTGTTCGACATCCTCCGCCCGGAAGGACTCCTAGGGGATTCCGCTGACGATCCGAAGTGCCGGCGGCACGCAGTGCGCCTAGCCGGGGCGTCCCGTCAACCAGTTCCATGCCTGGATGTGGGATTCGGCGAAGATGTCCGCTCCGGCATAAGGACTGTCGGCGACGAACGCCCGTGCGGCGTCGAGCGATGGGGCTTCGAGCACCAACAGCAAGCCCGTAACGGTCTCGTCACTTTCGCCGAGCGTCGGTCCACCGTGATGAAGGGTCACGTCAGGATGATGAGTGGGATCGTGGACGTAGTCGGTGAACGCGTCCGACAAACGGCTCCGTTCCGATCCCATTTCCTGCTTGTGAGTCGCGAAGACTACGAAATACATGTATTGCTCTCCTTTACTCCGAGATACCTGCAAGAGCTCGCTCCAAGTGTGTGCAGGCAGCACGCCCTCTGGTTTCGCTAAGCTCGCATAGCTGACTGTAGATTTCCACCCGCCAAGCCTCGTGCGCTCCAAGACTGGCACGAAGGAACTAAACGATCAGTACGGGAACTCTAACACTTATTGGACGCGCAAGTCTAGCGCCCTAGGCACAGCTGTTGGCGACCAGCGGCCTATGCGAGTTCGCCTCGTTTCGCGGCCTCGACCAAGTACTCCGATGCCCGCCGCGCGAGCGCCATCATGGTGAGCCTGGGGTTGAAGCAACCGATCGTGACGAAGGCTGCGCCATCGGTGACGAACAGGTTCTTGAGGTCGTGAGCTTGGCCCCACTTGTTGAGCACGGACTTGTGCGGATCGTTGCCCATGCGCGCCGTGCCGACCTCGTGCGTGGCACCGCCGGGCCAACGCGGCGTCGTGATCTTGCGAATGTCTTCGGCCCCGGCAGCCAGCAACATCTCCTCGCCCGCGTCGGCGGAGTAGTTGAACAGGCGCGTCTCGTTGTCGCTCCACGTCACGTTCATGTGCAGAGCCGGGATGCCCCATGCGTCCTTGACGTGCGGATCGAGCTTGACGTAGTTCTCGTAGCGCGCCAGGCACTCGGACGAGGTTCCCAGGCCGAAGCGCCAGTAGGAGTCCGAGTCGCGCACGGCGCGCTTGAAGCCTGCCCCGAAACCGGGTATGGCTGCAATCGCCCTAGGCGAGCCGTAGCTGGACCCGTTGCGCATCTGAGCGCCGAAACCGCGGATCATGCCGTTGGTATGAGGGCGCTCGACGTTCAGATAGCGCGGCAGATAGAGTCCGTTGGGGCGCTGGGGAGGGCCGGCCCACCGCTTGCTCTCTTTGACTCGCAGCACGCCCGATACCCCTCCGTACATGTGGTCCATCACGTAGTGGCCCAGCGCGCCCGAGGAGTTACAAAAGCCATCGCCTGAGTTCAGCAGGATGCGGGTCGATTCCAAGGTCGACGCTGAGAGGACCACGACCTTGGCGCGGATCTTCCTCGGCGCGCGAGTCAGGCGATCGTAGTAAGCCACGCCATCGGCGAGGCCGGTGCCCTTGTCGGTGGTGACGTGGGAGACAACCGCGTCCGTTAGCACCGCGCAGTTGCCCGACCTTTCGGCGTCTGCGACGGTGGTCCAAACGCTGGAGAAGTACGAGTGCGTGATGCAGCCGTGCTCGCACGGGCCGCAGTAGTGGCATGGCTGGCGGCCGTTGAGCGGCTTGGTCAGGATCGCGGTGCGGCCGATGGTGACGTTGCGATCGAAACGGGCATTGACTTTACGCTTGAAGTGCTGCTCGCCGCAGGTCATCGCCATCGGCGGCTGCATGATGCTGTCGGGGAACTGCATGAGGCCGAGCGGTTCTCCGCTGATGCCGACGTAGCGCTCGACGGTCTCGTAGTACGGGACCATTTCCTCGTACGTCATAGGCCAGTTCTCGCCGTAGCCATCGTGGCTGGCGGCCGAGAAGTCCAGCGGCGACAGACGGTAGCTCTGGCGCGCCCAGGTGAGGGACCGTCCTCCAAGCTGGCGGCCGCGCGTCCACTGGAACGGCTTGTCCGCCGGATAGGTGTAGGGATTGCGGATGTCGTCGACGAACCACTTGAAGTTCGACTCGCGACAGGCGTACTTCATGCTCTGGATCGGACGATTTCGAGCGATTTCAGGGGACTGACCGCGGTACTTGAGGTCGTAGGTACGCAGGTGTTCGGTGAACTCGGCCTCGGTCGTGCGGTGGCCGGCCTCCAGCAGCGCTACCTGCATGCCCGACTCGGCGAGCGTCTTGGCGACCCAGCCGCCCGTCGCGCCAGAACCGACGATGACGGCGTCGAAGATATCGTGATCCTTGCGAATGATCTGCATGGGGTTTAGCGAGCGGACCAGCTTCGGAATATTATTGCGCCACGTTATGCCCCGGCCGGTTCGCTACACGAAGCAGCGGCGTCCGGCCATGTGCGGCAGTGGGCGTGATGGAATGCGTCCTGCCGACACGCGTTCTCCAGCATGTTAGCGTCAGGACCTTGCGTCCATGAGGACCTCAGTGGCTGAGTTGTCGGTCAGGTCCACTCCAGGCTGCACGCCTTTGCCTTTGAACACCGGAATCGGCGGAGCGTCCGAGTCCTGTCGCGACGGGCCCGACAACAGTTCGCGCAGAGCCTGCTCCACCACTCCCGTCAGGGTTTTCTGGTTACGCTCTGCAAAGGACTTGGTTGCGACCATCAACTCGTCATCGATATCGACCGTAGTTCTCACGCAATCAGCATATCGGCAAGTGTGTGAATCTGCTCGTGTATCAAGGCCGACCCTCTAATGTTCGTCGCTTGACTGCAGATCCAGCCCGAAGCTCGCCGTCGATGTAAGCCTACTGCTCACCACCAGCCACTTGCCGCCGCATCTCGTCGAGCCTGTCGAGGTAGCACTGGCGGTAGGCAGCGGAGTCCACGCCGAATGGGATGCTCCCCGCTGCGAACCCGGCCAGAATCTGTTCGGAATCCTCTTCGGCTTGGGGGCGCAGGGCTGCGGCCTCGTTCTCGAACAGGTCGACTAGGCGGCCATGCTCGCCCAGCAGCTTCTGCAGGACGTGCACGCCGAAGGAGATGTGCCGGGTCTCGTCGCGCTGGATGAGCCGGATGCCCTGCCGGAGGCCGGGGAAGCGGCCGCTCCGCTCGAATATCGCGTGGAACACCGTATAACCTGCTTCAGCGCCCACGCCTTCGACGTAGAAGTGGTACAGCATGACGGCTCGCAACAAGGCCTCGGGGCTGTCGTCCCCGAGCAGTGATTGCATCGTCCTTGGCAAGCGGATGGAAAACATGTCGCCTTGGAGCTCGGGATAGGGGATGTCGACACCGAAACGGCCCGGCAGCGCCTCGATCAGCCAGCGCTCGAAGAACTGGACGTGCCGGGCCTCTTCGTACATCTGTGCTGCGGCGAAGAGCTCCTCGTCGATCCAGCCGCGGCGGCGGAACCAGAGCTGCAAGGGGGCCAGTTCGTGGGCCACGCCGCGCTCGCCGATCCGGAAGCCCGACACCAGACGCAACAGAAGCTGGCGCTCGTCGTCCGTAAGCGCCAGCCAATCCGAGCGCTCCTGAGAGAAGTCGATATCGGCGGGATCCCAGGCGCGCCCGTGCGTAGCCGTGAACAGTCGCATCGGAAGTGAGCCGTTGTCTATAGGCATCAGAGTGTTCTTCCCTCTATCCACCGACTGTACCGCGATGCGTCGGTTGCTTTCCGGGACGCGTCACCGGCCCGAGCCGGCCGGCCTGAGGCTGTCAATGGGCGGGGTTCCTGCGAATGCGGTCCGTCGGCATTTTTCGTGCTCCAAGCCCTAGCGCATGCGGCTGACTGGCTCCGGCCCGACGTTCCGAAATCAGTAGCGAGGCCGTTCGCAGCTCACTGCCAAACCGACTTGAGCTGCCATGCGTCGAGCGACACGACGCGTGCGCTGCCGCCCTCCTCGAAGAGCGAGAGCCCCGTGCTCGACGGCGACGGGAAGACTCGGTCCGTGATCGCCACCTCTCCCTCGCCCGCGAACACTTCCACCACCGAGCGGTCTAGCAGGATCCGCAAGCGGACCTGGCCCTCCACCGGCTCCAGCCTTGCCGAGTGCCGACCGGCGAATGACTCATGGAAATCGACCCTCCCCGATTTGCTGCGGTCGATGTAGACCTCTTCCGGAGCAGCCGTGAATCCGACCAGCGTCTCCTCGCCAGCACCCTCTAGCAAGCGAATGCCGACATCCTTGGCCCCGCCCGGGGTCAAGACAAGCTGGAGCTCGAGCGTATCGGCGGAGAACCCCGCCCGCTCGATCTGGCGGTTTGCCTCGCCGACGCTCAGGTCGCGCAGGCTCAGGCTCTTGCCGCGCAAATTCTCGATCTCACGAGCGGGCTGCTGAACGAGACGGAGCCCCTTGTCGAAACGCTTCAGTCGCAGCTCGCGCGCCACGGATTGCGCGCCGCGCCACGGGGAGGTCGGCTTGTCCCGCGCGTACATCCAGTTGCTGATCCAGCCGATCACGAGTCGCCGACCGTCCTCCTCCGGGACATCGGAATAGGACTGGGCAGCGTAGAAGTCGCGCCCCCAATCCAGCCACAGAGCGGTCTCCGGCGGGTTGTCGTTGATGAACTTCTCGCCGTCAAACTCGCCGACGAAATACTGGCAGCCCGAACCCAGCCAAGGATGCCCCATTCCGGAATCGACCTGCAGGATCCACCTGCTCTCGCCCGGCTCGCCCTCGACCGGGAGCTCGAACAGGTCCGGGCACTCCCAGTTGCGGACGGGATGCGCCCCTTCGGGACCGAAGTCGCTGAGGAACTTCCAGCTCTTCAAGTCCGGCGATCCGAACAGCCGGACCTTGCGCTGGTTGGCCAGCACTACTGCCATGATCCAGCGCTTGGAATCGGCGTGCCAGAAAACCTTCGGGTCGCGGAAGGCCGGATCGTCGATGTCGATCACGGGATTGCCCCCGTAGTCGGACCAAGTCCGCCCCTTGTCGGTGCTGTAGGCGATGGACTGGGTTTGGTCGCTTGCAGTGCGGCTGGTGTAGATCGCCACCATCGGGGGCTCGCCGGCGCTGCCGAAACCGGAGCTGTTGGCGTGATCCACCACGGCGCTGCCGGAGAAGATCATGACCTCGCCAACTTCGGGCAGAGCCACCGGCAGGTGCTTCCAGTGGAACAAGTCCGGGCTCACTGCGTGGCCCCAGCTCATGTGGCCCCACAGATCTCCGAAGGGGTTGTACTGGTAGAACAAATGCCACTCGCCGGCGTGGTAGACCAAGCCATTGGGATCGTTGGTCCAGTTGACGGCGGGCGAGAAGTGGAATTGGGGCCGGTAGGGCTCGTCGTAGGTGGCCGTCTGGGCGAGAGCGGCGGTTGCTAGGCAGAGAGTTGCGACGCAGAGGTGGAGGGTTCGCATGCCGCCAAGCATGATAGCGAGCGGCTGCGGGCGTGACCGCCTCGTGCTGGAACTCCTTTCTCGGGTCCGACATGCGATGCTGAAGGCAGCCGGTCAGGTCCGGCAGGGACGCGCCTGACTGGGCATCGTCCCCTAAGGGCCAACACTCATCGTTCCGACGCTCGGCGAACGGGCCTTCGCGGTCGCCTCTCGGGAGCCGTGCCGGAGGCCGGACACGCTTCCGGCCCGCCTGCGCATCCTGACCCCCGGAGGCCTGCCTTCGCTCTTCGACTTGCCGGCCGACAAGGCCGCCCTCCCGGTGGAGTTCGATCAATTCAGCAACCAGATCCTCGTGCAAGTACCGCACCGGAGGATGGATGACTGCCCCGCGCTCGGCAATAGAACGCCAAGGCTCCCGTGCCCGTCAAAGGTGCTTCCAGAAGACGACCTTGTCGCTGCCGGGCTCGTAGAACTCCCGGATGCGCGCTTCCTCGGTGTATCCGCTGGCTCGGTAGAAGGAGCGGGTGCGCCGGAACGCCGGAGTCCCCATCGTCTCGACGATGAGAATGCGTTCGCCGGCGGTCCGGAGCCGGTTCTCCAGGTAGTGCATCATCGCGCCGCCGACGCCGTGCCCGCGGTACCGGGAGAGGATAGCGATGGCCAGGAGGTTCCAGGTTCCGCTCGTCATGCGCTCGGGCTCGCAATAGCCGAAGCCGACGACTTGGCCGTCTGCTACCGGGACGAACCAAATGTCCCGGGTGGTCTGGTCGAGATAACCGGCGATCATGCCGTCCAGCATCTCCGGCGGGAACATCCCGGCGTCCTCCACCACGGACCGGATCTCCGGTATGTCCGACCGCAGAGCAGGACGTATCAGGTGTTTGATGGTCATGGCCTTGGCGGACCGAGCGCGAGCGCTGCCAGCTCCGAGAGCGCCAACTGGTGCACGCCGCGGACGGCGGCCCGCGTCGGACCATACAGATTGGCGTCTTCCGAAGTCTCCGCCAGGCGTAGATCAATGGCGGCGACCTAGGGATCCGGCTCCGGCGCCGACGATTGACCGGAGATCGACACGGCGGCCGTCAGACGAAGCGCTATCGAATGGCACGATCCGGCCACTTGGCGTCTCGGTGCCATGCGGAGCAGTCCAGTGAGGCATGTTACCAAGACCGCCATCGAGACAGTCGCGGGGCCCGCGCCATAGGAATGGGATGTCGACCGTCGCCAGCATTCTCCTTAATCGCTGATGACAGGCCAGTTGCACTACGTCGCGAGCGGCTGAAGGTGCGATCGGCCCGTCACGGCAGCAGGTGCACCAGGCGGTCAATCTCTTCTGCGCTGTTGTAGACGTGCGGTGCCACGCGGATCCAGCCCATGCGCTCCGCCACTGACACCCCGTCCTCCAGCAGGGTTCGAACGGCCGCAGCGGAATCCACGCCGCGCTTGCGCAACGACACGATCCCTGAGCCGTTGTCGTGGGTGCGTTCGGCGGCAGCCTCGTACCCCTTCCCTAGCGCGCCCGAGAGCAGCTGCTCAGCCAACGTGTGGATATGCCGCGAGGAAGAGTCTGGGCCGATGCGATTCAGCAGCGCCATCGATGCGCGCAGTCCGGCGCAGCCCGCCGAGTTCAGCGTGCCGCATTCGTACCGGCGAGCATCTGGTTGCAGGCCGCCGTCGTGGCGGTATTCCTCGAATCCCTCCAAGCTTGCCCAGCCAAACTCGACCGGGGTAACCTGCGGCATGAGGTCGCGATCGACATACAGCACGCCGCAGCCCTCGGGCCCGACCAGCCATTTGTGGCCGGAAGCCGCTAGCGCATGAACGCCGCAAGCCCTGACGTCGATCGGGAATGCGCCCATGCCTTGCACGGCGTCCAGCACGAGCAAGCAGTCGCGGTGCCGGCAGATCTCGCCGACCGCTGCCAAGTCCCACCGAAAGCCGGTCAGGAAATGGACGTAGCTCAGAGCCGCCAGCCGAGCGCCGCGGCATGCCTGGTCCAAGTCTTCCAACTCGAGGAGGCCGCGGCGCAGCTCGAGGCTGCGGAAGCGCACCCCGCGCCTCTGCTGCAACTCCCTCCAAGGCACGTAGTTGGCCGGGAAGTCGCTGGCGAGCCCTACCACGACGTCGCCGGTGCGCCAGTCGAGCCCGTTGGCGATCGCGCAGAGCCCCTCGGACGTGTTCTTGGTGATCGCCACCTCGTCGGGAGAGCAGCCGAGCATGGCAGCTGTCTCAACGCGCAGCCCGGCGTATTCCTCGGTCCAGCTGCCGTAGCCGTGGACGCCGCGTGACAGGGCAGATTCGACCTGTCCCTGCATCGCCAAGGCTGCTGGCCTCGACAACGGTCCGATGGCGGCATTGTTGAAATACGCGTATTGCGCGGTTACGGGAAAATGCGCTCGGATGGTCGCCGTATCCATGGGTGGCGGAGCAGCCAGACCCACCGCCCGGCTTAATTCCGCTTAGTGTAAGGCGTAACTGGGCACAGAGTTTCAAACAGGGCTATACTGAACGTGCCCAGCCAGATCGCAGTTCTGCCCGGCCTCATGGAGGGATGTCAGCCATGACTTGGACGAAACGATGCCTGACGCTCGCGCTGGCGCTGCTCTTTGGCAGCGTGGCGCTTGCCCAACAGGGGAACTCCAATAGCAAGCAGCAGAGGCCGAAGTCTGCGAAGAAGGATGTCGAGGCGATCGGCGAGCGCGACGTCGGCAAGGGAGTCAACTTCTATTCGATCGAGAAGGAAATCGCGATGGGCAAGCGCATGGCCCAAGACGTCGAGCGGCACTCCAAGATCGTCGACGATCCGGTGATCGCCGAGTACGTGAACCGGGTCGGACAGAATCTGGTCCGCAATTCAGATGCCAAGGTGCCGTTCACGATCAAGCTCATTGACAGCGCCGACGTCAACGCCTTTGCCCTGCCGGGCGGCTTCTTCTTCGTCAACTCCGGGCTGATGCTGCGGGCCGAGAGCGAGTCCGAGTTGGCTGGCGTGATGGCGCACGAGATTGCTCACGTGGCCGCGCGCCACGGCACGCGCCAGGCCACCAAGGGCCAACTGGTCCAGATTGCCTCGATTCCCCTGCTGTTCATCGGCGGCTGGACGGGGTACGGCATCTACCAGGCCAGCAGCTTCCTGATCCCGATGACGTTCCTGAAGTTCTCGCGCGGGATGGAGGCGGAGGCAGACTTCCTAGGCGTGCAGTACCTATACAAGTCGGGTTACGATCCGACCTCGTTCATCGACTTCTTCGAAAAGATGCTGGCCGACGAGAAGCGTCGGCCCGGCACGATGTCGAAGCTGTTCCGCAGTCACCCGCCGCACGGATCGCGCATTCGGAAGACCCAGAAGAACATTGACCAGCTGTTGCCGAGCAGGTCCGAGTACGTCGTCAACACGTCGGAGTTCCTGCAGGTCAAGGCCCGGCTCGAACAGCTCGTGCTGCGTCGCAAGGAGACTTCGGACGATCCGAACAAGCCGCGCTTGCGCCGCACCAGTACCGGCGGCACGATCCCGACGGACGACATCGACGTGGAGTCGACCGAAGAGGAAGAGGACGAGCGCCCGACGCTCAAACGCCGCTGAGCGGCCTAGCGCGCTCTCAGTCGGCAGTGATGCTGCGACCTAGGTCGCGCGGCTGGTCCACGTCGCAACCCCGCAGCACGGCCGTGTAGTAAGCCAGCAACTGCAGAGGGATGTGCGAGACCGCCGACTGCAGCGGCTCGCGCATGACCGGTACGCGGATGACTTCGTGGGCGTATTGAGCGATGCGAGCGTCGTCCTCGTTCGCGATGCAGATCGCCCGCCCGTGCCGCGCCGTCACTTCCCGCACCTGGGAAAGCGTCTTTTCGTAGCGCAGGCGACTAGAGGGAGAGCTCTGGTCCACCGTGGCCAGCACCACTACAACCATGTCGGAGTCCACGAGCGCCGTGGGGCCGTGGCGCATTTCCCCGGCCGCGCAGGCGTCGGCTTGGATGCGCGACAGTTCCTTGAGCATGCGCGCCGCTTCTAGCGCGATCGGGTAGTGGATGCCGCGTCCGAGGTACAGGACCTTGTTCGTATGCGCAAGCTGGCGCGCCACGCGCTCGCAATCCGGGGCCAGCTCGAGAGCTGACTCGACCTTGCTGGGCAGTTCCAGCAAGTCGCGCGCGCACTGTCGCGACGCTTCGCCGGAGAGCGTGTCGCGGGCTTGGCCCAGGTACATCGCAAACAGGTACAGCGCTGTCAGCTGTGCACTGAATGCCTTGGTCGAAACCGCCGCCAGTTCAGGGCCGGCGTGCGTGTGGACCGCCCCGCGGGCGTTATGGGCCATCGTCGAATCGATGGAGTTGCAGATTGCGATGGTCTTCGAACCCAGCTCGTGCGCCAGCTGTTGCGCGGCCAAGGTGTCCGCGGTCTCACCCGACTTGCTCACTACCAGCGAGAGCACCCGGTCGTCGATGACTGGATCGCTGTAGCGGAACTCGCTGCCGAACTCAACCTTCACGGGCACGCGGGCCAGGTGCTCGACGATGTTCTGGGCGATCAGCCCTGCGTGCCACGAGCTGCCCGAGCCGATCACGTTCAAGTGGCGCACCGCCCGGAGTTCGCGCAGGGTCACGCCCAGCTCGTCGAGCACCACGTTCCCGGTCTCTTCGTCCAAGCGGCCCAGGGCCGTGTCGCGGATGGCTCGCGGCTGCTCGAAGATCTCTTTCAGCACGAAGTGCTTGTATCCGCCCTTCTCGGCCATTAGCGGATCCCACAGGACGTGATGCACCGAGCGCGACAGGCGACGGCCATCGGAGTCCATCATCTGCACACCCCGGGAAGTCACGACCGCGATATCGCCGTCCTCGAGCTGAATCATGTCGCGGGTCCTGTGCAGGATGGCGGGCTTGTCAGAGGCAATGAAGTTCTCGTGCTTGCCCAGGCCGATCAGTGTTGGCTGGCCCAGGCGGGCCGCCACGACCTTGCCGGGCTCGTCGTTGGCGATCGCTGCGATGGCGCAGATGCCCTCGATGTCGACGATGGAGCGACGGACGGCTTCTTCGAGCGAGTCGCCCTTCTTGCGGTTGCTGCGAATCAGCAGCGCCAGCGCTTCGGGCGTCCTGGTGGATTCCCTGCGCTCGGCGCCGTCTGGCAGGCGCTCCCAAAGAGCGTCGAGGTTGCCGGGCTCGCCGGAAACGGCGACCACAATGCCCCGCCGGGAGAGCTTGGCAGCCGCTGCGGGCGAGGGGGGCGCGCCTCGGAGGCGCACCCCACAACGTGTCGCCCCCCCCCACAGGCCCCGCACCCGCGCGCGAACAACACCCCCTGAACAAGTTAACCGCCCG
>VXRL01000004.1:148242-169165 GCA_009838515.1 Terriglobia bacterium | reverse complement strand
AAGGGATTCAGCAAGGGGTACCGCTTTGACCTCAACTACACCCTGTCCGAATCCACGGACTTGACGTCGGTCGGGACGCGACGCAGCCAGGGAGAGCGGTTCGGCCAGATCCCGGGCGATACCTACTGGTCGACATTCGGTGTCATCAACTCCTGGGACCGCGAGGCGCAACGGGCAGTTTCCGATTTCGACATGCGGCACCAGTTCAACGCCAACTGGGTGGCGGAACTGCCGTTCGGACGGGGCAAGCCGTACCTTGCCGGCATGGGCCCGGCCGGCCAGGCGCTGCTGGGCGGCTGGCAGGTCAGCGGCCTGGGGCGCTTCACGTCGGGCATGCCGCTCAGCATCCTGAACGGTCTCGCCTGGCCGACCTGCTACTGCTACCAGCACTTCGCCGAGCCCATCGGGCCGATACCGGCACAGACCAACACGGCCAGCGCGGCGCTGATCGGAGGCGGCACCGGGCCGAACGTCTTCAGCAACCCAGCGGCCGCTCTGTCGTCGTTCCGGCAGGTGGTGGTCGGCGGGATCGGGCAGCGCAACAATCTGCGCGGCCACGGGATCTTCTCGATTGACATGGCGGTCGGAAAGCGCTTCCAGCTGCCCTTCGAAGGGCACAGCCTGCAATTCCGAGCCGAGGCGTTCAACCTGACGAATAGCGTGCGGTTCAACGCGGACGCTTGGGAGACGCTGTCGTATACCTTCACCGGGAGCTTCGGAAACTACTCCAGAGTGCTGATTCCGCCCCGAGTCCTGCAGTTCGGATTGCGCTACGAGTTCTAGGCTCGGCGCTTGGGGCTTGGTGCGAGGCCTCTCTTGCACCTCCGCGATTCAGGCGGTCGAGCACATGGAATTGCATTCTGCCAGAAGCGCAACCATGAACGAAATCCTGTCAAGTGACAGGTAGCGGTCGCCGACAGTCCGGCGCGGTTCCGAACATGTCTTCCCACATATCAGGCAGCGACGGCGGCGAGTGCCGTTGCGGTTGTGAGCGTATGGCACGCTTCGCCCCGAACACTCGGGGCACTTAATGGTTGAACTCCCTTGGGTTCAAGAGTTCAACTAGGCTCCGCGCGAAACAGGTATCGTATAGATACACGGAGGCCGCAGGAGTTTCTTGTGGTTGAACTCCCTCCTGCGAACCTTCGGTTGGTTGCGCGGGATGAGCTGATCCCTCCAACCCGCCCTGCCGGGAGTTGCTACCTCTCGGCAGGGCATCTTGTTGAATGCTGGAGCAAGCGGTGTCAATTACGGCTCCAAGAGATGATACGGTTTTAACTCGTTCAATTGCGGTTTGGTAGAAAATGAATCTGTCTCCAGACAGGAGTCTTGAATTTGCGCGAAGCGGTATCGTGACAATGTGCGCAAGAAACTCCACGCGCAATCAGCGGACCACCTAGAGAGCGTGAGAGGCTTCGGCGACGTTACGTGCTAGAGTGACGGAGCGGGTTCAAGACGATGGGATCCCCACCCCACGGCTATTGCGTGTTCACTCCATCCGGCGACTTCAACCGCTGAGGGGACCAGCGTTTTGAACCCGCACACTTCTCCGAGAATGCCTACAACGCCTCGAACCGAATCTCGTTGGTCCGAGACGCGGCATCGCTAGCATTGTGGAGGAACTTTCGGCTTCAGCTCGTAATATCTTTGGAGGCATCCTTTGCGTGGCCTTCCGCATAGCGCCCTGCAGACAACGCCGGACGTGCGGCCGCAACCTTCCACGCGGCTCTCATGGCCGTCGTGGCAGCTCTCCCTGCAATCTGATGCCGATAGACCTAGGTGGCTTCTAGGCCCGCCTGAGGAGTAAGCAGTAGGCGGGGTAGGGTAGAAGCCGCAGCACTGGGTGTCTCGCCGTTAAGCCGTCGGATTCCGCTTGAGCCTAACTCAGCGATACCCTTGGGATGGTCTCCCGAGTGCCGGCGGAGAAGGCCGAGGGCCTGTTCATACTCATCGCCGTCAGCATCAGCAGGGCTATCTATCCAGCGGTCGACACTTCGAACAAAGCCAGAAATCCAGCCCCATCGCTCGATAGCCTCCACCTACGAAGCCGAAAGCTCAGCGCCCCACAGTTTCAGCGCCCACTCGGGCACGGCGCTTGCATTGTCCACAGTTGCCGTGCGCCGCGCGCCTGCGCCAGAATCGTATCCGATGCCATTCCGCCTCGCAATCCCGGCCATCTTCATCTTGGCGTGGGCCGCGCAAGTGCGCGCCCAGCCGAATATCGTGCTGATCCTCGCCGACGACATGAGCTGGGTGGGCACGTCGGTGCTGATGGACCCGGCCAGGCCGGATTCAAAGTCCGACTACCACAACACGCCCGCTCTCGAACGTCTTGCCAGCGAAGGCATGCGCTTCACAGACGCTTACGCGCCCCATCCAAACTGCTCGCCGACGCGGCTGGCGATCCAAACGGGCAAGACGCCGACCCAGCTCGGCATGACAGACATCATCAACCGCAACAGCGGACCGTTCTACGAGGGGTTGCCCATGGTGCCGCCGCAGCACATCAACCACATACCCCACGCCGAGGTCACGATCGCCGAACTGATCAAGCGGCACCGCCCGGGCTATGCCACCGCACACTTTGGCAAGTGGCATTTGGGAGGCGGCGGCCCGGGCCAGCACGGCTACGACGAGCACAGCGGCACGACATCCAATCGCGAAGGCGGCTCGCCCGCCCCCGATCCAAAGCGCACCGTCAGCGTCACCACTCGCGCCGTGGACTTCCTGCGCCACCGCAGCGGCGCGGGGGAGCCGTTCTTCCTGCAAGTGTCCTACTACGCCGTGCACCTGGGCATCTTTGCCTTCGACGAGACAATCGCGGAATTCGGCGCCAAGCCCAAGGGCCAGCGGCACAACCATGCCGGTCACGCGGCGATGACCCACGAGCTGGACATCGGCGTCGGGCGGATTCTTGACGCGCTGGACACACTCGAACTTGCGGACAACACCTACGTAATCTTCACCTCCGACAACGGCTCGTATCACGAAGCGGGCCAGACAACGGTATCCAGCAACGCTCCATTGCGCGGCCAGAAGGCGTCAACCTGGGAGGGCGGCATCCGTGTGCCGCTGCTGGTCAGGGGACCGGGGATCGCGGCCGGTGCCGTGAGTCACGTGCCGGTGACCGGAACCGACCTGTTCCCCACGATCGCAGACATGCTGCAGATCCAAGCCGAACTGTCGCCACTCATCGAGGGGGCCAGCCTGCGAAGCCTGCTGTCAAACGACGGCGACGGCCCGCTTTCGCGCCGGTTTGACAGCTTGGTCTGGCACTTCCCGCACTATCAAGTGCAGAAGGGCACCACTCCGATGTCGTCGATCCGCGTCGGCAACTGGAAGCTCGTCAGGTTGTACGAGACTGGAAAGCAGTTCCTGTACGACCTCAGCGCCGACATTGGCGAGACCACAGACCGTGGCACGGAAAAACCGGAGATGGCGCGGGAACTGGCGGCACGATTGGACGACTACCTAGCGGCAGTCGACGCGCCGATGGCACGGCACAGGAAGTGACACGTCGATTCATCAAGCCGGCAGCGAAGCGGCGCTCGCCGTATCTGTACGGGTTCGCTCTGCTCGCGGCCACTTCATCGATCCTCATCGGCGCGGCGCTGCCTGCTCGCGGGCAAGATCTCGACCTGGTCCTGTATGCGGGAGACCCAGCCAAGCCGGCGATGATCGACAAGATCGAAGACGCCGAAGAGCGCGAGGCGTTCGTAGCACTGAAGGCAGTGCAAGATCCAGGCCGCAAGCGCGAGCTGGCCGAGGAGTTCTTGAGGAAGTATCCGGAATCGTGGCTGACGAGCTTCGCGCACGCGATGGCGGCCAAGGCGTGCGTAGCCTTGGACGACTTGCAGGCCGGACTGGACCACGGCAAGCGGTCTTTAGAAATCCTGCCTGAGAACGGCTCGCTGCTTGTCACCCTAGCCAACGTGCAAGTGCACGGGGGGCTGCTTGACGAGGCAGAAGTCAGCGCGACCGACGCCTTGGAGCACCTGCGCCGCTTCCAGCATGCTTCCATTTACTCGAAAGCCGAATGGGCAAGCATCCGGCAGGAACTGCAGGGATCGGCGCACTACGTGCTGGGCCGCGTGGCGGCGACCCGGGGCTTGCGGTCGAGCGGGCGGCGCCGGGCCGAGCAACTCTCTGTCGCGCAACGCTCGCTCCGCTCCGCGATTGCCTTGAACCGCTCCGACGGCATCGCCACGCTGCTGCTAGGCATTGTCGAATACGAGCTCGGCAACAGGGACGCCGCTCTTTCGAGCCTTGCCAAGGCCGCGCGAGCCCCGGGACCGGCCCAGTCCAGAGCGCTTGCTAGGTTGCGAGAGATACATCGATCCGACGGTCCTCTGAACAAGTCCTTTGGGGAGTTCCAGGCCAGCATTCGCCCGCTCCGGATCGATCAGCGCTGGAAGCAAGAAACGCCGGGCGCAATCCGAGACGGCGCCGGGACATATGCGGGCAGCGAGTCCTGCGCCGCGTGCCACAAAGAGGTGGCAGAGGCTTGGTCCGGCACCGGCATGGCCAAGATGTTCCGCACCTATGCTCCCGAGAACGTCATCGGAGACTTTTCCGAGAACAACGAATTCCGCGACGCCAGCGGCGTTCTGCTCGGGCGCATGCTGATCGAGGACGGCCGCCACTACATCGAACTGCCCGCTGGCGAAGGCCAGCAACGCTTCCGCGTCGACTACACGATCGGCTCGAAATGGCAGCAGGCGTACGCGACGCGGCTGCCGAGCGGCCGCATTCACGTCGTTCCGATCCAGTACAACCGCCTGCACGGCAAGTGGGTGAATTTCTGGGAGATCTTGGACGACGGGTCGTCAGAGCGCTCCAAGGTGCGGAACTTCCATCGGATGGAGGCCTCGACCAGCTACCAGGTCCACTGCTCGGCGTGTCACACCAGTCAGGTGCAGGCGGAAGGATCGGTGATCGCTCCCGAGCGCATGACCTTCCGGGAGGCCGGCGTGAACTGCGAAATGTGCCACGGCCCGTCCCAGGCGCACGTCGATGGGATGCAGCGGGGACGCGAGATGTCGGTCGCTGCCAACGAGCCGCCGCTGCGTTTCCAGCATCTGGACCACCGGACCTACGTCGCGGCGTGCGCGCAGTGCCACATGCAGTCAGGGGTCATCCAGCCCGGCGCCCGGGGCGAGCTCAATTACTCGGGCCGGCAGGTCGCATTCATGACCCAGCGCTTGCAGCGTCCCTACGAGGAATACTCGCGCAATGCGTTCTACAAGGACGGTCGATTTCGCGAGACCACGTTTATCGTGGAGGCCTTTATGCGCAGCCAGTGTTTCCGCCAGGGTCAAGCGCACTGCGGCCACTGCCACGATCCTCATCCCGCAGACAGCCAGACCAACCCCACTTCGCTCAAATTCCTCGCCGACCAAGACCAAATGTGCCTGCAGTGCCACCAGACGCTGGCTGCGAACGTCGAGTCCCATACGCGCCACGCGGCAAGCTCGGAAGCCAGCCGCTGCGCGGCCTGCCACATGCCAGCGATCATGAACAGCATGATGTTCATGGCGGGGACACATCGCATCGACGATATCCCCAACGCTGCAATGACGGAGAAATTCGGCCGCTCGGACAGCCCGAACGCCTGCCTCGCGTGCCACGCCGAGGAGTCGAACGCCTGGTTGGCGAGAGAGCTCGCGAACTGGTAGCGGCCGACGCGCCTAGCGACCGCGAAAACGCGGCGGGCGCTTCTCCAAGAACGCCCGCGTGCCTTCCTTGACGTCCTCGGTGGCACAGCTCAGCGCATACTGAGCAACTTCCCATTCCAACGCCTCGGCGAGCGGCATTTCCATGCCCCGGTTCACCGCTTGCAGCGTCAGGCCGATCGCCAGCGGCCCGTTGCGCAGGATTCTCGCGGCAAGACGCCTGGCCTCTGCCATCAGGCACTCGGGCTCTACTACCCGATTGACCAAGCCGATTTCCAGCGCGCGTCGGGCATCGACCGGGTCGCCGGTCAGTAACAGCTCCAGTGCGAGCCCCTTGCCGACAATCCTGGGAAGCCTCTGCGTGCCGCCGAAGCCGGGCACGATGCCGAGCTTGAGCTCCGGCTGGCCGAGCCGCGCGTTGGACGACGCCACGCGGAGGTGGCAGGCCATCGCCAATTCCAGCCCGCCGCCCAAGGCAAAGCCGTTGATGGCGGCAATCACCGGTTTCTCCAGCGATTCGATCTGCTGCAGCAACGCCTGCCCGCGAAGCCCCCACTGCCGTCCTTCGAGCGGGGTAAAGCCTGAAACCTCTTCGATATCCGCTCCCGCGACGAAGCTCCGTTCTCCCGCGCCCGTGACGATGACTGCCGAGACATCGCCCGACGTCCCAGCATCGGCGAAGAAATCGGCTAGCGCGTCTAGCGTCTGGCCATTGAGCGCGTTGAGCTTGTCGGGCCGATTGACGGTGAGGACCGCCAAGCCGTCGGTGCAATCTAACAGCAGATTGGCGTAAGGGCCCATTGGCTCCCGCACAAGTCCGGTCTGACGAGCCGATCCGGCTGCGGTGCGAGACTGGCAGCCGAGCAGCGCCGCCCTATTGGGAAATCTCCTCGATCTCCTGCGGGATGGCGGGAACGAACAGTACCCGCGAGTGATCGCCCACTTCGACGACCTTCAGCGGCGATGACGTGTCGTCGGTCAGCAAGAAGGTGTTTCCCCCGGCCAGCGGAGCCAGCGCTCGCGGCGCACACGCGCAGGCGGTAAACTGCGCGACGCCCCCGCCCAGCGGGACGGACGCCACTCCGCCAGCAACAGCCGCGGCGACGAAGCGCCCATCGGCCGTGACCTGGACCGAAAATGGGTTCTCGATGAAATCGCTGACCGTCGCCACGGACGAGGCGTGCCACCAGCCAGAGCCCGAACGCAGCAGCAACACTTCGTTCGCACCTGCATCGGCGGCCACGGCATCATCGCTGCCGGAGAAGAACGCCAAGCCGCCCAAGCTTTCAATGCCTCCTACGCGCTGTGGCGTCTGGTCCGGCTTCAGCATGTAGAGCGCCCCGCCGGCTTCACCCATCGAAGCGGCCAGCACGGTGCCAGAATCGCTGAGCGCGAATCCCTTCCAGCTTCCAATGCTCTCGAGGCTATCGACCTCCTCACCCAATTGCGGCCTGCCATCCAAGACTTCGACCAGCTGAAGCCGGCCGGTGGCACTCGAATACAGGGCTGCACGCCGACCGCTTGGACTGAACATCGCCCGATCTGCGGCCATGGCGCCTTCCAGAGCGCTTGCTGAGGGCGTCGCGACGGCGAGGTTGACCCACAGCATGCGGCCTTGGTCGTCTTGGACGATCGCCGACTTCTGGTCCGGTGCCAGAACGGCCTGCATGATCGGAAAGCCCAGATCGATCGGAGCGCTCAAGCTGGAAGCGCCGGGGAACCCGTCCATGCGGCGAAGTTCGCCGGTCTCCGGATCGAACACGTAGCCCAGCACGGGCGCGTCGAGCGAGAAAGTGCTCGCAACGGACAATGTGGGCAGAAGCAGGATCAGGGCAGCCAGCACGAGGCGGCCGAAACTAGATTTCATGACAGAATTAACCTTACATACAATGGCGCAAGCGACCCTTGTAGGTTACCGGAGCGCGCACGGCAGTGCGTCACGGCCCTGTTGAGGGCCGAATCGTAGGCCTATCGTTTCTCCCAATCGGCCCCTATGCCAGTTACGCCACGAGTCTGTGCAGTAAGTTATCTCAACACTAAGCCATTGGTCTGGGGCCTAGCTCGCGGACCACAACGGGGATTGGTTGAGCTGGAGTTCGCGACGCCCGCCGACTGTGCCGAGAAGTTGCGTTGCGGCGAGGTGGACGCAGGGCTGGTCCCGACCATCGAATTGGCGCGGCAACCCGACCTAGCAGCTGTGCCGCAAGGCTGCATCGCCTGCGACGGACCGGTTCGCAGCATTCTGCTGATCTCCAAGAAGCCGTTCGACGCTGTCGAATCGATCGCGACCGATCAGGGGTCCCGGACTTCGGCGGTCTTGGTGCAGATCTTGGCGCTCGAACTTCACGGCACAAGGCCCGCGGTCCGCCCACATGCTCCGCAACTCGACACGATGCTGCGAGCCGCGGACGCCGCCCTGATCATCGGGGACCCGGCCCTGAGGCTCGATCCCGCAATGCTCGAATGGCGCGGCCAGCCTGTACACGTCTACGATCTCGGGGCGGAATGGAAGGCGCTGACCGGTCTGCCGATGGTGTTCGCAGTTTGGGCCGCCAACCCGAAGGACGACCCGGAGACACTGGTGGCCGCACTGACAGGGTCGGCCGCCTACGGCCTTGACCGAATTGAGGAGATCGCGTTAGCCGAGAGCCGCCGGCTAGGATTCGAAGCAGATTTCCTCCGGAAATACCTTACGCACGACATTCGCTACGAACTCACTGCTGCCGAACGCATAGCAATGGACACTTACCTGGGGTTGGCGGCGCGGCAAGGCTTAGTGCAGGCGCCAAGCGCTATCCGCTACGTGTCCGACTCCTAGCCAGCCTCAGGGTCCGGCAGTGGGGCTGACGTAGACGTCCTGTCGAGGCCACCCAGTGCCCAGCGGCGGAGTATGATGGACATGACCGAACCGGGGCAGGGCCAGCGTCGCGGCGTCGCCGGCACGTTTCGGACCTCCTGCAGGATTGCGTCACCCTGCGCGGCTGCAATCAGAGACGATGATGACCAACGACCAAGCCCGCGAGTCATTCAGGAGCGACGACCTCGTCGGACTCGGGATGGAGGCCGATGCCTTCCGCGAGAAGCTGCACCCACACGGCATTGCCAGCTACATCATCGACCGCAACATCAATCACACCAACGAATGCACCGAATACTGCAGCTTCTGCGCCTTTTACCGGCCGATGGGCCATTCCGAAGGGTACGTGCTGCCGTTCGAGACGATCGCGGCCAAGATCCAAGAGACGGTGGATTGCGGGGGAACCGGCGTGCTCATGCAGGGCGGCGTGAATCCAAACCTCGCGATCGACTACTTCGAGGACCTGTTCAGCCGCCTCAAGCAGCGCTTCCCGGAGGTCCAGCTGCACTGCCTCTCGGCGCCCGAAATCCTCTGCATCGCCGAAGTGAGCGGCCTGAGCATCAGGGACACGTTGATACGCCTGCGAGACTCCGGCATGGATTCCATGCCCGGAGCCGGCGCGGAAATCCTCGACGATGAGGTGCGGCGACGCATTGCCCGGCTCAAGTGCACCACCGAAGACTGGATCACAGTTCACCGCACCGCGCACCAGATCGGCATGAACACGACTGCAACCATGATGTTCGGCTGTGGCGAGACAATCGAGCATCGAGTCGCCCACCTCGAGACGTTGAGGCAGCTGCAGGACGAGACGGGCGGCTTCACGGCGTTCATCCCGTGGCCTTTCCAGCCAGACAATACGGCCCTCGGCAAGAAGGTTCCCGAAGAGGCGACGGCTTGCGAGTTCCTGCAGACTCTCGCGATTTCGCGGCTATACCTGCACAATATCCTGAACGTCCAGACTTCTTGGGTCACCCAAGGGCTCAAGGTGTGCCAGCTCGGGCTCCGCTTCGGCGGGAACGATGTAGGCAGCGTGATGCTCGAGGAAAACGTCGTCCGCCAAGCGGGCGCTAGCCACTCGGCCACGGAAGAAGACTTGCGGCGGATGATCCGCGAAGCGGGGTTCATCCCCAAGCAGCGCGACACCCTTTATCGGACTTACTTCCTGAACTGATCGGAACGCAGTGGTAGCGGCAGCCACGGGGCACTTCTGACGAGATCGTCAGGAACCGCTCGAGCGCGTTCGTGCGTTCCGAGGTCGTCGATCGCGAGATACAGGCGGTCCGCTAGAAACGGAATGAAGCTGCTCGCGCCCCTGCCGGAGCATGCGCAGCGCATCAAGACTTGGGGCTCGGCTGGGTCAGCGGGCTCGCTTGGCCGTAAACCGCAGTTCCGATTCGTCGTCGAGATTGACTCGCGTGCCCCGGATAGAGTTCTTGCCTGCCTTGGCCGTCCATTCGAACTCAACCCCCCCTTCGATTGTCGTGAACTCCAGTTCGTCGTCAAAGATCAGGCCATACTCGATTTCGACCGGCTCCTTGCCGGCAGGCGTCACAGTGCCGGTAACGTCGCCTTGGTCCTCCACGATCACGAAGTGATAGGGCTGTCCGCCCACTGTGGCATTCCATTTCCCGTTGACCGGATTCTTCTTCCGCCCGCCCTGAGCGAAGCCCAAGCCAGCCAGCAGGGCAGTGATCAATATCGCTCGCACGGCGGCATTCATGCTTCGGGCCCCTTGCCTAAATCATAAGACCTTCCGGCACCCATCACGGTTTCGCAATGCGCCCCTACGGTGCATCAGCTCGGCGGTTCGGCATCGTGCAGATCGGAATTTGCGACCATCTTTAGGAACGGGCTAACCGGAAGCCGCAACGGTCACCTGGCCGCAAAGGGAACGGAGGCCGCGCCGAGGACCACCAGCCATGGTTACACTAAACCCCATCCCCCGCGCTCTCGTTCCGGTCGACTCGACTGCGGCCCAGCGGTTGTGCAGCCCTAACTACGATGAATTCCAGAGCGATCTGGAGATCTTCGAATTGCTCCAGCGCCAGCCGGACAGCGTGTTGCGGATCACCATGCCCCACGCATGCGCAGATTCGCCTGAGGCGATGTTACGCGAGGGATCGCCGGAGGCATTGCAGGCGGCAAGTTCCCGGATGGCCGAACTTCTCGCTAGCCCGCTGACTCGCGAGGTTCGCGATGCCTTGTTCCTGTACGAGATCTCAGACCCATCTCGGCCCGGCACCCGGCAGATTGGGCTCGGGGGGCTCGCGCCTACCGGCGACATCCTCACCGAAGCGACCCCGCAGGGGACGATCGTCCGAAACGAGGGCGTCCGCCCCAAGAAGGCGCGGGGCCGGGCTGACCTGATCGAAGCGACCCGATCCTTCATCGGCGGGGTCAACAACGCTGTTGAGGACACCGACGGCCGCTTGTCGAAGCTCCTTGCAACCACCGCCGATGGCCGGCCAGCGGACTACGAGGCGCTCGCTGAGGACGGTTGCACACACAGGATCTGGACTCTGGCGGCTGGCCACCAGCGCACGAGCTTGCTCGAGGCACTCGCAGCCGAGCCGTTCGCATACGTCGCGGACGGAAACCACCGCAGCGCCGCCGCAGCAATGCTAGATCTCGATGGGTTCTTGGCCATTGCGTTTCCGGCAAGCAGCATGGGCCTGGCACCATACAACCGATTGGTCGAAGTGAATCAGCAGTCCGCAGCCTCGTGGCGGGAAGCCTTGTCCCGACACTTTCGCGTGGACCAACCCCCTAGCAGCCCGGACTACCAACCCACCGAACCGCATTCGATCGGACTCTACACAGGGCAGGAATGGCTGAGGCTCACGCCTCGCAGCGGCGCCTACGACGCTGACAACGCCGCCGAATCCATTGACGCCGCCATCGTCCAGAAGCGCGTGTTTGACGAGCTTTGCGGGATTTCCGACCCGCGGGACGAGCGGCTGACGTTCGTCGGCGGCAACCGTGATGCGACATACCTGCGCGAGCGCGTCGATTCGGGGGAGCATACGTTCGCGGTAACCCTGTCCCCAGTGACGATCGGGCAATTTGTCGAAGTCTGTCGGCAGCGGCGCATGATGCCGCCCAAGTCGACTTGGTTCTCTCCGAAGATCCGCAGCGGCTTGGTGATGGCGCTACTCGATTGAACCGCGGGGAAGGCAAATCTAGCGCCACGCTGCGCTCTGACTTCGAGAACGAACGTCGACCCCGGTGTCGCGCATCGAGCACACCTCCACCAGAATCTGGCCGCCGCCAGCGTCGGTGCTGACCTCGTAGCGGACGCCCATTTCGCCGCCTTGGCAATGGAGCATTAGGCGGAAGTCCATTCGTACGATTCCGATTTCAGCCGGTTTCCCGGCCTGCGTTGGCGAAACCCGCTCAGCCTTGCCAATAGCCCTAGGTCGCGCTGTAGCGGTTGATGCGGGGCGCGGCGTAGACACTTTGACTGAAATCCGGCAACGCCGACTCGTCGTGCCCACCGGAGCGACAGGTGGGACTCGACTTCGGCCGCACGCCGTACGGTACGTAAGCGGTGCGCCCCGGCGGGTCGTCTGTGGCCTAGGCCAAGGCAGCCGCTGCTTCGCTTGGACGGCAACCTTGTTGGCGTAACGAATTCCTATGCCATTGTCGGGAGCGTGGGATACGAACAGGCCGAGAGCCTAGCCTCCCGGACTGCGGCCGGCACAGAACGGCCCCTGTTATGATTTGTGGCTTGCCAAGCACAAGTCGGAGCAGGAGTTGATCAAGAGCCGTGCCGATCAAGATTTCCGATTCCGCACTAATGTGGCCCACAGTTCTAGCTCTTCGCGAACTGGGTGGGTCGGGGAACATCGCCGAGATTGAAGCGAGGGTGCTCAAACACAACGAATTTACGGAAGCTCAGCAGGCTGAGCTGATGCCGAACGGGAGTTCGACGAGAATTGCGTACTATCTGGCTTGGGCGCGGACCAACTTGAAGCGAATCGCTGCAGTCGAGAACCCAGCCCCAGCTGTCTGGGCTCTGACTGAACTGGGCACGACCCTGACAGAAGCGAAATGCAATCAACTGCAGCAGGAATGGAAGACAAACCACACTAAAGCTCCGCCTGGAGGCAAACCCAAGCCACCAGATGAGGAGAAGTGGAAGACAAGCCTCCTCGAAAGACTCAAAGCCATGTCGCCCAAGGCATTCGAGCGACTTGCACAGCGGTTGCTAAGGGAGGCGGGGTTTCGAAACGTCGAAGTCTTAGGACAGGCCGGTGACGGCGGCATCGATGGCGTGGGAGTTTATCGCCTGTCTCTGGTTTCGTTTCCGATCTACTTTCAGTGCAAACGCTACCAAGGCTCGGTGTCGTCCGGCGCAGTTCGGGACTTTCGGGGCGCCATGGCAGGTCGTGGTGAAAAGGGCCTGTTGATCACTACCGGGGCGTTCACTGCGTCTGCCCGGTCCGAAGCGACTCGAGACGGCGCGGCTCCAGTAGAGCTGGTCTCGGGCGAGGCTTTGTGCGATCTGCTCAAGGAGCACAGAATCGGGATCCGGATCACGGAGCGGATTGTTGAGGACATCGAAGTCGACCCCGCGTTCTTCGATCAGTTCGAAGGGTAAGGCCACGCCAACAGTCGATCACACGGCCCCTCGGACACAGCTCCCTGAGGGGTTCGCGGTCCGTACCGATGCGTGTGGCACAATACCTGAATTCCTCGATGCGACGCTCGGCACTGACCTGTCTCCTGCTCCTTGCTACCGTTGTCGCCCCTTGCGCCAACAAGCCCGAACGCGTCGAGTGGTTTCGGGATCTCGGACTCGGCCTGTTCATCCACTGGAGCCTTGACAGCCAGCTCACCTCTGTCATCAGCCACGCCATGGTGGGCGCAGACGAAGAGTTCTTGGAACGCTACGTAACGGAACTGCCGCGCAGTTTCAACCCCAAGGAATTCGACCCTCGCGAATGGGCGAGAGTCGCTAGGCTGGCGGGCTTCCGCTATGTCGTCTTCACGGCCAAGCACCACTCGGGCTTCTGCATGTTCGACACCGCCACCACGGACTTCAACATCGTCAACACTCCGTTCGGGCGCGACACGGCGAAAGAGATCGCTGACGCATTCCGGGCCGAGGGCATCGCTGTCGGTTGGTACTTCTCGCCCGACGATTTCCACTTCCTGTACCGCCAAGGCACGCTCATCAGCCGCCTCCGGGCCGAAGTGCTCCCTCCGAACAACCCCGGCCTGCTGGAGCTCAACCTCGCCCAAGAGCGAGAGTTGATGACCAACTACGGACCGATCGACGTGGTGTTCTTCGATCCGCCGACCGGCTCGCCGGTGCCGCGAGACGACATCGTCGAAGAGATGAAGCAACTGATCTGGGAGATCTCGCCTGACACCATAGTGACGCGGGGAGAGATCGAGACACCCGAGCAGTACACCCCAGGGGTTCCCTTGGAGGGTGCTTGGGAAGGCAACATGACGATGGGCACGCAATGGCAGTATCGCGGCACCAACGAGCACTACAAGTCGGGCGGCGTGCTGATCGGGGCTTGGATCGAGACCCGTGCCAAGGGCGGCAACTTCCTGCTCAACATTGGCCCGATGCCGAACGGCGCGCTGCCTGTCGAGCAAGAGGCGCGGATGCGCGAGATGGCGCTGTGGAACATCGTCAACGCCGAGGCCGTCGGCAAGGTGCGGCCTTGGGTGATCACCAACGAGGGCGATGTGTGGTTCACCAAGGCCAAGGACGCGGACACCGTCTACGCCTTTGTCCCGGGCTCCGATTGGACTTGGGGCACGCGCAAGACCGTGACGCTGCAATCGGTCCAGGCGTCCGAGAAAACGACGGTGCGCGTGCTGGGCCAGAACGAGGAGGTTTTGGAATACCGGCCAGAAGTAACGCCGCAGACCGAGTGGGAGCAAACTTCCGCAGGCCTCCGCATCACGGCGTACCGAGCTCAGCGGCTATACAACGACCGGCGCTGGCCCAACCCTGTCGTGCTCAAGATCACCGGCGCGATGCCCGGCCTCCAGCCGCCGGAAGTGCAGACCCTGAGCGACGCGTCATGGGACGGTGGCGGAGCGCTACTGCGAGGCGATCTGAAAGCTCTAGGGGATGCTCAGACTGTGCGTGTGGGGTTCGAATACAGGCGCAAGAAGAGCACCGCCGAGATGTACGAAGAGGACGACCCGTGGAAGGTGGTCGGCAAGAAGCTGGCGCCGATGTCCGCGCCGGGCGAGTTCTCGGCCAAGCTGGCTCGCGTCGATACCAACCGCTCGTGGGAGTACCGCGCCGTAGTCGAACATCCCAAGGTCCGGCTCTATGGACAGGCGGCGACGCTGGCGGCGAAGTGACATGCCTGACCCGGCACAAGATCGGAGGAACGCCGACAGGAAGCTCTGCAAGATGCTGCCTGCCCTCGCTGGGGCGCTATGCCTGATCCTGCCGTCTCTGGCGGTGGCAGAGATATTCCATACCTCGATCGGCGTGTCCCGGGCTGGCAGCCCGATCCGTGCCGGGCTCGGCTGGCAGCCAGCCGATTTCGCGGCCCCAGCACCCCGAATCTTGGTTGTCGCGGGGCTTGACGGAAGCCAAGAATCGGTTGATCTGGCAGCTGCGCTGTTGCGACACAGCGGGGACGGTCCGTTCGCCTTGTCGATCGTACTGAACGCTTTTCCCGATCGGGAGCCCGTCGAACGCTTCCCGCCCGACGGCCCGGCCTATCTGGGAGATTCGGTCGAAGCCCAGTACCTGTGGCGTTTCATCGGCATGCTGGCGCCGGACTTGGTCGTCGACCTGCGTTTCGATGGGCAGCCAAGCGCGCTCGCACGCGCACTGCAGCGAGGCCTGTCGCCCGCAGATGTCGGGCGCGTGCCAGCTGCAACGCTCCGCCTCGCCGCCGATGACAAGACACTGGATCAGCTGCGGCACGAAGCAACCGAAATACTGGCATCGCTCGCAGAGTCGCAGCCGCTGTCCGCTGCGCGCAGAGAGCTGCAGGAAAGGGTTTCCCGCTCCCCGGTCGAAGTCGCCGGCCAGCTCGCGCTTGCCTACGGCCATGCGCTTGATACCGCCACATACATACCGGCGCTGGCGCTGGTCGGCCGACTGCGATTGGGCGATATCACGGGCGAGAGTCCATTGGGAGACGTGGAGGAGATCGTGGCACCGTTTCTAGACGGCAAGCCCTCGTTGGGAGACCGGCCGAGCGGAAGCACCATCTCGGGTCACCTAATATTTGCTGACCTATACGAGCGGACCGACAACCGGGCCTACCTGGCATTGGCGCGGGCGGCTGCCGACCTGGGTTTCGAGCCGGATGGCGAGCTGAAAAGTTCGATGCCGTCTCACAATGAAATGAGCGACTCGGTGTTCATGGGCTGCGCGATCCTCGCGCGTGTCGGGCGTATCACCGGGGAGAGGCGCTACTTCGACATGGCGCTGCGCCATCTGCGCTTCATGCAGGATCTTGACCTGCGACGCGACGGCCTCTACCGTCATTCGCCCTTGGATCAAGCGGCCTGGGGCCGTGGCAACGGATTCCCGGCGCTAGGGCTGGCGCTCGCATTGTCGGACTGGCCGACCGAGCATCCGGGCTACGCCGGCGCACAGGCGTCATACCAAGCGCACATGCGCGCCATGGCACGGCATCAGGATCCGACCGGCATGTGGCACCAAGTGGTGGATCGGCCTGAAAGCTACCGCGAGTTCACATCCACAGCCATGACTGGCTTCGCCATCACCCGGGGCCTGCGAAGAGGCTGGCTCGATCGAGACGAATTCGAACCGGTAGCGGACCGCGCCTGGAAGGCCGTACTGGCTCGGATCAAGTCTGACGCGACGCTGGTGGATGTATGTCGCAGCACAGGCAGGCAGACTTCGCTGCGGGCTTATTTCGACCGCGAGGCGATTCTGGGCCGAGATGACCGTGGCGGCGCGATGGCCCTGCTGTTCTCGACCGAGCGGGCCCGCTGGGAGAGCGAGCGCTAGTCGGTCGCAGCGGTCAGGACATAGCTACCCTAGCGCCCCCGCCGGCCCGCGAGCGCCCCATCGCCAGGGCCATGGCGACTGACTCCGCTGACTCTTCAGGCAGACAGCCCGCTGGCGGAACGCCCTCTTGGCAGCTATCCACGAAGCTCTGGAGTTCGCCAACGAAACCATCCTGCTCGGGCAGGTCGACCTCGACCATCCTCCCGTCGGAGCCGTACAAGGACAGCCCCGGCTTGTCAGAGCTGTAATCGAGCGTCCCGCCATCACACACGATCGTGAACTCCATGGAGAACGGAAAGCTCTCCGGGTGATGCCACCCGCCGGCGATGATCACCGGCACGCCATCGCCGTAATCGAGGCGCGCCTCGACCACGTCAATGCCCCGTTCCGGATCCTCCGGGCCGATTGCGCTGACCGCTCCGGGCTTGCCAAACAAGTGCCGGCAGTAATCGAAATCGTGGATCAACAGGTCGAAGACCCCTCCCCCGCTCCGCTCGGGATTCTTGAGCCACGCGCCCCAAGCCGGCGCTGCGCAGCGCCGTCGAAACCAAGCGCCGCGCACCCCGCCAAGTTCTCCCGAGAGGATCTTCGCCCTCGCGGCCACGTAGGCGGGGAAGTACCGCAGGACCTGCGCAACCATCAGCACCCGCCCGGCCGCAGCGGCGGCCTCGATCATCTCGGAGCAATCAGCCTCGGTCAGAGCCATGGGCTTTTCCACCAAGACGTGCTTGCCGGCGGCAAGCGCCCTCAAGGCCAGCGGCTTGTGCAGATCCGTGGGCGTGCAAATGTCCACGGCTTCAACGTTGGCATCGTCAATGAGATCCTCGGCTCGCTTGTAGCGGGCGGCCGAGCCGAAATCGACCTGCCCGCCTCCGCGGTCCAAATTCCCCCCGACATCGCCGAGGTCGCCGGAGAGCTTCCGGTCGCTCGAGCTCGAGACGGCCGCCAGTTCGAAGCCGCGCACTTCGCGGTAGGCCTCCAAATGCGTGCTGCCCATGAACCCTAGGCCAATCACACCGATCCGCACAATCGATCCTCCCGTTCTCTCATCAACACCAAGCGTGGCCGTGCATCCGATCAAGCACGGTGCCACACAAACGCGGGAAAGGACGCCAGGGTCCTGAATCTCGCGCGCTCGTAAAGCTGGACGGCACGCTTGTTGGACGCAGTCACGGTCAGACTCACGGCATCGCATCCGGTCCGTCGGAAGCCGTCCACGGCCCGCCGCAGCAACTCGGAACCGACGCCGAAGCCATGCCACTCGGGTGCCACGCAAAGCTGGGTGATGTGCCCGACGCGAGCGCCCACCATGCTTCCCAAGCAGACTCCCCGCAACCTTGGCGACGACGCTTGCCGGGCGACGAAGCTGGCCGACGTCAAGAACCGCCCGCTACTGCCCCTGTTGATCGTCTGCTCCAGGAATCGCTTTGCGCCGGACACGCTGCGATACTGCTCGGTGATGTTGGCATCGACGTGTCCGACATAGGCTTCGGCGATCAGTTCTGAAGCAGGCTGTAACTGTGAGTCCGTCCAGGGCAAGAATCGCATGCCCGGATCGACCGGGCTCTGCGCGGGCAACGCCTCGCATGACTCCCTGATCATCAGTTGCCTCGGATAGACCTGCAGCTCGCCAGGGACCACGATCTGCACATCCGGAAACGCAGCCAAGCTTGCCAACTGGCCTTCGACGCGTTTCACCCCGGAATCCCGCGAGGCCATGATCACGGTCATTTCGAGCAGCATGCGCTCTAGGTAAGGAGCCCGCTGTGTCGGCAGCAGGAACACTTCCCCGACGACTGCCTTGCTGCCCTCCAGCATGAAGTAGCTGTAGCCGACCGGGCAGCCGCCAACCAGCACGGCCAAGCCAGCTAGGCACCGCTGATTGAGCAGGCGGCGAATCGCATCGGTAGCGTCCCGATTGTCCCAAGCCAGCCGCTGGCGCCAATGCGCTCGCTGGGCCTCCAGCACCGGTTCCAGGTCCGGGCCGCGAAGCTGACCGAGGTCGACCAGTCTGGCGGCCGGCTGTCTCATCGATGGGCCCCCGGCGATGCGCCTCTCCGCCCCTGCTGACAACCGCCTGCCGAACTTCCGGGTGGGCTCCGCCGTCAGTTGGCCCCGACTACCGAGACGAAGCTGACGCAGCGTCCCGGGGCGCCGCCCAGATTGTGCGTCAATCCAAGCTTTGGCGCTTCGACCTGCCTAGGGCCGGCCTCGCCGCGGAACTGCAGCCACATTTCGTACATCATGCGGAGCCCGCTGGCGCCGATCGGATGCCCGAAGCTCTTCAGGCCGCCATCAGGATTGACCGGCTGAGCCCCGCCAATCTCGAACCGACCGTCCAAGGTGTCCCGCCAGGCCGTGCCCCGCGCGGAGAACCCCAGGTCCTCCATCAGCACCAATTCGGTCGGGGTGAAACAGTCATGGACTTCGGCCAGCGAAATCTCGTCGCGCGCATCGCGAACGCCAGCTTGGGCATAGGCGTCCGCAGCGCTGGCCACGACTTCGGGGAACGTCGTGTAGTCGTAGTCCTGGCGCTTGGCGCCATCAGCTGGGCCGGCGATGAACGACAGCGCCTTGATCAGCAGCGGATTGTCGGTGTACTTGTGGGCATCTTCGCTGCGGCACAGAATCGCGGCCGATGCCCCGTCACTGACGCCGGAACAATCGAAGACGCCGAGCATGCCTGCCACCTTCGGCGCGTTCTCGATGGTCGCCTCGGGCACTTCCCGCTGGTACTGCGCCTTGGGATTGCGCGCCCCGTTCGCGTGATTCTTGTAGGCGATCCTGGTGAGGACCCGGCGCAAGGTGTCCGGGTCTAATCCGTACTTCTTGGAGTAGGCAGGCGCTAGGAGCGAGAACGTGGCCGGCGCGGTCATCGAGGATTGCGTGCCATCTGTCGGCGTTCCACCCGCCGAGGCGAGGCCCGAATAGCCTGAGTCTTTCAGCTTTTCGACGCCGATCGCCATGACCAGGTCGTAGGCGCCGCAAGCTACCGCGTAGGCCGCGTTGCGGATTGCCTCGCTGCCGGTGGCGCAGAAGTTCTCCACGCGCGTGATCGGGCGGTAGCCGGTCTTGAGCGGCTCTGAGAGCAGCAGGCCTGAGCGCCCGCTGGTCAGCGTTCCCATCCAATAGGCGTCAATGGTCTCGCGCTCGATATTCGCGGAGCGGCAGGCCTCGAGCGCCGCCTCCACGAGCAGTTCGTTCGCTCCGCGGTCCCAATGCTCCCCAAAGCGCGTGCATCCCATCCCCACGATGGCAACGCGATCCCGGATTCCGTTGCTAGGCATGCGTTTCCGCCCTCCTTCGGACTTGATTCTAACGCCTCGGGCGCGCCTTCCAGAAATAGTTCCGGACGCCATCGGCAGTATAAAGGCGGCGGAACGTCATCTCCAGCTCCTGTCCAATCTCCACCTTCTTGGGATCGACATCGGCAAGTTCGCAGGCGAACCGACCGCCTTGGTCGTAATCAATCACCGCCGCCACCACTGGCGGCTGTAGCGAGTATGCCAGATGATCGACCGTGTAGGTGGCGACCCGAGCGGTCGCATCCGCGTACGGTACGTCGTCCATCGAGTCGACCGCGCCACACTGGACGCAAACGACCTGGGGCGGCAGGTTGACGGCGCCGCAGGAACGGCAGCGGGAGCCGACGAAGGCGTACTTCCAGCGTTCCGAGCGCCGCATTGGCGGCGCCGCAGGGCGGGGCGGATCGGGTCGTCGAGGCGGCTCGAAAGGCAGGATTTCCCGCCACTTGAGATAGGCCTCGTACGCAACGTCGGCGCGCTTGGACTGAATCCAATCAGCGACCGAGTGAACCGGGCGATGGTCACTGATATGCTCGGTGGCTCGCACGACCAGAGCGCTTGCTCCGTCAGAGGCGCTAAGCACCGCCAAGTTGTCTCCGGGCTCGGCCGAGTCCAGCAGGTGCGCCAACAGGAGCCCGGCATGAGCGGCACCTGCCCGTCCCACGCTGGAAGACAAGTCGTCAGCGAGCTGATCGGGGCGCAGACCCGCCGCCCGCGCAAACAGGCTCCCGACCTTGCGATGCCCTGAGTCCACCGCGACGCGTTTGAGATCGGAAGCCGCAAGGCCGGACTCGGCCAAGCTGCGCTCGAACGCGCTCGCCAGCGCCGGCACCAAGCGTTGCTGCGCGAAGCGCTCTTCCCACTGCCGCGCGAACTGCTGCTCCGGGCCGCGCCAAACATCCAGCAACTCCTCTGCATGCGAACCGCTGCCGAGAACGTGCGCCGCCGCCCCCGCACCCTCACCGACCAAGAAGGCGCAGGCCGCATCCCCGCCCGTCGCCTCGCGGGCGCCCATCGGCGCGGGGGCGCCCCCCCGCGGGGCGGCCACCACCCCCGGCGCGCGCCGGGCCCGGCAGGAACCCAACCCCCCCCCGGCCCCGCCCCCCCCCCCCGCGGT
>VXRL01000004.1:0-148232 GCA_009838515.1 Terriglobia bacterium | reverse complement strand
TTTTATACCCCCCCCCTCACCCCCCGCGGGGCGCGGGGGGGGCGCCCTTGGGCGGGCCCACTACCTCGTGGGCGCAGCAAACCAGGGACGCCTGCCCGGTGCCGCTTGCAGACGCAAGCCCCAGCGCGGCCACGCCCGCCCCGCTCGATGATGAGAGATCCGCCAGCCGAGTTTCTGAGGGCAGATCGAGCGCCGCATGCACCCCGGCCGCGTTGAGCTTCTCTGCGTAGGCGTGGGAGGTTGAGGCGAACAACAAAGTGGCCGGAGCGGGGGCGCTTCCGCGCATCGCCTCGCGAGCCGCTTCGACTGCTAGCGAGGTCGCGTCCTCGTCGAAATTGGCGATGGCTCGCTCGCCGCGTCCGCCGCCCTCGAAGCGAGCCCGTTGCAGGCGGCAGTACGGAACGTAGGAACCGTACCGCAGGATTCCGGCCATGATCCGGTAATTGTCGCACGGGCCCCGGTGGCGGTCGGTGCAATCGACCCCCTACACTGCGAGCAAGCTCAACCATGCGCCACCGAAGCTCCGCCCTTTCGTGGGCTGCACTCGCCATCGCCATGGCGGCCACCTGCCCGGCGTTGGTCGGCGAACCGACCTTCCAGACACAGCCGACGATTCGGCCGAATCCGAATCCCGCGGTTCCGCTGGCAGCGATCGTATCGTTCCAGACCGCTCAACCGGTCCAGACGACCCTTACGGTTTCCGATGGCGAGCGCCAATGGACCCTTGAGTACCCGGCAAACCGGAACCCTGCCGAGGGTCTCCCTGTCGTGGGCATGAAGTACGGCAAATCACACCGGATCGGCGTCAGAATCACCAGTTCGCGGGACGAGGCCACAGAATCGCCTGTGCGGTTGGAATTCACGACGCCGGACAAGCCCAACGACAAGACGCTCGTTCCCCCGGTACGAGTAATGGTCAGCAAGCCGGAAAAGATGGAGCCGGGCTATACGCTGCTGAGCCTCAGGCGGGTGCTGCCTCGCCTGCAAGGCGAGCGCAGGCGCCGGATGGGAGCTACTTTCGGACTCCTGGCGGCGATCGATCACAACGGCGAGATTGTCTGGAGCTATCAGTCAGATGCGAGGATCAGCGACGTCGAGCCCCTCAGGAATGGCAACTTCGCGTTCGTGACCACTGACAACCGGGCGACCGAAATCGACGTTCTCGGCAATCGCGTCGGACACTGGTACGCCGCCGATCGACCGCGGGGAGAAGCGGACGGCATTCCGATCCCGACGCTGACGATGCATCACGAGATCGACGAGCTCTCGAACGGGAACCTCATCGTGATGGGCACCGAGCTCCGCGAATACGACAACTGGTACACCAGCGAGACCGACCCCGATGCCCCGCGGAAGCGCGAGCGGGTGATGGGCGACGTGATCGTCGAGTTCACGCGGGATGGCAAGGTCGTCTGGGTCTGGAAGGCGCTCGATCATCTCGATCCCTACCGAATCGGGTACGAGACCTTCACCAACTACTGGATCAACAGGGGCTTCCCGGGCGCTCGGGACTGGTCTCACGGCAATGGATTCTTCCACGACGAGAGGGACGACTCGCTGCTGATCTCTTTCCGAATGCAGGATGCGGTCGTCAAGGTGGACCGCAAGACCGGCGAGATCGTCTGGATCCTGGGCGACCACAGCGGTTGGCCGCTTCGCTTGCAGCCGAAGCTGCTGACCCCTGAAGGCGAGATGTCCTGGTTCTATCACCAGCACATGCCACAGATCACCTCGGACGGAACATTGCTGCTCTTCGACAACCGCACGTTCTCCGCCCGCCCTTTCGCGCCTCCCCTGCGTCCCGCCCAGACGTGGACGCGGGCTGTCGAGTACGCGATCAATGAGGAGACCCGATCCGTGAAGGAGATCTGGAGTTCTGAAGGACCGGCGATGGACCGTCTCATGACATTCGCGATGGGAGAGGCCGACGCAATGCCAGCAACCGGAAACGTCTTGCTCTTCTACGGAAGTGCTGCGATTGTGACGGACATGAGCTTGGATTGGGAGGACGTTCTCGGACCGGGCGGTGGCACGGATCGAGGCACTCGCATCCGCGAATTTACTGGCACAGACCCATCCGAGATCGTCTGGGACATTGACATCTACGATTCCAGCGAGAACCAAGTCCGCTGGGGGATCTACGGCGGGGCGAGGATCGCACAGTTCGGAGCTCAGCCCGAGAAGTGAGGATGCCGCTTACCGACGGCATACGCTGGACAGTTGCAGAGACGCGATCCCGAGACACCAAGATCCGCCCGCCGCACACGCCTCTTCCGGAACGGGTGGAACCAAGTTGTAAGGATCCCGCCCGAGCTTGAACTGGCCACCGACGAGGTCCTTGTCCACAGAGCCGGTGATCGCCTCGTCGTTGGACCGATCAGGCGCACTCCTCTTTTGGCAGAAGTGCTACCGACATTGGCCCCGCTTGCAGAGAATTTTCCGCAAATTCCAGATCCTCCTTCCGAGCCCGAAGACATCCTCTGACATGCCCGCACTGCTCCATGTGCTGGACACCAACATCGTTGTCGGAGTTGGTGCGCCGGCCTCCTCGAGATTTCACTCAACGAGCCGTCGCACTGGAGCCAAGCACCGTCACGACCCCGATTGTCGTCGCAACTGAACTCTTCTACGGTAGGGAGTGGGTGAGGTCGCCCCGACTCACCGGCCGACTCGAAGCTGTCCTCTACGAGATTGACAAGAATGCGAGAATGACAAGGCACTAGGGACCCGGCGGATCCTCCGGCACGCGGAGGAATTCAGAGCACGCTGGGAGCGAGGACCTCTGATGGCAAGCTGGAACACGTGCCGGGCCATTGAGCGGGACCCAGACAAGGTCAGCGGAGCGTGGGTATTTCGCGGCACGCGGGTACCTGTGGCTGCGTTATTCGAAAACCTCAAGGACGGCGCGACGGTGGAGCAGTTCCTAGATTGGTTTCCAGGCGTTGAACGCTGGCAGGCGGAAAGCGTTCTTGACCACGAGCGCCGAGACTTGCAGGTGTCAACAGCTTGAAGATACTGCTCGATCAGGGCGCACCGGCACCCCTCCGCGGGCACTTGGGTCAGCACGAGGTGGACACGGCTTTCTAAAGAGGCTGGTCCCGCTTGCGCAACGGGGAGTTGCTCGACCGCGCCGAGGCAGACGGCTACCAGCTTCTGGTCACGACGGACCAGAATCTCCGCCATCAACAGAATCTCGTCGGCAGGCGATTGGCGATCATAGTCCTGCTGGCTGCGTCCTGGCCTCGCATTCAGCTTCACGTCGATGACATCCGGTCCGCGGTCGACCGAGTAGGACCTGGAGCGTATGTCGAAATCCCGATTTGAAGACAAACCGACGCCGACCACAGATACGACGCAACGCGGATTGGCGAGCCTTATTTGCGCGTTGCCGACCGACCTTGCGAGCCGACTGACCTGCGCACCCGTGCCATGTGCACGCGACCAAAACCTCTTTGACCGCTTGTACTGGTGACCGCAGCATAGTCCGCGCCCCAGCCTGCAAGACCATCAATCGACCCCTGCCCGCACCTGGCTTCAAGTAGCGAAGCTAGTCTGGCCGGATTGAGCATTTGGGCGATTTCATAAGCCAGATCACCACGAACCGCGCTGCTGCGGGCGTCTCTTCCACCGTTCGCTCAATCAGTCCTTGCTCCTCTCGATCTGCTCGGACTGCTTCGCTTGCTGTTTGCGCCCCCAGCCTTGCTCGCCCTTCTATCTCTTAATCCGGTCACGCAGAAGAACCGACAGGCTCGCCCCGCAAATCTGCGGCGGGCTTGGCCCGGGCGAGGACAGCTCTCGACTCAGTAACCCTATCTCCAATCGACCCAAATGGGGCTCGCCCATGCGTATTGGTCGCCGCCTTGCCGTACCCGCACATAACAATAGCTAGCCTTGCCGTCGGATCGAGGACCGGAACGGTCCAAGAACTCGAACTCCATGGAACCGCCAATTCCCGCAGACGCGTGGATGACCTTATGGTCCTTCACGATCTCGACTAGTTCGGCGGGGCGCTCGCCATCGACCCGCACATGAATGCGCAACGGTTCCGCCCGGTCCACCTCGACCGACTCGCCCATGAACGCTCCGTTGACTTGGAAGTCGATCAGAAACCGAGCACCGGTCGATGCAAACACCCGCCGGGCGCGGATTGCTTCGAAGACGCCGTCGCGCGTGAATTCCTTTACGTAGGCACCGGTGATGCCGTTGTCTTCGCCGGTCCCCATCCAGTGAGAGTCCCCGGAGCCGACGAAGCCGATGCGGTAGCCCCTCTCCAGCGCTTCCCAGACGGCCGACACCGGCCCTTGCTCCTTGAACTCGGTGGCTTCCTCCCGAGCCTCTCGCCACGCAGATGTGATCTCGAACACGGGCTGCAAGTCCGAATCGTAGCCTGTCCAGTCGTTGTGATGCGGCTGCAGAATCACGTCCCACGGACGGATCAGGGAGAACAGCTTGTAGACCGTGTTCGACGTCACCGTCGTGGATCGGAATATTGGGGCGTCGTCGGTTCGGAAATACATCGCACGATGTCCGCCTCGCTCGTCTTGGCCCTCGGTCGTCCACTCCCAGCCGCTGAACGCGACCCGGTCGGCCGCATCTTCGTAGACACCCGCCAAGGCCTGCACTTCCGCCCACTCCGATTGCGTCAGGAAGTCGGGAGTGAAGTCGTGATTCGCCGATGCGACGAAGTCCATCCCCGTCACGAAGAGCCCGTGTGCGTAGTACATGTCGAACGTACCGATGCCGTCGTTCTCGGTATGCCCGTGGAGATCGCCCCACACAAGCCGGTATCGCTCATCGCCGACCTCGAGGCTCTGTGGGGGGTCGCGGCGATACGTGCGAGGCTCCAATGCCGGGATGGGCTCTTGGTCGTCGACAACCTCTTGAAACCGCGACCGGCGCTCGTCGAGATCGATCCGGTGGGAGTAGATATCTGCGCCGTATCCCCCAGGCCGCTGAGTCATCCCGAATGCCCAGAGCCGGTCGGCGATATGTCGACGCCTTGGAACCTCGTAGGCCATCCAGAGCCACCCGTCCTTGTCGTCCAGCGCAGTCACGAGTTGGTTCGCCAATGGGACTTGGTACGGGCCCCTGCCACTCGAAGCCAGGTCAACGCCACGACGCACGGACGGCAACTGGAAGGCCGTGTAGGGGTTCGGATCGTGAAACAGGAGCTTCGGGTCGGACCATTTCCCGTCACGCAACACCCGGCCGGAGAACGACACGCTCGACATCCGCCCGCCACCCAGCCAAAAGAGCCACATCTCGCCGTTCTCACGAAGCAGTAGCTGCGGGTATCGCTCCTCGCTCATCGCGTGCGCTGCCCAATAGGGCGAATGCCTGGTGAGCCGTCCGGGGTCCTCGGAGTTCTCGAACGGCGACGGTGCCCAAGTCCATCCGGAATCGCCCGAGACTTTCGCGAAGATGCTCCGTCCCCTGTAGGCGAACCGTCCACCGACCGTTTCGCGGCGCTCCCAAGCGACCCAGGCGCGGCCATCCGCATCAAGAGCTTGGGACGGCGCTGTGTCCCACAGCGCAGATGTCGTCAAACGGTCGACCGGGCCGCCGGCCTGTGAGGTGTAGACGTCGTAGTTCCCGTCCCGCTCCTCGTCCCAAGCCACCCGCCAACCGCCGCCCGGCAGGGCAAGTATGTTCGGGCGGAAGCAGCGGCCCGTGCCCTCGTCCACGCGCACGGGCGCGCCCCACGTGTCGCCCTCCAGCACAAGCGCCTGCAATTCGATGCGAGGAGGTTCAAGCTTACGGATGACGGCTATCGCACCGCCACCGTCCAGACGCGCAGAGCGAACCTCTAGCGCGCCGGAGGTTCGCGGAATCATGCGCTCGCGCGACCAAGAATGCCCGTCGTATACCCTCTCGTAAGCTCCCCAGAGGCCGTCCCGCCTTGAAGTCCAAAGCACCCTTACTTCACTTCCCTGAGCAATCACGGCCGGCCGGTGGTTCACGCCCGGAACCTCGCTGACCGTCTGCTCGTCACCCCAGTTCTGGCCGTCGAATTGCCTGATGAAGATGGAATCCTGCCCGTCGTCCGGCCAGTTCCACGCGTCGATGCTGGGATCGTCAATCGGCCAAGAATCCGTCTGTGGGCGGCACGACGACCAAGCGACCCAGATGGTGCCGCTAGCGTCCCGGGCGATCGCAGGCCGTTCGGCATTCTCGAGCCGATCCGCAGTGATCTTGCTCGGAAACGTCATCGGGATTGGTAGCCAGTCGCGCGGAGGTTCTGACGTCGGTTGGTAGAACTGTCCGCAAAGCAGGGAACCGAGTCCGAGCGGCAGGAGCAACAGCCGGGCGCGCATCATCGTGCGCCGATTGTAGCCGCAATCCTCGCTGCTCGGACGTCACGGGATCTTGGCCCGTTGTCTTGTGAATTCCAAGCCAAGCGACCGGGCGTGGACAAACGCGTATCCGCGGAGTCCGGACGCGGATGCTTTGGGCCGCTCTTCCGGCGGAAGTCCGTATCGGGAGTGGCAAGTTGACAGGGCGCTTGGCTTGCGACAAACTTCTAGACCGTGCAACGCCGCTCTTTCCTACGTCACGGCGGGCTGGCCGCAGCAACAGCCGCTGCGCCATTCCAGGCTCCCGCGCAAATCGGAAGCCAGCCCTCCATGAAGATCACCGAGATCAAGACCTTCCTCGTAGGCAGCACCCGCGGCGAGCAAGCAGGCACGGGCAACATCAGCGGCCGCAACTGGGTCTACGTCAAGATCCTGACCGACCAAGGGATTCACGGGATTGGCGAGGCCTATTCGTGCGGTCCGGACGAGGCGACGGTCAAGGTCATCGAGGACTACGCGCGCTGGCTCGTCGGCCAGGATCCGCGCAACATCCAGCACCTCTGGGACTACATGTACAACACGACCCGGTTCCCCGGAGGGTCCGTGGTCAACTCGGCGATTAGCGGCATCGAGCACGCGCTCTGGGACATTGCCGGCAAGGCGGCAGGCCTGCCCGTCTGGGCCCTGCTGGGAGGGCGCGTGCGCGACAAGGTCCGGCTATATCAGTCGATCGGCGGCTCCAGCCCGCAGGAAGCGGCGGAGAATGCTGTCGAGCTTCGCGAGCGCTTCGGCTACAACGCCTGCAAGATGTCGCCGCACAATCCCGGCGACAACCAGATGCCCTACAACGAAGTCACGCGCACTGCCGGGGAGCGCGTTGGAGCGGTTCGCGAGGCCGTTGGCCCTGATCACGACATCGCTGTGGACATCCACGCGCGCTACTTCGAGGTGCAGCGCGCGATCCGGGTCGCAAAGGAGATCGAACCCCACTACCCGTTCTGGCTCGAGGAGCCGATCCGGCCCGAGAACCCGGACGCGATGAAGAAGCTGGCCGACCATGCGAACATCCCGCTGGCATCCGGCGAATGCAACTACACGAAGTTCGAGTTCCGCGACCTGATCAACATCCAAGCGCTCGATATCGTCCAGCCCGATGTCTGCGTCTGCGGCGGGATCATGGAGATGAAGAAGATCGCGGCGATGGCCGAGGCCCAGTACATGATGGTCGCCCCACACAACCCGATGAGCCCGCTCGCAACCATGGTCAACATCCACTTCGCCGCGTCCACTCCGAATTTCCTGATCCTCGAGTACAGGGCTCCCGTCGACGATGCGCGCCGCGACGTGCTCGACGAGCCGCCGATGGTAAAGGACGGCTATGCGGACATCCCGAACAAGCCTGGCTGGGGGGTCGAGCTGAACGAAGAGGCCTTCCAGTACTATCCGCCCAGGCCCTGGAAACGAACGACCGGATTCCGGGCTGACGGTTCGGTTGCATTCATATAGCGTCTCGGGCCTCCGGCGTCCATGGCGCACGACGCCTGGCGCCCGCACCGTTCCAGCGCTAGCGCGACAGGAACTCAAAGGTCTCGCCACCGAGCTCCGCGACGATCCTGCCCTGGCCAGGGTTCCGGCCCGGGATCGGGAAGAACATCGCTCCGTCGGTCGAGTCTCCGGGGTGGACCTTGCCGCTGACAAAGGTAATTGCCGCGGCCGCGGCGGAAGCCTTCAAGCCCTTGGGGCCGATCGCGAGCGCCGACAGCCGGCGCTTCTCGTAGCTGTTGTTCGGGCGGATGTACTGGTTGGTGTATACCGCAGCCTCGTAGGCAGCCTGCAGCTTGACCAGTTCCGAGCGCCGCGCGGTGCGGAAGAAGTCGTCGATGACCCGCTGCTCGGACACGGCCCGCACCCGCTCGCCACTGTCGTATTCGATCGCGAAGCTGGCGGTGTCAACCTGCCAAGTCTCCTCGCTGCCGTTGCTCACGGCCACGTGTACGAGCGAGTACCGAGAGGTCTTGAGGGGCATTTCGGCGCACATCACCGTGAACCCGCGGCGGGTCAGGACTTGGTAATCCATGCCGCTCGAGCGGAACTCGATGACTTGGCCGAGGGCCGGCGCGACCGACGCCAGCAACGCGACCGCGCACGCCTGCCACAACCGACACGCGCACAACCCCATGGTTGACTTATGATACAGAAAGCTATACAGGGTTCTTGATCAAGTAATGAAACCACTCACTGGGCTACCCGTAGATTCCCTCGTGCGGGTCTCCGAGGAAGTCGGCATCCCACTGAAGGACCTGCTGGAGTTGGTGCAGCAGGTCGAAAACGGCGCGTCAGCAGCGTTTCTCGCCCGCTATCGAGCCGACCTGTGCGCGGGTATCGACGAACGCGGCATCCAGCGCGTCTTGCAGAAGCTCGCGGATGTTCGGGACCTGATCGACCGCCGCATTTCGATGATGGCTTCGCTGAGGCAGCGCGGCGTCATGTCGGACGAGTTGCGCAAGCACCTCGAGCAGGCCACCAACCGGCGTGAACTCAATGACTTGTTCATGCCGTATCGAGAGCGCAAGCCGGGCCCGGCAGAAGAGGCCATTGCAAAGGGTCTCGACCCCCTCGCGCGGCTGCTGTGGGCCCAGCAGGAGGGCGTCGATATCGATGCGGAAATCGCCAAGCATGTCGCTGCGGATAACGGCTTGGAGAGCGATGGTGACGTGCTGGAAGGCGCTTACGCAATCGCGGCCCAGTGGCTGAGCGACAAGCCTGAAATCCTGCAGGCCCTGCGCAAGATCTACCTGCGGGATTCCGAGATCGTGCTGACCGCACGGCCCGAAGCGGCCAAGGCTCCTCGCGTGCAAGAACTCGACGGGTTTCGCGCCAAGCTGGCCTCGATCGACTGGAAGAAGCGGCTTTCCATTCGGCGCGCCCTGCGCAGCGGATTGCTCGAGATGGACTTCGTGCCGCCGACCAGCGCCACCGCGACATTTCTCGAACGGCGCCTGATTCAAGACGCCGCCTCTTCCTACGCGCCGCACCTGAGGCGGGTGGTCGAAGTCGCTCTCGGCAACGGGCTTGCCGACCGCATCAAGCACAACGTTCAGACGTATCTCGATGAGCGAACGGACGAACAGGGGATCGAAGCCTACGGCAAGGCCCTGCGAGCCGCCTTGCTCGCGCCGCCGGCTTCCAATCTCAATATCCTCGGCATTGAGATCACGCGCTCCGGCGACTGGCACGCCGCGCTCATCGACGCGGAGGGTCGCTTGGCCGAATGCGCGGTCGTCCGCAGCAACGGAAGGTCCACTCGCCACGAGCGCGAGTTGGCTGCCACAATCGAGGCACCGCCCGCAGCGGCAGCGGCCGACCGGGCCCCGCCGGACGAAGCCTCGCCCGGAGCCGAGCCGGAGTCTGAAGGGGCTCCAGCCGCTAGCGCTGCCGAAGCCGTGACCGAGACGACGGAGGAAAAGACGGCTGAGGACGCCAGTGGCGGAGAAGCTGCCGCTGACGCGGCCGCCGCGGAGGCAGCCGAGCCGGCCTCGCCAGAACCTGCGAAGCCGACCGAGCCAACGCCCAAGGAAAGCCGCAAGAGGCGCACTCAGCAGGTCGAACTGAGCGACTTCTTGGCGAGTCATCAAGTAGACCTGGTCGTCTACGGCCCCGGCCCTAAGCCGCACACCGTCGACGAGTACCTGCGCTCCCAGATCCGCAAGTCGGGCAAGATGCACATCCCGTCGCGCTCAGTGCGCGATTCCGGAGCGCGGATGTATGCGCAAACCCCGATGGCGAAGAAGGAGTACCGCCGTCTTCCGTGGACGTTCGCGACCGCGGCAAGCTTGGCCCGTCGCGTTCAAGACCCCCTGGCCGAACTGGCCAAGGCGGACTTTAGGTCGACCGGAGTCGGCCAGAACTACCTCGAGCTCAACTCCGACCTTTTGCGCGATGCGTTCCGGCGTGAGCTGGAGTGCGCCGCACACGACGTCGGCATTGACGCCAACCAAGCGTCGGTGGCATTGCTGTCGCTGGTGCCCGGATTCACCGACAGGCTCGCGAGGCGCGTAGTGGAGGATCGCAAGCAGCGCGGTCCTTTCGAATCGCGCGCCGACCTGCGCCGCGTCGATGGGCTGAACGATCGAATCTTCGCCCAAGCGGTCGGCTTCCTGAGGGTGAACGGCGGCAACCTGCTGGACAACACGGGCGCACACCCACAATACAAGGAATTGCACGAGCGAATCGCCGAAGCCGCTGGCTGCGACCTGCCTACGCTGCTCAGCGAACCGGACCGCTTAGACGCCGTCGACCCGGAACAGTTCGCCGGTCCGGATCGGTCCGTGCTGCTGGTCAAATCCGCCATCAGCGAACTCAAGCCCGAGCGCCGACAGGTCCGGGGCGCGTTCAAGCTCCCGGAGCGGGCCGTGGCGCTGCGCACCGATGACGAGTTGCAGGCCGGGGCTCAAGTCGCCGGCGTGGTCTCGAACACGGCAGAATTTGGCGCATTTGTCGATATCGGAGCGGACCAAGACGGCTTCTTGCACGTATCGCAGATCCAGCGCGACCTGTTGGTCGATTCCAAGCCCGCCTTCCAGCCTGGCGCTCCGGTCGAGGTGTTTATCCGCCCGCAGCTGCCCGGCAACCGACGCATCGGACTCTCGATGTACCCCCCGCGCTCCGCCCCGGCGCGCGACGCCGCCGATACGCGCCGGCGGGGACCGGACCGGCGGGCCGACGGCCGGCGGCGCCAAGGTCCGCGCAACTCGGGCCGCTATGAGCGTGACAAGCCGTTCCGGCAGGTCTTCGGCCCGGAAAACGATCGTCGCGGCAAGCGAGAGCGCATCGATCCGAGTCTGAGCCTTGACGAAAAGCTCAGCATGCTGACGGACAAATACCGCACCAAGGTCTAGCATGGCCGTTGCCAGCCGGGATCGAAGCGTCCCGGACTGGACCCTTGAAGCCGCTGCGGCGCAGGCCGGATTCCAATGCGTTGCGGGCGTCGACGAGGCAGGCCGCGGCTGCTTGTTCGGGCCAGTGTTCGCCGCCGCGGTGGTGTTGCCTCCCAGGGCCGCTCTTCCGGGTCTGGACGACAGCAAGCGGCTCAGCCCGAGCCGCAGATTGGAACTGGACCGGCGCATCCGGCAGGTCGCCTTGACGTTCGCTGTACGAGCGGTGGACGCCGCCACGATCGACCTGCTCAATATCCTGCAGGCATCACGACGGGCCATGAAGCTGGCGGTCGCGGGCCTCGATCCGACTCCCGACTTCTTGCTCGTTGACGCGGCGGCAGTCGACCTGCCGATCCAGCAACGAGGGATCGTCAAGGGGGACAGCAAGAGCAGTTCCATCGCGGCGGCGTCAATCCTCGCGAAGGTCGCCCGGGACCAGTGCATGCTGGCGTGGGACGCAATCTACCCCGAATACGGGCTGAGGAACCACAAAGGCTACCCCTCGCCGCAACATCTCGCCTCGCTCCGCGAGCACGGCTGCACGCCCCAGCACCGCTTCAGCTACGGGCCAGTGCGGGAGCTGGCGAAGTTTGAATGCAGCGCCTAGCGGCTACACTGGGAACTCGTGAGCATCAGTCCGAGGATGCCCTCCCTGCAAGAGGCGAAGCGGGTTTCGCACGGCCGGTCGCACCTCCTGCTCCGACAGGTCTTCCTAGTACTGGTCTGCATGGAAGTCGGCGTGGTCCTGCTATTGCTGCCCTGGACTCTGCTCTGGGACAACAACTACTTCTTCAGCCTGCAACCCCAGCACAGCGCGTTTTGGCTCGGCAACCACCTGCGGGGCGCCATTTCCGGGATAGGCCTGGTCAATCTGTGGCTGTTTGCATCGGAAGTGTCGGTGCTCTTCGAGAGGCGCAAGGGCTGAGCCGAGAGTCAATGTGTCATCGCGTAAATGATGTAGTTGATCGCTAGGCGGTACGACATTGCGGTGAACCGCTCCGGGTATTCGGGCCAGTCTGCGTGCTCCCAGGCGTCCCCAAGGTCCATGTTGTGGTTGATCAGGACCATCAACCGGCCGTCCGCGTCGCGGATGCCGCGCCAGTGCGGCACGACTCCGTCGCGTTCGTAGGGGCGCTGGCTGTAGAGCATCTGCGCCCCGGGGATCTGCTCGCGGTGCTCCATGTCAAACAGCACGTGGAAGACCTCGTTGTCGGAATCGAGGTCCTCTACGGGCAGATCGGGGAAGATCTGGCGGATGCCGTTCATGAAGTGCTCCCACTCCTCGCTGCCGTGGAAGTCGTCGAACATGATGAAGCCGCCGCGCAATAAATACTCCCGGATACGCTCGACTTCCGATGCGGTCAAGTCCCAGTGCCCGGCCTCGACCACGTACAGGAACGGATAGTCAAACACCTCCGGATCGTTGGGATGGACGTAGGTCTCGTTCGGCCGCGCGTCAATCACCGACAGGCGCTGCAAGCCTTGCAAGAAATGTCGCTCGGCCGCCGGCGTGTCGATCTGCCACGGCCGCATATCGAGCAGTTGGTCGGCATAGCGGTCCGTGTACGCCATGCGGGCGAGCACGAACTCGGACGGCCGTCCGCTGCCTGGCGGCTCGTGAACGCTCCACGGCGATTCCGGCGGCAGCAGGATATCGCGATAGCCGCGCTGCGCCGCGAGCCAGCCGGCGCATGAGAGCAGGATGCCCGCGGCTGTGCCGCGCATTAGCGCTCGCCGCACCCCCGCTCGGGACATCGTTCGCCCGCCTCCGCGCAATCAATACCGATAGTGGTCGGACTTGTAGGGGCCGTCCGCAGAGATGCCGAGATACTCGGCTTGCTCCTCGGAAAGCCTGGTCAGATCAGCGCCTAGGGCGGGCAGGTGCAGGCGAGCGACCTGCTCGTCGAGCGCCTTCGGCAGCGTGGCTACGGTGCGGCCGTAGGACTCGGCATTGCGGTGCAGCTCGATCTGCGCCAAGACCTGGTTGGTGAAGCTGCAGGACATCACGAAGCTGGGATGGCCGGTGGCGTTGCCGAGGTTGAGCAGGCGACCCTCCGAGAGCACGATCACCGAATGCCCGTCGGGGAACCGGTGCTCGTCCACTTGGGGCTTAATATTCTTGCGCGTGACTCCTTCCGTCTTGGCCAACCCCGCCATGTCGATCTCGTTGTCGAAATGGCCGATGTTGCCGACGACGGCCTGATGCTTCATGCGAGCCATGTGCTGGGCGGTGATGATGTGCTTGTTGCCGGTCGCGGTGACAAAGATGTCGCCCACCTCCAGCACGTCCTCTAGCCGCCGCACCTCGAAGCCTTCCATGGCCGCCTGCAAGGCGCAAATCGGGTCGATCTCGGTGACGATCACCCGCGCGCCCTGGCCGCGCACGGACTGGGCGCAGCCCTTGCCAACATCGCCGTAGCCGCACACGACAACCACCTTGCCGCTGATCATCAGGTCCAAGCCGCGGTTGATTCCGTCCAGCAGCGAGTGGCGGCATCCATAGAGGTTGTCGAACTTCGACTTGGTCACCGAGTCATTGACGTTGATGGCCGGAAACAGCAGCGACCCCTCTTGCTGCCGCTGGTAGAGCCGATGGACGCCCGTGGTGGTCTCTTCGGACACGCCGCGAACCCCCGCGGCGATCCCATCCCAAAAGCGACCGCGCTCGCGGCGCAACGTCTCGAGACGGGCCAGGATCACGGCCTCTTCGTCAGAAGCGGCCTCCGACGGGTCTGGCACGGCACCCGCCCGCTCGTACTCCAGCCCTAGATGCACCAACAGCGTGGCGTCGCCGCCATCGTCGAGGATCAGATTCGGACCCGCGCCGTCCGGCCAGAGCAGTGCCCGGGCCGTGGCCCACCAGTACTCCTCGAGAGTCTCGCCCTTCCAAGCGAACACGGGGACTCCTACGGGGGCCTTCGCAGACCCCCCCGGCCCGACCGCAACCGCGGCGGCGGCATGGTCCTGCGTGGAAAAGATGTTGCACGAAGCCCAACGGAGCGAGGCGCCGAGCAGGCGGAGCGTCTCGATCAACACCGCCGTCTGCACTGTCATGTGCAGCGAGCCCGTGATGCGCGCCCCGGCCAAGGGGCGCTCCCCGGCATACTGCTCTCGCAGCGCCATCAAGCCGGGCATTTCATGCTCGGCCAGACGGATTTCGTCGCGCCCGAACTCGGCGAGGCCAAGATCCTTGACCCTGAAATCGTCGCGGGGCGCGGACTCGGTCTCGCGCGTTTGGGGCAGGGTTTCAGCTAGCGCCATCGCAAGCCTCCTTAGCTCACTTTAAGCCCGCGGGCCGACCGCGCGGCGGGCCATGCCTCTCAAACCTTTTGCTTCAGGGCATCCACGCGGGTCGGCTGTTCCCACGTGAAGGTGTCCCCACTGCGGCCGAAATGCCCGTATGCTGCGGTGGGCTTGTAGATCGGCCGCCGCAGATCGAGGTACTCGATCAGGCCGGCGGGCGTAAGCGGGAACAGCTCCTGGACAATCTCGGCAAGACGCTCGTCGCCCAGGCGTCCCGTCCCATAAGTGTCCACCCGCACAGACACCGGATCGGCAACACCGATGGCGTACGCCAGCTGGACCTCGCAGCGATCCGCCAAGCCCGCCCAGACGATGTTCTTCGCGATGTGACGCGCCATGTAGCACGCCGAGCGATCCACCTTCGTGGGGTCCTTGCCTGAAAACGCTCCCCCGCCGTGGCGGCCCATGCCGCCGTAGGTGTCGACAATGATCTTGCGCCCGGTCAGGCCGCAATCTCCGTGCGGGCCGCCGATCTCGAACTGCCCGGTGGGATTGATGTGGTACTTGGTGCGCTCGTCCACCAAGTCCTGCGGCACGACATGGTCGATCACGGCCTCCCTGACCTGCTCGCGCAATTGGGCTTGGCTTGCCAGCGTGGGTCCGTTCACCGGATCATGCTGAGTCGAAACCACCACGGCATCAATGCGGACCGGCTCGCTGCCTTCGTACTGCACGGTGACCTGGGACTTGCCGTCCGGGCGCAGGAAGTTCAACTGGCCCGCTTTGCGGACGTCGGTGAGGCGCTGCACCAGTTCGTGGGCAAGCATGATCGGCAGCGGCATCAGCGCATCGGTTTCGCGACAGGCGAAACCGAACATCAGCCCTTGGTCGCCGGCTCCGCCCGTGTCGACGCCCATGGCGATGTCGTCCGACTGCTTGTGAAGATGCGTCTTGACCGCGCAAGTGCCGGCGTCAAACCCGTAGGCGGGGTCGTTGTAGCCGATCTCGCGAATCGTCTCCCGCGCAATCTCCTCAAAGTCCAACTCCGCGCTGGTCCGGATTTCGCCAGCGATCACGCAAAGGTCAGTCGTTACGAGCGTCTCGCACGCAACCCGGCCGAGCGGGTCTTGGGCTAGAACTGCATCGAGGACGGCGTCGGAAATCTTGTCTGACAGCTTGTCAGGATGCCCCTCACTCACTGACTCTGATGTGAACAACTGCGTGGCGCTATTCGGCAAAGCGATCCTCCGATGGGGGAGCCACCAACGCTCTCAGGCCGCAGCTACAGCTCGCGGGGCGGCAGATTCCTTGGTGGCGAACGGCCTAACGGAACTAGGTGCGTGTCACCTGCGAGCTTCCATTCTTTCGATTCTGGCAGGTCATTGTCAATTCTGGCTCAAGTCCTGAATCCGCAGGCTCCGTTTCGAGTGCGGTCGAGCAAACGAACGGACGAACAACCTTGCGATCTTGTCCTTACCCAAGTACGCTAAAGGTAAGGAACTAGTTGTGGTAGTCAAGATCACGTCAAAACGCCAGGTGACCTTCCCCGCAAGAGTCTTGGATGCGCTTGGCGTGGGCGCCGGTGACCAGATCGAATTGATAGAGTGCTCCGACGGGTTCATGCTAAGGCCCCGTCGAATCGACCCGGCGCGTCTCGCACCTCTGCGATCGAAGGTTCGACCGGACCAGGTTCCGCTCGATCTGGAATCGTTCCGCAATCAAGCACATGACCCCGCGCTACGGGATTGACACCTCCGTGCTCGTTCGGCTGGTAACGGGCCACCCCGAGCCGAGTTTCGAGTATTCCCTTACCGCGCTGAGAGCGTTGATCGAGAACGAGGGGGCCGAGATCTTCGCGTCGAATCAGGTCATCGGAGAGGCCTACATCGCCATTCAGCATCACTACGGGATCTCCAAGGTCGAAACACGGGCCGGACTGCTTGATGTGTTGCAGAGCGGGCTCGTCGCGCCGCTAAACGGTGTGTCAGTCATCGCCGCTCTCGAGGCATCCGGCGGTGCCGGGCTCCTTGACCGCCTGATTGCGAACGACTACGCGCGAGCTGGTCTGTCCGCTCTGACACTCGACAAGCGGATGGCCACACTGCCAAGCACGCGCCCGCTGTAGGGAAGCGTCCTTGTGTGCCAAGGCCTCGGAGGGCGGCAAGCGGTTCGGGCCAGAAAAGGACGCAAATGCGTTCTATGCGGCCTGGCTGCACCGTCACCGCGCCGACAGCGTGACGCTCGACGACTGGGCCTTGCGGGGGGCCTTGACCAGCCGTTCCTCGCACACATCTGGTCGGCGCTTGAGCAGGAGGAGGCGAGCTAACCGACCTGGGAGGTGATCGCCACGGGGCGCTCGCTGCCCGATACGGGCGACGGGGACGTTGTTCGTGCAAAGCGCTTCGAGACCCAAGAGTTCGCGATCAATCGCCGACGCTGGCTCTTCGCGGTCGGCACTCGTGTCGGTCGAGCGGCGCTATGACCCGCTCTCGAGGCATGCGTGAGAGGAGCCATCTTGCGGTAGCGGACAGGCTAAGATGGGCACGCGGTGACCGCGCAGTCCATCACTCGTCGCGGCTTTCTGGGAGCGGCGTCCCTGGTTGCCGCGTGCTCTCAGCCCGCGCTCGGCCGGAAACCAAACATCGTTCTGGTGATCACGGACGACCAAGGCTACGGCGACCTCGGCTGCCACGGCAATCCGGTCATCAACACGCCGAACATTGACCGCTTGCATGCCAACGCGGTGCGGTTCACGGACTTCCATGTTGACCCGCTGTGCGCTCCCACCCGCGCCGGGCTGTTGACGGGGCGTCACGCCTTCCGCTGCGGCGTCACGGCGGCGTTCGCCGGCCGCTCGATCATGCGACTCGAAGAGACGACGCTGGCGGAGATCCTCCAGCACAACGGCTACGCGACAGGCCTGTTCGGCAAGTGGCACTTGGGTGACAACTTCCCGTTCCGGCCCAACGAACGCGGCTTCGACGAGACGGTCGTCTGCTGGAGCGGCGGCGCCACCCAGGCGGCCGATGCCTGGGGCAACGACTACTTCGACGACCGCTACTCGCACAACAATGTCGTGGAGCAGTACGAAGGCTATTGCACGGACGTTTTCTTCCGCGCAGGCCTCGAATGGATCGAGAAGAACCGCGCCCAGCCATTCTTCGCCTACTTCCCGCTGAATGCTCCGCACTCGCCATTCTTCGTCGACGAGCGCTACAGCAAGCCCTATGAAGCGAAAGGCGCGTCCCCGCAGATGGCGAAGTTCTACGGCATGATCGAGAACATCGACGAGAACCTCGGCGCCTTGCGGAAGAGGCTGGAAGAGCTCGGCCTCTCCGACAACACGATCTTCATATTCATGACCGACAACGGAACCTCTGGGGGGCTGTCGAACGAAAGCGAATGGAAGGGCCACTCCGCCGGAATGCGCGCGCGCAAGGGCTCGGTCTATGACGGCGGCCACCGCGTGCCGTTCTTCGTGCAGTGGCCAGCGGGCGGCATCGGCGCCGGAAGGGACGTCGGTCGCCTGGCGGCCGGCATTGACGTCGTCCCGACGCTGGTCGAGCTCGCCGGCCTGGAACTGCCCAGGCCGATCGAGTTTGACGGACACAGCCTGGGCCCGCTGCTGCGGGACGAGCCCGGATGGGCCGACGGCCGCGTTCACTTCACGCAGCACACGCAGTTCTACGTCGCGGGCAAGCGCCAGATGCACGACCCGCAGCCGTTCCTCAACAGTGCCGTGCTGGACGAGCGCTGGCGGTTGGTCGAGGGCAAGGAGCTGTACGACATCAAGGCCGATCCAGCGCAGGCCAGCGACGTGGCCGCCGAGCACCCCGAAGAAGTCGCAAGGCTGAGAGCCGCCTACGACGAATGGTGGGCAGAAGTCTCCGGACCCGCGCACGAGTATGTCGAGATACCGATCGGAGCCGAGGGCGGGAATCCGACCAGGCTGACTAGCTTCGACTGGCGCCCCGACGGTGGCCCGCCGAACCAATTCGTAATGCAGGATCCGGAACGGTATCGCGCATACGACGGTGGCTCCTTCTGGGCCGTTCGTGTCGCCGAGCCCGGAAGGTACGCATTCACGTTGATGGAGCGGCCTCCCGAGGCCGACTACCCGATCGAAGGCGTCGCGGCCCGCATCGAGATCGGCGCATTCGAGGCCGGACGATCGATCCCGTCCGGCGCTCGCTCGATGCGTTTCGAAGCCGAGCTAGAAGCGGGCTCGACCGAGCTGAGGACTTGGCTCGATCGTGCGGACGGCACAATCCGCGGGGCGTACTTCGTAGACGTGGAGAGACTACACCCCGGACCCGGCTCGGCCTGAGACGCTCCAAATCCGAGGCGGAACCGGCAGAGCCCAATCCCAGCCATGAAGATCACGGACATTACCCTCACGCCGCTCAAGATCGGCAAGAACCTCTTGCGCGTCCAGACCGACGTCGGCGTCGAAGGATGGGCCGAAGCACCGGGTCCCAATCGAATCATTCCGGAACGGGAAGCGGTCTTCAGCGCCTATCTCGAACAAGTCATCAAACCCACCCTCGTCGGCGAGAACCCGCTCGCCATCGACCGCCACTGGAACGCGCTCGCGCTCGGACGCGGCGAAGTCTTCCACCGCACGCCCGGCTGGGCTGTCGGCATAGTCGACGTCGCCCTTTGGGACCTGATGGGCAAGGAGACCGGCCTGCCGGTCTTCAGGCTGCTCGGCGGGGCGGCACGCACCGACATCCCGCTCTACTGGAGCACCGGCTCGGGCTGGCGGATGGAGCCGGCCGAGATGCTCGAGCGAGTCCAGGCCGGCTGGGATATGGGGTTTCGCGCCTTCAAGATCCGGATGGACTGGCGCGGCTGGCGCCAAGACATCAACCCGGAGAAGGATTTCGCGATGTTCCGGCGCGTGCGGGACTTCCTGGCACCCGAGATCTACCTCGCATTCGATGCCAACAACGGGTACTCCGTCTCCACGGCCATCCAGCAGGGGCGGCGCTTCGAGGCGCTCGGCATCAATCACTTCGAAGAGCCGATTCCCAACTACGACCTGCCGGGACTCAAGCAAGTCGCAGACGCCCTCGACGTCGCCGTCTCCGCAGGCGAGCAGGACGCCTACCGCTGGTGGTTTCACCAATTGGTCCTGCTCGGCGACCCCGACATTCTGCAGCCGGACATTCTCAACGCGGGGGGCATCTCGGAAGTGAAGCGCATCTACGACATGGCAACAACGCTGGACAAGCCGGTGATGCCCCACAGCCCCCACGCCGGAATCAACTCGATGGCCTCGCTGCATGTCTACGCGACGGTCGAGACCGCCACCCGGCCGCACGAGTTCTCGGCGGAGTTTTCCGGACCGCTCGACGAGGTGGCCAAGCTCTACGGCGAGCACGTCCTGCCCAAGAACGGAATCATGGAGCTGACCGAGAAGCCGGGCCTCGGGATCGAGCTGAACGAGGCGGCGGTTGGAAGTACATGACGCACTAATCGCACGAAATAAGCAGCTTCAGCGGCAGCGGGTGCGATTCTGAATCAATTACTGCCGCACCAAGGAGGTTTCGACATGGAACGCCATCGCCGGGCTCGACGGTTTCGGCTGGTTTCCCTCGCAGTCTTCGCAAGTTGTGCGGCCATCTGGCTGGCACTGGTCGGTGATGCGCAGATCGAAAGCGACCGCGCGTGGAGCCCAATTCTCGTACTCAACGTCGTTGAGGAATCCACGGGTGAATGGAGCGCCGCACGGTTTTCCATTTCCGTTGACGGCAAGCCGCACGAGCCTCGTTGGATCGGGCCCCACGGGTTGCGATTCGTTTCCGTGCATGTGTCCAAGCGCCAAACGAAAGTCGTCACCTACGCTCGGGGCACCGGCCCGGTTTGGGTACCCCTTGCGCCTGGCGCGAAGCGGGTGAAGGTCGACGTCGTTAAGGGACTCGACTATTTGCCCGTGTCCCTGGAAGCAGACGTCAGCGAGGACCCGGTTGAGGTCAGTGCCCGCCTGCGGCGTTGGAATCGCCTTCGCGAGGAGGGCTGGCGCGCAGCCGATGCCCACCTACACTACGACCGCATCGGGCCGGACGGGGATCGTGACTGGTTCGCAATGATGGCTGGCGACGATATCGCGCACAGCCAGTTCATGACTCTCAGGGGAGGCATGGTGCCCGGCACTTGGGCGCGGCAGTTCGCCTTCGGAGAGGAGGGGGAAGCCGCGGATGGCACGAGAACGATCGTGGCAGGCGAAGAGTATCGGGACAGAATGCAAGGCCATATTCTCTTGTTCGGCCTCGGCGATCTGATTGCACCCATCATGGCCGGTGTGCCCGAGGCGCCGTACAACTTCCCGACACTCGCGAACGTGATGAGGCGGGCCCGCGCCACCGGAGCCTTGGCCGGAATCGCCCATGGCGGTACTTTCGGAACCAGTTCCACCGCTCTGGCGGATACGGTGGGAGGAGCAGCCGACTTCCTCGAAATCGCAAACTGGAGCTGGGAGCTGTGGCCGCTCGACAACTGGTACCGCCTCTTGAATTGCGGCTACCCGCTGCCCGCAACTGCCGGCACTGACCTGCCGAACAATCCGCGCCGGGAGCCTTGGCAGCCCTTCCTCGGGGGGATGCGCATGTACGCAAAGACCGGGGACTCGACCGGCTCTCCAGCTTGGAACGAAGCCGTTCGACGGGGCGAGACGTTTGTCAGTAGCGGCCCCGTGCTCGAGTTCGACGCGAATGGCGTAGGGCCTGGCGGAACGCTCTGCCTGCCCGCCGAGGGCGGGAGTGTCCGGGTGAGCGCAGTCTTGCGGAGTCCGCGAGACCTGCAACGGCTCGAGCTCGTCCGAAACGGAACGGTCGTAGCGACGGCATCCGATCAGGCTCGCGAAGGAGAAGTGCGTTCACTGCGGCTTGAGACTGAAGCTCAGTTCGATCGCAGCGGATGGATCGCGGTGCGCGGGGAAGGCGCTCCCTCCTTGCTCCCCGGAGGTAACGAAGTCGCGCACACAAGCGCGGTGCGAGTGCTTGTCGATGGGGAGCCGATCTGGTCGGCGGAAGACGGCGAAGCCCTAGTTTCGACTCTGCAACAGCAGCGGAATCACTACGAGCGCAGCGGGCGCTATGCTACCGCCCGCGACCGCGGCGAAGCACTTGCCGTGTTCGACCAAGCGCTCGATGGGCTGCGCGCCAATGCCGATGGAACAGCGCAACGTGAGCTCCGGCCGTGTCCCGGAAGCTGAAGCGAGGGGGACTGCGGTCCGTGGAGACGGTCCGGAGCGGACCGTTGGCAAGAATGACCACGCGTCCGGGAACGTCCGAGATCTCTCGAGAATGCTAGCTCGGGCTGGTGGAGGGGGGATCGCCGAATGTTCGGGCGGCCTGCTTTTTCCCAGCTCGGCCGAGCAGGTCTCGGTAGACTGTCCGAAGCCTCAGCGAGACTCGAGTCCTTACGATCAGATGGGTGCGATATGCGTCTCACGATTGAAACGGAGCGAGAGCAAGACGGGCGCTGGATCGCCGAAGTAATCGGCCTGCCCGGGGTGATGAAGTACGGCCAGACTCGGACCGACGCAATCGGCAAAGCTGAGGCGCTGGCACTTCGTGTCTTGGCGGAGCGAATCGAGGCAGGCGAGGAACCTCTCGAATCGATTGAGATCCGGTTTACTGTTGCATGAGTGCGTGGCCCGGTGCTCGAGCGCGCCGGGTTCTTGCTGCGCCTCAACGCAGAGGATGGAGGGTCGAGCGCGTATGTGGATCTCAGTGGGTCTTGACGCGAGACGATGCACCCGATTTGTGTTCGCATTCCATGCCCGCGAATAGATCGGACCCCGCATGCTGGCAAGAATCACTAGGCGGACAGGGTTGACACCTCGCGACCTCTGAATTCGAAGAACTTCCGCTTTGGGCACTATCCGGTGAACCGGTACGAGTACAGGTCGCAGTCCTTGAGCACGAACCGAATACGTACACGCTCCCCAGCTAGCGACGACACGTCCGTGCCACGTTTCCAGCCGTACGTCTCGTTGGTTGCGTCGCCATAGAGGTCCGGCGCGTCTTGCAACGTGTAGCCCGGCAACGGCTCTCCGGACTGGCTTTGCAGCTCGACGCGAACCGAGCCGCCCGCTCCCGTCGCATAGTTGAGGACGAGCCGCCGCCCCTGGAATCGGATCGGCGCGGTTTCCAGCTGACCGCCCGCGTAACCCGCGTGCGCCGAGGCAAACCCATCTAGGCGCAGGGTCCCACGGACAAGGTGCGCGCTGTCGAACCGGTAGTGCTGGCTGATGTAGACCGACAGCTCGTCCTCGGCCGTCCTTAGCAACCCCCATGCGGGCATTGAACTGCGGTCTCCCCAGTTGCGCCGGTCGCGTCCCGGACGCACCCATGCCTGCATGAACGTCCGGTCGAAATGCACGCCGTCGCGACTGCTGAGAAACACGGCTTCCGAGATGCCGTCGCTGCCGTGCTCGGGCAAGCGCCGCCGATCAGGCAGGAATCGACTCGGGAACGCAAAGCGGTATTGCGGATTGCGGAAATAGGGGATCGTGGCGTTGGTGTAGAAGTGCTCGGCTTGCGGTGGGTCCACGGCGATAAGCTGCGAACCCTCCCATTGCCTGAAGTCGTCCGACTCCACCAGGCCGACGCCGCGTACACCCCGGTACGGCGTGCGGAAATAGCAACGGTACTTGGCGCGCACCGGATCCCAGAAGGCGAGGTTTTGCGAATCGAACCTGCCCTCTGTGAAGACCGGTTCGGGCGAGACGGCGCTCCAGCGGATGCCGTCGGGCGAGGCAAACGCATGCAGCGCCCTCTTGGGATCGATACCGCGACCGACAGCCTTGTAGCGCTCGCGATCGGGCACTCCCGGACGAGGGTCCTTGAATGGCGTGAAGTTGTGCGTGCCCAGACCGCGCAACACGATGTTGTTCCGTCGCGACCCGTCCCAGTCGTGGAGGCCGAGATCCGGTCTTCGCCACTGGATGCCGTCCTCGCTCTCGGCATAGCAGGTTTGCTCCGACTGGCCCCCTCCGGGCGAGCCGCGGTAGTACATCCGGTACCGTCCCTGGTCCTCGAAGACGGTCACATAGGCCGATGTCGGCCCCTCCCACTGGCGGTCAAAGCGAATTGCCGGGTCCGCCATCGTCGGCGGATGCAGGCGCAAGTCCACCCCGTCCATGGAATCGATCCGGTGACGGTCGACGAAGAGCTCGATCTGCGAACCAATCGATTCGTCGATCACCGGCCTTTGAGTGCCGTCCGTGTCGGGGTCGCGACCGGGTGGATGCGAGCGACGATCGGGACCCTGGTCGCGCTGGGCGCGAACTTGCCCGCCTACGAGTCCGCCCACCCCTGCGAACAGGACTCCGGTTGCAATGAATGACCGTCGCGTTGGCATTCCCGGTCCAGGCCGTGCGGCCCGCCGCCGGCGCCACCTGAGCATACCCCAGAGTCCCGCCGTTCGGCGGCTCGCTGGGGCTGGGTTCGTGCCGACACCCGATGCCTTGCGCGAGCGATGGCCCTCCAGAAGCCACAGTCACCTGCAGGCCCAGCTAGACCGGTTGCGCTCCAAGCGCCTAGCTCATTCTGTCTCCGCCCGCCTGCCGGGCATGGCCCATCCGAGCACATTCAACCTCGGTTCGGACGTCGAACGATCCGCCCGACCTGCCTTGGATTGGTGATTCGGGCGTTCCGGCGTTGGGATTTCGGCGCGGCGGCCATGATGAACACAGTGGCCCGAAGCAGCTGCGCGATCCGCGATGCTCGAAGACATATCGCGCCGGTGAGCGACCGGTTTGGTGGCGGAGTTTGCGCTAGCCGGCTGTTGCTACGTCTGTGCGGGCGAAGTCGTCGCCCTTGTACAGCAGCGGCTCGCCGCTGACATGAGCGAGCGCGTAGGCGAAACAGTCGCCGAAGTTCAGAGCTGCCGGATGCCTGCCCTTTCCGAACTGCCTCCAAGCCTGTCGGGCCGCCGCCAGGTGTTCGGCCGTCACCGGCGTGGGCTCGATCTCCGCAAGTTCAAGGAACTCGTCAAGTTCATGTCCGGCCTCGGCACCGCCGCGACTCTCGACCACGATCGAGGTCTCCAGCAGGTTCGCCACCGAAATGCGGCATCGCGTCGCCTCAAGGATCGCCGTCTCGTACCGCTCCGCATCGAGTTCCCGGTTCAGCACCGCAAGCAGCGCGGAACTATCGACGATCATCTTGGCAGGCCCCGCTCGTCATAAAGCATTTCGCCGTGCTCCGTCGAAGCTGGCCCCGGCCCCATGAGATTCGCACATCGCTCGGCAATCGCACGGAGCTTTCGGGCGCGAGCCTGAACGCCGCGCCTGCGCTGTTCGTGCACCAGCCGCTCACGCAACGCGACCGTGATCGCGCCTGTCATGGATTCGCCAGTCAGCCGCGCTAGTTCGCGAGCAAGCCGACAAGTCTCGTCGTTCTTGATATTGAGGCCCATCGCTCTCTAGGTAGAACAATTGTAGCAGTTCTACCCTGCGTGGACCGTCGATCAGGACCGATGATCGGGGCGCTTCCCGCCGCCACGGCCGACCGTCTGTAGCGAATACGCATGCGGAGTGGGAGCACGCGAGGGGGGTGGACGATCTGATCCGAACTCGCGGGCTTGTCCATCCCCGCAAGCCCTGTCACCCTGCTGCCCCGCGCTCGGAGACCGGCAAATGTGTCCAAACTGCCTTGCGGCATTGAGAAAGATTGGCGATACGGCTCGTCATTGTCCGCGCGTTCTGCGTGTGCTGGCATGATTGCCCCGGCCCCGGCCCTGTCGGCTGGTCCCTCTCTCAAGAGCTAACCGCTAAACCGATCCCCACGGCTCCGACGCCGAGCGAAGAACGACTGCAGCAAATCCAGGCACTCGCCCGCCAAGACCCCTTCCTCGACTTCTAGCCTGTGATTGAGCAACTCCGAGTCTGCGAGCCGGAACTTGCTGCGCACCGCGCCAAATCTCAGATCCCGCGATCCGAAAACCAGTCTGGCAATGCGGGCCGTCACCAAGGCTCCCGCGCACATGGCGCACGGCTCCAGGGTCGAATACACTGTCGCGTCGCGCAGGCGATGGTCACCGATCTCCCGCGCCGCTTGCCGCAGGGCGACGATCTCGGCATGGGCCGTGGGATCCGCGTCGCGGATCTGCCGGTTCGCGCCGCGGCCCACAACTCTTCCGTCATGCACGACAACGGCGCCAACCGGAACCTCGTCGGCCTCGGCGGCCTCGCGCGCGAGCGCAAGGGCCTCGCGCATGTAGCGGTCGCTGTCACCCGGCAAGTCAGTGCCCGCCGGCGCCCTCTCCGAGCCAGTACTCAAGGTCGGGCAACACCACTGCCTGCATCTCCGGCGTATCGACGTTGCTCGGCTCGAGCAGGTACGCTCCGGAATCGATGTGGGCCTCTGTCGGCTCGCCGTTCAGGTGCAGGGACATCTGGCGCGTGCTCTCGTAGCCCATCTTGAACGGGTCCTGGACCACGATCGAGTCGATCACGCCCGCCCGCATGTCTTGAATCAATGATTCAGAGGCATCGAAGCCTACGATCTTGACCTTGCCCGCAAGACCGCGCTGCTTGACGGCCTGCACGGTGCCATCGACGCTCGATTCGTTGTCGGCGAAGAACCCGGCCAGATCGGGGTGGGCGGTCATCAGGTTCTCGGCTTCCGCCAGGGCCTTGGCGCGATCGGCCATGTTGAACTTGACGCCGACGACTTCAATATCCGGGTACTTTTCTTCCACCGTCTCGACGAACCCCGCTTCCCGCTTCATCGTCGAGGCGCTGCCGGGCATGAAGCCGATCACGCCGACCTTGCCGCGGCCGTCAATAATCTGGGCCATGCGATCGGCCGCCATGACGCCTCCGAGGTAGTTGTCGGTCACTACGAACGTGATGATCTTGTCCGTGTTGATGGCTGAATCGAAGATCGCAATCGGGATTCCGCGATCAGCCGCGCGCTCGACGACCGTGACCAGCGCCTCCGAGTCCACCGGAGCCAGCACGATGCCGTCGGCCTGGCGGGTGATGAAGTTCTCGACGATGGCGATCTGACGCGCCGCATCGATTTCCATCTGGGGCGCGTTCCACTCGATGTCGAGGCCGAACTCCTGGCCTGCCTTGATCGCGCCGGCATGCACAGATTGCCAGAACGTGTGGTTCGTGCCCTTGGGGACAACGCCGATAACGGGCATTCCCGCCCTTTCCGCACAACCCCAGACGACGCCCATGCCGGCACTCGCCGCCAATAGTTCCCTGCGCGTGAGCATGCTGCCATTATGGCGCAGTGCCCGTCAAACCGGGCTGGCGCTCATGCGCGGTTTCGCGGGGGCAGGGAGCGACCCTTCACGCCCGAAGTGTGTGTCACAAGGTGGCGTTGGGCTGCCATTGCACTTCGGCGTCGCCCATGCGTTGGCAAACCCATCGGCTCCAAACGAACAGCGCATCGGAGAGCCGATTCAGATATCGCGCCGCTAGCCGCGAGTCTTGCTCAGAGCCCATCAGAGTCACGACTCTGCGCTCGGCTCTGCGGCAGACGGTTCGGCACACGTGCAGTTCGGCATTCACGGCTGAGCCGCCAGGCAATACGAACGATTCCAGCGGTTGCAGCTCGGCATTCATGGAATCGATTTCGGCCTCCAAGCGCTCCACCTGCGACCCAAGCACCCTCGGCTGGCGCTCGCGAACGGCACCGGGGTCCGTGGCAACCTCAGAGCCGAGATTGAACAGCTCGTGCTGCACGCGCAGCAGGATCGCGTCCAATCGCCCGAGTTCCGCGCAGCGGCCGGCTGCGGCCCGCAGGCACTCCCGCGCGCGGCCGATGCAGGCGTTCAGCTCGTCGACCGTTCCGTAAGCCTCCACGCGCGGATCGTCTTTGCTCACCCGGCGGCCGTTGACCAATAGAGTGGTGCCGGCATCCCCGCTGCGGGTATAGACGCGCGTCAGCGCGATGCTCGGCTCGCGGAATTCGTTGTCACCCATTCCAATGGATCATACGCCAGCGGGGACCTGCAGCGACAGGCACGAGTCTAGGGAAGCGCCACGTGGCACAGCTCCACGCCCGTCTCGGCCAACAGTTCCTTGGCCGTATCGTTCAGCGGATACTCAAGGTTGTAGACCACGCGCGAGATGCCGGCGTTGATGATCATCTTGGTGCAAAGCAGGCACGGCGAGAAGGTCGAATAGAGGGTCGCGCCCTTGACAGTGATGCCGTGATAGGCAGCCTGCACGATGGAATTCTCCTCGGCGTGACTGCACAGACACTCGCTCAGCATCGTGCCGCTGTCCGCGAGCGAGTTGCACCGAGGGCACCCCCCCTCGTTGCAGTTCTTCGCTCCACGCGGGGTCCCGTTGTACCCGGTGGAGATGATCCGGCGGTCGCGCACGATCACGGCGGCTACCTTGCGCTTCATGCAATTGGAGCGCAACGCCACGATGCGGGCGATCTGCATGAAGTACTCATCCCATCCCGGCCGTTCGGACCCCATCATCCAGCGCTTGACGAGTTCGGTGACGGCGGCCTTGAACCCATCCAGCGTGCCGCTGTTGTCCAGCGTCTCGTCGGCTTCGGCCCAGGTCGCCCGCAGACGCTGGTGCGCTTCGTTGGAGCCATTAATCTCGCGATCTTCCTGTTCGGCGAACTCTTCAAAGGAGGCCGGCACGCGCTCGCCGCCGCGAAGCACCACGCGCTCGTAGCGCAGCTGTCGCGGAGCGTCAAGGTGCAGCAGACGGAACTCGCCCGAGTCCCGCAGGGCCTGAACTTCGCGTGGGTTGCGGATCGAGTCGATCACGTAATTCTGATCGTGGCGAAGCTTGCGCCCCACACGGAGCGCCAGTATCGCCGAACCCAGTTCGGTCCGCAGGCGGTTGCCCTCGGCGATCAGATTCTCGCGATTGGCGGCCAGGCCCTTCTCTGCCAGCTCTTCCCGGATAATGTCCGAAAGCGAGTAGAACTGAAACCCCTTGCGCTTCAGCAATTCGCAGGCAACCGTCTTGCCCGAGCCGTTCGTACCGGTCAACCCGATGATCATCGCGACCAGAAGACCATCGTAAATCAATCGTCGGACCAACCTGGCTGCGAGGCGTGCGGGGCGGCCAGCTTTCGCGTGACACGTAGTACCCCGGCCGCTGGCCCGCCGAGGTCGTCTTCGAGGAACTTCAAGGCGGGGCACTGATCCGTCCTGCCGTGAGCCTCAAAGACCTGATGGAACGGCGGCTTCGAAATGCTTGCGGTGTAGCCGCCAAGGGTCTGTCGACCGACGAGATCTTGCACCTGACCAGCGGGGAGGATTGAGAGCTTGGTCCTCGTTGACTCAAGTGTCCTGCTGGACATCTTCACTGAAGACGCCACATGGAGGCTGTGGTCGGTGACTGCGCTTAGGGATGCGCGAGCGACGGGCTTGGCTGGGATCAACCCGTTGATCTATGCGGAAACCTCGCTCGCCTTTGACAGCGTTTCAGAACTGGACCGTGAGCTGGACGCCCTGCTGCTTGAGCGCCTGCAACTCCCGTTCGAAGCAGGGTTCGGTGCGGGAAGGACATTCCTGGAGTACCGCCGTGCCGGAGGAGCGCGCTCGTCGCCGATGCCCGACTTCTATATCGGAGCGCACGCCGCGCTCGAAGGGCTGACGCTGCTAACCCGGGACACCAGGCGCTATCGCGCCTATTTTCCGTCAGTCGCGCTGATATCACCGCAAGTGCACCACGCTACTCACCCCTAGATCCGTGCGGCGCCGCGGAGATGCGACGGCAGCCAGTTGGCGTGCCGCGTGTTCTGCGAGGATGATCAATCTGAGCCGACCTAAGGGCCAAGTGGCCGGCGACCACGTCCGCCAGCATTCTAATCGTCGTCGGCTAGGCTAGGCTGCCGCCAATGCCTTACTCAGGCTCCGCTGCATGTGCCAATGTGACGGGTCGAGTTTCGATGACCTGCAGATGGCCCCAGTCGTAGATTGCCCTTCGAGCCAGCGAAGATATCTCCGCGTCGACGGAGATCTCAATGTACTGCTCGTAATAGTCGGCCGCAGTCTCAAAATCAGCACGCCGCTCATGCGCTAGCGCCATAATGACGTAGCTCATGGGCCATCCGTCCAGTTCGCCGAGCTCTTCCATCTGCTTGATGGTGGACTCCGTTCGCGCGATGTCGCCCAGTTCCCACGCTGCCACTGCACTGTAGAAGCGGACTCGGGACGAGCCCGGTGCCAGCTTCAGATACTTCGTGGCCAGCGAATCAAGATGCGCCCAATCACGATTTCTTGCTGCAATTCGTATCATCGCGTCATAAGGCTGCAACAGCTCGGGATCAGACTGGATCGAGCGCGCAAACGCTTCTTTGGCTCTGTCCGCCTCTCCAAGAGCGGCGCGCGCCTCACCAAGTGCGGCCCAGGCTTGGGCGTGCTCCGGGTGGAGCTTGACGGCGCGCTCGAAGAGATTGGCAGCCTTCCTGAAATCGGGCTTCCTCTTGCGCAATGCTCTGAGCCCATTCCAGTAAGCCTTCTTAGCTCCAGGTGGCGCTGTCAGCGTTGTCACACTAACGGAACGGCCAGTCGAGTTGTCGAGTGGACTCAGGATGATCAGGCCGACCTCATTGCGTGCGGGTGCCGCGACCAAGCCCAGCCGAACGCGGGTCGACCAGTGTCCGGGGAGTTCTGCAAACAGTTCGCAGCCCATTAGGTTTGCCGTCCCGGTCGTAGTTGTCAGTCCTTGACCGAATCCGGGATACAGCGAGAAGCTGCGTAAACTAGCGTCTGATAGAGCCAACAGTGGTCGACATTTTGGTTGGAAATTGAAACGTCCCCTAGCGTCTGTGTAGACCTGCGGTATTGCATGCCCGCCACAAGTGATAGCGATCCTAACTGGCTCGTACAAGGCTTCGCCGCTTGCTAGCGCAACACGGCCAGCCAAGTATATGGGGTAGCCCATTCCACGAGGTCTGCATATTTTGGGAGAGCCGTTGTAGTGTCGGCAGCGTTCGGAATCCCTGTCGCTATCGGTGCGATAAGTTTGGTGGACGCTGGAGTTCGAACTGCCGTAGGAGTTCTTGCTCTGGCCGTAGGAGTTCGAACTACCGCCGTAGGAATTAGAGCTGCTGCCGTAGGAGCTAGAGCTGCTGCCGTATTTGTTGGAGCTACTGGTGTACGTGTTCGACGTGGAATCTGAGCTGCCGTAACTGATTGACGAGGAGCCGTACGTGTTCGAGGTAGATTGGGAACCGCCGTAGCTGTTCGAGTTGGAGATCGAGCTGCCGTAGCTCGACGAACTGTCGGATCCGGCTTGGTCCCACTCTGGATTCCAGTTTGACTCGTACGATGCTTGCTGGGCGAGTAGCGTCCCCGCCCACAGGACGAGGGTCGCTGCCGCCAACGAGAATCCGCCAACGCCCCTGATCCGGAGCCCCGCGAAAGCCCCAGCCATACACAGTGGTCGTAGTTTCGGACGTGCTGTCTCGATTTCCACGATGTTCCGTGAACTCTGTGCCGATTGCACGCAGCAGAAGCTGTTGCTGGAGGCAACGGAGGTAGTCGGACGTATCGTCCGAGACTCAGGTTTCACAGCTCCAATGGAGCCATTGCTGAGTACTCAACTGGCGTCGCGCGTAGCATTCTGTGATGGGGCCTAGTACTTGAAGGGCGTGTGTCTGGCTGTAGCTCCGAAAGAGCTTGCGTCCTTTCCGTGCGATCACCCCCTTGGCGGAGATGTTGCCCTGATTCCTAATCTCCTCGAAGCCGAAATGCTAAGAGCCGCGGCGGTTCGGCTGTGCCTCCGACGCTGCCGACCGGCTGATTTCACTGGCTTCCGGCGAAACATAGTCTGACAGCGAGCTGCCGGCGATGGTCTCCTGACCGCTCTCCTGCTTGCGGGTCACGAGCCAGTGCCCGCGGTCGTTCCACGTGCGCCCGGCGCCGGGCTCGGTGTGGCAGAAGAGGTAGTCCTTGCCGCCGAAGGCGACAGATTCGGCGAAGAATTCCGGTTTTGTATGGGCCGAGGCACTCAGGCCGAGCAGGATCGCGGCTGCCGCCAGTACGTGCATGCTGTTCGCTAGGGCGGCATACCTATTGGTGCAAGACGCGTTCTCGAACAGCATTCCCGAGCCGGCCAGCTTGTCCACCTCGGTCGTTGGGTCCAATGGTGCTAGGCGTCCGCCACGGGCACCCAACGGGTTTGCGGCGCGATCGTCGGACATCAGGAAGAGAACGTTGGGCTGCTAGACCCTTGCATGTGCGAACGTGCAAAGCGTGCAGAGAATCGTTGCAACATGTTCTCCGCAAAGGACGCCGAGACAGTCCGGACAAGGAAACGTGTCGCCATAGCCACGCAGATTTCACCGACTAGACAGGCATGTTCGGAACGCCGTTCTGAGGCCAGGGATCGGAGACATGGGCCGTGGGCGAAAACCTCGGGGATCGTCGTACCGACCGAGGGCTGGCGCGAGGACCTGCTGCATCACGAGTGAACACCTGCCGAAATTCGCCGGGCAACGAGACTCTCTTCATGGTCGAAGGCGGGCCGGTAGAGCGCGAGTTCCTCAACTGTCATGCCCTCTGCAAGACAGCTTGGCTGCCATTGCTCGTCGATGATCGAGGTGATCCGAGATAGCTCTTCGGCCGCTACGTCCCGTGGGATCCCGAAGAGGGGACTCGCCTCAAGAGCAGCCTCGATGGAAGCTGTGTTGCCGCTGAGCTCGCTAATCCCGGTCTCCAATTGCCGCCGTCGGAATGGCTGGGGATTGATATCGAAAGCTGGGGAAAGAATCCAGCGGCCAGCGCCAGCGTGAAGCAGTCCGTGGTTCTTCAGGTGGTCATCTGTATTCGAGACGAGGATCGTGAACAGGATCCTGCGATAGAGTTCGGCCATCTGTCCCCGAGGATCAAGAGCATGCGCCCGCAAGCTGTCCGAAATGTCCGTGTAGAACGCGCCTGTGGCGGCCTCAGTCCCTAAGAACGATTGGGCGGAGAGATAGCTGAAGCGTTCCGCCCCACTGCGGTCGAATCGCTTGATCAGAGCGACGGGGCGATTCGTGCCAGAGAGTTCGAGCCGTGCCGAAGCGGCGCGAATGCCTGCCGCCCGAGCGAGTTTCAGCGTTGCAACCTCGGCGCGTTCGATCGGCATAGAGTCCACGTCGGTCGTGAACTTGGCGATGTGCAAGTGGCCGCTCTCATCGCGGACACTCGCTTTAGGCCGGGTCCCGCCGAGGGAACCGGCGCTGCCCAACAGTTGATCCATGTCCGCCGCGGCAATTGCCGCAGCTCTGTCGGCGGCACTCGCCAGGCTCCTGAGTTTCGCGAGCTCGCTCAGGCGGGGAACGGGGGGATACGAACGAGCAAGCGGTGTCCCGGCTTCATCGAGGTACCGCAGCGAACCTTGCCGGGTCAGGTCGTCCACCGCGAGCAAATAGTCAAGTTCCGTCAAAGTGCCGCCCCGTGCTCTACGGATCAGGCCGCGCCCCCAAGAGTCTGGCGAGCCGTCACTGACCGGCCCAAGCAGGGCGTCGCGCGGATTGACGCGCGACGCGGACGCGTAGAACTGGGACTCGCCCAGGGGCATCGAAGGCGCGATGGGGAACCGCTGTGGATTCTCAAGCCATTCGACGGCGTAGCGGAACATGCCTGTCTGGCGCCTGCCGTCCGTCTCGAAGACGATCTCGCCAACCGGCCGGAGCCGTTCCCCAATCGCGACTCGCACACGCTTCGATTGCTTGCTCATTCGCTACCCTCGGCGGTGCCCTCGCGCGCAAAGGCCAAGGGCTTGGGCCTGCGTATCCGTTGCGGCAGGCTTCCGACATCGAGCATCAAGCCGGTGTCGTCAGTGGAAATGTCGATGATCGTCCCGAGGCGATGTAGCTCGCCAAGCGCCAGCAGAGCCATCGCCACGGCACCGATGGCCACGCCGGGATCCCCTTTCTCAAGGCGAAGAAGGGTTCCTTGGGACACGCCCATGCGCACGGCGAAATCCGCCACTGGCATGCGTCGTTTCTTGCGTGCGATCCGAATGTCGCGACCGAGCTCTCGTAATGCGCGCCGGACGGATGGTGAATAGAGCCGCTGCCTCATAAGAATCAATATATAGCTTCTTAAAATCTTTTGCATTTTGTATCTGAAAACTTATTGACAGAAATACGCTCTTGCCAGCTCTGCACTGCCAGATCATCTGACAAGCTCACAGCCGCAACAACGGAAAGTGAAGTCACGTGCGCCCGTCACAATCGGCCGCTAAGTCCCCCACCAACCAAGCAGTTGCTGGGCATCGCAATGCCCCTGCCCAGCGGCACGCTCGAGCCAGTAGTTCGCATCGGGGGCGCTTCGCAGCTCTACCGGCCCATCCCTGTAGATCCCGCCGACTTGGAACTGGGCGTCGCTGTGCCCCTGCTTGGCTGCCTTGACCAGCCACTCCAAGGCGGCAGCAGGATCGGACACGACACCTCGGCCCTCGAGATGCATCATTCCGACGCGGTACTGGGCGCTTGCCTCCCCGAACTCGGCTGCTTGCCGCCACCAACGCTCGGCCTCGCTGTCGTCTTCCTCGACACCGACGCCCTCCCGATACAGATCGCCCAATTCACGGGCTGCTTGCGGGCTACCTTGTTCCGCTGCGCGAAGCAACCACTCGGCCGCCTTGACACTGTCCCGAACGGCGGCAGGGCCGTGCATGAGCAGCTGTCCCAGTCGGCACTGCGCCTCCTCGTGGCCCTGCTGGGCCGCCAAGCCCAGCCAGCGTGCAGCTTCGGACTCGTCCTTGGGGACGGCTCGGCCCTCCAAGTAACTCAGCGCCAGTTCCCACTGCACCTCTAGGTCGCCTGTTTCGCCGATTCTGCGCTTGAGCTGCAGCCTAGCCTCCGCATCGCCTTGCGCAGCTGCCCGCTGCCACCATCGCTCGGCCTCAGCTTGGTCGCGGCTCACGCCACGGCCCGCGGCGTACATCTTGCCCAGATTGAGCTGCGCCTCGGCATCGCCGGCTTCCGCGAACGAACTCTCATACTCGAACCACCAGCGAGCGATTGCGTCCTTCCCTGTCTGAAAGCCGAGGCCGCTCCGGAGCAGGTGGCCGAGTTGCGTCCGTGCCTGGACATGGCCTTGCGTGGCGGCTTCCAGCCACCAATCGGCGGCCTCGTCAAGGTCTTGTTCGACCAGATTGCCCTCGTAGCAAAACCTCCCGTAGTTGAACTGCGCCTCGGCACTGCCCTCCTCGGCCCGTTTCCGGACGAGCTCTGCCTGATCATTGCCGGCATGGCGGATCGTACGTGCCACTGGCGCTCCCTGCCGCTGCGAAGACTGCACTCTATCGCATTCTGATCGGACTTCGGACGTCACGCATGAGAACTCGGTCCAGAGCGAGTGGACGCATCAAGTCTCGATGCCCGCGCGTGCTAGCCTAAAGAGCAAGCCGAGCGCTAGGGTCGGCCCGTGCGGGAAACCGTGCCGGGGCTAGCCTGTTCCTCGCAATATGAAGGCTCGCGGAACCCGCCCTGCGCCAGCCCAGGTCTATCGCCCCGCGGCTGCTGAGGACGGTCCCTCGCGACAGGCAGGAACCGCGCCCGCACTCGATTCCGCATTGCCATGGACAACTACCTAGCGCCTACCCTCGCACTCGGGGCCATCGGATTATTGGCCTCCTTCCTGACCTTCCTCGCGCTCGGCAAGCGTTCGCCCGGCACCGACCAGATGCGTCAGGTCGCCGGCTTGATCCGCGTGGGGGCCATGGCCTTCCTGTACCGCGAGTACCGCATTCTGGCAATCTTCGTGGTCGTCGTCGCCGGATTGATCGGCTGGCAGCTGGGCGCGCCCATGGCGCTGAGCTTCGCGGTCGGCGCTGCCTGTTCGGTAATCGCCGGCCTGATCGGCATGCAAGCGGCGACGCTGGCGAATTCCCGCACAAGCGAGGCCGCCCGCTCGGGGAGTCTGGCCGCGGCTCTGACCGTTGCCTTCAGCGGCGGGACGGTCATGGGTCTGGCGGTGGCCGGGCTGGGCCTGTTGGGCGTGGGCCTGTTGGCCGTCAATTTTCAAGGCGCCGAGAACGCGGTCTACCTGAACGGCTTCGCCATGGGGGCCAGCTCGATCGCGCTCTTCGCCCGTGTCGGCGGCGGCATCTATACCAAGGCTGCGGACGTGGGAGCCGACTTGGTGGGCAAGGTGGAAGCGGGCATTCCCGAAGACGACCCGCGGAATCCGGGGGTTATCGCCGACAACGTCGGTGACAACGTCGGCGATGTCGCAGGCATGGGGGCCGATATCTTCGAGTCATTCGCGGGCTCGATGATCGCTACCATCGCGATCGCCGCAACCCTCCCGGCCGCGTTCCTCGCCCAACTCGCGGCGGGTGGAGAAGAGGCCGCCAGATCGGCGCTGATGGCTTTGCCGCTGGTGCTCTCCGCGGTCGGCCTGGCCGCTTCGCTGATCGGCATTGGTGCGATTCGCGGGTTGAAGTCGTTGGGGCCGGCTGCCGCCCTGCGCTACGCGGCGTGGCTGAGCGCGCTGCTGTTCTTGGTCGGCGGATACTTCACGGGCCAATCGATGGGAGTCGGCACCGGAGTTTTCGGCGCGGTCGTCGCCGGATGCCTCGCGGGCGTGGCAATCGGCTACATCACCGAGTACTACACGTCCATGAAGCCCGTCATGGAGATCGCCGAGGCATCGCGGATGGGCACCGCGACCAACATTATCGAGGGCTTGGCAGTGGGATTCCGCAGCTGCGCCCTACCCGTGCTCGTGATTTGCGCTGCGATCTATGTGGCGCACGAATCGGCCGGCCTGTACGGAATCGGCATCGCCGCAGTGGGGATGCTGGCAACCGTGGGCATCACCATGAGCGTGGACGCCTACGGCCCGATCGCGGACAACGCCGGCGGCATCTCGGAGATGTGCGGGCTGCCAGGGGAAGTGCGCGCGATCACCGACAAGCTCGACTCGATCGGCAACACCACGGCGGCAATGGGCAAGGGCTTCGCGATCGGCTCGGCCGCGCTGGCCGCCCTGGCCCTGTTCTCTGCCTACACCCAGGCACTCGACAGCACGCGAGCCGCAGCCGGCCTGGAGCCCATCTCCATCCCGCTCAACTCCGCGAGCGTGGTTATCGGCCTGCTTCTCGGCGGCATCCTGCCGTTCGTCATTGCGGCCCTGACGATCAAGGCGGTAGGCCGGGCGGCGGGCAAGATCATCGACGAGATCCGAAGACAGTTCCGCGAGATCAAGGGGCTGCTGGACGGTGCGCCAGGCGTCCAGCCGGACGCGCGGCGGTGCGTCGATATCGCCACCTCGGCGGCACTGAGGGAGATGGTGGTACCCGGCGTGATCGCGGTCCTGGCCCCCGTTCTGGTGGGCTTCACGCTGGGCCCGGAAGCGCTGGGCGGAACGCTTGCCGGCGCAACTGTCACCGGCGTGCTGCTGGCCCTGTTCATGGCGAACTCCGGCGGAGCCTGGGACAACGCCAAGAAAGAGATCGAGCAAGGCAGCGTCTCCGGCGAAGGCAAGGGCTCGGAAGGGCACAAGGCCTCGGTGGTCGGCGACACCATCGGCGACCCCTTCAAGGACACGTCCGGCCCGTCGATGAACATCCTGATCAAGCTGATGTCGATTGTGGCGCTGGTCATCGCGCCGTTGATCGCCCTGTAGTCGGCCCCTGCCGCGGAGGTCGGGCGCCGGGACGCTCTGATAGAGTGGGGATTCGATGGCTGGCAGACCTCCATATGCGGGCGGCGGCCCTCCCAGCGCGGCAGCGAGACCCCCGGGAATCCCGCCCCATCCGCAGACACTCGACGGCGCTGCGGTCCTGCACCAGATGTTTTGGCTCGACCGGTCGGCCTGGCGAACGCTGGATGGCGGCGAGCGGAACGAGATCGCGAGCGAGGCCTCCTCGGCCTTGCACGACATGGAAGACAACGACACCGGCGGCTCGGCGCTGTTTTCGCTGCTGGGCCACAAGGGCGACCTGCTGGTGCTGCATTTCCGACCCGACCTCGAGCAGGTCCATCGGGCCGAACTCGACATCGCGAAGCTGCGCCTGGCGGAGTTTCTGGAGCCGACCACATCGTATGTCTCGGTGGTCGAACTCGGCCTGTACGACTCGTCCTTCAAGCTCTATCAAGAACTGGCAGAGCAAGAGATTTCCCCGGACAGCGACAAATGGGCGGAGCGCGTGCGCGCCCGCATGGATGAGCAGGCTGCTGCCATGGCGCCGCGCCTCGATCCGTCCGTGCCCGGGCACAAGTACTTGTGTTTCTATCCGATGGACAAGAAGCGCGGCGAGCAAATCAATTGGTACACCCGTCCCATTCGCGAACGCTTGCAAATGATGCGCGAGCACGGAATGATCGGCCGGCGCTACGCCGGCCGGGTTAAGCAGATCATCTCGGGCTCGATCGGATTCGACGACTGGGAATGGGGCGTGGACTTGTTCGCCGACGATCCGCTGGTGTTCAAGGAGCTGATCTACGAGATGCGCTTCGACGAGGCGAGCGCCGTCTATGCGCACTTCGGCCCGTTTTACATCTCCATCCGCCTGCCAGCGACCGAGCTGGCCAGTTGGCTGGACGCGGGCAACCCGCAATTCGGCACGCTCGCGCCCTGATGGCCGCAACGTGTGCCTGACGATGGCGTGGCGCGACCCCACTGCTATAAAATCGATCTAAGCCAGCGGGCATGCCCAGCCCGCGCAGACGCTGTCCTCTCATGCGGAGTTATCTCTACGCGATCGCGGCCGCTTCGGTCCTGATCGCAGCGGCACCTGCGGCTGAATTCGAACTGGCCTACATTGGCTCGGCTGACAGCGCCTCGCTGCGCGGCCTGAAGCTGGGCATCGAAGAGTCCAACCACCAAGGCGCGTTCCTCGACGTCACGCTGACCCTGACCGAACTTACGGGCAAGGCAGTGCCAGACGGCGCTCTCGCCGTGTTCGTGGACAGGCCGGGATCGATCGCGGACATAGCTGCCGGGGCAGGCGGCAGGGCCGTATTCAACCTCAGCGACGACTCCGACGCACTGCGCTCGGCCTGCCTGGCCAACGCCCTGCACATCATTCCCAGCGCCAAGATGAGGGCCGACGCCGTGGCCCAGTGGCAAGTCGGCAATCCCGGCAGCAAGGCCTCCGCCGCGGCATGGCACAGCAAGGCGGTCAAGTTCGCCGCGCGCGACCTCAACCGGCGCTACTTGGATCGCTACGGCAGCCCGATGGACGCGCTGGCCTGGGCCGGCTGGTTCGCCGCGCGCGCCGTGGGCGACACCTTGATGCGCGAGCCAGCCTCGGACGCCGCAGCCCTGCTGGGAGCCCTCAAGCAAGCTGACGGCTTGGATGGCCAGAAGGGCGATCCTCACAGCTTTCGAGCCAGCGGCCAGCTGCGGCAGCCTTTGGTCCTGGTAGGTGCCGCGGGAGAATTGCTCGGCGAGGCCCCCGTCCGCGGCGCGCAGGGCGGCCTGGATGGCCTGGGAAGCTCGCCCTGCCAGTAACGCCATGCTCCGAATCCTCACTGCCCTCGTACTCCTGCCGCTGGCGCAAGCGCTGGCCGAGCCCACGCACAGGCTCTTTGTTACTAACGAAGCCGGCGATTCGGTAACCGTGATCGACACCCGTAGCGGTGAGGTCGAGGCGACGGTCCCGGTCGGCGGGCGTCCGCGCGGGATCGGTTTCAGCCCCGACCGCAAGCTGGTCTATGTTGCCCTCGGCAATGACAACGCCATTGGCGTGGTAAACACCGCCAGCCTCAAGCTGGAGCGCACGATCCCGGCCGGTTCGGATCCGGAAGCGTTCGCCGTCCATCCCGACGGAACGATCTACCTGTCGAACGAAGACGAGGGCCTGGCCACTGCCCTGAACCCGGAATCGGGGGAGATCCTCGCCGAGATCAAGGTCGGGCTGGAGCCCGAGGGCGTCGGCGTCAGCCCGGACGGCCAGCAAGTGCTCGTGACCAGCGAATCGTCCAACATGGTGCACGTCATCTCGGTGGCCGACAACAGCCTGGTTGCCAACATCCTAGTGGGCGCCCGCCCCCGCGAGGTCGCATTCAGCCCGGACGGCAAGCACTTCTGGGTCACGTCCGAGGTTGCCGGTCACGTCTCCAAGGTCGACCGCGCAACCAACCGCATCGTGGTGGCTAACAAGCAGCTGCGCCGCCAGATCAACCCGCGAGTCAAGCCGAAGGGCATCCTGCTGAGCCACGATGGCGAGCGGCTGTATGTGTCCATGGGCCGGGGCAACTCGATCGCAGCGCTGGATCCGGAGACCCTCGCAGTGCTCGAAACCGTCGAGACCGGCGTGCGGACCTGGGGCATCGCGCTGTCGCGGGATGGCAAGCGCCTCTACGCGGCCAATGGTCCCGATGCCACGGTTTCGGTGGTCGATACCACCACAATGTCCGAGATCAAGACGATCCCGACCGGCGAGATGCCGTGGGGCGTTGCACTCGATGACTAGTCGCCGCCGGGCGCTGGCGACCTTGGTCTTGGCCGCCTTCGCGCTGCCGGCGCAATCCGCCGGTCGCGAGGTCAGCCCTCTGGAGGCGATCGGCTGGAAGCTCTTCTTCGACCCGCTGCTGTCGAAGCCCCGCAACACTTCCTGCTCGAGTTGCCACATTCCCGAGAAAGGTTTCGAATCCGGGGTCGCTCTGGGCGAAGGCGCCTACGGCGACACCCTGCCGCGCAACGCTCCGACCGTGGTCAATCTGGCCGATGCCGAGTTCTTCTTCTGGGACGGCCGGGCCGGGTCGTTGGAAGAACAAGCCAAGGGTCCCATCGAGAACCCGATCGAAATGGACCTCGCTCACGACGAAGCTGCCCGGCGCGTGCGCGAGGAAGCGGCCTATGTCGAGTCGTTCCGGCAGGCTGGGATCAACGAGATCACGATGGACGCGATCGCGCAGGCGATTGCCGCGTTCGAGCGCGGACTCGCCACCGGTCCGACACTGTTCGACAAGTGGCTCGCGGGAGATCGCTCGGTCTTCGACGAAGCGCAGGAACGGGGGCGCATGATCTTCTTCACGCGGGGCCAGTGCGCCACCTGCCATTTCGGCCCGAACTTCACGGACGGCGCGTTCCACAATATCGGCACGGGCACGGCGGACGACCCCGGTCGCTGGAAGATCAGCAACGACGACTACGATTTCGGCGCGTTCAAGACCCCGGCGCTGCGCAACTGGAAGGGTCGCGAGCCGTTCATGCACGACGGCCGATTCGAGACGCTGGACGACGTGCTCGCGTTCTACAACGAGCCCAAGACGGACGCCCTGGGCGAGACCGAACTCGACCCGCTCGGTCTGAGCAAGCAGGATCATTCCGACATCAAGGCATTCCTCGAGACTCTCAACGGAGCGTGGCCCGATCTGGCGGCTTACGAAGCGGCCTGGCAAGCGCTGCAATAGGCGCTTGCGGCTCGCAGCGGGATTCGTGAGGCCGTGATGCTGGACGAGCGCAAGTGGCGGGAGTGGACGGCTTGGTCCGCCCTCGGCGCCACTGCTGCAAACTTCGCATCGATCGCCGCGGCCCATAGCATTCTGGGCGCCGGGCTGGGACTGTTGCTGCTGCGGCCGCGGGCAGTGCGGCTGCCGCGCGTCGCCTGGCCGCTCATTGCGCTGCTGGTTTGGACCCTCGTGTCCGCCGCGGCCTCGGATGAACCGGCGGCGGCCCTGCCCCAGGTCAAGAAGCTCTACGTGTTCGCAATTCTGCCCCTGGCGTACACGGCGCTGCGCACAGCCGACATGTGCAGGAGGGCGACAGAGGCTTGGTTCGTCGTGCTGGTCGCCGCCTGCGGGCTGGCCATCGCCGAATTCGGCGCCTCGGCCGCCCAAGAGCTGGGGAGGGGAGGGGATTTCCACGGCCTCCTGATCGCGGACCGCATCCGAGGCTTCTACAGCCACTGGATGACCTTCAGCCAAGCCGCGACGCTGGGCGCGCTGACGCTGGCGTGCTACCTGCTGTACGGGCGCCGGCGCCCGGGAGCCGGAATCTGGTTCGCGTGCGGCGTCGTGATGGCAGTCGCGCTCGTGCTCAGTTTCACGCGCAGCGCGTGGCTGGCGCTGCTGGTCGGCGGGCTCTACCTGATGGCCAGCGCCAAGCCGAAAGCGCTCGCGCTCGTGCCGGTCGCCATCGTTGCACTGTATGTCTTCGGTCCCTCCGGCCTGCAGGAACGCGTCCGGTCCATCCGTCCCGAGGCAAATCAATCGCGCATCGTGATGTGGCGCACCGGACTGAATATGGTCGCGGCCCGCCCCTTGCTGGGAGTCGGGCCGGAACGCGTGGGGCCGCGGTTCGCGGAATTCCAACCGGAAGACGTCGAAGAGCTCCCTCCCGGATTCTACGGGCACTTGCACAACCTTTACATCCACTACGCGGCCGAGCGCGGCGTTCCGGCCGCGCTGATAGTCCTGTGGCTGTTCGGGCAGGTTCTGTTCGACATGCGGCGCGGCCTGAAGAGACTGCCGAAAGCACAAGACGACCGCCGCTTCCTGCTGCAGGCTGGCACGGCCGGGACGCTCGTCATCGCTGTCCTGAGCTGTTTCGACGTGACCCTGGGAGACAGCGAGGTGCTCGCGGCGTTCCTTGCGCTAGCGGCCATAGCCTACCGCGGCCTGGCCGAGACACCCACTGGCTCGAGCGCGGAGTGACCCCTCGCCGGGATCGCTTCTCGCCTATGCCATGATTGACGAAAGACCCATGCAATTCACCCTGACCGACACGGCCTTGCAACAGATTGAGGCGGATGCCGTGCTTGGATTCGTCTATGACGGAGGCGCCGACTGCACCGCTGCCACCGACTGGAACGACCTCACTGCGGGCTTGGCCCGCGAGCTCGCGGAAAGCGGCGAATTCCGGGCGAAGCAGCAATCTACAGCGCTCGTGCACCGCCCTGCGGGCATGCGTGCCGGACGCCTGCTGCTGGTCGGCTGCGGCACCCATGCCAACGCCAGCACCGTGCGCTTGCGCGAAGCGGCCAGCGCGGGCTGGCGGCGCTTGCGCACGGCCGGCGTGCGCAGCCTCGCCACCGCGCTGCCGGACGGGATGGCCCGCGACGACGCGCTGATGGCCATCGTTGAGGGCATCGCGGCAGCCGACTACGAGCCGGATGTTCACAAGACCGAGGACAAGCAGGCTTCCTCGCTGGAGCGCGTCGTCATCGCCTGCCCCGGCGATGCGCAAGCGGCGCTGGACCGCGCAACTGCCGTGGCTCGAGGCCAGCTTCGCGCGCGCGAGCTAGTCAACGAACCGGGCAACCTGCTGCCGCCGCGGGAATTGGCAGCCCGCACCAAGGCATTGGCCGGGAAGGCCGGCTTGGAGTGCGAGGTTCTGGACAAATCCCAGATCGAAGAACTCCGCATGGGCGCCCTGCTCGGAGTCGCCCGCGCCAGCGTCGAGCCGCCCGTGCTGATCGTGCTGCGCTACAGGCCGGACGGGAGCGGTTCCGACGCCAAGGCGCACCTCGGGCTGGTCGGCAAGGCGGTCACGTTCGACACCGGCGGAATCTCGCTCAAGCCCGCGGCCGACATGCACCTGATGAAACATGACATGGCCGGCGGCGCGGCCATGATCGGCACGATGCTGGCCTTGTCTTCGATTCGCCCCAAGCTGCCCGTCACCGCTGTGATCCCGTCCGTAGAGAACATGCCCGGCGGGGCCGCCCAGAGACCCGGAGATGTCGTGACCTCGCGCAGCGGCAAGACCGTCGAAGTGCTCAACACGGATGCGGAGGGCCGCCTGATCCTAGCAGACGCGTTGACGTACGCCAAGGAGCAGGGCTGCACGCACTTGGTCGATGCCGCCACACTGACGGGGGCCATTGTCGTCGCCCTGGGCACTGACCACACGGGCGTGTTCAGCAACGACGACGCCTGGCGCGAGCAACTCCTCTCGGCGGCCGGCAAGGCCGGCGAGCGAATGTGGCCGATGCCGCTCGGCGAAGAATACACCAAGCTGCTGGAGAGCCCGATCGCCGACATGGCCAATATTGGACCGCGCTGGGGAGGAGCCTGCACGGCTGCCGCCTTTCTCGAGAATTTCGTCGGCGACACGCCATGGGCCCACCTCGACATCGCGGGCACGGCGTGGTACGAGAAAAAGCTGCCGCACGCGCCCGTCGGACCGAGCGGCGCCGGAGTCCCGACCCTCGTGCAACTGGCCCTGGCCATGAGCCACTAAGGCTGTCTGTTGCCCGGACGCCTCAGTGGATGGTGGACGCGCCCTCCATGCCAAGCGGACCCGTAGTGACGTTGCGGTTGACGTGCCGGTCCAGGTTGATGATGTAGGTTTCGGGCGAGTTCAGCAGGTGCGCCGAGTGCGTCGCCGCGACAATGCGAAAGTTCTTCGTGTCCACAAGTTCCTTGAGCATCTTCAGGATGCGCAGCTGGTTCGACTGCGATAGCGCCATTTCGGGCTCGTCCAGCAGCAGCACCGAGCCGTCGGGCAGCTGCGGGAACAGCTCTTTGAACAATGAGAGCATGACCTGGCCGTGGCTGGCGGTAAGCAGGAACTCCTTCATTGCAGGCTGGTCCTCGTACAGCGACGGCGTATTGCGCGGGTTGTGCTGCTCGGCATCGAACAGCAGGACCTTTGGAATTTCCGTAGCGCCCCTGTCCAGGCTGTAGGCGTAGTTCTCCACTTCCTCTCCCTGCAAGGCGTAGTAGATCGAATGCAGGAGAGTGGACTTGCCCGAGCCGTTCTCGCCCTCCAGCATGATCAGTGGGTGGGACAGGTCCACCACCATCGGCATGTGAAAGTTCAGGTTCATGAAGATCGGGTGACTGAGGATCTTGAGGTACATGCGCTCTCACCAGCATAGCTTGGGGTACGCTTCGCCCAATCGGCCCCTCGGGGCACCTGGGCGGAGTTCGCGCTACGCACAAGGAGCTAGAGAGGGGCGGCACGCCCAGGCCGGCTTGCGCGCGATCCTGCGAAGTCTCGTGCGAGAGCGGGACGAGAAGCCGCCTCGCTAAGATTGGAATCGCAATGCGGCCGACCCGACGCAGGCACCCGCCGGTCACCCCCGAGCCCGAATTCGCGGGTTGCGATATCGAAGTGCTCGGCTCGGGGACGAGCGTGGGAGTGCCCACGATCGGCTGCCACTGCAAGGTCTGCACGTCGGACGATCCCCGGGACCGGCGCCTCCGCCCCTCTGTCGCGGTTCGGTTCTACGACGAAGACATTCAGCGGACCGTGGTCATCGACACATCGCCCGACTTTCGGCAGCAAGCGCTGCGCGCCAAATTCAAGCGCGTCGACGCGGTGATCTACACCCACGATCACGCAGATCACATCATGGGACTGGACGACATCCGGCCATTCAATTACGGCCGGCCGGATCGCATTCCGGTATACGCTTCTCCCGGCACGCTGCGATCCCTGCGCCGCGTATTTCCCTACGCGTTCGCGGGCGAGGGCAACCACCCCGGCGGCGTGCCGCGGCTGGACGCCAAGCCGGTCAGCACCGACCCGATCAACCTGTTCGGAATGGAATTCCAGCCGGTGCAGGTGGATCACGGACCCAAGAAGATCCTCGGCTATCGCTTTGGGCGCGCTGCCTATGTCACCGACCAGACTGGATTCCCGCCCGAGTCTGTGGCACACCTCAGGGATCTCGACGTGCTCTTTCTAGGTGCCTTGCGCCACCTTCCGCATCCCATGCACTCGACAGTCGAGGAGGCGCTCGAGCTAGTGGAGATGCTGCGGCCCAATCGGGCGTTCTTCACCCACGTGTGCCATGAACTCTCGCACAAGGAGACCATTCGCCAGCTCCCCAGCGGTGTCTCGCTTGCCTATGACGGGCTCCGCATCGAGGTCGAGGGCTAGCGCGTGGACGGCCGGTGGGAAGGTCTTGACGACCTAGGCGACAGCTTCGGCCCGTCATCGGTAACGATCGGGAACTTCGACGGCGTACATCGGGGGCACCGCAAGATCTTGCGCACGGTGGCGGAACTGGCCCGCGATGACGGGCTGACTTCCGTGGCGCTGACATTCGACCCCCACCCGCTGGCAGTCGTGGCCCCGGCGAAGGCCCCGAAGAGCCTGACCAGCATCCAGCAAAGAGCCGCGCTGATTCAGGAACAGGGCATCGACAAGGTCGTGGTGATGCGCTTCACCCCGGAAATCGCCAGCCTGTCGCCGCGAGGCTTCGTCGAGAGGGTCCTCGTTCGAAGCCTGCGGGCAGCCCGCGTGACGGTAGGTGCCAACTTTCGGTTCGGCCAAGGGCAGTCCGGCACCACGAACACGCTGCGGGTGCTGGGATCGGAATTTGGCTTCACAGTGGGCGATGCCGGCATCGTAACGGTCGGCGGGGTGCCGGTCAGCAGCACCCGCGTGCGCGAACTGGTCGGCTGCGGAGAGATGGGCCGGGCCCGGCGCTTGCTGGGACGGGTTTTCTGCCTAAACGGCACGATCAGGAAGGGAGCCGGCATTGGATCCAAGCAGACGGTGCCCACGCTCAACCTCGTTCCGGACAGCGAGGTCCTGCCTGCCGACGGTGTCTACGTGACGCTGACGCGGATCGCGGGCGAGGGACGCTGGCGCGACTCGATCACCAATGTCGGCATGCGGCCCACCTTTGCGGGACGCGACCGCACGATCGAGACGTACGTCTTGGACGATCTGGGAGCGGCCGCCCCGACCGCGCTAGAATTGGGTTTCGTCCGGAAGCTGCGGGACGAGCGCCCGTTCCCGTCCGCCGAGTCGCTGCGGGATCAGATCGGCATTGATATCGAGGCGGCCCGACGCTTCTTTCGCAGGCTGCGGTCACTGCCAGGCAGAAGTCCGGCGAACTCCGGCACAGACGCGGAGCACACGCGCTCCTAAGAAACGAGAAGACCCATGAGCATCAAACTCAGCGCCGCGAAACGCGCGCACCTCCAGGCTTTGGCCACCGAGCGAGGAATCATCGGCGCCGCCGCGATGGACCAGCGCGGATCGCTGAAGAAGGCGATTGCCAAAGGCAAGGGCATCGAGCCCGGCGACGTCACCGACGAGATGATGAGCGAGTTCAAGCTCAGCGTGTCGCGGGCGCTGACTCCGCACGCCAGCGCCATTTTGCTCGATCCCATCTGGGGCATGCCGGGCGCGAAGGCGCGAGCCTCGAACGCCGGCCTGCTGCTGTCGTACGAAGAGAGCGGCTACGACAACACCCAGCCGGGACGGCTGGCCACGCTGGTGAACGACCTGTCCGTGCGGCGCATCAGCAGGCTTGGCGCCAACGCCGTCAAGATCCTGCTGTACTACACGCCGTTCGAAGATGCCCGGATCAACGACGTCAAGCATGCGTTCATCGAGCGTATCGGCGACGAGTGTGCCGCGAACGACATCCCGTTCTTCCTCGAGTTCGTAGGGTATGACCCGGCGGGGGGCGACGAGAAGGGTTTCGAGTTCGCCCGGCGCAAGCCGGAAGTGGTCGGCGAGAGCATGCGCGAATTCTCCAAGGACAAGTACGGCGTCGACGTGCTCAAGGTCGAAATCCCCGTCAATATGAAGTTCGCAGCGGGCTCGCGGGCCTGCAGCGGTCCGAGCGCCTACTCGAAGTCCGAGGTGATGGAACACTTCCGCGCCGCTGCAGAAGCGGCCTCGCGCCCGTTCATCTACCTCAGTGCGGGCGTGACCAACGAGGTCTTCACCGAGTCGCTCGAATGGGCCGCCGAATCGGGCACCAATTTCTCCGGCGTGCTATGCGGCCGGGCTACTTGGCAAGAAGCGATCCCGATCTACTGCCAACAGGGAGTCGCTGCGCTGGACGACTGGCTGGGCACGCAAGGCGTCGAGAACATCGGCCACATCAACGACCGCCTGGAAGCAGCCGCTCCCTGGTATTCCTTCTACGGTGCGGAGAGCCCGGACGCTCTCGTCGCCTAGACCGCCACGCCAAGGTCGGGCGGAGCAGCGCGCTGCTTCGAGAATTCCAGCAGGGCTCCTTCCGCCGCTCGGCTCGGGGACCCGTCCGCTCGAAGCGGCATGCGAATCAGCAGCCGGGCGCCTAGCTGGGCGGCCACGCGCTGGCCGGCCAGCAGGGGGCGGACGCCGGACGCCCCGTCACTGGCAAGCCGCCAGGTCAGTTCGAGCGGCTTGTCCCGGTTGCGCGCCCAAGCTTGCGCGGCCAGTTCCGTCTCGGGGTTCGGCAGCCCAAGCCCCGGCACCGCGGCAAAGTCCTCGCCCCCGTTCACACCCGAGCCGAAAGCGATGAGGAGTCCGGGCTGTGCCTCCCTGAGGATGGAGTAGGTCTGATCGACAGGGAACAGATCCGGGCGGGCCAAGTAGCCCTCCTGGGGTTCCAAGCGGATTCCGGCGAGCGGGACGTAGCGATAGGCGATTTCCTGCAGCTGGTTGTGGGCGTGGCGAATGTACAGCAGGAAATCCTCGTCTTTCTCGAAGCGGTACTCCGCCGGAGTTGACGCGTAGCCAGGCCGCGCGCCCGTCCAAGCCGTCTGCGCGGTCTCGGCCGGATAGAAGTACGGATGCCTCCAGTCCGCCGCGTAGGAAAACGAGATGACGAGGCCAAGCTCCCGCTTCCGGCAAGCCTCGCACAGCTCGCTCAAGAGGTCGCGTCCGCTGGCCTCCATGCAGTTGAAATCGGTCTGGACCGTCCGGAACAGGCAGAAGCCGTCCGCGCTGCGGGCCGTGATCCCGATGTAGCCCATGCCGCACGTGACCGCCAAGTCTGCCAACCGCTCGGCGTCAAAGCCGCTGGGATCGAACGTGGATCGGAGTTGCGTGTACTGCGCGATAGGGATTCGCTCGTCGAACTGCACCGACGGCCCCCGGCCCAGCTGGGTGAACACGCCGTACTCGAGACTCAGGCCGAGGTCGCAAGATCGAAACCACTCCGAAGCGGCGCTCCTCGGGCTACCCGCGTAAAGGGCCTGCCACTCCTCCAAGTACGTCGGTACCGAAGACTCCCGGCGCGCACTGGAGCAGCCAACGAGCCCGCTCGCCGCCGCGATGAACGTACGTCGCCGCATGGGTTGGATTGTATCGTCGCAGCCTGTCGAAGCGGGTTGGTAGACTTGCAGCGTGCGAAACGCCCTCCCCGCTATTTCTATCTTGTTCTTGCTGGCGGCCTGTACGGCCGGTCCCGAGCCGGAGGAGGCGACGCCGGTGGCGACGTCGGTTCATATCTTCGAAGCCGAAAAGGGAGGCTATGCGCACTACCGGGTGCCCGCCATCGTAGTCTCGCCGGCTGGAACAGTCATGGTCGTGACCGAAGCCCGCGCCAGCGAGCGAGGCGACTGGGGGCTGCAGGACATTCTGATGGTCCGCAGCAAGGATGGCGGGAACACTTGGGACGAGCCTCGCAAGATCGTGGCGCTGGAGGGCGAACCGGAACAGAACGAGGCAGCTCTGGCACAGGGTCTGGCCGAGCCGGGCGTCACGACGTACAACAACATCGTGCCGATCGTCGACGCGGAAGAGAACGTCGTCCACTTCCTGTTCTGCAGTGCGTACAAGCGCGCCTACTACATGCGCAGCGCAGACGATGGCGAGACGTTCTCGGAGCCAGTGGACATCACGGAGACTTTCGAACGCTTCAGGGATGAGTACGACTGGAAGGTCATCGCGACCGGGCCCGGGCACGGCATCCGCCACAGCAACGGCCGATTGATCGTACCGGTATGGCTCTCAGACGGCACCGCCGGGCATGCACACCGACCATCGATCGTCTCTACGATCTACAGCGACGACGGCGGCGCTACCTGGGAGCGGGGCGACGTGGTTGTACGCCACCCCGACCTCAAGAACCCTTCCGAGACTCTGGCCGTCGAGCTCTCCGACGGCAGCGTCATGCTGAACATCCGCCACGAGTCTCCGAATCACCGACGCGCTGTGACCGTGAGCCCGGACGGTGGTACGGGATGGTCCCCGCTGCGGTTTGACGAGGCCCTGTTCGAACCGATCTGCATGGCGAGCCTGCTGCGCGTGGGCGACTCGCTCGTATTCGCGAACCCAGACAGCAAGGAGCCCCGCGATCCGGAGAATCCCGCTGGCAACTGGAAGCGCCACAACCTGACGGTGCGATTGAGCGAGGACGAGGGTGCCACTTGGCCGCACGAGCGGGTCATCGAGCCGGACGTGAGCGGCTACAGCGACCTAGCTGCCGGCCCCAATGGGACGATCTACCTCGTGTACGAAGACGGCACGCCCACTGATCGCGGAACGCACGTGAAATACTTGACCGTGGCGAGTTTCGACGCGGACTGGATCCGAGGGCAGTGACTGGACGCCGGCGGCGATGCCGGGACCGTTCAGCGCGGCCGCCGGCTTTGCGAGCAGACGCCTGAAATTGGATCTGGTATCCACAGTCCCGAGCCTCTCGCTGAGCACGCGGCCTGCGGGAGCGGCCTTCGTGCTTCCAAGGGGGCACGGCTGCAGGGACTGATCGGAAGGCGTCGCGATGGGTTGATATACATTGCAAATTTAATATTTTGTGTTAAATTTACATGGATGATTCGCCGAGTCCTGCAACCGGAGTTGTTGTCGATGTTGCGGTACAACCCAGCCGTCGTCCTAATGGGTCCTCGCCAGGTTGGCAAGACAACCTTGGCCTTGGAGATCGCGAGCGAGCGAAAGAGCGTCTACTTGGATCTCGAACGGCCGGGTGACTTGGCGAAGATCGCCGACATCGAGTGGTTCTGCGACCTGAACAAAGCGAATCTGTTGATCTTTGACGAAGTGCAGCTTGCTCCGAACCTGTTTGCTCCCCTTCGCGGAGTCATCGACGCTCGCATACGCGCTGGAAACCGGTCGGCGCAGTTCCTTTTCCTCGGGTCCGCGAGCATCGATCTGCTGCGCCAATCGAGTGAGACGCTTGCTGGTCGTGTCGCGTATTGCGAACTGCGGCCGTTCGACCTCAGAGAAGTCCCGCACGGAGCCCTGCACGAGCTATGGCATCGGGGGGGCTTCCCGGAGAGCTTCCTCGCGGACAGCGACGCACGGAGCCTTGAGTGGAGGCTCGACCTCATCCGTACCTATCTGGAACGCTACATGCCGCAACTCGGCCCTCGCGCCCCTGCCGAGACATTGCGGCGCTTCTGGACGATGCTCGCCCATAGCCAGGGACAGGTCTTCAATGCCTCGGCGCTCGGAAGAGGGCTGGGCCTGAGGAGCGTGACGATCAGCCGCTATCTCGACTTCATGGTTGATCTCTTGCTCGTCCGCCGGCTTCAGCCGTGGACAAGCAATCTGGGCAAGCGTCTCGTTCGCGCTCCCAAGACCTACCTGCGCGACAGCGGAATCTGCCACGCATTGCTAGGGATCGGATCACTCAACGACTTGCTGGGGCATCCCGTTGTCGGAGGCAGCTGGGAAGGATTCGTCATTGAGACCATAATCGGCACATTGCCAAGGCACGCTCGCTTCGGCTACTACCGCACTTCCGGCGGGGCGGAGGTGGATCTCGTGGTGGACCTCGGAGCGGGCACGCTCGTGGCGATCGAGATCAAACGCAGTCGAGCTCCCAAAGTCTCGAGGGGCTTCTTCAGTGCCTGCGATGACCTCAAGCCGACGCTGCGACTTGTCGTGCATGCTGGTCGTGAGAGCTTTCCGCTATCGAGGGAGATCGAGGCCGTCTCCTTGGAAGGGGCCGTCTCGCGCATCCGGGACTTCCCGCCGACCTATGGAAGCGCGGCGACGTGATATGGCCGGATGCATCCGATCCCAAGGAGCTGTCGCGTGCTGGGGCGCCACGACTATTCGAGGGGGAAGGACCATGTGCAGATGGGGATGGGCCTCTAGCTCTTCTCGAGGATCGGTACAGACCCGTGATGCGGTCGTTTCACGCAGGCCGACTCGTCGATTCAGCGATCTTGGTTAACTCCTTCACGATGCCCCCATTGCCGGAATCGTCAATCACGTTGCGAAACTCCCCCGGATCGTTCTCGAGATCGAATAACTCGCTGCGCTCCCAGCTGAGGTAATTGAGCTTCCAGCGGTCAGTGCGGACCATGACGATCGGCGGCTTGCCCACAAAGCGGTCATCCGCCGTGAACACCCTGCGGCAGAAGTAGTATTCCGAGTAGGCGAACTCGCGCCCTGCGTGCCGCTCGCCGCGGACCGATGCCGCGAACGAGCGCCCGTCAATGCCCGCGGGGACGTCCAAGCCGCACAGCTCCGCCAAAGTCGGCAGCAGGTCAACCTGCTCGACGATGTGCTCCCTCGCCGTGCCAGCACCCAAGTGGTCGGGGGTGCGAACGATCAGCGGTACTCGCACCGACTGCTCGTACATGTTGTGCTTGGTCCACATGCGGTGAGCGCCGGCCATCTCGCCGTGATCCGAGGTGTAGACCACCACTGTGTTCTTGTCTAGGCCGAGCTCGCGCAGCGTGTCAAAGACCCGTCCCACGTTGGCATCCATCTGCGAGACGTTGCCATAGTAGCCGCGAATCGCATCGCGCAATTCCTCGTCAGTCTGCTGGTACCAGCCTCGCTCCTTGGCCCGCACCAAGTGTCCGTGGAAGCCTGTCTCCAGCGCGTTCGGCGCTCGCTCGGGCAGTTCGATGTGAGTGTCCTCGTAACGGTCCCAGTACTTGCGCTGGGGCACGAGCGGCGTGTGCGGCATGAAGAACGAGGCCCACAGGCAGAAGGGCCGGTCCTTGTGCTCGCGCAGGAACCGCACCGCTTCCTCCGCATAGAACGTGTCCCTGAAGAGCCGTTCGGGCATTGCCGACGGCCGTCCGGTCGTGGCTCCCCCTGCACCCTGGTCGGCCCGAAACGCCTCGACTTCCTGCTTCGTGAGGCGTGCCTGATGCGAAGCCGCGTTGACCCGGTGCGCGAACCCGTGCTTGCGGCTCTCGTCAACAAAGTGCATCTTGCCGACCGCCGCCGTGGAGTATCCGTGGTCTCCGAAGAGGTGGGCCACGGTTCGAGCGTCCGACGAGAGCGCATCCTGCAAGATCTTTGCGCCGTGCCGACTGGCATAGTTCCCGGTGATGATGGAGCCGCGCGACGGAACGCAAACCGGAGACTGGCAAAAGGCCCGCTCGAAGCGGACGCCCTCTGCTGCAATCTCATCGATATGCGGCGTCTGGGCCTGCTCGTGCCCGTAGCAGCCGGAGGCAGCTGCCTGATGTTGGTCCGAACACAAGAACAGGAGGTTCGCGCGGCTTGTCTTGGAAAACGCGAAGAACGGCCCGGTCGAGGCCGCCGCCAGCGTACGGATGACAACTCGCCTGTCCACGGCAGCCCACTATAGCAGCGGTCCTGCGCCGCCGAACCCTAGTCGGCCCGCTTGAAGCAATACACCTCGCCGCTGCGAGAGCCGAGCACCAAGCGTCCGTCGGCGATCGCCGGAGAGGCGACGATTCGACCTCCGATCGCGAACTTCCACAGCAGCTTCCCGTCTTGGTGCCCAAGCGCGTACAGGTGGCCGTCCATCGAACCCACCCAGATCACAGTGCCGGCGAGCAAGGGCGAGGAGTCCACCCGCGAGCGTGTCTCGAAATCCCAGCGCAGCTCGCCGGTCTCCTCGTCGATCGCATGAACGCGCTTGTCCCGGCCGCCGATCACCACCAAGCCGTCACTGACCACCGGGGACGCGAAGAACTCGTAATCCGTGTCGGGGTGGTCGTAGCGCCACGCGATCCGCCTTCCGTCCCAGTCGATCTTCAGCACCTGATAGCCGAACGTGCCCACATAGGCCGACCCGCCCACAACCGCAGGAGTGGCCGCGACGTAGTCCTGCATGTCGACCCATGCGTCCTCTTCGCCGGTCTGGATATCGATGATGCGGAACTTGCCGTCGCAACCGGTGATGAAGGTCTTGCCATCCACCACGGCCGGACTCGAATTGACCCGATCCTCCGTCTGGTATTTCCAAAGCATCTCGCCGGTCTGCGGTTCAAACGCATACAGGTGGGTGTCATAGGAGGCCACTAGCACGGCTTCGTCGCTGCAGTGCGGAGAGGAAAGGATCTCGGCGAACGTCTGGTAGACCCAGACCGATTCCCCCGTTTCCACGCTAACCGCGTGAAAATAGCCTTCCTCGTCCCCGAAAAAGACCATGCCCCGTGCCACGCAGCCAGAGGCGGGCACGCCGAGGTTCGCCTGGTAGACCCAGTTGGCTTTGCCGCTTTTTAGGTCCACGGAATGGAAGCGCCCGTCCATCTCGCCGAAGTAGACGGTGCCGTCGACGATGATCGCGGTGGAGTCGACGCCGCCCGGGGCGTCGTAGACCCACTCGACCTCCAGCGGTGGATCGTAGGCCGACTCCGCGATCGCATTGCGCGCGCTATTGCCGAGGAACAGTGGCCAGTCGGACGCCAGCGACAGCGGCGTTGCGAGAGCGATGCTCGCGAGCCAAACTGCCCAGAACCCGCCAAGGGCCAACAGAAATCGGTGCAGCACCCCTCTAGCTTACGGTGTTGCCGCACCCAATCGTCTGTGTGCGTGCCTGCGCCTGTGCTTCGCACGTTCCGGCACAAGGGCAACTGCAGGTTGGCCGAGCAGGACTATCACTGTGGGCTACCCCGCCGGTAGCGTGTGTATCGATGTCCTCTGGGAATAGAGAGCGCCGAATTGTAGGAAATTAAGGGATCTGCGGTGTGCAGACTTGAGACGCTCTACCCTATATCCCGCAGATCGACTAAGCGGTCCTAACTCACCGATAGGTGGAGCAGCCGAATTCCTTTGAAGATGGGAATTAGAGAAATAGCGACATCAGTGCCGTTATAATATATCTATTATCTACTGGTGCCGGCATATGCCGGCACCAGTGCCCACAATGCGTGCTACTATCAGCGCTATGGAAGCATCCAGCACTCAGGAAGCCAAAAATTACGTCCTGCGGAAGAAGTGGGGCAGAGCGCTCGACTATGCCGGATTTCAGGCTATCCCGAACTTGCTGCTTACCCGACAACGCGCCCTAAACCTGTCCTCCACAGACCTTGTCGTGCTTCTCCATATCAATCGCTGCTGGTGGAGACACGATCGGGATCCGTTTCCGAGACCGGCCCGAATCGCCGCACAAATGGGAGTGCACCGGCGGACTGTGGAACGATGCTTGCGGAGGCTTGAGGAAAAGGGGCTGCTCAAGCGCCTAGAGCCGCGCAGAACCGACTCCGGAAGAGTCGTCTGGCCCATAAGTCTCACACCCCTGGCCGTCTCCTTAGAGCAGATTGCCGAGATCCTAGCTAGCAGGGCTGCGAAAGACGAATCATGACCGTTCGCTCATTCAAACACGGCGGCTTAAAGCGCTTGTACGAACGCGATGAGGATGCGCGGATCAAGCCGCCATTCCGCAGGCGAGTCAGGACAATTCTCGCGTTGTTGGATCAAGCCGCCACGCTTGCCGACTTGGCTGCGCCACGTTACCGCCTGCATCCGCTCAAAGGCCGTCCGAACTACTGGAGCATGCGAGTGTCTGGCAACTGGCGCATCGTCTTCCGTATCGAGAACAGCGAAATCTGGGAGGTAGACTTAGAGGATTACCATTAAGATGGAACGTTTGTCATGGCTATGCGCAACCCACCGCACCCTGGCATGCACATCCGCGAGGGCTGGATGGTTGACGGGATGTCTGTACCTGAAGCCGCGGCGTGGATTGGGGTGCCGGCGGACACCCTAAGCCGTGTCCTAGACGGCCATGAGGGTATCTCGCCCAAGCTGGCGTCACAACTGGAAGCTGCAGGTTGGTCCAGCCAGAAGCTCTGGCTGCGTCTACAAGCCGCCTATGACGAAGCACAGGCCCGACTGCGGAATGAGCGCGGTGAACTTCGAGCGGCCCAATCAACTGAAACCGAGACTCCCTAGATCCCTGAGAGGAGAGCCCACCACCGATTACGGGACTATCGCAACTAGCACCGCTCAGACACGGCTAGGGCTACTGCTGAATCCATATCGACGGCACCTCTGGATGCACGCGTCGGACTCGGCTGTCGTCACGAGGTCCCCGATTCAGGCCGAACCCTTGCCGAGTGACGCAAACATCCCCCGGTATCTTCCGTTTGGTTGTCAAGTCAATCGCACATACCCATTTAGCCTATGCAGCATCGACACCCTCGTTATGCGATCGAGGGCGTTCAGAATGTCGCGATCGGATTGAAGGGACTTCCCGTGCCGCCTCCCACCGCCATCGGCGCGGCGGTTACGAGGAACTCCCAGCGGTTCTGCCGAGCCGCCTCCGCGGCGACGGCCTCGAGATCTAGGTTGTCGAAAATCGGCATGCCCATGGCGATGATGACCAACTGATGGATCGGCTGGTTGACGCCGTCTACCAGCGACGGAGCCACGTCGCTGGCGGCATCGCTGCCGAGAATCGCCGCGTCCCGGTCCTTGAGCCACTGCGCGCTCGAGGCGTGCAAGCCGGCCGACTTCTTCGAAACATCCCACGGTCCTTCAGCGTCCCTCAGCGCCCAGCGCCCTGTGCGAATCAGCACGATGTCCCCGCTCTGCACCTTCGCTCCGGACTGCTGCTCCCACGCATCCAAGTCCGCCGGGTAGATCGGCGTGCCCGGCTCCAGCCAGTCCACGCCTTTCAGGCGCGGAATGTCCATCAGCACGGCCCGCGCGAAGATGCCCTCCTTGAAGTTCGTCACGGCCAGCTTCGGGGCACCCTCGGCTACGACCTCGGCCTGCGGGAAGCCGTTGTACATCTTGCCGTTAAAGGCCATGTGGCAGAGCGAGTCCATGTGCGTGTGCGCGTAGCCGTGATAGCTGACCTGGAAATTGTCGGAAACGAACTGGCCCGGATTATTCAGGCCGACGTTCAGCATCTTGTGCAAGAACGGGCGCGGGTTGTCGACCGCGCTGTCCTTCTCGACATCGCGCGCCAGCGACACAGAAACGCCCTGTGTGACAAGCTTGGCGGCGGCCAAGCGTGTCTCGGCCGTGATCAGGTTGACGGCCCCGCGCTGGTCATCGTCACCCCAGCGCCCCCAGTTGGAAAGCGATTCCATCCAGCCGTCCACGTCCGCCTTGGTCACGGTCGGCTGGCCATAGGCGCAGGCGAGCGAGAGCAGGATTGCCGTCAATAGAATCTTCTTCATCACGCCAACAGCTTACCAGCACGAACCTGAGTTGCAGGAGTCTCGCGACGGTATAGTCGACCGTACAGTCATAGTCTGTGTAGCTGCTCCGATCTCTTCTGTCGAATGAAGTGAATCGCTGGCATGCGCGCCCCTAGAGAGCGCTTTCGGCTAGTCGCGAATTCGCACTACAGCACACACTCGGCACATCTCACACACGTATTCGTATTTAGGAAGACCGGCCCCGAAGACATCCTTGGCGCCTTGTCTGAAGTTCAGCGGGCTTGGCCCGATGTTGCTCGTTGGTTCTATTCTGCCTGCGAGCAGGATTACCTGTGCCATGCCTCTGCCCCGGCACCCTCTCAAGACGTGGCAGACCAAGTCGCCGGTTTCTTGGGACCAGAGGCTGAACCGCCCCTCCAACAGAACGAATGGGATGAAGCCACAGGGGAGAACGGGAACTGGCTGGAGGTCGGAACGCCCGGATTGAGGAGGACGCCTTCACGGCCTATAACGCAATTCTCTGAATTGGACGAAGCCCAAGAAGGGCATGCATCGCTGACTACAAGTTGACCGAAATCTGATCACGACGCCGTGGCGCTAGACTCAAGATATCGGACTTGGAGAGGCGGAAGTCCAACGCGCTCTACCAGCTTGTATGCTTGGCTCCCATATCTGGACGGGCTTGGAGACTGCCCACACTTGTGGTTGCATTGCTGAGGTATGGGCAGGTTCAGCGTGGTTCACACCATGCTGTCGAGGAAGCGGGAGCAGAACATGGCTAGTACTGACGCAGGCGGACAGTTAAGGATAGACTTTCCCGATCACCTCCCGGCACGCGAGGTCCTGAAGAAGATCCGAGCGGAAAGCCGTGACGAAACCGAGAAAGGTCGATGGTTCGAACTCCTGTTCATGCGAGTCGCTCGACAGGTGCCGGAACTCGAAGTCGACGGCATCTGGAGGTGGCCGGATTGGCCGGACCGTCAAGCGGTGACTGGCCTGGATGGCCGCGATATAGGCGTCGATCTGGTAGCACGAACGACCTCTGGCGAATGGGTCGCCATCCAATGCAAGTGCTACGACGACAGCCGAGTGCTGCCGAAGGGTGAGATAGACAAGTTCCTCGGCGGGTCCCAACATTGGGCGTTCGGCCACCGTTGGATCGTCGCCACGTGCAGATGGAATCACAACGCTGAGAGCGCGATCAAGGGTGCCTATCCGCAGATCTCGCGCATCGACTTCCACAACTACGGCCACATGCAGGTTAGGCCGGAGGACACCAAGCGACCGATTCAGCAACCATGGGAGCTTCAGACCGAAGCCATCGAGAGTGTCGTATCGGGACTGGCCAACCATGATCGGGGCCGACTCGTTATGGCCTGTGGCACAGGCAAGACCTTCACTTCGCTCAGGATCACCGAGCAGCTGGTCGGCGAGGGCGGGCGCATTCTCTTCGCGGCACCAACGATCGCCCTAGTCTCCCAAGCCCGCCGTGAGTGGCTACGGCAGACCACGCGCAGGCTCCGCTGTCTCGTAGTCTGCTCGGATCCAACAGCCGGTGGCAAGAACGAGAACGAGGATATTGGGCTCTCGGAACTTGAATGTCCGGTGACGACCGACGAGGAGGGAATTGCAGAATTCCTGAAGGCTGACTGCGAACACGTGCGAGTCGTGTTCTGCACATACCAGTCGTTGCGGCGGGTGACCTCCGCACAGGTCGGCACCATCACGCCTGCGTTCGATTTTGCGATTGCCGATGAGGCCCACCGCACGACCGGTGCGGTCGGAACGGCTGCCGGGAAGGTCAACTTCCAAGAATTTCACGACGGCGATAGCCTACGCGCCGACAAGCGCCTCTACATGACCGCGACACCCCGGATCTACACCGAGAAGTCGAAAGGCGCCCTTTCATCGCAGGGGATCAAGGTCGTCGACATGAGCGATATCGAGGTTTATGGCCCCGAACTCTACCGCCTGCCATTTGCCAAGGCAGTGGATCGCAAGATGCTCTCGGACTACCGTGTAATCGTCCTAGGCGTGAACGAGAGCAGCGTCACGCCGGGCCTGCGGGGCAGACTTGAGAAGCTAGATCAACCGGAAAATGGCCGCCGGAAGAGCGGAAGCGCACCGTCAGCGAATGAGATGACGCGTGTTCTCGGAGTCTCCCTGGCGGTGAACGGTGTCACCGAGGGCAAGGATCTAGATCAGCCCGGCCGCCTGCAGAGGACAATTGCCTTCGCGAACAGTATCCGCCGCTCGAAATGGTATGCCGAGGCGCTAAAGGAAAGCGAAGTCAAGCGCGCTACAACGAGGCACATGCAGGAGGGGCGGGCGATGAACGTAATCGCCACGCACCTCGATGCAAGTTCAAGCGCACTTGATCGCAACCGGCAGCTTCGCGAGCTTGCTCAAGTCGACCACGAGAAAGGCGAATGTCGTGTCATCAGCAACGTCAAGCTCTTCACCGAAGGCGTTGACGTGCCGCAGCTCGATTCGGTGGCATTCTTCGACCCTAGGAGCAGTCAGGTCGATGTCGTTCAAGCGGTCGGGCGGGTCATGCGCAAGGCGCCTGGCAAACGCTTCGGCTACATAATCGTTCCCGTGGTCGTTCCCTTGGGCGGTGATGTTATCGGAGCACTGCAGAAGGACAAGGACGGCTACAGGACCGTTGGTCGTGTGCTGCGCGCACTACAGGCTCACGATAGCCGCCTAGCCGAAGATCCCGCCAGCTTTGTCAAGGTCTACGAGCAAGATGAAGGGCGGACGGGCCTCCCGACAGGTGAAGGCAAGGGCGACGATCCCGAGAATGTCCAGCTACAGGGTGTGCTCGCACTGAAGGAGGCCGATCAGGGGATCTACGCACATGTCGCCGCAGCCTCCGGCCTCGGCAAGCCCGGACAAGTCGTTGCCGACGAAATCACCGACGCGGTCCGGCGCGCAAGCGTAGTGTTTCAGGAGGAGGAGGTCGAGGGATCGCTTGCCAATGCGCTTGATCTCGTCACCGAAACCGATGGCGGGGCCAAAGGTGTTTGCACTGTCGCGTCCCTGCTGCTCTGCAATGCTTGCCTATTGCAACGCCGTCTCAACGATGTCCCGGAATTGGAGACCGAACGGCTGGACAAGGTGGCCGGCGCGAAGAACCCCAAGGAAACGCTCGAAGCGGCTTGGGAGCTGATCCTTGAGAAGGACTACTCTCCGGTGTTCAGGCCCGCCCTCGCGATCCTGCGGGCGTTCCCCGAGAGGAAAGCACTAGACGATGCCGTCCGCTCTCTCGCCGAATGCGCTAACCGCGTCGCCGACTCCCTGAGCGAGCTTGGCTACGACCATGCGGGACCGCTCTACCACCGCATTCTCGGTACTGCGAAAAGCGATGGTGCGTTCTACACGAATAACCTTTCTGCAGTCATGTTGGCGCGCTTGGCGTTCACTGCAGAGTTTACCGATTGGTCTGATCCCGAAGCAGTTAGAGGGCTGCGGATCATGGATCCAGCTTGCGGTACCGGGACCCTGCTTATGGCAGCGCTCCAGTCGATCAAGGCGCGTGTCGGCGCATCCTTGGAAATCGGGGCTGCGGAGACGGGCAAACTCCACAAGCACCTCGTCGAGGACGTGCTTTGCGGCCTCGACATCAACCGGCACGGCATCCAACTTGCGGCGTGCAACATGACACTCGGGGCCCCCACGGTCGACTACGCGCGCATGAACCTTGTGGCGATGCCTCACGGACCACAGGGTGACCAAACGGTCAAGGCAGGATCCCTGGAGATCCTGCACTCTGCCGCGGAATCAGACCTGCGCCACGTGCTGGTCCCACAGCGAGACTTCTTCAGCCTCGATGCGGAACAAGTCGATGAAAGCGAAGAGATCGACTTCCCTCTTAGGGATCTCGACGGTGTCATCATGAATGCACCGTTCACCGACAACGCAAAGCGTGGGCGCAAGTACACCAAGGATGTGCTCAGACGGATGCAGAAACATGAACTCGCGATCCGTGACACCCTGCAAGAGCGCGACGGACTGGCCGGCCGAGTCATTACGACCAATAGCGTCAGAACTTTCTTCACCCCACTCGCAGATCAGCTTCTCCGAGCAGACCGAGGAGTCCTCGCCAAGGTAATTCCGGTCACGGCTTGCACCGGAGCCGCCGGAATTACGGAGCGGCGCTTCTTGGCGGACCGCTTCCATGTCGAACGGATCGTCACCACGCACGATCCGAAGCGGATCGCCTTCTCGGAAAACACGGGCATCCATGAGTGCCTGCTGATCTGTCGGCGCCATCCTGATAGCGCCCCTCCCCCGACTGAGTTCGTGTCATTGCGACGGATGCCGGACACCGCAGAGGAGGCGATCGCGGTGGCGGATGCCATCGGCTCGGGTCAGCTCCGCGACTGGGGTAAGGCAAGCCTGTGGCCCAACGAACGTATCAGGGCAGGCGACTGGACGCCGGCGCAGTGGTACGACGGTACGCTTGCGGAGGCAGTGTTCCAGTTGGAGCGCAACCCACATCTCGCACCCGCGAATCTGAAATTCGGTGCGACTGGCCGAGCTGCGCAGGATTCTTGGGTGCGGTGCGAGGAGGAATACCAAAATCCAGACCGGCTCATGGTTTTCGACAGTGTTTCTGCGAAGATCAGGCAGACAATGTCAGATGTACCGGAACAGGCCGTCGTACCAGGTGCTCGGCGGGCACACCTGTACGAGAATGTCAGAGCGAGTTCCGCCAATTTGATGCTTGCTACGCGGTTCGATACAGTTAGTGGCCGCCTGACCTCGCTGTGGAGCGAGACTCCAACTTTCGGATTCGGATGGATTCCCGCCAAAGGAGCTGACGCTGCCCATGAACAGGCCCTGTGTGCTTGGTGGAACAGCACTCCCGGGAGGTTGCTTCTGCTCAATCGTAGAGCAAAGAAGCTGACCTATCCGAAGTGGTCGGTTGAACATCTCAGCTCCGTGCCATGTCCGAGGGATGGATCAGAACGAATTCAAGACCTCGCTAGGGCGTGGCAGAGCGTCTGTCAAGTGCCGTTGCAGCCGATGCACAAGGCAGAGGCGTGCGAAGTGCGGAGGATCATCGACGAGGCGGCGGCTTTGGCAATCGGTGCCGATGCCGAGACTCTGTCTGTCTGGCGACGGCGGTTGGCCGCGGAACCAACGGTCAGCAACGTACGGGCCTCTTGAGCGGCCGCTGAAGAGGATGCTTAAGAGACGTTGAACAGCCGACTCTGGTTCGCCACGATTGCGATGTGCGACACACGGACAACCTGCCATGCCATTGCGGTCCAATCAAGTGCTCGCGATTCAGGCATTGACCTCCAAGAACTCGAGCAGGTACAGCCATGAAGCCGATCGCTTACCGCTTGCCTGAGGAAGCGTCCAAACGGCTACAGCACTTGGCTGAGCTCACCGGGTGCAGCAACATCTCCTCCATGATCGACGCCATCACCGAGCATCTGGACGATCTCGAAGACTCGTACCTCGCCGAGCGACGGCTGATCGACAGTCGAACCGGAAAGTCTCCTGAGGCACCCCTTGAAGATGTGATGAAACGGTATGGCACGCAAGGCTGAGGAACTGGCCAAGTGCGACAGGGTGACGCTCTCACCACTGCTCGCGCCCCACGATTCCGGTTCCCTCTTCAATGCGCACTAAGGCGTTAGCATTCACGCCCGGATAGGCTTCGGTCTTGCCAGTCGGCCAGCGCACCTCGAGATCGGCAGACGCGGCCTCTCCCAGCCCGAAATGCAGCCGGCTGTCGCTTGCCGAGTGAAAGCTGGACTGGCTTAGCACCGCTTGCGCCTGACGTCGGCCGCCGTAGCTGGCGATCACAGTCGCGCCGATCGCGCTGCGATTGGAATCGACGCCGGACAGCTTGACCTTGAGCCAATTGGCACGGCCCGCGAGATCGTTGCGCAGCAGGCTGGGAGGCTGGTTGAGGTTGACGATCAGGATGTCTACATCGCCATCGTTGTCGAAGTCGCCGAAAGCGCAGCCGCGGCTGGACCGCACCTCCGAAAGGGCAGCGCCCGCCTCCTCGAATAGCTGCTCGAAGCGGCCGCCGCCGAGATTGCGGAACAGGACCCGCGGCGTCGCGGCCGGATACCGCTCGTGCTCGCGGGCGACTTGCGGGTAAACGCTGCCGGTGACGAAGAAGATGTCGGGCAGGCCGCTGTTGTCCAGATCCACCAAGCCTGCTCCCCAGCCCACATAGCGGGTCTCGACTCCGATCCCCGAGCGCAAGGTCATGTCGTCGAAGTATCCTTCCCCATCGTTGCGGTACAGCACGTGGGTGTCGTCGGAAAAGTGGGTCTTGAACAGGTCCAAGCTGCCGCTGCAGTCGTAGTCGCCGACCGCCACGCCCATGCCGGCCTGCTCGGCCCCGTCCTCGCTGACAGCGCAGCCGCGCTCTAGCGCCTCTTCGCTAAACGTGCCGTCGCCATTGTTGCGGTAGAACAGGCTTGGGCTGGAATCGCCCGCGACGAAGATGTCCTGCCAGCCGTCGTTGTCGAAATCGGCGGCCACTGCGCTTAGCGCATAGCTCTCGGTGGCGGACGCGATGCCGGAAGCGACGCTGACGTCGGTGAAGGTGCCATCGCCGTTGTTGCGGTAGAGCAGGTTGTGCCCGCGCCGCAAGCCGCGGGGGCCGCAGACGACGGGCACGCCCTTCCAGACGCAGACTGAAGACTCGCCGGGCAGGGGCACCGTCTCAAAATCGAACTCCAAGTAGTTGGCAATGAACAGGTCCAGGCTTCCGCTGCGGTTGTAGTCGAGAAACGTGCAGCCCGAGCCCCAGCGAACGTCCGGGCGGGACAGGCCAGCTTCCTCGGTGACGTCCGTGAATGTGCCGTCGGCATTGTTGCGATACAGGACGTTCTGTCCCCAGTAGGTGACGAACAGGTCGTCGTACCCGCTGTTGTTGTAGTCGCCCACGCAAACGCCGCAGGCCCAGCCGTGCCTGACCAACCCGGCCTCTTCGGTGACGTCGGTGAAGGTGCCGTCGCGGTTATTGCGGTACAGCCGGTTGGTCGCGCCCGCAGGGACCGCGTCCAGAGTCCGTCCGTTCAAAACGAAAATATCGAGCCATCCGTCGTTGTCGTAGTCAATGAACGCAGCGCCGCAGCCGATCGTCTCGAGGATGTAGCGGGGGTTGTCTGGGGAGCCATAAACGGTCGGCTGGGTCAAGCCTGCGTCCTTGGCCACGTCGGTGAAGCGGGCGTGAAACGGAAGGCCCGAAGCCTTGGCGCGCGGCTGGGCCCGCACGCCCCGGGACGCAACCCCTTGCGCCCGCAGCGGCCGGGTTGCAAGCGGCGCTAGCGCCAGCAATTGCCGCCTCGACAAGCTGCCCGCCATGCCCACAATGTAACAATGGCGTGCGGACAGAGCTTAAGGGCGGCTACAGCATCGCCTGCTCCTTGGACATCTCTCCCGTGATCGCTTGGCTACGTCGCTTCGCGCCCATCCTGTGCGCGGCCGCCATGTGGGGCAGTTCCGCGGCCCAAACCGCGGACGAAGCTCTTGCGAACGGTGTCCGCCTGCAGCAGCAGGGCGACTTGGAGCGAGCCATCGAGGAGTTTCGTCGGGCTGTCGAGCTGGCTCCCGACCGCGTCGACGCTCTCTCCAACCTGTCCGTCGCCTACCTGCAAAGCGGACGGCCAGCACAAGCGTTGCCCGGCTTGCAACGGGCGCGAGCGGCCCTTCCCGAGCATGCGGGCATCGCCTATTTCCTAGGCTTGGCGTACTTCCAGACGGAGCGCCACGCAGAGGCGCGGGAGGTGCTGGCCTGGGTGCTGGACAGGCAGCCGGGCAACGGGCAGGCGTTGCACCTGTACGGCCTGTCCTTGCTCAAGCTGGGCGATCTCGACGACGGGACCCGAGCGCTCGAACGCGTCGTGGCAGCCGATCCCAACAACCGTCAGGCAGCCTACACGCTGGGATCGGCCTACATCAAGGCCGGGCAGGCCGAGCTTGCCGAAAGGCTCATCAGCGAGCGGCTGCGCGACGACCAGACGCCGGAAGCCCTGTTGATCAAGGGGTCGTTGCAACTCGCCAAGAAGCAGTCCCAAGAGGCGCTGGAACTGCTGCAGCGGGCGCGCTCGGGCAACAGCGACCTTCCGATGCTGCGCTCCCAGATCGGAGTCGCGCTGCTGTATGCCGGGCGCAGGGAGGGGGCGGAGGAGGAGTTCCGCGCCGAACTCGCCGCCAATCCCGGCGATTTCAACGCAAATGCCTTTCTTGGGTGGCTGCTCCAGCAGGACGGCGAGCAAGCGCGGGCGCTGGAACTGCTGGAGCATGCCTACGCGCTGAACGAATCCGATTCCGGGGTGCAGTACTTGCTGGCCCAAGCGCATAGCGCCCAGGGAGCTTGGAGCGAGGCCGAGACGCTGCTGCGCCGCGTCGTGGAAGCGCAGCCGGACTTCACGCCGGCGCACGTGATGCTGGCCAGGGCCTACGCGAAGCTGAAGCGCAGGGACGAGTTCCGCCGCCAGCAAGAGATCATCAAGCGGCTCAACGCGCGCCAGCAGGAACGCGACTTGCGAGGCGTCGACCAGCTCTACGACGGCAGCGTGCTGTCGATGCCCCGACGGGGCGCGCCGGATTCCGCAAGCCAGCGGGCACCAAGACCATGAACTTGGATCGATTCATGCGTGGCATCGCCGCCGGCGCGGCGCTGACGGCCTGGGCCTCGCTGGCGGGAGTGCCCGCGGCGGCACAGGCAGGGCGTGGAGGAACCAGCGCGGCCATCCAGTTTGAATCCGTTCCGCCAGCAAGCACCGGCATCCAGTGGTCGCATGTCAACGGGATGTCAGACGCCCGCCACCTGCCCGAGACGGTCGGCGCGGGAAGCGCCTTCTTCGACTTCGACGGGGACGGCTGGATGGACATCTACCTGCTCAACAGCGGGCCGTCGGACTTCTACAAACCGGACCGGAAACTTTCGAACGCGCTATACCGCAACAACGGCGACGGCACGTTTAGCGACGTCACGGCGGCCGCCGGCGTTCAGGGCGGGCGGTTCGGCATGGGCGTGGCGGCTGCGGATTTCGATGCCGACGGGGACACCGACTTGTACCTGACCGCCTACGGCCGCAACCAGCTGTTCCGGAACCGAGGCGACGGCAGCTTCGAAGAGGTCGCCGAAGAGGCGGGCGTCGCTGCGAGCGGTTGGTACACCGATGCGGTCTGGTTCGACTACGACAACGACTCGCACCTCGACCTTTTCGTCTCCGGATTCGTTTCCTACAGCCTGGACGAGGCAAAATACTGCGGCGACAACGAAGCCGGCCGGCGCCACTACTGCATACCGCGCTCGTTCCGGCCGAGCAAGTGCCTGCTGTTCCGCAACAACGGCGACGGCACGTTCGCCGACGTGAGCGAGGACGCGGGCATCGCGAGCGTCGGCAGCAAGTCGTTCGGCGCCGTGGCGACAGACATCAATCGCGACGGCGCGCTGGACCTGTTCGTCGCCAACGACACGATTCAGAACTTTCTCTTTGTCAACCAAGGCGACGGAACCTTCTACGAAGAGGGCCTGCTGCTGGGAGTGGCCTACAGCGACGCCGGCACGGCGCGATCCGGCATGGGCGTCGACGCGGCCGACTACGACGGCGACGGCTGGCAGGACCTGTTCGTGGCGAACATCGACCAAGAGATGTTCAGCCTGTACAAGAACCTCGAGGGCGCCGATTTCGTTGACGCCTCGCTCGAGGTGCGCAGGGAGACCCGGCTGTACAGCGGCTGGGGCCTGCGCTTCTTCGACTTCGACAACGACGGCGATCCGGACTTGATCCTTGCGAACGGCCACCCCGACGACATGATCGGCATGTTCAAGCCGCAGGTGAGCTACAGGCAGGAGCTGCTGCTATTCGAGAATCGAGAAACGGAGTTTGAGAACGTCAGCAACACCGCCGGGAGCGTGTTCGAGCGAGAGTACGCGGCCCGCGGCCTGGCGGTGGGGGACTACGACAACGATGGCGACGGAGACGTGCTGGTGTCGAATAACGGCGCAGCCCCGCTGCTGCTGCGCAACGACACCGAGCGACACAACCAGTGGGTCGGCCTGCGCCTGATCGCGACCGAGAGCAACCCGGAGGGAATCGGAGCCGTGCTTGCGTGGATGGCGGGCAGTACCGAGCGCAGCCGTTTCCGCACCAGCGGCGGCAGCTATCTGTCCTCGCACGACCGGCGCGAGATCCTCGGCCTGGGGCGTGCTGCTTCAGCAGAATGGATCGAGATCCGCTGGCCCAGCGGCACGGTCGACCGCCTTGAAGACGTTGCACCGGGCGCATACTTCACGGTCCGCGAGGGGGCGGGGGTCGTGCCCTAGCTGGCCGCGCCGTCTCAAGTGGCGCCCGCCTCGCTGGTGTACTCTGGGACTCGGCAATGTTCGTTAGCAGTGAGCGCAAGCGCTTGGGGCGAGAGCGTCGCAGCGAGGGCAGGCTGCCCCCGGGCCAAGCGCTGACACTCAAATGGCCCGTGCTGCACGTGGGCGCCATTCCGGAATTCGATCCCGACACCTGGAAATTCGCGGTCTTCGGCTTGGTCGACCATCCGTTCGAACTCACGTGGCAGGAATTCCAGGCCCTGCCGCGCAAGCGCGTGCAGGCGGACTTTCACTGCGTGACAACTTGGAGCAAGTTCGACAACGTCTGGGAAGGCGTCGCCATGCGCACTATCGCCGAGCGCGCGATGCCAAAGCCCGAAGCGCGTTTCGTCGTCCAGCATTGCGAGGGCGGCTACACCACCAACACGCCCCTAGCAGACTTGTTACGCGATAACGTGCTGCTCGCTGACACCCACAGCCCGGAGCCGCTGACTCCGGAACACGGCGCGCCGCTGCGGATGATCGTTCCGCACTTGTACGCCTGGAAGAGTTCGAAATGGATTCGCGGCCTGGAGTTCACGGCGGAAGACCGGGCCGGATATTGGGAGCAGCGCGGCTACCACATGTATGGCGATCCCGTCCGCGAGCAGCGCTTTGGCTAGCGGCCCGCGATGCTAGCCAAGTTCCTCGAACTGCTGCGGCGCGACCGCCAGCAACCCGGGCCGGAACTTCTAGGACGGCCGCCGATCCGGCGCGAAAAGGCCTACGCCGCCGATAGCGGATACGTCTACCAGTACACCTACGAAGGCTACCGGGCCGCCACGCGCTCGGACTCTGTCGGCAGGGAGTTCGTGTTCGAGTGCACGTCCGACAGGGCTGCGCGGTTTCGCCTCGCCGTGTTCGCTCCCGATGAGAGCTTCGCAGCCTGGGAGCGGAGCGCGGGCCGCGACTTGAACGCGGTCGAGCGCTACGCGATCGTGAAGATGCAGCTGTTTGCGATCCTTGACGAGTCCGAGCATATCCGGCATGACGGCGAGTGGCCGCTGACCGCCGAACAGGTCGAGCGCCACGTCGCCGAACTCGATCTCTGAAAGCAGGCCGAACGTACAATGAGCGCATGAAGACGCGCGCCAGCTGGCTCGTCGCGGCCGTTGTCGCGACGCTGTCTTGTTCGGGGCCGCCGCCCCAGGACGATCAATTCGTCGCCCTGGCGGAGAGCTACATCGAGGAGTTTCTCGAGCGCTATCCCGAATACGCTACGGCCTTGGGCGACCACCGCTACGACGGCAGGCTCAACGACTACACGGCAGCAGGCGTGGCCTCGGGCCTGGAGTGGAACAAGCGCTATCTGGAGGAGCTGGCAGCAATCGATCCGGCGCGCCTGGTCGCGGCCAACGCCATCGACTACGAGATCCTGCGCAACTACGTCGAATTCAGCATCTGGTCCTCCGAGGTCCTGCGGGAGCACGAATGGAATCCGATGCGCTACGGCGTGGGCGATGCGCTCTACTCGCTGCTGGCACGGGAGTTCGCGCCGCTCGAGGAACGCCTGCAGAGCCTCCACCAGCGGCTGAAGGAAATTCCCGCGGTGCTGTCCGCAGCGCGCGAGAACCTGATCGACCCTCCCAGAATCCACGCCGAGACAGCGATTCGACAGAACGACGGCGCGATCGCCCTGGTGTCGAAGAACCTCGACGAATTCCTCGCGCTGGCCCCGGGCATGGAAGAGGAACTCGCCCCGTCTCGGGAGGCGGCACTCCAAGCGCTCGAAGAGCACGGCCGCTGGATGCGCGAAGAACTGCTGCCCCGCTCGACCCGCTCGTTCCGCATCGGCGAGGAGAAATACCGCGCGAAGCTCGCCTACACGCTGCATTCCGATCTGTCGATGGAGGAGATCCTAGAACGCGCGCTACGCAGGCTGGACGAACTACAGGAAGAACTCTACAGCACGGCCCTGCCGCTGTACCAAGAACACCGCCCCGACGCCGGAGAGGAGGCGCTCGCGGACCGGCCGGCCGTGATTCGAGCGGTGCTCGACATGCTGGCGGATTCCCATCCTACGGACTCGTCCATCGTTGAAGATGCCAAGCAGGACCTGGCGGAAGTCACCGAGTTCACCCGGGAAAGCAGGCTTGTGTCGGTCCCGGACGAGCCGCTGCAGATCATCGTCATGCCGGAATTCCGCAGAGGCGTCTCCACCGCCTACTGCGATTCGCCCGGGCCGCTGGAAGAGCACGGCGAGACCTTCTACGCCATCTCGCCGACCCCGCAAGACTGGACGCCCGAGCGCAAGCTTTCGTTCTACCGCGAATACAACGATTTCATGCTGCAAGACCTGACCGTCCACGAGGCAATCCCTGGACACTACTTGCAGCTCGCCCATTCCAACCGCCTGGAGGCACCGACCATGGTCCGGTCGATCTTTTCCTCGGGTACCTTTATCGAAGGCTGGGCTGTGTACGCGGAGCAAGTCATGGTCGAGCACGGCTTCGGCGGGGCCCGCTTCAAGATGCAGCAGCTCAAGATGCTGACCCGCGCCGTGATCAACGCCATCCTCGACCAGAAAATCCACGCGGGCTCGATGACTGAACGGGAAGCGATGGACATGATGATGGGCCAAGGCTTCCAAGAAGAAGGCGAGGCGGCGGGCAAGTGGATCCGGGCCCAACTCACGTCCGCCCAGCTCTCGACCTATTTCGTCGGCATCGCAGAACACAATGACATGCGGGCTGCGTGGATCGAGCGCAACGGCCCGGTCCAAGACTGGCAGGCGTACCACGACAGGGTGCTCTCGTTCGGCTCGCCGCCGGTGCGGTTCGTGCGGGGGCTGCTGGAGCTGTAAGCGCATGGGCCGGAATCCGCTGCGCACCACGAACGGCAAATCCTCGCGGACGCGCGCCAGACGCGCGTGCGGGTGGGCCGTGACTCTGGCCGCCTGCCTCTGCTTGGCCTCCGCTTGCTCGGTGAAAAAGTTCGCTGTCCGCCAAGTCGGTGACGCGCTAGCGGCGGGACCGTCGACGTTCGAGACCGATCCGGATGTCGATCTGGTGGGCGACGCCCTGCCATTCAGCCTCAAGTTCGTCGAGAGCCTGCTTGAAATCACGCCTCGCCACCGTGGGCTGCTTGTCACGGCCGCCAAGGGGTTCGCCCTGTACGCGCTGGCCTATGTCGACACGCCGGGCGAGATGCTCGCTGACGAGGACTACCTAGAGGGCAAGCGGTTGCGCGAGCGCGCCAAGAGGCTCTACCTGCGCTCTCTGGCCTTCAGCATGCGCGGGCTCGAGGCGGCCTATCCGGGCATAGCCGAAGAATTTCGAACCAGCCCCGGCTCGGCCGCCGGGCGCGTGGCAAAGAAACACATCGACCTGCTGTATTGGGCCGGGGCAGCGCTTGGCCTGTCGATCTCGGCCGATCCGACCGACGCGTCCATGGTTGTGCGCTTGCGCGAGGTCGACGCGATGCTGGAGCGCGCGCTGGAACTCGACGAGACGTGGGACCGCGGGGCCTTCCACGAATTCCGGCTGAGCTTGGAGTCGGCCAAGCCGGGGGGCGGTGCCGAGAGTGTCATGGAGGAGAGCTACCGGCGCGCGCTGGAATTGTCCGCAGGGGAGCGCGCCGGCCTGTTCGTGACCTATGCGGAGGCGCGTGCGATACCGGAGCAAGACCGCGCGCTCTTCGACGAGATGCTGAACAAGGCCCTCGCGGTGGATCCGGACGCGCACGAGCAATACCGGTTGCTCAACCACCTCGCGCAGCGCCGAGCGCGGTGGCTGCGTTCCAAGGTCGACGACCTGTTCTTCTGATTCAAGGCCGCCGATCAGGGAGTCCCCTTGACCGCGTGGGCGCAATGCTGAACCGAGAGCCGACCTTGGCCACACCCCGAAGTTCCGGCTATGCTCCGGAGCAGTCGAGGCTTGATGGCAGACCACTCTGCCCAGGACTAGCGTGACGGCCCGAACTCCCTCTCCGGTTCGACCCGACGTGGGACCGGGCGGTAGCGAACGTAGCGAGGTGGATCGGGCTTGGCAACTCTCGCGAGTGCCTCGGCAAGCCCCTTGCTGGCCGGTCCAGCGTTGCAATCGCGCATCGAGATGTCTGTGAGGTCCGCGCCGGAGAAGTCGGCTCCCCGCAGGTCGGCGCTGGCCAATACCGCCCCGCTTAGGTCGGCGTTCCGAAGGTTGGCGTTCCGAAGATCCGCGCTCGAAAAGTCGGCTCTTCGCAGATCCGCCCGCTCGAAGTTCAAGCCACACAAGACAGACCCGACGAATTTTCCGTCGCTGAGATCCGCTCGGGAACCTCGCTGGCCATCCGATTCGAGCCAGATCTTGTGCAGGGCCAGTACGTCCGCGAGCGGCCGCTCGCTGGAAACGGACTGCTCCATGATCAGTTGCCCGCGATGGTGCATCTGCTCGACAATCGCGATCCTGAACGCCAGCGCTCGATCATCAGCGGTGGTTACGCTCTTTAACAGTTCGTCGTCTTGGAAGACCCGGCGATACCGATCTGCGAGGCGCTTGTAGCGCCTGCTGAATCGGTCAGCTCGCAGAATCTGCTCGGTTGAGAAACTGTCTCCATAGGACTCTGCCAAGAACCCCAGGTCGTAGAGGTCTCTCGCCTTGGTCCGGTCTTCCGCGGCGTTCATCTTCTGATCGAACAAGGCCGGAGTCTTGTAGGTGCGAATTCCATCCACGACTTCGATGTCGTTCTCTTGCGGTATGGTTCTGAAACTCAACTCCACCTTCAGCAATCGATCTGCGTTGTTCGCAGGGTTGACGTAGCGGACATGGAATCGTCGTCCCTTCCACATGGGGAGACCCCGCCTGAAGGCAGACATCGGAACATCGACCTCTCGCAGGCCGCGCCGTACTTGGCGCTTTATCGAGACCCGCTTTGCGCGGCCGCAATCGAAGTCGAGGTCAACAGAATGACGGTCTAACCCATAGAGCAACGCCAGCGCAGTCCCTCCCTTCAGCACGAGGGGTGTGTCTTGCATCTCGAGAGCGATCGCTCGCATGATGCGTTCGTGGAGTGCTTGGTCCGGGTTCAGCCGAACACTACGGTCGGGAGCCATGCGTCGTGGAGTTCCTTTTCTTCCGGGGTTAGCTGGTTCCGGAGCGGCTTGAGGTACTCCTCGACCAAGTGCTCTACGTGCTCAGGGGCGAAAAGCCATTGGTTGATGTTGTGGACCGGGACGTGCCTTGGAAACTCGGCGCACCAGCACCCTTGGGTATCGACAAGCACGTAGTCCGCAATCGCACGATAGTGGTTCGCCACCCATACCGGCCCGCAGCCGGGCGGGATATACAGTCCCTCAAGGACGTGGGCCATGTCACGGACGCCCTTGCTTCCGAGGCTCGGTGTCGTGTCCGACCAGCCGCCAGGCCCGGCGGGCTTCAGGGTGCGGGGATTGTCAATGGACGTGACGAACGGCAGGTCTCCGTGCCAGTCTCCGGTGTCCTCGCCAGGGAGGCGAAGGTTAAGGGCGGCCAAGTATGACAAATAGCGTGTCGGGGTCGTGACCGGAATCCGGACGGCTTGGTGGTACTTTCCGATCCCTGGATTCCAGAAGGTCGGCAGAAGATCCTCTGAGCTGGAGTCGGACACTGTTCACTATTGAAGCACGCGCCATCTCGCTTGGCAAGCGTTTGGGCAGGAATTTTCATATAAAATTGTTATTTTCTTCGTAAATTATACTCTCGACCAAGTCGCCCGGCAAACTGTCATCGTAGGGACCCGATCAACGTGCGCGTGCTCGGAAGAAGCGCTCCGAGAGCGGGGCCCGAGGCACGATCCGGCTCCAGGCAAGTCGGTGTCGCCGAGGGCTGGATCTGTGATCTTGGACCATATGCAGGTCAAAAACCCGAGACGGAGACCCCTTGACATCGTAGACACTGAAGGCCCTCCCCGCAGAGGCTCGCCCGCGATTCGGCGGCATCAGTCGGACTGCATCACAACGCTCGAGACCGGCGCCAGCGCGAGGCTCCGGACGTGCGCTGGCCAAGATCCGATCCGAGCGCCTTTATGTTGGAATGAGAGCGGCTCCCGGAAGCCATTTGGCGGGATCTCGCCCCCACCTATACTAAGGATGTCCCTGTTCCAGGCTTGCGGTTGAGGTGCCTGGGCCGGTTCGAACGGCGCGATGAGAAGACTTGGCTTCTTGCTGGCACTGGCCGTCTTGACCAGCTTGGTGCCGACCGCGGGTCTGGAATCGTTGCTAGGCCAGAGACGTCGCGCGAGCAAGTTAAAGCTCGGCACGGTGGCCCCTAAGAACAGCGTCTTTCACGAGATGCTGCTCAAGATGCGCCAAGAATGGCGCGAGATCACCAACGGAGCGGTTGATATCGCGATCTACCCCGGGGGCGTGGCCGGCGACGAGATCACGATGCTGCGCAAGATGCGCAACGGGCAGATGCAGGCGGCCCTGCTGTCGGGAAGCGGCATGGGGTTCCTCGACGAGGGCGTCAGCGCGCTGCAGGTGCCCTTGATGTTCGAGTCCCTCGAGGAATTCGACTACGTGCTCGACAAGCTGGCGCCGACCTTGGAGAGGCGCCTGCGCGACAAGGGCTTCACGGCCTTGGGCTGGGGCGACGCCGGCTGGGCGCGCTTCTTCGCGGTCAAGGAGTTCCGGACTCCGGCGGAGCTGCGCGAGATGAAGCTCTACACCTCCAAGGGCGATGATGACATGCTCCGGTTGTTCGGCGAGTTCGGCTTCCTCGCAGTCCCGCTGGATCTGACCGAGCTCCAGGCCAACCTCGAGACCGGACTGGTGGATGTCTTCGCGGTGCCGCCGCTGATCGCGGCTGGCTACCAGTGGTTCGGCTCTGCGCCGTACATGCTCGACATGCGCTTCGTCGCGATCCTGGGCTCGCTGCTGATCAACAACGACGTTTGGGACGCCATCCCGGCTGACCAGCAGCGGCAGATGAGGGAAGTCGCTACCGACCTCACGGCTGAGATCGAAAAGGCAGCGCGAGCGCAGGAAGCGTCCGCAATCCGCTCGATGCAAGAGTACGGACTGCGCGTAATTGAGCTCGACCAGTCCACGCTAGCCGAATGGAGGCGCGAGATGGAGGTCGTGTATCCAGGCCTGCGCGATCGCTACGCTCCAAGCGAGCTGCTCGATGCAGCAGTGCGCTGGAGAGACGAATACCGCGCAAAGAGGTCAGACCCCCAGGCCCCGCAATGAGGGAATGCCCATGCCTGCCCTGACCCGCCGCGAACTGCTCGCCGTCTCCGCCGCAACCGCCGCGGCAACCGGCAGCGCGGCCGAAAACAAGCCGACCCTTTGCCTGTTCACCAAGCACCTGCCCCATCTCGGCTACAAGGAACTTGCAGCCACGCTGCGGTCGCTCGGATTTGCGGGAGCGGACCTGACGACACGCCCGCGCGGCCACGTGCTGCCGGAGAACGTGGAGCGCGACCTGCCGCGGGCCTTCGAAGCGCTGGCGGCCGAAGGCATCGCACTGCCGATGATCTCGACCGGGCTGCTTTCCAGCCGGGACCCTGCGGCGCGCCCTACGCTGTACACCGCCGCAGAGCTGGGCATCCCGTTCTTCAAGCTCGGGTACTACCGCTACCGTCAGTACTCCGACTTCGATGGCCACCTGTCCAAGATCAAGCAGGAGGTGGAGAGCCTGGCAGCGATCGCCGGCCATGCCGGCATCACCGGCGGCTTCCACAACCACTCGGGCACGTATGTCGGCAGCGCGCTGTGGGACCACTGGTGGCTGTTGCGCGACACCGATCCCACGCAGATCGGCTTCTACTTCGATCCTTGCCATGCGACGATCGAGGGCGGCTCGGCGGGCTGGGAAATCGGCTTCCACCGGCTGCAGGACCGCCTCAAGATGGTCGCTTGCAAGGACTTCTACTGGGAGAAGAGCGGCGGCGAGTGGCGCTCCCGCATGTGCCCGCTGGGCCAGGGGATGGTCGATTACCCGAAGTTCTTCAAACTGTTGGCCGCCAGCGGGTTCACAGGGCCGATCTCGCTGCACGTCGAGTACAGGATCGAGGCCACCACGGAGGCGCAACGCATCGAGAGGGAGATGCAAGCCATCGAATCGGACTTCGCCTACCTCAAGTCCGTCTACGCTTCCGCCTACGGTGCTGCCTGATCCGCGTACTGCACTCGCGACGGCGAACCTGTCCGCGATACACCGTAACCCGCCGCTCTCTCGGAAGCGGCCTAAGAGCCACCAATTCGTCGAGGTGCCCGCGGGGTCCGAGGGCAGACTTGCCGTCAAAGACACAGAAATCAAGCTTCGACCAAGAAATTCGACACACTCCCCCTTGACAGGGCTAGCCGACGGGTATAGTTTCGGGGCGGAGCATCCTGCGAACAGACTGTTCGGCAGGACGCTGCGCTGGCGGATCGTACTTCGGCACATTTCGATGGCGGATGCCAACCGAGGGGCGGTTGCCACGGTTGATCGGGCTCAGCCGGCCGCGTAGATCGCGGCATGCTTGGGCGAGCCATCGGTTCAATGCCATCGGCGGGGTGACCTGCCGGGAGGAGATCATGAACTCTCGCAATGCGGTCCTCGCGCTGCTTTGCCTGACGATCGGCGCCAGCGTCAGCTGGGCCCAAGTGTCAGGCCGGCTATCGGGCACCGTCACAGATCCAACGGGTCAGGTTATCGTGGCCGCCGAGGTCACTGTCACGAACGCAGGCACATCCGAGCAACGGATGGTCCAATCCAACGAAGCGGGCAATTTCGTCTTCGCGGCGCTGCCTCCAGGCACGTACGCGCTGACCGTGCAGTCCGAAGGGTTCCAGTCCTACGAACAAACGGGGCTCATCATCAGCGCCGACCAAGCCTTGGCTGTCGGCAACATTCCGCTGTCGATCGGCGCCGTCACCGAGACGGTCACGGTCCAGGCCGAGGGCGCAGCGGTCGAAACCGACACCGCGGGCGTCAACGCCCTGCTGACCAGCAATCAGATGGACGGGCTGATGCAGCGCGGCAGGGACATCGTGGCCCTGCTCACGGTGCTGCCCGGCGTTGCCCAGGTTGCCAACAGCGATGCGCTGGGAGGGAACTGGGGCTCGCGCACGCCCAACTTCTCGGGCGCCAAGAACGGCTGGAACAACTTCATGCTGGACGGCATGCCGGGCAACGACATCGATGACACCACGACGTTCCACGTCTCCGTGAGCATGGACGCGATCCAAGAGGTGAGCGTCAAGTCGACCGCCTATCAAGCAGAGTATGGGCGCGTGCCTGGCGCGCAGGTCAATATCATCTCCAAGTCGGGCACGAACGAGTTTCACGGCTCCGGCTATTGGTTCAAGCGCAACGAGGTGTTCAACGCCAACTCGTTCGACAACAACCGCTTCGGCTCGCCCAAGCCGCTGTATCGCTTTGACACGATCGGCGGCGTCCTCGGCGGCCCCGTCAAGAAGGACAAGATGTTCTTCTTCGTCAGCCGCGAGGACTGGCGGATCAAGAAGCCTAGCCGCCGGCACCGCGCCACGGTGCCCACGGCGATGGAGCGGGTCGGAGATTTCTCGAACAGCGTGGAGCAGAACGGGGCATTGATTCCGGTCATTGACCATATGACCGGGGAGCAGTTCCCGGGCAACATCCTCCCCGCTCACCGGATCCATGCGGCCGGGCAGGGCATCTTGAACTTCATGCCCAATCCGACGGACCAGGGCCTGTTCGCCTCACAGGGAATCAACTACACCGAGCTGTCGCCGTCGGCGCATCCGAAGGGCCAGTGGCAGTTCAAGGTTGACTGGGTGCCGACGCCGAACGACCGCATCACGTTCCGGCCGCGCTTCTGGAACGCGGACATCCAGGCCCAGCGAGAGTCGGTCGCGTTCAACGCCTTCAACGACAGCATCTTCAAGCAAGCGCACCACTACGAGTACATCAACAAGAACCTGCAGGGCATCTACAACAAGACCCTGTCGCCGACACTGGTCAACGAGTTCCGCCTCGGGCTGGGCCTGAGCCGGGAGTCCGGCGCCCTCAACGACGACTTCCAGCTCGAGAACCTGCGCAAGGACAACTACCCGGGCCTCGCCGACCTAGGGCAGCTGTTCCCATCGGCAAATCCGCTGAACCTCGTCCCGAGGATGACTTTCGGCGGCGTGCCCAACGGACCGCGCGTGGACTATGACCGGCGCACGCCCATCGCGGCGCACGACGAGCGGATCGTCCTTTCGAACAACATGAGCTGGTTCAAGGGGGACCATACGATCAAGTACGGCTTCTACTGGGAATTGAACCACGCCAGCGAGGGACCGCGGTCCAGCAATCCGGGCCACATGGGAACGTTCGATTTTCGCCGCAGCAACCTGAATCCGTTCGATTCGAACCACCCCTTCGCCACCGCTCTGTTGGGAGACTTCTACTCGTATTCGGAGTCGAGCGGCCAGACCGAAGGCTTGGCCGCCTCGTACACGGTCGAGTGGTTCGTGCAGGACACTTGGAAGATCACGCCCAAGCTTACCCTTGACATCGGCGTCCGGTTCTCGAGCTTCACGCCTTGGCGGCTGCGCGACGACGAGGGATCGGCGTTCGCGATCAGCCGTTACAATGCCCCGACAGCGCCGCACCTGTACGCACCGTTCCGCTCGTCTGGTGGTGGCCGGGTCGCCATCGACCCCTTCACGCAAACCATATTCCCGACACCGTACATCGGGGCGACGATCCCCGGCCAGGGCGAACGCCTCAACGGGCTGATCGTCGGGGACGGCTCCGCGGACTACCTGCACGGCTACCGCGAGCGCCCGGCAATCCAGCCTCAGCCGAGGCTCGGCTTCGCCTACGATCCGTTCGGCAAGGGCAAGACGGCGATCCGCGGCTCGTTCGCCGTGCAGACCCAATCGATCATGGGCGCGCAAGGATCCATGTGGACGGTGACCACCTCGCCGCCGATCTTGGAATCCCCCACGATCTACTTCGGCAACATGAACGAGTTCCTCAACGCCGGGCAGGCCCTGTTCCCGCCGAGCGTGAAGTCGTTCCAACCGGAATTCAATCCGCCACGGATCTTCCAATACAGCTTGGGCGTCCAGCAAGACATCGGCGGTGGCACCGTGCTCGATGTCAGCTACGTCGGCAATAGCGGCAACCGGCTGTACGCGGTCAGGGAGATCAACACGCTGCCGCCGGGAACGCGCTTCCTCGATTCCAGCCAAGACGCGTCCACGGGCCGTCCGCTGCCGGATGTCTTCCTGCGGCCGTACCGCGGCTACCAAGGCATCAACTACCAAGAGAACACCAGCTATTCCAACTACAACGCCCTGCAGGTCAGCCTGAACCGGCGCTACACGCGCAACTTCCAGTACGGCATCGCCTACACGTGGTCGAAGGCGATGGGCCTCGGCGATCATGATCGCGACAGCCTGCCGCAGTACCGCGAGGCGAGGGCGTATCATTACGGCAAGCTGGAATTCGACCAGACCCACATGTTCGTGGCCAACTATCTGTGGAGCGTGCCCAACGCTGCGATGTTCGCCGGCAACCCGGCGGCCGAGGCGGTGTTCCACAACTGGGAGATCGCCGGCATCATCACCGCTGCGAGCGGATTCCCGCGCGGAATCGGCATGAGCTACGCGGACGGTGTCGACCGCTGGGGCGGCGGCGACGCCCCGCGGGCGAACATGGTGGCGAATCCGATCATCTCCAACAAGAGCTTCGATCGCTGGTTCAATACCGAGTCCGTGGCGGGTCCCGGATTCGGGGATTTCGGCAACGCCCCCCGCGACGTATTCCGGGGGCCCGGCTTGCATAGCTGGGACATCACGGTCTACAAGTACATCCCGGTCAGCGAGAGCGTGCGCATTCGTGTCGCGATGGAAGCGTACAACATGTTCAACCACACCCAGTTCGACGGGGTGGATTCGGGAGCGCGCTTCGATGCTTCGGGCACGCAGATCAACGGCAATTTCGGACGCGTGACTTCCGGGCGCGGTCCGCGCGTGATGCAGGCTTCGCTGCGGTTCGAATTTTGACCTGCGGCAGCCGGCTCGCGTATCGGCGCAATCGCCCCGGGCTCTCGTTGGGAGTCCGGGGCTTACTCATGTTCGCGACGGTCTGCGCGGCCTTCGGGCAGGCCGTGCTCGACGAGTCGCAACTACGGCGGTTTCGAGCGGCCGAGCAGGACTTCGCGGCGCAGCGCTACGGCGCGGCGGCCGCTGCCTACGAGGAACTCGCGAGAGAGGTGCCCGAAGCAGCCGAGTTGCATGCCAAGCTCGGCCTGAGCCAATTCTTCAACCGGCGCTGCGACCGCTCTGCGCCGGCCTTCCAGCGGGCCTTGGAACTGCATCCAGACCTGCAGGCGGCAAGAGTGCTGCTGGCCATCTGCCTGTCCGAGCTGGGCCGCTACGGAGAGGCGCTGCCGGGATTGGAGGAGGGCTACGCGAACCCGCCCAACTATCCGGGCGTCAAGCGCCTGGCGGGACTGGAGCTCGTGCGCAGCTATCTGGGCCTGGGCCGGCCGGCGCAAGCCGCCAGGGTGACAGCGGAACTGCAGATCGCCCATCCAGACGATCCGGAGATCCTGTTTCATGCCAACCGGACCTACCGCGAGGTGGCCGTGCAAGCCGCCTTCGAGATCGCGCGGGTTGCGCCGCAATCGGTGTGGGCGCACCAGGCCATGGGCGAGGCGTACGAGAGCCGCCAGTACTACGACTTGGCCATCATGGAATATCGCAGGGCCCTGGAACGAGAGCCGACACGTCCCGGCCTGCGCTTTCGCCTGGGCGAGGCTATGCTGGCTGAGGCAGGGGACGCCAGCCAAGCCGACGACGCGCTCGAACAGTTCGAGCTAGAGCTCGCGGCCAATCCCAGCCATGCAGCCTCGGCCTTGCGGGCCGGCAAGATCCATCACGCCAAGTCGGAGCTGGACGAGGCGCTGGGCTACTACCAGCGGGCGGTCAAGCTGCGACCGGAGTTTGCCGAAGCCCGCGTCGCCCTGGGCACGCTGCTGCTTGACACCGACCGCACTGCCGAGGCGGTTCGCGAGCTGGAACGGGCGGTCGAGCTGGATCCCACGGACGCCAGCTCGCGCTACCAGCTGGCGCGCGCGTACCGCAAGGCGGGGGACATGTCCGCTCAAAGAGCCCAGCTGGCCGAGTACCGGCGCCTGCAGAACGAGCGCAGGCAGCTCGACCAGAGTATCCTGCTCGGCTCGCCACAGCCGCATGACCGTAGCGAAGACGAGCTCCCCGGTGATTCACAATAGAAGCATCAATCATGAGACACCTCCAGACTCTACTGATCGCACTGCTGGCCGCGGCAGCGCCCGCCTGGGCCGGCGATTGGCTCACGTTCGGGTACGACGCCAGGCGCAGCGGCTGGGCGCGCTCCGAGGTCACGCTCACCCGCGACAACGTCGGAGACATGGTCCTGAAGTGGAAGACTTCGGTCGAGAACGAAGAAAAGTCGCTGGCGGCGCTCACCGCTCCCATCGTGGTTACGGACGTGCGCGTCGGCGAGGGGCGGCGCGCCCGCAAGGACCTTGTCTACATCGCGGGCACGGGCGATGTCTTCTATGCGATCGACGCGCTCAGCGGCGAGATTGTCTGGGAGAAGAAATTCCGGACGGACGTGGTGAACAAGGTTCCCGGCATGTGGCTCTGCCCGAAGGGGCTCAACGCCACGCCCACGGTCGACCGGTCCAAGAACACGATCTACGCGATCTCGACAGACGGCCGCCTGTACGCTCTCGACCTCGCCACGGGGAAGGAAAAGTACCGGGCCCAGCAATGGGTGCCAGCGTTTGCCAAGACGTGGAGCCTCAACCGCATCGGTGGCGTGCTGTACACGCCCATCTCGCAGAACTGCGGCGACGCCGTCTCGGGCGTGACTTCGATTGACGTCTCGGACCCGGAGAACATCGTGATCCGCGTCTGGCGCTCCACGCCCGAGTACGGCGCGGGCGTGTGGGGCCGGGCCGGCGTCGCCATCGGCAAGGACGGAGGGATCTATGCCGGGACCGGGGACGCGCCGTACAACCCGGGCCTGCGCATTTTCGGCAATACCATGTTCCGCCTGGACCCCGACACGCTCAAGCTGGTGGACTACTACACGCCGACCAACTGGGAGTACGTCTGGAAGCGGGACTTCGACATCACGGCGTCGGCCCTAGTGCTCGACTACAAGGGCCGGGAACTGGTCGTGATCGGCGGCAAGGAGGGCGTGCTCTACCTAATGGACGCCAAGGACATGGGCGGCTTGACTCACCACGACAACCTCTACACGACGCCGCTGCTCTCCAACGACGACGAGTGGTTCGAAGCGAAGGGGCTGTGGGGCGGCTTCTCAAGTTATGTGGACTCCCAAGGGCGGGTCTGGGTCTACGCTCCGACGTGGGGCCCGGTCTCGGTGCAGGCACCCAAGTTCCCCATCACGAACGGGCCGAACCCGAACGGTTCCGTGATGGCGTTCACCGTAGCCGACCATCCCGACACCGGCAACCCGTACCTCAAGCCCGAGTGGGTCAGCAGCGACTCGGCCGTGCCCGAGCCGGTGGCAATCGCGAACGATGTCGTGTTCGTGCTGTCCAACGGCGAGAACGCGCGGCAATCGATCAACGCGGGCATCATGCCGTTCGGGGAATTCAATTCCGAAGAGCTGTTGAAGGATTCCCAGCGGGTCGAGCACGAAGATAACGCCCGCTTGCAGGCCTTGGACGCTCAGACTGGCAAGGTCTTGTTCGATTCCGGCCCGGATGCGATCGACACTTGGAGCCACTTCACCGGAATCGCGGTCGCAGACGGGCAGGTATACGCGGTGGACTTCTCATCGACGCTGTACTGCTTTGGCCTCGAGGACGAAGAGTAGCCCGGCTATCGCAACCACGATGCGGTGCTCGCTGCGCCCGCCCCGCGCCGAGCCGACCGCAGCGCGAGCTCGAACCCGGCCCGGCCTCAAAAGGTCTCCGATTCCGAACGCTGTCTGAGTTCGCGAAACCTCTTCAGCGCTTCTTCCGCCCGCGTGCTGTCGCCAAGCCGCCGGTGAATCCGGGCCAATGCGTAGTGCGGGCGATGGTCGGTGGGGGCCAATGCCGCCGCGCGGTCCAGGGCGCGGACCGCCGCTCGGAGTTCCGACTCCCGCTCGAAGAGCAGTCCAAGCCAGTAATGGGGCAGCGCTTGCGAGTCGTCGTATTCGAGCGCTTGTCTGAGGTAGCGCCTGGCCTCGTCAAGGCTGCCTTGGCGAAACAGCAGAGTCCCCAATAGCAGGGGCGGGTCCGCGGATGGCGGAGAGCGCTTCTGGTTCAGCTCGCTCGCAATCAAGTAGTGCTCGCGGGCGCGGTCGATCTGGCCCAGCGCTTCGTAGCTCCTGCCCAGATAGCTATGATTCTCCGCTGCCGCGGGACGCAAGCGGACCGCTTCGCGAAAGGCCTCCCTCGCCTCGTCAAATCGCTTGGTCGTGTAGGCGTTCAAGCCGAGATAGTAGTGGGCCACCGCATCGTCCGGCGCGAGCCTGACCGCGATCTCGAAGAAGGTGTCGGCCAGATCCTCGCGCCCCAGCCTGACCAAGCACATGCCAAGGGCCTTGCTGGTATCGGGATCCTGCTCGTCGAGGGCAAAGCTCTGCTTCAGATCGGGCAAGGCCGCCTCGTACCGGCCGTGCCTGTAGGCGATGAGCCCGCGCAGCAGCAGATTCCGGGCTGTCAGACCCGAGCTGGCAATATGCGTCTCCAGAGCCGCGGCCGCCTCGGTGAGGCTCCCGCTGTCGATCAACTTCTCGATCGCCGGAGCGCCGCCAGCCTCAGCTCGGCCCGCGGCTTGGGCCGCAACCGGCGCGGGCGCTGCCAGACCCGCAAATCCCCACACGGCCAACCCGGCCGCAACACGCACGACGTCGGAAACGCGGACGCCGCGCACCCTCAAGGAGGCTACGCGACGGGCGCCAGCGGCCTGCCGCCTCGCGGCGACACTTTGTGATCCGTCCCGGTCCGGCACAGCCCGCGCCCTCGCGCTGCCAATCAGTATGGCTGACAGCGCCCCTGCACGGCGCGGGGGTGCCTAGGGAACGCGAGTCTAGCGCAGGCTGAAGTTCTCCGGATGCATCGAGACGTCGCCGCGCACGGTCACGGTAGCCCCTACCACAGTTTGCAGGGTGTCCAAGTGGGCGCCCTTTTTCTTGAGGGACTTGGCAACTTCCGGGTGGACCCGCAATGTCATTCCCTTTTCCGGCGCGTCAGCGTCGGTATCGCCGTTCTTCGCTTGCCGGCTGGCCGCCGAGAATATCTCCGACATCACAGTTTCAGACGACTTGACCGTCCCGGCCCCGGAACAGGCCGGACAAGGCATGCACAGGGACCGCTCCAGCGACTGCCGCACCGACTTGCGCGTGATGACCACCAGTCCGAAATCGTTGAACGGCAGCACGCGGGTCGGCGAGCGCATCTGGCGCAATGCCTCTTGGATCATTTGGTGGACTTGCTGCCGGCTCTTGCGGTCCTCCATGTCAATGAAGTCGACCACGATAATCCCCCCGAGGTCGCGCAGGCGCAGCTGCCGGACGATTTCTTCCGCGGCTTCCAGATTCGTCTTCAGCACCGTGTCTTCCAGCCGATCCGACTGTCCGACATAGCGCCCCGTGTTGACGTCGATCGCCACCAAGGCTTCAGTCTGGTTGATCACCAAGTAGCCACCGGACTTGAGCCAGACTTTCGGCCGGAGGGCCTTCTTCAGGTCCTTGGTGATGCCAAAAGCATCATGGATGGGCTGCTTCTTGGTGTAGAGCTTGACGCGCTCCGCCAAATTCGGCTGGAAGCGTTCCACGAAGTTCACAATCCGCTTGTGATCTTCCTTCGAGTCCACCCACACGGCCTTGAAGTCCTCGCTGAGGTGCTCTCGCAACACCCTCTCGCCAATGTCCAGGTCGCTGTGGAGCTGGGCGGGCGCTTTGACCTGGCCAGCCCTTTCGCAAATCTCGCCCCAAGTGCCGTGCAACTCTTCCATGTCGGCTAGGAGCTCGTCGTCGCCGACGCCGCTGCAGGAGGTCCGCACAACAAAGCTGCCATCCTTGCCCTCGGAGTGCTTGTCCACCAGCTTGCGCAGACGGCGGCGCTCCGACTCCGACTGGATCTGCTTGGTCACGCCATTGTGCTCGCCGCTGGTCATGTAAACCATGTAGTGGCCCGGCAGCGAAACGTGGCAGGTGATCCGGGCACCCTTCGCCCCCACCGGCTCCTTGCTCACCTGAACGATCACTTCTTGCCCGGACTCGAGCAGGCCTGCGATGTTGGGCGGCGGCTGGGGCGGCTCAGCTGGCCTAGCCTCTCGCGCTCTGGGACGGTCGGCCCGCGCGCCCTGCCTGGATTGGGGACGCTGCGGCCGCCTGGCGTCCGGCTGGCGGCGCCCGGACCGCCGACGCTGCGGCTCGGCCGCCGGGGCGTCGGCCCTTTGCCCGCCTTCGCCCTTGCGAGCGCCCGCGGCACGGCGGTCACCAGTGGCCCTGGCAGGCCTCCGACGCCTCGACCGCGAGGGGCGCCTATCGCCGCCAGTCCCCGCAGGGGGCGCCTTGGGCGCATCATCGGACCCCTTCTTCAGCCACTTCAGCGGATTCCAAAACTGCGCAAGGATCGAGGGCGGGTCCAGCTTGGCGCTATTCTCCGGGGGCTCCAGCGCGCCATCGTCGGCAGGCTTGCCGGGACGGTCATCGACCGCGTCGGCTGCGGTCGCCTCCCCATCGCCAGCAACGCTGGAAGACGACTCGCCGCTGGCCGCGCCGACCGCGTCGGGAGCGGGCTCGATCACGGATTCGGAGGCCGCGGAATCGGCGACGGCTCCCTCCGGCGCCTCGGTCCCGGAGTCTCCTTGGTACTTGGCCAGCGATTCGCCGGGCAAGAGAGTCACTCTGCGCCGCGGACGGTCCGCGGGAGGGTCCGCCTCGGCAATCTCGGCCGCCGGGTCCTCGGGGCTAGGCTCGGCCGCGGGTTCCGCCGGCTCGTCAGCCTGGGCCCGCCTGCTTCGACGGCGGCCGCGACGCGACCGGCCGCGCGAACCGTTCGAGGCACCCTCGTCGGACGCTTGCACCGCGGCTGCCGACGGCGGCTCGGGACCGGAATCGCCGGCCTCGTCCACCGGCATTCCCGGCTCGGGCGGAGCCGGCGCGGCGGCATCGTCGTCGGCCGTGTCGATCTCGGGAGCGGCCGACGGGGCTACGTCCGTGACATACAGGAACGCGTCGCGCTCCAAGCCGATGTCGACAAAAGCCGACTGCATGCCCGGAAGCACCCGGGTCACCCGCCCCTTGTAGATGTTGCCGACTATCGCCTTGTTCCCGTGGCGCTCGACATGGATTTCGGCTAGGCGATCATTCTCGCGGATTGCGACTGTCGTCTCAATCGGGTTCGATGAGATGACCAAATCTTGAGACATGGAAAAATCCTCCGGGAAGGGATGGCTCCGTGGCTGCAAGCCTTCGCGGTAACTGTCAGAACCCTACAGCTCATACACCTACCTCTCGATCGGAATTCGGCCCCGGGGCCGCGCTGCGGCGGGCTGTGACCAGCCGACGCCAGCCGGAACGTTCGCGGCAAGCGGAGCGCCTCGCGTGTGCGGGGCTCTTACGCATTGCCCGGCCAAGTCCGGCCAGCTCTTCGCCTGCAGGTTGATTCCTTCCCTGTTACCCTTCTTCCGCCGCCGACGCCGCTGCCCGAGCCGGCGAGCGAGATTCAATTCGCGAATCGGCTGATCCGCACACTGTTGACGATGCCTAGCATGATCGCAACCGTCAACAGGTTGGACCCCCCGTAACTCATCAACGGCAATGGCAGGCCGGTGACTGGCAGCTTGTTGACCACCATTCCGCCATTCACCATGATGTGGAAGAGCAGCACGCTGGCGACACCCATCGCAAGCAGGGTCCCCTCCGGGTCCCGCGCTGACCGGGCTGTGCCGACGACCCGCATCAGCAGCACGAAATACAGCCCCAGAACGACCAAAATGCCGGCAAAGCCGCGCTCTTCGGCGAACGAGGCCAAGATAAAGTCGGTGTGGGGTGTGGGCAGGAATCGCAGTTGGGTTTGCGATCCCTGGACGAATCCCTGCCCCCACATGCCACCGGTGCCCACGGCAATCCTTGACTGTCGAACCTGGTAGCCGATTCCCAGCGGCGCATCGTCCGGATTCTGAAAGCCGACGATCCTAGCCCGCTGGTAGGGCTTGAGCGAAGCCCACAGCATAGGTGCCAGCAGGACAAGCGCAAGCGCTCCCAGCAGCCAGTACTTCTTGGGGATTCTTGACAGGAACAGCACGGTGACGGCAATCGGCAACATGCTCAGCGAGGTGCCGAGGTCTGGCTGCAGCACAACGAGCAGGAACACCGCCAAGAATGACAGGATGGCACACAGGTAGCCCCACGGTCGGAAAGGCTTGGCTGCGACCCCAACGCAGTACTTTGCTACCACTAAGAGTAGCACCACCTTCATGAATTCCGACACTTGGATGCTCAAGCCGAAAGGCAGCGGCAGCCAGCGCTTAGATCCGTTCACCGGTTCGGCCAGCAGCAGGGTCGCCGTCAGCAGCAGCACGCCGACCACCCACAGCACCGGCGAGAGCAAGACCAAGTGGCGATAGTTGGTGTACGACACGGTCGCGAAGATGACGACCGCGAGCGCCAGCCAGACGACATGCTGCGAGAAGGCCGCGTGAAACTTCGTGTTGAACGTAGCGCTGTACACCTGGAACAATCCCAGGATGCCGACCAGCAGCGCCGCGCCGGCCATCAGCCAGTCAAAATCCCGGTGCCGGCGGGAGCCGCCGCGCATGGACACAGCATTCATAGCCGCCCCGCGAGCGACTGGGACAGTGTCTCGTTGCCGTCGCTCAAAGGCGCGTGAGGCCGGTTGAGCAGCCAGACCTGGAGCAAGTCTCGCACTACCGCCGCCGCATAGTAGCTATGCGCGCCGTTCTCCAGCAACGCCGCCACGACGATCTCGGGACTCGCGCACGGCGCGAATCCGACGAACCAAGCGTCGTCTTCGAAGTCTGCCCGGCCAGATTTCAGCCTTAGTTCGTTCGAAACACGCTGCGCCGTGCCCGTCTTGCCGCACACATCCACGCCGGACAGGCGCGCTTGGCGGCCGGTCCCGGAACCGTTGACGACCTGCCACATGGCCTCGCGCAACGTCGCCAGATGCTCTTGGTGGATCGACGCCACACGCGGCTGGGGCGGCTCGTAACTCGGATCGATCAAGCGCATCTGATCGTCTGACACCATGCGCGGCTGATGCCATACGCCACCCATGGCCAAGCCGCCGATGGCGTGCGCGGCTTGGATCGGCGTGACCGACATCGCGCCCTGCCCGATCGAAACTACGACGGTTTCGCCCGGGTGCCATGGCAGCAGGGAACGGCGCACCTTCCAACGCACGGACGGGACCAAGCCGGGAACCTCGCCTGGCAGGTCTACGTTGGTTCGCTCCCCAAAGCCGCCCAGGCGAGCGTAGCGCCCCAGCACATCGATCCCCAACTTGGCGCCGAGCTGGTAGAAATAGACGTCGCAAGATTGCGCGATCGCCTCGACTAGCGCCACCGTGCCGTGGCCGCCACGCTTGTGACAGCGGAAGTAGTGTCCTTCGTAGTTCAAGCCCCCCGAACAGTGCGCCTCAAAGTCCGGCCCGGCCACGCCAGCCTGCAAACCCGCCAAGCCGATGATCGGCTTGATCACTGATCCGATCGCCCAGGTTCCCTGGATGGCACGGTTCAGCAGCGGCGTGGCTGGATCAGAGTTCACGGCGCGCCACTCGGCGTCTCGGAATCCCACCACGAATTGATTCGGGTCGAAGCTGGGCGCACTGGCCATGGCGAGAATCTCGCCATTGCGTGGGTCCAAGGCGACGACCGCCCCCTTGCGCCCCGCCAAGCCGAGTTCGGAAACCGCCTGCAAGTCGAGATCAATGGTCAGCCGGAGGTTGTTGCCCGGAACGGGGGCTATGTCACCCAGCACCCCGAGAGCCCGCCCTAAACTGTCGACCTGAAACTGCCGTCTGCCGTCTGTACCGGCCAGCCAGTTGTGGTACTGCCGCTCGATGCCGCTCTTGCCGACTTCCGAGCCAAAGTCGACGAGCAGGAACTCCCGCATCGCGAGTTCGCGCCGACTAGCCTTGCCGATGTATCCTGTGGCATGCACGGCGACTTGGCGGGCTGGGTATCTGCGGCGCATCCTTTCGACCAGGTCCACCTCGCGAAAGGTCTTGCGGCGCGCCTGCAGGAACGCGAGGTCGCGCTGCGAGAGATTCTCCTTGAGCACGATCTGCTCGAAATCGCCGTACTCCGAGGCGTCTTGCAGCCTCTGCCAGACCCCGTCGATTTCCAGATCGAGCCCGGAGGTGATCCTCTGCAAGTTCGCCAAGGAAGTAGTGACTAGATCAATGATTGCCGTATGGGTTCTCTCGCTTCCTGCTAGAGAGCGGCCATGGCGGTCCAAGATTTCGCCACGGGCCGCAACGGTGGGCAGGCTCCTGACTCGGTTTTCGCGCGCCTGTCCTTTATAGCGCTGATGGTCGACGATTTGGATCTGCCAGAAAGAGCCCAGCAAGCCGACAAAAACGGCGGTCGCGAACACCTCAAACAGGCGTAGGCGCCCATGCGGCACCCTGTATCGTGAATCGCCGAAGGCGGTCATGGCTTCCAATCCGCCTTGCTCAGCATAGTGAATACGAACAAGCCAGCGCCAGCGTGCAGCACTGTCAAGACGAAGCCGAGCGCCAGATTCGTCTCCCAGCCCCCGCTCGCCAGAAGGCTGCGGGCTAGCCCGTAGACGAATTCGTGGGTCGCGTACGCCGCGGCGAAGAGCAAGCCTAGATCGAGCGCGTGACGGTGCCAGAAGTACTGGCCGAAGCGCACCGCCAAGTAGCCGCTGATCGTGTACACGATCCCGTACAGCCCCACCGGACCGTGGGTCAGGCCGTCATGCATGCAACCGATAAGCGCACCCAGCAGCATGGCCGACGCCGCAGAACGGCACCACAGCATCAGATTGAACGTTGCAACGAACGTTAGGTTGAGCAGGGCAAGAGCTGGCTCGAGCGTGGAAAGCAGCATCTGGAGGCCCAGTGCCACTGTCGGCAGGCCGATTAACCACGGCCACCAAACACGCGTGCGAGGCTTGGATTCTAACTCCGGGACCGCTCTAAGCCTAGCGCTCACTCAGCCTCTCCGGAGGCGCCCGACATCTCTCCGCGTGCGGCGCGCAGCGAGTCGGCGGCGGCGCTGAAGTTGGGCGGGCGCCCGCTGAGGAGGCCGATGGTCTTCCGCTGTGCCTCCAAGGCACTCTCGTAAGTGCGCTTGACCCGATCCGCAGGGCTATCTCCAGGTCCAGCGCGCAGCTCGCCTTCGACACCGGGCTCGGAAGGCTCCGGCAGCCGGGCTAGGATCCGTCGCACCGAGTCTGGAAGTACTGCATGTTCCGCTTGCAACACAACTGCTACCTCTCGAATGCGATCCAAGTCAGTGTGGAAGTTTACCGCGATCGTGTGCATCTCAGGAGTAGTCTCGACGCTGACGACCTCCCCGACGGGCATGCCGGGCGGGAAGACGCCGCCCAAGCCCGAGGTGTAGACCTGCTCGCCCACCGCGACTCCCACGTAGGGCGGCACATAGTCGATGTGCGACAAAGCCCCATTGGTCCCGCGAAGGACCCCCAGCGCACCGCTCCTTCCAAGCACGACTCCGGCTCCGGCTTCAGCATCGCTGAGCAAGACCACGATGCTGAAGGCCCCGTGTGCTTCCTCGACCCTGCCTACGGCGCCGGCAGGCCCGACCACAGCCATGCCCGGCCGGATGCCGTGCTCACGGCCTCTGTCGAGGAAGACCTCCCGGGCGCTGCGGCTCGGCCCTCGCGCGATCACTTTGGCGGGGAGCGTCCGGGCTACGAGGCTCGCGCGAAAGTCATCCAGCGCGGCACGGCCGCTCACATGGACAACCTCCCGCTGCAAGTAGTGGTTCTCAAGCCGCAAGCGCGAGACTTCCGCGTCAAGCCGCCGGTTCTCAGCAGTGGTGCCGACGAGCCAGACGTAGCCAGACCACACGCTCGACAAGCCGCTGAGCCCCCATTGGCCTACACGCTGGAACGGCATGAATAGGGCGCTGCTCCAATAGCGCAGGCTGGCGTCAATGGGACGCTCCTGAACCTGCTGGCCAACCATCAGCACCTGTGCGAGCACTAGCGCACCTAGCAGGCTGCCGTTCTTTCGCGTGGCCAACCACTCCAGCACGTCTACCCTCCGCTCGCTCCGTTTCCTCCGCCCTAGGCCATCGAGACCCGCCTGAGCAGGTCAATGTCGTGTAAGACCTTCCCCGTCCCGACGACCACGCTCTGGAGCGGGTTCTCAGCCACCGTAACCGGCACGCCGATTTCGTCGCGGATGCGCTGGTCAAGGTTCTTGAGGAAGGCGCCTCCACCCGTAAGCACGATCCCGTGGTCGCAAATGTCGCTGCTGATCTCGGGCGGCGCGTGTTCCAAAGCCTCTCGCAAGCAGAACATGATCTTTTCGATGCACTCTCCGATGGCACCGTGAATTTCGCTGTCGGTCACTTCCCGAGCCGCTGGCACACCTCTGGTTAGATTGCGCCCTTTGACCTCCACCGTCGCGGGCGTATCGAGCGGCTTCGCTGCGGCCAGCTCGAGCTTGACATACTCGGCGCTCCGCTCGCCAATCAGGAAGTTGTGTTTGCGCTTGAGATATTGGATGATTGCATCGTCTATCGCATTGCCGGCCACGTTCACCGACTTCGAGTACACGACTCCTGACATCGAAATCACCGCGACATCTGTGGTGCCGCCTCCGATGTCCACGACCATGCTGCCCGACGGCTCTGAGACTGGCAGGCCAGCACCGATAGCCGCCATCATCGCCTGCTCGACTAGATGCACTTCGCTGGCATGCGCGCGAATGGCAGAGTCGACTACGGCGCGGCGCTCGACGTGGGTAATATTGCCGGGCACGCCGATCACGATGCGGGGGTGGACTAGGAAGGTGCGGTCGTGAGCCTTGTTGATGAAGTAGGTGAGCATGCGCTCTGCGATCTTGAAGTCGGCGATCACCCCGTCGCGCATCGGGCGGATGGCCGTCATCGTGCCCGGAGTGCGGCCGAGCATCCGCTTGGCGTCGGCGCCAATCGCCTCGACTTCGCCGGTGGCGTTATTGATACCTACCATCGAAGGCTCGTCCACCACGACACCTCTATCGGCCACGTATACCAATGTGTTGGCCGTGCCAAGGTCAATCGCAAGGTCGTGCGAGAACAGCGATAGGAGAGAGCGCAGCCTCATACAATCGTCTCTAACAAGGCCGACCTGCGCCGGCCACCGGCATAGCTAGAGCGCGGACGGGCCAGCGCACTGTCACGGTGGCGCTCAGCGCCGGGAGGCACTGCACCAGCTCCTTGCATAGCTACGAATCTGCGGGCCAAAGGCTGCGAGTAGAATAGCACCTCTTTGCGTTGCATGCAGGAAAAGCGACCGCCCTAATCGCGTATGTCGCAAGAAACTTGAGAGCTCGCCGGCAGAACTCCCGGTCCGAGCCAACCGACGCCCAGAACATCAGCGTCCCCGAAGCGGACAGGCCGTCAGCCGTGGCCTGAAGCGAAGATCGCCCGGCCCCACCTAGCCGTGCGGCGCTGCCGAATCTCGAGGCAGCCCACCGCGGACAAAGAAGGCGAGAGGAGCACAGGTCGGGGATCGAAGTCGGGCGCAACCGCCGGATTCCGGCTAGCAGGCGCTGCGGGCAGCTTGAATTCGCTCGCGCCGGACGCCTACACTCGTTTACTGGCCGATGGGAGCCCCATCGCGCCCGAGCTTCGGCGGAGGTCTTGACAGTGATGAACAAGTTGCAGGTAGCGGTGATCGGGACAGGATTCGTGGGCCGCGTCCATGTCGAGAACATCCGGAGGCAGGCTGATGCCGAAGTCGTGGCGATCGCGGACCAGACCGCCGACCTCGCGGCCCAGTTCGGGCAGGTGCTGGGAATCGCCCGCACGTCGGGCGATTATCGCCAGCTGCTGGACGATCCGGCTATCGACGCGGTGCATATCTGCACGCCGAACCACACGCACTTCGCGATCGCCCGCGACGCGATCACCGCCGGCAAGCACGTGATCTGCGAGAAGCCCCTGGCGATGACGTCCCAGGAAGCGCAGGGCTTGGTCGATCTGGCGCGCTCGCGGGACATCGTGCATGCCACCAGCTACAACCTGCGCTTTTATCCGAACGTGGCGCAAATGCGGCGCATGGTTGCAACCGGGCAGGTGGGCGACGTCTTGGCGGTGCAAGGCACCTACTCACAGGACTGGCTGTTCTTCGACACGGACTACAACTGGCGGCTCGAGCCGGAGGTGGGCGGCAATTCGCGCGCCATGGCCGACATCGGCTCGCACTGGTGCGATCTGCTTGAACACGTCACCGGCAAGCGAATCCAAGCGGTGTGCGCGGAATTGGCTACGTTTCACCCGGTACGCAAGAAGCCCAAAAAGCCGATCGAAACCTACGCGGGCAAGATGCTGGAGCCGGAAGACTACGAGGACCGCCCGATCACGACCGAAGACTTCGGCGCGATCCTGCTGCGCTTCGGCGACCGGGCGCGGGGAGCTCTGACGATCAACCAAGTCGCCGCTGGCCGCAAGAACCGGCTGCTTGTGGACATCTACGGCACCAAGTGCGGCCTGTCCTGGGACGGGGAGCGGCCGAACGAGCTGTGGATCGGGCGGCGCGACGGAAACAACGAGCTGCTGGTCAAGGATCCGTCGTTGCTGGAAGAGCAGGCGCGCTCCTTTGCCGATCTGCCCGGCGGCCATGCGGAAGGCTACGCTGATACCTTCAAGCAATTCTTCCGCCGCTTCTATGCCGCCTGCCGCGACAAGTCGAAGGCCCGCCAGGTGCCGGGTTTCGATGCCGGACTGCGGCAGTTGCGGCTGGTCGAGGCGGTGCTGCGCAGCCACCGCGAAGGCGGCTGGGTAGAGGTCGAAGCAGCGCCCCCATCCGACTAGAGGCGACTGCGCTGGAGTAGACTGCGGAGGCGGCTGATATGGAACCACTGCAAGTTGGCCTGATGTTCTGGACTGGCGGCGTGCTCGGCATCGACGCTGCCCCCGGCGAGATCGTTGAGTCTGTCGCCGCGTTCGGCGTGAGCTGCGGCCAGCTGGGCGTGCATGGCGCGGCGGACCTAGCTCCCGAAGCAGCCGAGCAGTGGCGGGCCGCGCTGGACCGCTCCGAGCTTGAGATCGTCACAGCCTTCCTGAACTTCGAGGGCGAGAGCTACGCCAGCATCCCGATTTGCGCGCACACGGTGGGCTACGTGCCCCCTGGGACGCGCGGCAAGCGCGAGCGGAGAACCTATGCAGTGTCGGACTTCGCTCGCTCGCTCGGCATACCCGGCGTGGCAGCGCACATCGGCTGCCTGCCCGAAGATCCGCGCGATGCCGAGCACCGGGCCGTCCTCGAACTCGTGCGCCGCGTCTGCGACCACTGCGCGCGCAACGGCCAGACCTTCGCGCTCGAGACCGGACAGGAGCCGGCGGCGGCGCTGCTGGAGTTCCTGCACGCGGTGGACCGACCGAACCTGGGGGTCAATTTCGATCCCGCGAATATGATCCTGTACGGGTCCGGCGAGCCGATGGAGGCCCTGCGGACGCTCGGGGAGCACGTCTTGACGGTGCATTGCAAGGACGGCACGTGGCCGGAGACGCGGGGCGAGTGGGGGCGAGAAACGCCGCTTGGAGACGGAGACGTGGGCATGCAGCGGTACGTCCGCACGCTGCGCGAGATCGGCTACGCCGGTCCCTTGGTGATCGAGCGCGAGATCGTCGGCGAAGAGCAGCGCGCCGACATCGGCAGGGCGATTGCCCTGCTCAATCGCATCCGGGCCTGAATTCCTGCCCGGCGCTCGCGCGTCATGGCCTCTGCGGCGGTTCACGCTGCTAAACTTCGATTCAGGCGTGTACAGAGGACTCGGATTCGGCTTGGCTCTGTGCGTGACGGCGCTGCTGGGAGCCGACGCGCTGCGCGAGGCGGCGCAGGCACTGGAGAGCAACGATTTCGCCGGCGCTATCCCGCACCTAGAGGCGGCGCTCGAGGACGACCCCGCCAACGTCAACGCCCGCTTCAACCTCGCCTACGCCCGCCAGGCGACCGGCAACGCCGCGGTCGCGATCCAGCACTACCAAGTCATCGCCGAGCAACAGCCGGACCTGGTGCCGGCGCGACAGAATCTGGCGACCCTGCTCATGCAGGCGGGGAGGTTCGCAGACGCGGCGCGCCACTACGAAGCCATCGCAGAGGCGCAGCCGGAAAACCTGCAGGCCCTGCGGTTGGCCGCCTCGGCCCACAGCCAGGCCGGAGATGCCGAGCCGGCCCGGGCCGCCTTCCAGCGCGTCCTGGAGATTGACGGCGCGTCTCTGGACGCGACGCTGGGACTGGCGAGTTCGCTGGCAGAGCTGGGCAGGCTGCACGAGGCGGTGCCGCACTACTTGCGCGCGGTGCAACTGGACCCGAGCGTCGAAGACGCGCTGCTGGAGATCGCCAAGCGGCTGGAAGGATCAGGCTTCAAGCAAGATGCCCTCCAACTGTACAGGCGGTACGCGCGAAATCGGCCCGACAACGCCGAAGTCCAAGAGGAGATCGGAGTCCTGCTGCTAGAGAGCGGCAACCTGCGAGCTGCCACGCAGGCGCTGGAGCGAGCCGTGCGACTCGAGCCGCAATCCCGGCGGCACGCCGCTCTGGGCGAGGCTTATCGCCGGGCTGGCAACGCAGAGGCCGCGCGGCAACAACTCAGCCTGGCGGCCAAGTCTGCACCGGGTGATGCAAAGGCCCGCTTGCGCTACGCAAACTCGCTGCTGCAACAGCAGGAGTACGAGCTCGCCTCGCGCGAGTACGTGGCCTCGCTTGAGGTCGATCCCGGCGCTTCGGACGCGTGGAACGGGCTGGCCTTCGCCATGTACCGGCTCGGTAACTTCCCGGCGGCGCTCCGCGCCTTGATGGAATCGGAGAAGCTCGGCCCGCCGCTAGCTGCAAGCGTGTACCTGAGGGCGCTCTGCCAAGACAGCTTGCAGCTCTACGAGGAAGCGCAGGATTCCTATCGTGCCTTCCTGGCTCTGACTCCGGAGGCGGAGATGCAGGACGAGACCTGGAAGGCGACCCAGCGCCTCAAGACGATCGCCAAGGTGTTGGAGAAGCGATGAGGTTCGGCGTCCGCCTCGCGCTGCTGTCGGGCATGGCAGTGCTGTGTTGCTTCGGGGCGCAGCGCGCCAGTCTGGCGGAAATCGAGGCTATCGCGGATCGTGAGACCCGCTCGCGCCGGGCCCTGGCATTCGCGTCGGATCAATTGGACATAGTCAGCAAGGCCTATCGAGACGACAATCTGGCAGTGGGCCGCGAAGCGCTCGAGAATATGGGAGAAGCCGTGGACTTAGCCGTGAGCTCGCTCGAAGCGACCGGCAAGTACGCCCGGCGGCACCCGCGACACTTCAAGCACGCCGAAATCCGGACGCGCAAGCTGCTGGTGCAGCTGCAGCAGCTGCAGCGCAAGCTGTACCTAGGCGACCAAGCTGACTTCGACGGGCTCATCGAGCGGATCGAGACGGCGAACGCCAGGCTGCTGCGCGGTCTGATGGGACCGAAGCAGTAGGCTCGGCCGAGTCCGGCCCTTGATCCGCGATCAAGCGGGCAGTCGCCCGGCAGGGGGAGTTGGCATCGGCGGCCCAAACCATTAGAGTTAGGGGAGCGCGATGCCGACCCGACTCATACTCGCGATGCTCTGCACGCTCGTCCCGGCCTTGGGGCAGGAGCTGCCCCGCAACCGGGAGTTCCTGACCGACTACGAGATCGAAGTCCTGCGCGACAGCCAGGAGCTGGACAAGCGCATGAGCGCGTACGCGAAGTTCGCGGCGTTGCGCCTCGAGCTGGTCGAACAGGCCCTTGCGGAAGAAGAAGCGGGACGCGGCGCCAAGATCCACCGTTCCCTGTCGGAGTACTCCTCGATCATTCAAGCCGTCGATGACGTCATCGACGACGCCCTGCTGCGCAACAAGAAGCTTGACGGGGCCCTGGAGACCCTGCTCAAGGCCGAGCAGGTGTTCGCTGCGCGCTTGGCCGCGATCGCGGGGACCGACGCCGAGGAGGCGTGGCGCTATGAATTCGTGCTGGAAGACGCCATCGGCATCACCGATGACAGCTTGGAACTGCTGGCCGAAGACCTGGGCGCTAGGAAGCGCACCGTGGTCCTGCAAGAAGAGTCCGAGAAGCGGCGCCAGAAGGAGCGCATGGCACCGGAGCGGCGCAAGGAAGTCGAGCAGGCAAGCGAGAAAGAAGCCGCTGAACAGGCCGAGAGAGCGCGCAAGCGCCCGTCCCTGCTGCGGCCGGGCGAGAAGCTGGGCGGGAACCGGTGATCTGGCCGGTCGGTCACCTGACCGCCACGGACACGGTATTGCTGTGCGTGCCGTGCATCGACACGGCCAAGTCGGCGTTGCCGCTGGCCAGGCCGGTCGGCACGACGAATTCGATCTGAGACATGCCTGCCACGCCGGGAACGGAGCCCGAGTAGGTCACCGATGCCCGGACTCCTCCGACCATGACTACCGGAGCGTGGACAGTCTCGGACCGGTCGGCCGCGGCGGTGCCGGACTGCAGCTCCAGCCCGTAGGGTCCGGCACCGGTCAGGTAGATGGCCACCTGATCGCCCGCGGCCACGGGAGCGGCGGGGGTGACCGGCCGGCCGTCAGGGAAAAAGGCAGCCGAGCGGCTCTCGCCCTCGGTGACATAGACATAGATCCCCGGCGCCACATCGGCCAGATTGACCACGAAGGGATCGGCCGTCAGCTCCAGCCCGTCCCGGGTGCGGACACGGACCTTGGCGTAGGCGAAGTTGAGGCCCGCCAACTCCCAAGGGACTTGGATGCCCAAGCGATCCGAGCGGGTCAGGAAGACGCGCGCGGGCTCGCTCACCCCCAGTTCCGGATAGTCGAAGCTGACGCTTACCGACTTGAGGGCAACCGGCAGCGGGGAGTACAGCGCCTCGCCGGCGAATTCAGCAAGCGCGCTTCCGAAGATCGTGGCCAACGATCCGGGCGCTACCGGCTGGCCCGCCGCGTGGCTGGCGTCGTTGACGATCTCGTCGATGCGCGGGCGCGACAGGTCCGCAGTGAACTCGAACCGAACCCTCTCGCCGCCAACGTAGGCCTCCACCACCTGCGGTGTTGCAGACGGAGCGAACTCGACCTCGGCAACCGCCAAGCCGTGCGTGTCGGTCACCGGCAGCGCAGAGAGAATCTGCGCGTCGCCTTCCACGACGGCGAATTCGACCGGTTGCCCCGACACCGGGGCGCCGTTGCGATCCACGAACTTGCCGACCAAGTGTTCTGTCCTGCTCTCGCCGGCGAATCCCCTCCGCTCCGCCGGAGCGATCGCGTAGGCGTCTTGCGGCACGTTGTCGCCTACCACGTAGAGGAACGGCACGCGAAGCGCGTCCTCACGGCCGTGGCGCGTGATCAGCAGGTGTCCCTCGTACGATCCGGGCGCCGGCAAGAGGCCTTCCAGCGACGCCCTCACCGCGGCGTACTGGTCCGGCAGGAGGCGAAACTCGATATCGCTGAATCCGTCAAGATTGACGGCGGCCCGGGCATCGTGGTCTCTGGCCACGACCGCGACACGGTACGTCTGGGCTTGGAGCGAGCGGTTGGTGATGAAGATCTCTTGCCACACCGGCAGTGAGGTAGCGCTGAACCTTCCAAAGCCGACCGTCGGAGGCTCGACGGTCGCGATCGGATCGAGGGCCGCTTCAAGGTCCACCAAGCCAGCGCCGACAGAGCCCGCGCGCGCCATCGAACCGTCCTCGATCACAGAGCTCGCCGCGGTGTTGATGAGGGCGGACGCCACCTCGCGAGCTGTCCAAGTCGGATTTTGCTGCCAGACCAATGCGGCTCCGCCGGCAATCACCGGCGCAGCCAAGCTGGTGCCCTGCACCTGGCGGTACCCGCTGGGGTTGAAGCCGCGTGGCCTTGCATCGAGCCAAGTGTCGGCGGTGTAGACGCTGACTCCTGGTGCCGCCACGTCAGGCTTGAGATTCAGGCCGGGAGTGGGTCCGCGCGAGCTGAAGTCGGCCATTTGCGTCCCATCTGCCAAGCGCGCCAGCGGCGTGGGATCGAGTGTCAATTGCGCCGTCGTCCCAACCGCCACCCCGCCCAGACGCTGAACAAGCGCGGATCCGTCGGCGGCCGAGATGAAGTAGGCGGGAATGTCCGTGTCCCGCAACGCCCCCATCTCGATCAGCGTTCCGGATGGTTGATTGTCGAGCACGACCACGCCGACCGCGCCGGCGCTTGCGGCGTGCTCTACCTTGTCGACGAACCAGCAGTCTCCACCGCGTTCTGCAACCACGATGCTGCCGACGAGAGCGCCGTCAGGGAAGGGCCGGCAGGCGTCCGGGTTCTCGAGCCTTTCCGCGAGCGCCGCCGGGGCCGTCAGCGATTCGGCCAATACCGGGCCCGTGCCCGTCCATGCGGCGTAGGAAAGACCTTCGAACTGCACGCTCTGCTCCAGCTGCCTCGCGTTGGCGGTGGCGGCGACGGCGATCACGTCGGGCGCGACGGCAGGCGAGGAGATCGTGTTGCGCGTTGGCCGATCCTGGCCCCCGATCTGGCCCGAGTTGCCGGCGGCAGCGACAACGACGCGCCCGAAATCGAATACGGCGCTCTGGGCGGCAACCGCCAAGGGATCGCAGTTATTCCCGAGCAGCTCGCCGCAGTCGGAACCGTGGGAGTTCCAAGGATGGGTCGCGACCTGACCGATGCTCAGATTGAGAACGTCCATGCCGTCCACGACGGCGTCATCGATCGCCGCAATCAGTGCTTGGGAACTAGCCGAGGACTTGATCCCGGGCGTGCCGGTCACCTTGTATACGCCGAGATAGGCCCTCGGAGCGATCCCTTCGAGGGGTCCGGCCGGCGACTCGACGCGCTTGCCCGCAGCCACCATCGCGACAGCCGTGCCGTGGCCACTGAAGTCTGCCGGCGAATTGTCATCCGGCGCGGAGGTCGCAGGATCTCCCGAATTCTGCAACTGCATGTAGCTGCGGATCGCCACGATCTTGCGGCTGGCAAGCACCAAGTCTTCCGGCCTGCCCTTGGGATAGCCAGTCAGCTCCGGCAGGGAGTCGTCCTGAAAGGCCGGATGGAAGAAATCCAGGCCGGAATCGATGATTGCGATCTTGACGCCCTCGCCGGTAGCGGCGAGGCCCGACGGCCGCAGCTTGGCAGCGTTCAAGCCGGTTACATCGGCCACGCTGTCGAGCTTGACCTCGATGTCGCGACTCGGGATCACGCTCTTCACGCCGGGAATGGACTCAAATGCCTCGGCTTGCGTCACGGTGGCGCGGACAAATACCGCATTGAGCACGTTATGGACGCTGCCAAGGACCGTGGCTCCACCCGCTTCCAGCGCCATCACGACCGGTTCTTGCGTAGCCGCCACGGCCCGAGCCATGACCGCGAAACTGGACGCCGAGACCCGGCCCGGCCGACGCCTGTCCGCCTTCCCGCGGGCCATTGACAAGCGCTTCCCGGTCGCGGGCGCGTCCAAGACCACCGTGTAGCGAGCGACGCGGCCGGCCTCCGCCGCCAGGGGGGGCCAGCCGGCAAGCAGCCAGACCGTCAGAGCGACCGCCGTTCGAAGCGTGGAGCCTGCTCGCCGCATCATGACTCTCCCGTATCGAACTCGTAGGACGAAACTGCGAACCATGTGGTTTCTGGACAGGGCCTCGGCCAACGGCTGCATCCGTACAATGGGGACTCGATGCGCGCGTTACGTGCCGCAACGCTCGGGTGTGCGCTGCTGTGCCTGGGCGAAGCAGCGTTCGGCCAGGCTGAATTCCGGGTGTACGAGGATCACCCGCGGCTGTTCTTGGAGTCGAGCCGCCTGCAGCGGTTGCGCAATGACGTCGACCGCCAGTCTCTGCGGTGGCGATCGCTAGGCGATCTCGTCGCAGCCGAGACCGCCTTCGAAGAGCAGCCCTTGGTCGACGCGCTCAGGTTCCAGGTCGCGGGCGCCGAGACGGCCGGACGGGCTGCGGTCGCGTGGAGCCAGCGATTGGCCGAGAACGGCATCGGCAATGCGACCGACTTGCGCCAGGCCGCGCTCGTCTACGACTGGTGCTATGACCTGTTCGACGCATCGGAGCGGGACGCACTGCGCGACGCCATGGCGGCTGCCGTCTCGACGTTGCTGCCTCAGGCGGCCCTTGGCGCGGGACTGATACGCTCCGCGATCCTAGCGTCGATCGCGGCGGCCGGCGACTGGGATGAATCCGAAGCTGCTCTGGCGATCCTGCTCGGCACACACTGGAAGACCGAAGTGGTGCCGAGCCTGAGGGACGGGTCGATCAGCGACGATAGCGAGAACTTGATTGCCGCGCTGGAGGCAGGCCTGGTGGTGCGACACAATTTGGAATCGGATCCGCTGCAACCCGGAATCGATGCGCTGCGCTCGCTGGCGCGCTGCCGACTACTGAGCTACTACCCACAGGACATTGACACCGACAGCGGCAGATTGCGATGGCCATCGCGCTACGGCGCAAACCGGCAATTGGCGCGGCAGCAGGCGCCCCTCTACCGGATCGCAGAGATGCTGCTGGTCGCCTATGAGTCCAACCTGCCGGAGTTCCAGTTCTTGCAAGGCTGGATCCGGGACGAGAGCTACCTGCAGGCCTCGCAGCTGGTCGCACCCTACGAATTCCTCTGGGTCAATCCCTACCTGCCCGGGCTAACCGCGCAGTCGTCTCCCCTTCTCGCCCACGATCCGATCCGCGGTCGGATTTTCGGCCGCTTGGGCTGGGACCTGCCCACGACCTGGCTGGGGTATTCCGAAGGGCTCTTGGAGCTGCTGGCGAACGGTGAACTTTCGACCACCGCCAGCTTTCGCGGGCTGGCGCCGATCTATTTCCCGGCAGCCGTTGTCGTGCCGATCACGCCCCAGGCCAAGACCGTGCTGTCTTGGGAGCCGTCTCGAGAACAGGCCCCGGAGTACGCCTACATCTACCTAATCGGATTACAGGCAGGTGAGACTTACGGCCTCAAGCTAGGCGGCCGCGAGGCCCGCCTCGTCCAAGCGGGCGAAGGCGGCATCATCGTCTTGCAGAGCGATCCGAACGCAAAAAAACGCGACCGAATCGACCTGAGGCGAAGGGTGAGGCTCGAACTGCGCCCCACCCTCAAGCCCACCGACCCGCGCCGTCCGCCGCCGACCCTGCGGCGATGAGCCAAGCCTAGACCTCGGCGGACGGGCAATGCTCCGCCAGCGTGCAGGCATGGCAGCGGGGCTGGCGCGCCTTGCACACCGCACGACCGTGGTGGATGATCTGGTGCGCGTACACGACCCACTTCGACCTCGGCAACAGGTCCATCAATACCTTCTCGATCTTCTTCGGATCCTTGCCGGCGCTCAGGCCTAGGCGCTCGGAGATGCGCTGCACATGCGTGTCAACGACCACGCCCGTGGCCTTGCCGAACCACGTGCCGGTCACGACATTGGCTGTCTTGCGGGCCACACCGGGCAGGGTCAGCAACTGCTCCATGCGCGAGGGTACCTCGCCACCGTACTCGCTGACGATGCGCGCTGCCGCGCCTTTGAGGGACTTGGACTTGTTGCGAAAGAAACCCGTGGTGCGGACCAGCTCCTCGATGCTCTCCAGGGGCGCGAGCGCCATGTCCCGGACGGTGGGGTAGGCCGCGAACAAGTCCGGGGTGACCTTGTTGACTCTCGCATCGGTGCACTGCGCCGAGAGAATCGTAGCGACCAGAAGTTCCCAAGCGCTCCTGTGGCGGAGGGCGCATTCAGCGGCCGGGTATTCGCGATCCAAGCGCCGAAGAATCTTACGGGCCCGCCGCTTGCGCGCCTCGGAGGTCTCCGCGGTTGTGCTCCCGTCGCGCATCTACGCCATCGTAACTGACCGGCATGCCTGGGCAAGGAATCTGCGGCACGATCCACGTCCGGCACCGTTGCCGCGCCCGGCCCGCTGGGCGCCGCAACCCCTGAGCCCGCCGGGCCGGGAGGGCGGTCCAGGCTATTCTCTCAGGAAAGTCTGGGCAAGCTCGGCATCGTACTCGGCCAGCGCTCTCTCCCTTTCTGCGCGACCCCATCCAAGCCTTCCAGCGGCGAGATCGGCGGCGGCCTCGGCCCAAGAGCGCTCGTAGCTCGGGTCGTAGGCCGCGCCAGTGCGCCGCAACATCACGTCTGCCAACGTCTTGGCCCGCTCGTGCTCGATGGCGTAGAGGACCTGACCGCGCTTCGTCGAACAACCGTCTGCCAATGGGCGCATCATGTCTGGATCCGCTGCGATGGCAGCCAGTACTTCGCTCCAGCGCGGGCCGTACAGTGTTGCAAACTCGGAGGGTGCCCCGTTCACAGAGCGGGGCTGCGCCGGTGCAGCGTCAGCGGTGCTGGTTCCCAGCATGCCCGCAACGCGGCGCCGCACGGCCTTTGCGAACGACGGCGCCGTCGTCAGCTTGCCGCCCGCCATCGTGAGCAGGCCGGCTATGCCGTCCGTCTTCTGGTGGTCCACGATCGCGTGGTCGCGCGACGCCCGGTTGAAGTCATCCTGAGGCGCCTTCAGGATTGGGCGCGAGCCGGAATAGGCATACAGGACGTTGCCGCGGTCAAGGTCTGCCGTTGGGAACAGCGCATTGGCCTCCCGGAGCAAGTAGCGAATCTCGGATTCCTCGGGCAGCGTGACGGAGGGATCCCCGCAGAACAGGGTCTCCGTAGTGCCGATCAATCGCAAGCCTCGCCACGGAATGATGAAAAACGGGCGCCCGTCGGAGCGCGCCTCCCGGTAGACCGCATGCCGCGGAGCGCCGGGCAGATCACGCACCACGATGTGTGCGCCGTTCACCAACGACAGCAGGGACTCGGAAGCATCCCTCCTGACGAGTCTCAGCAGTTGGTCTACCCATGCGCCCGTGGCATTTACGACCACGCGGCTGCGCAGTTCCCCCGAACCGCACAGCCCTTCGAACTGGACGCCTTCCACTCGGGAATCGCGCAAGAGCAGGCCTGTGACCCGCGCATGATTGCGGATGTCTGCACCGGCTGACTCCGCCTGCATGGCCATCTCGAGCGCAAGCCTTTCCGGAAAAACGGCTTGGCAGTCGAAGTACTCGAAGCCGCCGACCAGCCCATCCGGGTCGAGTTCGGGCAGCAGCCCCAGCAGCTCGCGTGCATCGACCCGTCTGGGCGCTGGCAGAGTGCCGCCGGCGGAGAGCAGGCGATACAGGGCCAACCCGCAAGCGACGTACCACCGTGCGCGGGAATCGCTGCGGTACACGGGCAGGAGAAACGGCTGGGGCCGGACAATTCCGGGAAACTCGCGCAACAGCGTCGCGCGATCCCTCAATGACTCGCGCACGAGCGAGAGTCGAAAGCTCTCCAAGTATCGGAGCCCGCCGTGGATCAGGCGGGTCGAACGGCTGGTGACGCCGGCCCCGAAGTCGCGCGCTTCCAGCAGGGCCACCCGCAAGCCTGCTTGGGCCGCTTCGCGGGCCAGGGCGCAACCGTTGATCCCACCACCGACGATGGCCAAGTCATAATGGCTGCTGGTGCCCAAAGATCAATCTATCAGCATTCGGCGCGGCACCTGCGGAGCCAGCTTCGACAGCGAGAGCGTGGAGAATGGAGTGAACTGACTCGTGGCTGATCTGCGCGCCACGCTGTGTGGCATCGAACTGAAGAATCCGGTCATCGCCGCGAGCGGTACGTTCGGCTACGGCGGCGAGTTCGCCAGTCAAGCGGCGCTGGACCGCATCGGAGCGATCGTAGTCAAGGGCCTGTCTCGCGAGCCGATCCGCGGTAACGCGTCGCCTCGCGTGACCGAGACTGCTGCAGGCATGCTCAACGCAATCGGCCTGCAAAACGTAGGCGTAAAGGCGTTCGTTGCCGAGAAGCTCCCGCTCTTGGGGGAGTTCGGTGTCCCGGTCTTCGCCAACGTCTTCGGCTACGACGTCGCCGACTATGTCGAGGTCCTGAGCGTCCTTGAGGACGCCGAGGGCTTGGCGGCCTACGAGCTGAACGTGTCCTGTCCCAATACCAAGCGGGGAGGCCTGGAATTCGGCGCGCACGCCGGGGAGCTGTCACGAGCTGTCGAGGCGGCGCGAGCCGTTGCCAAGCGGCGCCCCCTGTTGGTGAAGCTCTCGCCGAACGTCACCGACATCGGCGAAATGGCGCGGGCAGCCGTCGAAGCCGGCGCCGACGGCTTGAGCCTGATCAATACTCTGCGCGGCCTGGCAGTTGACGCGCACAGGCGCAGGCCGGTGCTCAGCACCGGGTCGGGAGGCCTGTCCGGGCCGGCGATCAAGCCCGTCGCCCTGCACATGGTGCGCCAAGTCTCCCAGGCGGTGGATGTACCGATCATCGGTATCGGCGGGATCGCAACGGCCGAAGACATCGTCGAGTTCCTCTTGTGCGGCGCAACGGCGGTACAGGTGGGCACCGCGAGTTTCTGGGATCCGGCGCGGGTCGCGGACCTGCCCGCGGAGCTTGATTCCTACCTTGAGGCCGAGGGCACGGCCAGGGCGGCCGAACTCACGGGCCGGCTGCGACCGCCGGCCGGAGCTGGCTAAGTGGCCGCCTCGGCATCGAAGGCGAACGCGAAGGCGCCGCTCGCCAGCCCGTCGATCTCAGCCGTGGTGAACCCGAGGCTCCGGAGTCCGGCCAGTTCCTCGGCCAGCGAAACGCCGAAAAACGTCGGATCGTCGGTGTTGATCGACATCGGCACGCCAGCCTCGTACAGGGCTCGCACCGGGTGTGCGTCCATCGAGGGATATACGCCCGTCCGGACGTTGCTCGTCGGGCAAATCTCGAGCGGGACCTTGCGCTCGGCAAGGTGACTGACCAGCATGGGATCCTCAATCGCGCGGACACCGTGCCCGATCCGCTCGACCCGGAGCGTGTCCAGGGCATGCCAGACGCTCTCCGGCCCCAGGGCCTCGCCGGCGTGGACCGTGGTCCTGAGCCCCCCCTCGCGGGCAAGCGCGTAAACGCGCTCGAACTGCCCGGGCGGATACAGGCGCTCGGCGCCGCCGAGCGTCAGCCCCACCACGGTGGGCGGAAGCAGCGGCAGCAACCTCTCAAGCAGTCGCTCCGCCGCGTCCGGTCCGTAGTTCCGCACTAGATCCACGATCCAGCGCACCTTGGGACGGGCTGGCGGATCCCGTCCCAATACGTCCAGAATTCCCTCCAAGGGCAGTCCCTGCTGCAGGTACTCGGGGATTGAGACCGTGACTTCGGCGTAGGTGATGTTCTGGGCGCGGAGATGCTCTCGCACGCCAAGGACTAGCCCGCGGAAATCGTCGATTTCACGTACGAAGAAGACTGTGAAGAAGTAGGCCGCCAAGAACTGGTCGAGGCTGTCAAACCGGAACAGCCCGTCCAGTTCCTCGGCTGGATCGCTGGCGGCCAGGATGCGCGCGATGGCGGGCTGCCGGCGGAGCCTTGCGAGTTGGTTCGGCGGCGCCGACTCAAGGGCTTGGGTAGGAGGGCACTTGCGAACCCGATCGCTGAGGTACTCGCGTGGGATGGCACCGCGCAAGTGCAGGTGCAATTCCGCTTTGGGCCGCGCCTCAAGCTCCGCAAGCCAGCCCGCCCGCCGGTGTGCGCCGGATTCAGGCATGGAAAATCAGGCCGCGACGACGGACACGGAAGGCGGTCAGCTCCTGCGGCGCGCCTCAGCCGCGCTCTCCGTAGTGGTCCCTCAGGCGCGCGAGCTCCGCTTGCAGCTCTTGGATCAAATCGGCGTGTCCGGGCTCCGTGTAAAGGTTGTGCACTTCGTCAGGGTCCTCGTGCAGGTCGAAGAGTTCCCAATAGTCCCCCTCCCCGTAGTATTCGATCAACTTGTAGCGGTCGGTGCGGACTCCGCGATGCGGGCCCACCCGGTGCGGAGTCCAGTACTGAAAGCTCGGATCCGTCATTTGCTCGCGGGCCATTTCGCGAAACGCCCACGAGTTCTCGTAGTAGCTGTACAGGATCGAGTCCCGCCAGTCGTCCGGCGGGCTGCCTTCCAGCAGCGGCCGCAAGCTGCGGCCCTGCATCTGCTCGGGCACGTCCACGCCGGCAAAGTCGAGCAGTGTCGGCGCGATGTCGATGTTGACAGCCGGACGGTCTTCGACCTGAGCGGCCGCCACTAGGCGCGGGTAGCGCACGAGCAACGGGACGCGCAACGCCGGCTCGTACATGAAGCGCTTGTCATACCAGCCGTGCTCGCCGATGAAATAGCCGTTGTCGGTCGTGTAGAGCACGAGCGTGTCCTCGGCCAAGCCTGACGTGTCCAAGTAGTCGAGAACGCGGCCCAGTCCCTCGTCAACTCCGTACACGGCCCGGTGGTGGTCCTTGGCGAAGCGCTGGTAGATCCATTCGCGCTTCTGGGCCGGGCTCAAGCCGGGCGGCAGGTCCGGGTAGTCGCCCTCCAAGCTGACCTCGAAACGCATGTCGCGCGCCTCCGCCGCCACTCGTCGAGTGCCGTAGTCGTCGTCATAGGTCGATGGCTTTGGCCAGTCGCTGTCGGCGAACATGCCCGCGTGCCGAGGAGCGGGCGTGAACGGTCGATGCGGGGCCTTGTGCTGGTACAGCAGGCAGAACGGCCCCGGGCCGCCGCGACGCAGGAAGTCGAGGGCGAAGTCGGTCGTGATGTCGGTGGCATAGCCGGACTCCTTGCTCGGCTGGCCGTTCGCGATGAAGTCGGGATCGAAGTAGACGCCCTGTCCGGGAAGGACCTTCCATTCGTCGAAGCCGCGAGGCTGCTGGCGCAGGTGCCACTTGCCGACCAAGCCGGTGCGATAGCCGGCCTGCTGGAGCAATTGCGGGAACGTCGGCAAGCTCGGGTCCAGCTCTTCCACGGCATCGGCCTTCTCGGAATTGCCGCGGATTCCGTGGACATGCGAATAGCAGCCCGTCAAGACGGTGGCCCGGCCCGGAGCGCACAGCGAGTTGGTGCAATAGGCGTTCGCGAAGCGAGCTCCTTCGCTGGCCAGGCGGTCCATGTTGGGCGTCTGCAGCAGCGGATGGCCCGCGCAGCTCATCTGCGAGTGCTGCTGGTCGTCGGTCATCACCAGCAAGATGTTGGGGCGCGGCGCGGACGAGCCCCCGCAGCGCGTCAGGAACGCCGCCGCACCGCCCGCGAAAGACTGCAGTGCCCGTCTGCGGGTAAGAGCCGATCTAGAGACTAGGTCTTGCATGTTTCCGTTCCCCCGCCCTTGGCCGCCAGCCAGGGCGCGCGTCCCTTGTCAAGGAAGGCGCGCACCCCGGCACGCCCCTCGTCCGTGGACCTCCGCACCGCTAGGACCTGCGCTGTCCGGTCGCGGATCTCATCGTCCAGCGGGCTGTCTGAAATCTCGCGGACAAGCTCCTTGCAGGTCGCCAACGCGCCCGGCGCGCCCCTCAGCAAGCGGTCCGTCATCTTCTGGGTCGCTGCATCAAGCTCCGTCGCAGGCACCACCTCGTCAACGAGTCCCCACGCTTGCGCGCGGAGCGCATCGACCCGCTCGGCAGTCAGCATCAGACGCCGCGCCAACTTGGCGCCAAGCACTTCGACCAAGTACGGGCCCACCATCGCCGGCACGAGTCCGAGCTGTACCTCGCTCAGCCGGAAGAAGGCGTCCTCGGAAGCAACCGCGACATCACAGCAAGCGACCAAGCCGACGCCACCACCCACTGCAGCGCCCTGAACGCGGGCCACGGTCGGCTTGGGCATCGCGTGCAACAGCCGAAGCATCTCGACGAAACGGCGAGTGTCGGCCAGGTTCCGGGCCGGTTCGGCGGTGCCCATGCGGCGCATCGCACGCAAGTCGGCACCGGCGCTGAAGCAGCTTCCGGCCCCGGCCAGCTGGACCACGCGCACGCCGGAATCCGCCGCGAGCGACCGCAGCTTGTCGCAAAGCTCCTCGACGGTGTCGTTGTCCAGCGCGTTGCGGACTTCCGGGCGGTCGAGCACCAAGGTGGCTACGCAGGCGCTCCGCTCAAGGCGCACTCGAGGGGTCGGCATTGCCAAGAATGATAGCGGAATCCCGTCGGCTCAGCGGCGAACCGGAACCCTGACGGGCAGTGTCTTGGGCGGCAGGCAGGCCTTGTCGTTGCACGCCTGGAAGCGGAACGAGCCTCGCAACTCGCCCGTATCCGCCGGCACGGACTCCACATGGAACGTCGTCACGATTTCGACGCGCGACGAGTACACCGAGAGCGGCTTGTCGGAGAAGTCGTACTTGACCTCTTCCGCGGGGGGATAGGAAACCGAGTCGACGCGCAACGGAACGCTGGGCCAGGCCAGGGAGGTCGGGATCAGGTACGGATCGTTCGGCTTGTCGGAATTGATGTGGTAGCCGCGGCGGATGCGAACCGCGATCGGGACTCGCAACGGTCCGGCGCCGGTGATCCGAATGCCCGGGCTGGGCTCGATCGTGGCGGCCGAGAACCCCAGCTGCTGGGCCGACAGCGGCGCGCCGAGCAGCGCGAAGAGCGCGGCAGCGGCCTTGAGCGGAGTTGCGCTAGAGCGATGCCGTGGCATTCACGTCCAGCAGAACCTCGATCTCTTCTTCGTAGGTTGCCTTCGCTACCAGGCCTTGGTGGGTGAATACGATCTTGCCCGCCTGGTTCACGATCAGGGTGGTGGGCAGCACCATGATGCCGCCAAAGGCGTCCGAGACAGCGTCATCGCCCATCAACACCGGAAAGTTGAATTCCAGCCTCTCGGCGAACTCGCGCACCGGATCCCAGCCATCCTCGTCGAGAGAGACCGCCAAGACGGTAAAGCCGCGATCCTTGTACTTGCGCTGGAAGTCCACGAACCACGGCATCTCGATCTTGCAGGGGCCGCACCAAGTCGCCCAGAAGTTGAGCAGGACGACCTTGCCTTCGATATCGGCGTTGGTGTGCGTCTTGCCGTCCAAATCCCGCAGGCTGAATTCCGGGACTGATTGGTTAGCGGAGCCTTCGGCGGCCGCAGCCGGATTGCCGTCCTCGTCCGGCATGGGGCCGATGCCGCACGCGAGGGCCAAGGCCGTCGCGACGATGGTCAGAAACAGCGCGGCTCGTTGCATTGCAAGTAAAGGCACTCGACGCCCTACGCCGATTATACAGCGTGATTGCAGGCCTTAGAATGTGCCTGCTGGAGAATCGCTAGCTATCACATTCCTCAGGCTCGTGCCGCTGACTCTGCTGCTTGCCGCCGCACTACCGCCCGAGCAAACGCAGGCGCCGTGGTCGAGAGATACTGCACCGGCCGCAACCGGACCCCAGCTTGGCGGCAGCCCGGCCGGCGAACGCTACGCCATATCCGCGCAGCAAGATCGCTCGCGAAGGATATCCGCGACTGGCGACCGACTTCATCGACACACCGAGATCAGCGGCGACGGAGCTCGCGATGGCGGCTTGATCGACGCGTTCTACATGGACTGGGCGGGCTGCTGCGACCATGACAACGGCTATCGCGAATACCCGTCGTGGCGCATCCAGAAGCTCTCCGACGCCTTCCACCTAGCTGGCAGGTTCGTCACTCTGTTCAGCTACGGGCGCAGCGTGCGATACCCCGAGGGACATCGCAACCTCCTGTTCGCTCAGCGGGGAGTCCTTCCCTTGCCGAGGCTGCCCAAGATGGCACAGGACTCACCCTCCGACGCCCGCGCACGACACCCAGGTGCTGTACCGGTACCTGTGGCGCTGCAACGGACTTGCCGCGGTTCATACATCCGGCACGCGCATGGGCACGGACTGGCGGGACAACGACCCTGAGCTCGAACCGTGGGTCGCGATCTATCAGGGCGATCGGCAGAACTACGAGATCCCGGACGGGCCGCGCACGAACACCGCTGACGACTCCATCGGCGGCTGGCGCGCGCTCGGATTTGTCTCCTACGCGCTCGCAAAGGGTTATCGGCTGGGCTTCCAGGCTTCCATCGACCACCTCTCCACCCATATGTCATACGCCAACGTCTGGGTGACCGAACCGACCCGCAAAGCGATGCTCGAAGGGATTCGAAAGCGCAGGGTCTACGGGGCAACAGACAACATCCTCGCGGACGTGTGCAGCCACGGGCATTTCATGGGCGAGGAATTCGAGACGAGCGAGGCGCCGAGAATCGAAGTCTCCCTGCTCGGCACCGCCGACTTCGAACGGGTCGCGATCACCAAGGACGGGCGTTATTTTCATTCGGCGAATCCGCGGTCACGACAGGTCAAGCTGACTTGGGCCGACACCACCGCGCAATGCGGCGAGACTTCGTTCTATGACGTGCGGGGCGAGCAGGTCGACGCAGAGGTCGTCTGGGTGAGCCCGATGTGGATCACGCCCCGCTAGACGAAGCGCCGAGCGAGCGGCCCGCCCGCCGACGCTAGGCTGTACACTCGACGTGTGAAACGCTGGGCCTTGTGCGTCTGCGCAGTTGCGGCTGTCGCTCTATCCGCCTGCGACAGCGAATCTTCGCGGCTTGCCGATCCGTTTTCGGGCTACAGGCTCGTCGACCTGACCCACTCGTTCGACCAAGACACCGTGTTCTGGCCCACCGGCCAGCCGTTCCGGCACAGCCAAACCGCTGGGGGGCGGCAGCCGGACGGCTACTTCTACAGTGCCTATGACTTCGCCATGAGCGAGCACTGCGGCACGCATCTGGACGCCCCGATCCACTTCGCCGAAGAGGGCGAGTCGGTCGGCGACATTTCCCTCGACGAACTCGCCGGGCCGGTCGCGGTTGTTGATATCGAGCAACAATGCATCGCCGATCGCGACTACGCTGCGTCAGCTGCTGACCTAGCAGCCTTCGAAGCCGAGCACGGCGCGCTAGAGGAAGGCTCGATCGTGCTCTTCCGGACAGGCTGGAGCAAGCGCTGGCCCGACACACTGCTCTACCTCGGCGACGACACGCCGGGCAGGGCGGACACCCTTCGATTCCCCGGGATTGCAACCGATGCCGCGCAGTGGCTCGCCGACAGGGGAGTGTCGGTAGTCGGTATCGACACTGCCAGCATCGATCCCGGCTCGTCAACGACCTTTCCTGCCCACCAAGTCCTGGCCGGTCAGTCTGTGGCGATTCTCGAGAACGTCGCCCGGCTTGAAGAGCTTCCGAAAACAGGAGCGTTCCTGCTGGCATTCCCGATGAAGATCGGGCGCGGATCGGGCGCACCGTGCCGGATCGCCGCACTCGTGCCGGAAACCTAGCGGAGCCCAGTGTCGGCCCGCGACATCGACGAGCATCAGCCATTGGCGGCAACACCCTGCAGGAGGCGCACTTGGCGGGCTGCTGGACTGCCGTTTGAGCGGCTGCCGTCGGGCCATGTTGCTTCTCGCTTCCGAGAGTTCAGATCAACTGGAAGCGCTTTCCCGGATCGCGTCCGATTTACGATTTTTGACAATTCGCGCGGATGGTGGGCTACTCTACTTCTTATGCGCCTCTTATTCCAGTTTCTGGTTGCTTGGTCGTTGGTTGTGGCAGTCGCTGCGGCGCATGCAACCCAGCCGTGTCAAGAAGCCGAGATCAGCGCCAGCCAAGTGACCACGGAGCGCGACGTGAAGCTGTTCGTAGAGTGCGCGGCAGCTTTCCTCGAGGAAGTCGGACCGGACGAGGCCCGGCGCGCATTCAACGAGGATGTCCGCTGGAAGCATGGCGCGACCTATGTGTTCGTTGTCGAGGTCGCCCCGTCTGGCGTAACGGCTAGGCGATTTGTCTTTCCGCCGAACCCCTCCCAAGAAGGCAAGCAGCGAGGGTCGCCTCTGATTGATTTCGGAACGGACCTGTACGCCGAAATCCATCGCGCGATGCACGTGGTCGACCAGGGATGGTTCTACTACTCGAACCCCAATCCCCAGACCGGAAACAGGGAGTTCAAGTCGTCGTACATGATCGAGACCGACTGGAAAGGTATACGTTCCGTGATAGGCGCCGGCCTCTACGCTCGCGACCTGCCGGCTACTTGCCATGCCTCCGACGTGAGTGCCTCGATCGTCAGCGCCAGCATGGGCGACCAGCGCCTTCAAGAGTTCGTGCGCTGCGCCGCCATGATGGTTGAGAGCCGAGGCTACTTCGCAAAGCAGGAGCTGGAGACGGACCCGCGGTGGTCAAGCGGCGGCACCAATGTTTTCGTTCTCGACACGATGGGCAACCAAGTGATGTCCAGCAACCGCCTGAGAATCAACGGTTTCGCTTCCCACGAATGGGGGATGGAATCCGGGGCGGTCCAGTTCGGCGGGCGCGACTTGGCTGGCACCGGCGACGCGTTCGGCGAAGCGTTTGTCTACTACAGGTCGTACCACCCCGAGACATGGGCCTATCAGCCGAAAGTCGGCTTCATGAAGCGTGTGGTAGCGCAGGGAGTCCCCCTGCTCGTCGGCGCCGGCTACTTCCCCGACACGCATCAGACGGAACAGGGCGCGACTTGTTCGGACAATTCCGTGACTGCCCCAGCGGTGCGCAGTGGGGATGATATCGAAGCGTTCGTGCGGTGCGCGGTAGAGTACCTGGCCGAGCATGGAGAGGAGGAAGCGCGCAGGGCATTCAACCAGGACCAGCGCTGGAGGCACGGTCCGACGTACCTGTTCGCCTTTGAGACGGCCGACTCAGGCTCTGACTCGACCACGTTCGTATTCCCGCCGGACCCCACGCGGGAGGGCTCGCCCTTTGGAGCGATCATTGACGCGTTCGGGAACGACTTCTTCTTCGAAATTGACCGAGTCTTGTCTCTTGTGGATTCCGGATGGATCCACTACGCCTTCACCAACCCGACGACTGGGCTGCATGAGCCGAAGGCTTCCTACATGGTCAGTATCGACTGGAATGGCACCCCAGCCTTTATCGGAGCCGGCGTCTATGAACGCGACCTCCCCGGAACCTGCAACCCGACCGAAGTCAACGCGGCCCTGCTTGATTCCGATCAGACCGAAGCCAAGCTCAGGGAATTCGTCAACTGCGCGGCCTATCAGGTCCAGTCGTCGGGCTACTTCGCCGGCCCGGTCCTGTCTACCGATCCTCGCTGGAAGCATGGCTCGGTCTATCTGTTTGCGATCGATGCGAATACCGGCGAGACCGTCTTCAGCGGCAATCGAGCGAGCTTTTCAGTGTCCGGGCGGTCTCCCGAGCTGCTGTTCGGAGGCCGGGACTTGATCGCGAGCACCGCTGCGTTCGGCACTGGACGCTGGTATTTCAATTTCAACAACCCCGCTTCTGGGATGGTCGAACCGAAACTCTCGTTTACCAGGCTGGTCATGGCACAGGGGGTGCCCCTGATCATCGGTTCCGGGATCAACGCGGTGTCGCACTGAGGCGCATCCCGATCAATACAGCGGCCGCGCCGCCTGACTTCGCGACGCTCTCCCGTTAGGGTTCGGCGGATTGCAATGCGCCGTCTCAGCCGTCGAATCGACCGCCACGGACTGGCCGGCGCGGACAGGGGGCGCGGATGCTAGCGCGCGATTCCCCGGGGCCGAACGGACCGTTGGAAAACCCTTGCCTACTGCATCGGAGAGCGAGACGTGGGGACAACCCGAGTGATGACAGACTGCTCGCGGTCTAGGAACTCCGGTATGCGCGGCCCGATCCGGGTGGTCCAGAATTCGCTCTCGTAAACGGCCTTGTAGAGCCGTTCGCGTTCCGCCTCGGTCTCGAAGCGGCGTATCCAGAAGTAGACGGAATCGTCCGACTCCCCCCTGAAGTTTCCAGTGATCACCATTCCCTTGGAAATCTGGAAGGGGATGATCTCCTCGTCCATCAGCCGGACCCAATCGTCCATCTTGCCCTGGCGTACCTTGTATTGCCTTAGTTCAACGAAAGCCACGAATTGTCTTGCTCCTTGTTCCGGACAGGTCAGCGCGGGCCTGTCGTCAAGCCCAGCAGTCCCTCCTTACGATAGCCGCTTTCCGAAGCGGGTCCGGGTTGTGAGCGCGCGCGGAACCGGCCGACGCAGCGGCGCGCACTTTCTCTGCCCCAGCTCTTGCCCCAGCCGGCCGCAGGGCCGGGCCTGAACATGGCCACGGGCGAGATTGCCGGCAAGCGGCGCTGGGTGGGCCCCGCCAGCCGGTCAGAACTGGAAGCGGACACCGAGCTTCATCGCGATCGGATCGAGCGCTGCGATGACGCGCGCGTTGTCCCCGACCCGTAAAGAGAAGTTCGTGACGGCGTTCGAGTTGAAAACGTTGTAGAGGTCAAGCATCAGAGTCAGTCTGTTCTTGCCCTCGGTCCCGAAGGCGAACGCTTTGTCCAGCCGGATGTCCGCTATGGTCACGTTCTGGGAACGATTCGCAGCCAAATCGGTGAGGAAGACCGGCTGGTTGGTGCCGGTGCCCGGGATGTCCACTCTTTGGATCAGCGCATATGGCCAGCCGCTCTGATAGCGCACGTTCGCTGACAGGCCGACATCCCGCGGCAGCGTGTAGCGAGCGAGCAGGCGGCCGCCCCAATTGGTCGTCTCCTGCCGGGCATCTACATCGAGGCTATGATTCTGCCAGATCCGCCCGTGCCCCCCGGAGCCGACGACCAACGGGTCGGCAAAGAGCGGGCTGCGAGACTCTCCGGCAGCCGAGCGAAACTCGTCACGCCACTGGTAGTCGAAGCTGGCCTGCAACAGGAAGCCGCCGGCGAAGCGCCGGTTCGCCGCTACCTGGACCGTATCGTACGCGGCGTGCATCCCAGGGAACGTGGCGATCTGGTTGTCGACGAGTCCTGCGACGTCGTCCGGCGCGCGCTGGACGTTCATCGGCGCGCCCGTGAGCGCGTTGAGCGGGCAATTCCAGCCGGGGTCGTCCGTACAAGCGATGCCACGTCCTGCGAGCAGCGCGGCCTGTTGCGGCGCGTTCCAGATGCCACTGTCGCCGTTCAGGTCCTTGCGTACGTAAGAGACACGGAGGGAGGTGTCCGTGACCAGCTCATGTTCCAGCGAGACGTTGATCTCGTCGACGTATTCCTTCGAAAGCGCGGGGTCCACCGGCGTACCTGCGGAGCCGAGTTCGATCCCAGTCGCGCCCTGTTCGTCCAGCTTGGCGCCCAGCTCGTCCGGGCCGTCGTAGACCCCGTTCGCGTTCGGGTCGAGGAAGGCGTACCGGACCCATGCGGTGCTCGCCGGATTGGCATTCGCGTGAGAGTCGGCGAGATTCAGGTAGTAGCGGCCGAAGTGACCCTTGAGCACGGTGCCCTGCACCGGAGCGAATGCGACGCCCAATCGCGGAGCCCAAGTGTTCCACACCACATTCGTCCGTCCCGCGACGGTGCCGCTGGGGAAGAAGTCGGCGAGGAAGGGGCTGGAGACGGCATCGAGGAAGTAGGTGCGCTGTTGCTCGAAGCGCACGCCCAAGTTCAGCGACAGCCAACTCACGGGCCGCCACGTGTCCTGGAAGAATGCTGCGTGGTGGCGGTTGCGGTTATCGGATGCGATTTCCCCCTCGGCGGGCATGCTGAAGAGCATGATCCGGTCCACGTTGAAGGGACGCTCGTTCGCGGTGTCGTCGAGGTAGCGGACGTGCCCGGAATTGGCGTTCGAGCCAAAGCGGCTGCTGTCGATCCAGAACTCGTAGCCCACCTTGATGTCGTGACTGCCGCCGAAGTCCGGCACGTAGTGATTGATGCTCGCAGTGGCCTGCGGCTTCCAACGGACGAACGTGAATGGCGGCGCGCCATTGGCTCCGGGGAACCAGCCGGCACCGCTCAGTCGACCGGTCGCCGTGTCAAGGCGCGGCGGCTGCTGTTCCGGACCGACCTGCGGCACCATCGGCCACCCGAACCCAAAATGCTTGGCAGCGGCTGCCATGAACGTGCGATTGTTCCAGACTCGCTGCCACTCCACCTTGTGCGCCCAGCTCCAGCTCGCTTGGGCCAGCACCGAGTCGGGACCGACATCCGTGGACAGACCGCGCTTCGGCTTCTCCTTAAGGCCCCACTGCGTGTAGCCGATCAACCGGTCCCGGTCTGTCAGGCGCACTGTCGCCTTGCCGCCGAAGCCATCGAAATCGCCCAGATCGGTGGCTACGGACCGGTCTACCCCGGACACGGCCTTGTCGATGCGAAAGTGGTTGTAGAACGCGTAAAACCAAGCGCGGTCGCGCACGATCGGTCCGCCGATATCGGCGTGGGTCTCGAAGAAGAGCAGGTTCGGGTTGCCCGTGTACCCGCGCGTTTCCAAGGCGGCGTCGGTGTTGTCGCCCACGAAGCTCTCGTGCTCGTAGTCGCCGTGCACCATGCCGTGGAAATCGTTGCCGCCGCTCTTCATCGTCATCATCACGAGCGAGCCGGGAGCGGTCATCTCCACGTCGGCGCCGGCCGCCGTGGTCGTGAACTCCTCGATCGAGTAGTAGTCGAAATAGAACCCGGTGCCGCCGCTGCCCTCGGTCGTGTCGACGCCATCGGCGAGAATGCGGTTCTGGTTCCGCACGCCGAAGCTCTCGTAGCCGGTCTGCTGGCTCTTGTGCGAGCCCCCGACATCGAAGCCGCGCATGCGGACCCCCGCCGTCTGCGCCAGTACCGCCCACACATCGGTGGCAGACGGCACTTGCTGCAGTTCCGCTACGCCGAAGTCGTTGACTAGCGCCGTCGTCTTGATGTCCACCACGGGAGCGGCGCCCGTGACTGTGATCGTCTCATCCACGGCAGCCACCTCAAGTACCGCGTCAATCCGGATCGCCCGGTTCCCTTCCACGATGACGCCCTCCCGAACGACCGTCCGGAATCCCGGAGACTCGAACGCGAGGTCATAGGACCCCCGCCGGAGGGCCCGGAAGCGGTACGATCCGTCAACCAGCGTCACCGCGGCGAGGGGGGCGATGAGCGCTTCCCCGCCAACCGTGACCGTCGTTCCGGCTACGGCCAGGCCCTGGCTGTCGACGACGACGCCCTCGATGGTGCCTGACGTTTGAGCCGCCAGCGTACCGGCAGCCGCCAGCAGCAGAGCGGCACACCGGCGGCAGGCCCGAACCTTCCTACTCGGAAGCGGATTCCCCTTCGGCACGCCGGCTCGCTCGTAAATCACCTCTATTCACCCTAAAATTGACACTCTCGCATACCACAGCTTCTGTAGGCGCAAGTCCTCCGGGTCACCGCGACCCAAGCGGCAGATCCTCGACCGAGAGATAGAAGTTCGCGATCGCGCGGTCCGGCGGGGAGGCATGACGAGGCCCCCTACTCCGCGGCCACTCCCATTGCGGGAACGTTCGAGCGCGGCTTCCGGCAAGCGGCGCCGCTTAGGCAAGCAGCTGGGGAATGAGTCCGGTGCTGTCGGCGAAGCGATCAATCCCGAGTCCCATGACCTTCGCCTGCGAGAGCCAAAGATTGGCCAGCGGAGTGCCCTCGGCGCAGTGCAGGTGCTGGCCAAGCTTGAACTTGCCGGAGCCCGAGCCAGCCACGACAATCGGCAGATCGTTGTACTGGTGCGTGGCGCCGTCGCCCAGGCCCGATCCGTATGTGAAGACCGTGTTGTCGAGCAACGTCGAGCCGTCAGCTTCTTGGATGCCGTCTAGCCTCTCGAGGAGATAAGCGAACTGTGCCATGTGGAAGCGATCTATCTGCTCCAGTTCGGACGAGTAGTCCTGTTGCTGATGGGAGATCAGATGGTGGCTGATGGGTTTGTCAAAGAGCCCCTCGAACATGAACGGCGTGTTCCAGCGCTCGGGAGCCACCATCAACGAGGCGACACGCGTCAGTCCCGCCTGGAACGCTACCACGATCAGGTCGCACATGAGACGGATGTACGCTCCCCGCGGCAAGTAGGCCTCAGGGGGCTCGGGAATCGATACCTCGAGCAACTCGCCCTTGAGGCGCTCCAACCGGTCCATCTGATTCTCGATGGTGCGAATCGATTCGAAGTACTCCGCGAACTTCTCGCGGTCAGCGTGGCCGAGCTCCCGCTGCAGCGAGCGGGCGTCCTCCAGAACAAGATCGGTTACGTTGCGGGCCTGGTCCACCTCTTGCGTGCCGAACAACCTGCGGTATGCCTTGCGCGGGTCGCGGATCGACGGCGCGACGTGCCCCGTCCCGTACCACGAGATGTTGTCGAAGTACATCGACTCCTGGTTGTCCTGGTGGCTGTTGCAGCTGAACTCCAGCGTGCTGAAGGGAGTCGTCTGCCCGATCTGATCCGCCACTACATGATCGAGCGTGCGCTCCATGGGCCAAGCAGACGAGGTAACCGTGAACGGCGCGGCGCTGCTCAGGAAGCACGAGGCACACTGCGCGTGAACGTCGGTGCCGATCTGGAACGTGCGGTCCAGCCCCGTGACCAGAGCGACCTTGTGCTTGATGTTCGCCAGCGGCTCGAGCGTAGGCGTGGGCTTGATCGGCTGGGAGCCGACCTGTGTCGTGGTCTCGATGATGGCGCTGAAGTCGCCGTTGAAGGCAGGCAGGCCGGCGTGGCCCTCGCCCGGGAAGAAGGCGCGGCGCACGACGCCGATCGGCACGTAGAAGAACCCCAGGCGCTGGGGCGGCCGAGGCTGCTGCTCTGATCGCCGCGTCGCTGCCGGCGCAATGCTCTCGAGCCAGGGCAGCCCGAGCATGGCGCCGCTGGCGCCGCGCAGAAATGACCGTCTCGACGTGATGCGCATGGGACCGCTCGGCTCAGAGGGCCGCCCTCTCTAGCTTAGCCGGACTGTGCTTGCGCTGAAACGGCTCGCTGAGCACGATTTGCATGATCATGTCCTGGATCCGGAATCCCTCAGGCGCGGTCTCCCGCACGATCCGATCGAGCGCCTGCTGGTCCGAAGTGTCCACTGCCCGGCCAAGGGCGAACGCCAGCAGGTGCGCGGCAAAAGCGCGCGCAAAGCGGTCCTTCTCCGCCAAGATCGCGTCCTTGAATTCCACGATGTTGTCGAATTCGTGGCGTCCGAAGAGCAGGCCCGCCGAGTCCACCTCGCGGCCGTTGTCATACGTGTCCCGCCACGCTCCGGTCGGGCCGTAGTTCTCCAAGGCAAAGCCCAACGGATCGAGCTTGGCATGGCAGGCCGAGCAATCCGGGTTGGACCGGTGCTGCTCAAAGATCTCCCGCAGGGTCAGGTTCGCCGCCCGGCCGCCCGCCGCCTCGTCGGGCAGGGGCGGCACGCCGGCCGGCGTGGGATCGGGCGGGTCGTTGAAGATGACCCCGGCGAGCCACGCCCCCCGCGTGATGGGCTGCGTCCGCAGCGGGTTCGAGGTCATGGTCATGACCGCCGCGGTGGTGATCACGCCGCCCTGGCGGCGGTCGGTGATGGGGACCCGCCGAAACGGGACCGCTGACGGCGGCACTTTTGCCGGACGGGTCCCATCGCGGTACCACGATTCCAGCAGCTCGCTGCGGTAGCTAAAGTCCGAGTCGACCAGTTCCAGGATCGAACGGTTCTCGATCAGGACGGTTTCGAACAGCAGCAGGGGCTCCAGCATCATGTGCATGCTGGCCCGGAACTTCGCGAAGTAGAAGTCCGGGTGCCGCTCGCGGTCGGGCACCGAGGCCACGATCCGTTCGAGCTGCAGCCATTGCGTGGGAAAGCTGTCGCAAAAACGCTTCAAGCGGCCGTCCGTCAGCATGCGCTCGACCTGCGCCCGCAGCACGGCGGAGTCGCTCAGGATGCCTTGGGCGGCCAAGTCGAGCAGGGCTTGGTCCGGGATACTGCCCCAGAGGAAGAACGACAGGCGCGACGCCAGTTCGAAATCGTCAAGTTTCCGGGCCGCCTCGCCCGTGCCAGCCCGCTCGTAGAGATAGAGGAAGCGCGGCGACGCCAAAGCGGCCGAGACCGCCGCCTTCATGCTCTCGGCATAGGACTCTCCTGACTCTATCCGTGCAGTGACGTGGCGGGCATAGCGTTCAAGCAGGGCCTCGTCAACCGGCCGTCGAAACGCCCGCGTCAGGAAGTCGCGCAAGGTCGCTTTGGCCGGAGCCCCGCTGGCTTCCGATTCCGGCGGCGGCGCGAAGAGCCGCTCCCATGCGCCGCTGGTCAGCCTGTTGAAGTCGGCGCTGTCGAGAATGGACCTCCCGAGATTGAGAAACGACTCCATCAGGAGCGGCGACAGAGTGAGATGATCGCCGCGGTTGTCGAAGCCGTGCTCCGCCCGCAGGTCTTGCGGAAACGGGGTGACTCCCGCCAGCCGCTTGTCGATTAGCTGCGACTTGCCGAGCGGGCGGCTGCCGACCTTGAGCTCGTCGGGCATGCGGCCCGATTCCGGACGGAAGTGGCCGTAGGATCGCAGCATCCGCTCCGGCAGCGGGAAAACGTCGATTCGCAGATCGAGCAGGTCTTGGACCGCGTTGTTGTACTGAAACCGGTTCATGCGCCGGATCGGCGTGTGAGGAAGCGCAGCCTGCGGTTCCAGCGTGCCGTGCAGCAGTTTGCGCAACTCCGTCACGAGTCGCTGGCGCTGCTCCGCCGCCAGGCGAGGCTCGCTCTCCGGCGGCATGATCCCCGAGTCGAGGGCCTCGACCAAGTTCCGCAGCAACTCGGGATCCTTGGTGAGGTCGGCGGCGCTGTGAAGCCTCGAAAGGTCGACGTTTCCGAACAGATTGCCGCCTTCGCCGTGGCACTTGACGCAACTCTGTCGAAATGCCGGCCGGAGCACGCTCTGCAGAACGTCTCCCTTGGCCGCCACGAGCGATGGCGCCACGAAAGTCGCTGCCGCACCGAGGCAGATCCAGCGAGCACTACGAGCAAAATGCCGAAACGCGACTTGCATCATGACAGCGCCTTCGAGGGCTCGCCGAATCGAACCAGGCAGGCTTGTCGGCCAAACCCTGCCGGAGGGGCCTTGGAAGATGCTCCCTCCGCTCAAGTTAGTGCGATTGTACCGAAGCCTGCCGCTGATCGGGGCGTGAGATTGCCAAGGGCGCAGCCCAGCTCTGGCGTTACCAGCCGCGTGGAGCGGTGCAGCGGTCTAGTTGGGTCCCGTGCGCTCGGTGTTCCCTGATCCCCCGTGCCGCTGCCTGCTCTCGATCAGGAATCAGCAGCGTACTCGACTCCGACGGCTGGCTGAGCGGCGCGCAGGACTCTTGGGGCATAGCCTTGCATGGCCTCCCTAGCAGTCAAGTCTACGCACGCGCCGCCCAGCATTCCGGGCGCAATTGGAGAAGGCGAGCTATCCGCGGCTCTCTACCCGGAGGTTGTTGACCACCGAGAACACCCCGGCGACAGCGTTCGCTCGGGCGTTCGCGACGGCCTTCTCCATCGAGGCGTTCACCACGCCCTCCAGGGTCACGTGCCCGTTCCGCACCACGATGTGGATCGGCGGCACGGCCTGCCAGGCATAGCGGCTGAGCACGGAATCTTGGTAGATCGCACGGAAGACCTGCCAGCGAATCTGATCGTCGCTGGATGAAAGCGGCAATACCTCGATCTTGTTGACGACTTTGCCCACGCCCTCAACTCGCTCGACAACGCGCTCCGCGCCAGACTTCAGGGTCGGCCGGGTCACTTGCCCCGCAAGCACGACGGTCGAACCGTCGACTTGGTACGCGAAGTTGTCGAATACGCTGTAGTACGGCAGCATGACCAACTCGTGTCGGACCTGCCGACCCAGCGAGTGGGTGTCGGCCGCTACGCCGATCGCGGCGAACAGCGCCAACGGAATCAAGAACTTTGCGATTGAGCATTTCATGGCTTTCTCCTTTCGAACTGCAACTATTGGCTGAGACGGGGGAGCGCCGACTCCGGTTTCAAGGCTAGATCCCCTGCGAACCGATGCCAGCTCGGAAGGGCCGGATTCGCGACGGGCCTCGTAGTCAATGCCTTGCTAGCCGCATAGCTCGGCAACGGTGCCTCGTCGAGTGCGCGTCCACTGCATCGACAGCTCAGCGGAGGGCGGTGTCGTGTCGAACCGGACAGAGACTGTCGGCGAGGGAGCGAGAGCTGGCTCATCCTCGGCCAGGCCGCTCAGGTGCCCAGCACATACCCCAGCCGTGGGAACGGACCCGTCTCAAGATGCTGGCAGCTAGCCGCGCGGGCGATGCTTACGCCAGCGGCAGGATCACGGCGGCGATCTGCGTCACAACGTATCCGATCACGCCCATGACCGCCAGCAGTGGCGTCCAGGTCTGAAGCGCCTCGGTCTCGGTCAGACCGGACATCTGCTTGTAGACCCAGAATCCCGAGTCGTTCATCCACGAACCAACCAGCGATCCCGAACCGATCGCGCACGCCACGTACACTGCGTGGAACCCTATCGGCGTATCGACCACCAGCGGCACCATGATGGCCGACACGGTGATCATGGCCACTGTCCCCGAACCCTGGGCCACCTTCAGCAGGGCTCCCAGCAGGAAGCTCAGCAACAGCAACGGCACGCCGAACTCCTGCGAAGTGTCGCCGATGACCTTGCCGACGTCGGCCCTCACCAGCATCTTGCCGAACGAACCGCCCGCCGCGGTGATCAGGATGATCAGGCCCCCGCTCGCCAGCGACGTCTCCACCGGACCGGCCAGCTGCGCGAGCGAGTAGCCCTTCTGCTTGGCCAGCAGCACCAACGAGATCGCGGCCGACGCCAGCAGGGCGAGGTTCGGATTCCCCAAGAACGAGGTGACGTCGCTGAGCACGCCCCCCACTTCCAGCGCGCCGACCAAGGTGTTGGATGCGATCAGGACCACCGGCAGCACGATAGGCAGCATCGCCATGAAGAAGCTCGGCAGCCGCTCCTCGCCCTTCTGGGCTAGCTCCTCGAGCTCGTCCAGGGTCAGCCCCTGTGTCTCGCGCAGCGGCACCGCAAGCTGCCGGTCTCGCAACATGCCGAACAGCCAGCCGCCCACCGACATTGGCACGGCGATGATCGCGCCGACCAGGATCATCACGCCCAGGTCGATTCCCAGCGTCGCGGCCATCGCGAGCGGGCCCGGCGTCGGCGGCACCATCGAGTGGGTCACCGCCCCGCCCGCCGAGATCGCCATCAGAAACAGCAGGTAGTGCTTGCCCATGCGCACCCGCATCGCACGCGCGAGCGGCACCAGCAAGTAGAAGACGGTGTCGAAAAACACCGGCACGGACAGCACGTAGCCGCTCGACAGCAGTGACAGCGAGGCGTGCTTCTCGCCCAGCGCCCGCACGAACACCCGGACGATCTTGTCCGCAGCCCCGCTTTCCATCAGGCACTGGCCGATCAGCGCCGCCAGCGCGATCACGATCGCGATGCTGGCGCAGACCCCGCCGAATTCTCCCGCCACCGATGGCATCACTTCCGCCAGCCCGACGTTGGGCGAGAGAATGCCCACCGTGGTCGCAGCCGTGATCAGTGCGATGAAAGCGTTGATCCGCAGGCGCAGGATCAGCACGAACACGACCGCGATGGCGATCGCGAGTATGACCAGTGGATGAAGTGTCATTGCGGCCATCGAGAGTACCAAAACTCTGGCCGCGGGTGCCGGCTAGTCCAGCGTCGCGTTGCGCACCTTCTCCGCCTGCGCGCGGCGGAAGTCCTTCAGGCTGTCGCGCAAGGACTCGTCGCTAGTGGCGAGGATCGCGATCGCCAATAGCGCCGCGTTCTTGGCGCCCGCCTTGCCGATTGCCAAGGTTCCGACCGGAATGCCTCCCGGCATCTGCACGGTCGAGAGCAGCGAGTCCAAGCCGTCCAGGACGCTGGGCATCGGCACGCCCAGCACGGGCAGCACCGTGTGCGCCGCGCACACCCCGGCAAGATGCGCCGCGCCGCCGGCCGCAGCGATGATCACGCGGATGCCGCGCTCTTCGGCAGAGCCGATATAGTCGGCCGTCATGTCGGGCGTGCGGTGCGCCGAGCTCACCTTGCACTCGTGCGGCACGCCGAACTGCTCGAGCGTTTCCGAGCAGGACTTCATCGAGGACCAGTCCGAGGTGCTGCCCATAATCACGGCGACGAGAGGAGGGGATTCAGCCATACAGTTCCATTCCTAGGGCGTTATGCGGCCCGGTTGAAAGATTGACAATGGTAGCACTCCGCATGCAATAATGCTGCTCGGAGAGGGATTCCCCGCCCATGGACATTTTGTTCCGGGCATGTATTGCTCGGCCCGGCATCCATCTAGGTTTCCCGCCAGCTAGCAACGTTCGCCGCAATCGGCGACTGTGTCTGGTGGCGGCCCTCGCCTGCCTGTTCTGCTTGGCTGCGTGCTCCCGTGGGTCGCGTACCGTCAGAATCCAAGCTCCAGACCCGCCGACCAGCCCGCCCGCGACGGCAACCACCGCCCAAGCGCCTGCAACTCCGCCGGCATCCGCTGAGCCAGCAGCGCCTGCCGATCCGTCCGTCGAGGACAGTCTTGAGGCGGCCCAAGCAGCGGCAGAAGCCGAGGCGGCGCAAGCGTTGCTTGAGCACCCTCCCGCGCTAGATTCCGAAGAGCTGGCGGCCAGCGAGGACGAGATCGCCCTGCTAGACGAGCTGCTCGAGCTCTCGCTTCCCGACGAAGTCCCCAGGAAGCTGTCCCACGAAGAGGCCCTGCTGCATACCCGGTCGGAGCTGCCGCTCGCCCTCACCGCGGACGTCAAGCGCCTGCTCAACTACTTCACCCAGAGCAGGCGCGGCATCGCGACGATTCGCGCCTCCCTCGGACGCGGTTCCGCCTATCGCCCGATGATCGAGCGCATTCTCGAGGAAGAGGAGGTGCCGGCCGAGATGTACTATCTCGCGATGGCGGAGTCCGGATTCCGGCCCAAGGCGCGCTCGCATGCCTACGCGACCGGCATGTGGCAGTTCATCTCGTCGCGGGGCAAACAGTACGGGCTGCGCCAAGACCGCTACGTCGACCTGCGCTACGACGCCGAGACCGCTACGCGGGCGGCTGCCAAGCACCTCAAGGACCTGCATATCGAGTTCGGGGACTGGTACCTGGCGATGGCCGCGTACAACTCGGGGCCGAACCGGGTCAAGAGCGCGATCCGACGAACGGGCAGCCGCGACTACTGGACCTTGATCAGGCGCCGGGCGCTGCCCAGAGAGACCCGCAACTATGTCCCGATCATTCTGGCAATGACATTGGTCGGCCAGAACCTGAGCCTGTTCGATCTGGGGGAGATCGACTACGCACCACCGCTGGAATACGACACCGTGCGCACGGCGGGCGAGACTAGCTTCGCGCTGATCGCGGACGCAACCGGTTTTTCGCTGGACGCGATCAAGGATCTCAACCAAGGCCTGCTGCGCTCGGCGACGCCGCCGTACGGGTATGACTTGAGGCTGCCCAAGGGCACGACCGAGCGATTCGAACGAGAGATCGCCCTGGTGCCCGCTGACAAGCGCTTGAACTGGCGGCGCTACGAAGTGCGCCCGGGCGAGACCCTGGCCGCCGTCGCCAATCGCTACAAGGTCAAGCCCGAGACCCTGCTGGCGCTGAACTCGCTACCGCCGGAAGCACCGCTCCAAGGCGGGCAGAGGCTCACCGTCCCGACGACGACCAGGATGGCGATCTACCGCTATTACGGCGGGGCGGGAGGATTGCTGGAGCCCGGCACCGGGCGCTACAGGATCGCTTCCGGCGACACGCTAGGCGGCATCGCGCGACGCTTCAGGACCACCGTCGCGAACCTGCAGCAGTGGAACGGACTTCCCAACACCCGGATCCGCGCCGGGCGGTATCTCATCGTGGATCCCAACGCCGCCAGCGGCTCCACGACGGCCACGGCCGCATCCGGCTCGTCCCCGACAGGGCGCTACACCGTGCGACGAGGCGATTCGCTGTCCAGAATCGGGGCGCGGGTAGGCGCATCGGTCGCGCAGTTGAAGGCGTGGAACGGGATCCGGGGCACCACGATCCATGTCGGCCAGACCCTCAAGGTGCCCGGACCCCCGCCGGCAGCGCCGCAGCGGGCCTCGACTTCGGCGGCCATCCCAGGGCGGCAAATCCCGGCCCCCAGCCCGAACCACTACCGGATTCGGTCTGGGGACTCCCTTTCGACCATCGCCGAGCAGTTCGGCGTGTCGGTCAGTGACTTGCGCAAATGGAACAACCTGCGCAGCAGCCGGATCCGCGCCGGCAAGTTCCTGCTGGTGCGTCCGACGTCAGGCACAGTGGCAAGCGCAAGGCCGCAGACGACTTCCAATTCGAGAGGGTCAAGCGGCACGAATGGCTCGGGACGCTACACGGTGCGGCGGGGCGACACCCTCGGGGGCATCGCGGAACGCCACGGCACGAGCGCGGCCAGGCTCCGGGCTTGGAACGGCATTCGAGGCAGCACGATCCAGATCGGCCAAGAACTGATCGTCAGCCAATCTGCGACGGCCAGCAGGCCGGCATCGCCGAGCCGCGGGTCGAGCTCGATCGGATCGGGCACCTACAGCGTCGTTCGCGGAGACTCGCTGGACAAGATCGCCAGACAGCACGGAACGACGGTCGCCGATCTGCGCCGCTGGAACAACCTCAACACCTCGCGCATCTATCCCGGACAGAAGCTGGTGGTGGGCTCGCAGGCTTCGCTTGCGCAGACGACCTACCGCATCCGCAGCGGCGACTCGCTGACAATCATCGCCAAGCGTTTCGGGGTCAGCGTCAACGACCTGATGCGCTGGAACGGACTGCGCTCCTCGCGCATCATGCAGGGCGATACGCTCGTAATCCGCCAGGCGGGCTCGTGACGCTGCCGCGCCGGCCGGCACCTAGCGCCTGAGCGAGGCGATAATCTTGCGGAACTCGGCTTCCGCCTCAGCCGCGGTCTTGGCGGGCGCCGTCAGCTTGAAGAAGACGGGCGCATCGGGCCCTTGCACTATGGCCGCCAGCATGCGGTAGCCCGGCATCGGGGTGGCTCTCGGCGCCATGGGGAAGGGTTTGAACAGGTACGTGCCGCTCACGTCGAGCAAGGTGACCGCCATTCCGCCCACCTGCTGGTCTTGGCGCTCGGCATCGCCCGACGTCATGGGGCTGCCATCGGCCTTGACGAATTGGCCGAGCCAGCGCCGCACGTTGGCTTCCACGCCGCCTCCCTGGCCGGGTCCGAAGTAGAAAATGGCCAGCTCTCCGTCCTGCTGGTCGCCGGCGGCGGCCGGAATCGTGTAGTTTGCGGCGCGCATCGGCTTGGGAGCCGACATCCAGCCGGACGGGTCATCGAACTGAACGCCGCCAGCTTCCGCGCCGACAAGTGCGGCCGGGACAACCACCAAGAGTGCCAGAATGCCGAATCGAAGGCTGTGTGGACGGTGCATCATGACGGAAACGCCTCTGTGAACCCAGTCTAGCGCAGGGCCCGTCGAGCAGAAGGCCACGGATCCCAACCAAGCCCCCCTTCACAGCCGCCCTTCGCTCCAGCCGCGCCGCGCTTGGTTGCCTCCGATGCGGACGGGTAGGGTCGTGTCTGGTGCGCGCGCCCCGGGGGTCCGGCGTCCGCGCTAGCGGGCCGTTCCGAGACGCACTGCATCTAGCGGATCGGCTCAGTGCACCACGAGTCGATGGCCCCCATACAGCTTTCCGATCTCGTCGCTGGCCAAGTTAACTCGAACTTGGTGGGCCGTGAGCTCCTCGTCTACCTCGCGAGGATAGTACCCGAGCACGTACTCGGTCTCTGCCAATTGGGAGAGGGATCCGAGGATCCTGCGGATGACCTTGTTGTTGAGAACTTGCAAGTCGTAGCTCCGCCCGCCGGTCTTGCGTCCAATCTCCGAAAATATCCGCATCCGATTCTCCTGCTCGGTCGCGCCCGAACCGCCCCCTCGACCTCCGCGCGGGTTCCTAGACGGACCAAGTGCCGGCACGCGTGTCCGGGATCTCCGAAGGACGCGGTCGTGACCAAGGATCACGGGATACAGCGGGATCCCGAATGCCCGTGCAGCTTGGACGGCCATTTCAGGGCTGAGCTTCGTCGTGCTCAAGCCGTCCGAGAACACCACCATCATCCTCGAGACGTTTCCTCCCCGTTGCGAAGCGTCGCGAGCGGTCTGCATGATCGCCTCGTAGACCCGACTCCCTCCCGTTTCCGATTCGTACGCTTGGTCCAGCGCCCACTGGAGCTTGTCGAGATCCCGCGTGGGCCCTGTGAACCGCTTCAGCTTGCTGGCGAAACCGTAGACCGAGATCATCACGTCGTCCCGCAAACGTTCCAGCATGGTGCTGCGGACCGTCGTGAAGTCCAGCAGGCCCGGCCTCATCACGCTGTAGCTGAAATCGATAAGGAAGATGATTTCCGTCGGAACGGTCCGAGACGAGGCTTCCGCTCCGTCGATCGGAGGCCCCTCGACAAATGCGATCTGCTGAAGGACACCGTCCTCACGCACCTCGAAGGCCTCCTTGCCCAAGCCATTGACTGATTTCTTCCGGTCGTAGACGTGTAGTGGCACGACCACCAGATTGGATTCGGTAGTGATGACGAAGTCGCTCTCCTCGACAGGCGGTGCGTCGGGAGTCTGCGCCGCACCGGCAGCGGCCACGCAGAGGGCGCAGATGATCAGCCTTCGTTCGAGCATCCGTCCTCGTCGATTCGGCGCGGCAGGAGCCGATTGGCGACGGTATGCCGCGCCCGGTGCCGAACTCGACACTGGGAGTCTAGCAACAAACCTTCCTAGCCCGTCGCCTCGCGCCTCGAATCTTCGGCGAATCGGTGGAATTCCTAGGGGTCCGGTTTTCCGGGGCGCCAGAGTGCACATCGGCCGGATGCTAATCGCGGCCATGCTTGAGACAGATGATCCAGAGTCCGTGTGCAGCGAGGCTCGATGCCACAGGGCCAACCGTGCGACTTGACCGGGCGATCGATGCATGATCGCGCTGGTTTGGGAGAGAGATGCGCTGCCTCGGACGGAGCGCCTTCACGCCATTCCCAGTGGCTAGAATCGATCCGCGACGATGTTCAGGGAGATGCCATGCTCGAGGTACGCCTTGGCGGCCGCGAGCACCAGCGCGAATCCGCCGGCCGAATCGAGGGCTTGATGCACGATCTCGTCACCGTTGCCGCTGAAGCCCGAATTCACGACGCTCACATACGTCGTATGCGCCGATCGAGGCGTAAAGGACCACTCCACCGTCGTAGGGTTCTCGTCGTCCCACTCAATAAGAATTCGCTCATTGTGCTCGACAGCCTTCACTCGAACTTCGACCGCTGCGTCGCACCTGTCCCAGTGCCATCGAACGGTCTTGCCACTCTCGAGTCGCCCGCTGCTGGCGTCAAACCAAAACTTGGTGATGACGTCCGGATCGACGAACGCCTCAAACACCTCTGCGGCGGGCCGTCGAATGAGCAATTCTGCCTTTGCAACGGGCTGGTTCGTGACTTCCAAGGCCCCGCTTTGCGTATTCCCTGTCATTTGTTCATGAAGTTGGACGGCGGTCGCACCTTGCCTGTCGTCCTGGCCCATCCGGATCGCGCAGGGACAGCTGCGTTGATCATATCCCGAAGTACGAGGAGCCGCCGGTCAAGTGCCTCCGGCAGACCTCCTCGTTCAGCTCGATGCCGAGGCCCGGCTTGTCCGTGAGCACGTAGTAGCCATCTTGGTAGAACGGCGCGTCGCGCTCGATCAGGTCGTCCCAGTGCTCCAATTCCACCGAATCCGACTCCAAGGCGACGAATGAGCGAATCGCCGCGCAGGCATGCGCGTTGGCCACGGTCCCGACAGGCGTGCACATGTTGTGGCAAGCGAACGTGATGTAGTACTGGTCCGCCCAGTCGGCTATGCGCTTGGTCTCCAGCAGTCCACCTGCCTTCTGCGGATCCGGCTGCAAGATATCCGCGGCCTGCTTCTCGATGAACGGACGGAACGTCTGGCGGGTGTAGAGGTTCTCGCCGGTGCAAGTCGTAACATTGCACTCACTAGTGAACCTCGCCATCGCGTCCGCGTTCTGCGGGGGGATCGGATCCTCGATGAACCACAAGTTGAGATCTTCCACCATCCTGCTAAACGCTAGCGCGTCTGCGTAGTTGTAGTTGAAATGAAGGTCGATGCCCAAGGGGTAGTGTTCGCCCAGGCGCTCCCTTATGGCAACCAAGATGGCACGCCACTGTTTCATTTCCAGCGATGCGATGCCGCGATTCCAAAGCTCGCCCCGGTATTGGAACGGCTCGCCCCGGATGGCCCGGCCGCGGCTCTCCCAGTCCATGTCGAACTTGGTCGCTTGGAAGCCGTACTCCAGCGACTTCTCGGCCTCGGCGACCCAAGCGGCGGGGTCCGGCGTCTGAGGCGATCCGGTGTCATGGTAGATCAGAATTTTGTCGCGAAAGCGCCCCCCGAGCAGCACATACACAGGAACGCCGAGGATCTTCCCTGCCAGATCCCAGAGCGCGGTCTCGATACCGCTGATGGCACCGGGCAGCGAACCGGTCCAAGTGCCGTGGCCAAGCTGTGCCTCGGCCATCTTGGTCGCAAGGTAATCGACCTGCAGCGGATCTTCCCCGCGCAATATCTCCTCGAAGGACCGGACATGGCTCAGAATGCCGTCTCGGTTGTACGACTCGCCGATCCCGTAGAGCCCTGAATCGGTTTCGATCCGCACCAAGTGGGCGGGATACTTGATGTGTACCGACGCCGTCTTGATGGCAGTGATCTTGACTTTGCCGAGCTGGCTCTCCGCGGCCGGCAGCGCCCGCAGGACCTGCGGAATGTCAGGCAGAAGCGAAGCGGCGGCGGTCGCTAAACCCGCCTTGATGACATGGCGTCGTTCGAGCATGCCAGCATGATACTCGAATCGGGGGCATACTCGGCGCTGTCGGAGACGACAAAGTGCCGCTTCGATTCTCAGCGTTTCGGGCGGCCCGCCTGAGCTCAGGAGGAGGATACTGATGAACATGCGAACAGTGATTCCGGCGGGATTGCTAGCGGCCCTACCAGGAGTCGGCCTTGCCCAAGCTCCCAACCGGGCCGGCGAGCCCTTCGAGCTGCCAGCAGGCGTACAGTCCGAGCTCGACATCGCCTACGGCGGCGACAGCCCCGCCCAGAAGCTAGATCTCTACCTCCCGCCAGGGACGGCCGACGCGCCGCGACCCGCGCTGGTGGTGGTGCACGGGGGCGGCTGGCGCAGCGGAGACAAGCAGCGAGGGCAGTGGGCCCGCATACCGGCACAGTACGCCAGCGAGGGATACGTTGCGATATCGGTCAACTACCGCTTGACAGGCGAAGCGCCATGGCCGGCGCAGATCGAAGACGTCAGGGCGGCAGTCCGCTGGCTGCGGGCGTATGCCGCAGAGCACGGCGTCGATGTCAATCGTGTCGGGGCCTATGGCAATTCAGCGGGCGCCCACTTGGTGTCGTTGCTGGGCTTGGTCAAGCAATCCGATGGCTTGGAGGGAAGCGGCTCCTACCAAGAGCAGTCGAGCATGGTACAAGCGGTTTGCGCATCGGCAACGCCGACCGATTTCCTCAACTGGCGGGAGCCGGGAGCGGTGCCGGAGCGCCTCGGGCGCACGTTTCTTGCCGGCCCGAGCGACACCCTGCGCGACCGCGCCCGTCAGGCCTCGCCGATCACGTACGCGCGCAGCGACGCACCGCCGTTCCTTCTAATCCACGGAACGGCGGACCAGACGGTGCCCATCGGCCAGTCCGACCGCTTCGCCGAGGCGCTGCGCAATGCCGGGGCCGGGCAAGTGCGCTACATGATCTTCGACGAAGAGACTCACGGCGTCTTCCAGCGGCAGCGGCTGCTGACCTACCCTGCCATGAAGGCGTTCTTTGCCGACGCGCTGGCGCAATAGCCCGCGGCCCAACCGAGGGCATTGCCGCTGGCGCGGAGTTCTCTCGCCCGCGTGACCACCGCGACCGGAGCGCTGCCAAGCCGAGGTTTCGCCCGGTCTCGGACCGGGCTTTGCGGCGCAGATTCGGCGGCCTGGTGTACCGTGACCCGCGAGAGGCGTTCTCTCGGTCAGGGCTGACGCGGGTCGATCTTCACCTGCCGCCTTGCCAGGCGGGCCTTCTCGTAGGTTCCGACATGCCGGGGGCGCGGGCCCTCGGTCGAAATCCCTACCGCACCCATGAGCTGCTCCAGCGTCGCGATCACCAGCGGCGCGGGCTTGAAATTGCCGGGCCGGTAGCCCTCCGCGATGAACAGGGGCGTCCAGCCGTGCTTGTTGGGCCGCTTCCAAAGCCCGGGATCGGCGCCGCTCTCGGCCAGCAAGTGAATCACCGTCGGAAAGCTACCGTAGGCGGCGCCGTGCATCACGGTCTCGCCGTTGCTGTCCACCGCGTGAATGTCTGCGCCGAGCGAAAGTAGCAGCTTGGTCGCCTCGTAGGCCTCCTGCTCCGTGCCCGCCTCCTCCAGCGGTGCCGTCGTGCCAAGGCCCGCGGCCGCCATCAGCGGTGTTGTGCCCTCCACGTTCGGCAACATCGGATCAGCGCCGAGATCCAACAGAGTCTTCATCAACGGCACGTCCGCCTTGTCGGCCGCGAACAGGAACGGCGTCGCCCCCTGAATATTGATCTTCGGTGCTATGGACTTGCCGTTCGCCAGCCCGCGATTGACGTCCGCGCCCATTGCGACCAAGGCCCGCACGAATTGCAGGCTCGACAGGTTTCCGGAGCCTTCCGGCGCCGGGTCGCTGCCGTAGTCGCTGTTCTTCGGCTTGCGCACCCAGGTGATGGTGTGCAACGGGGTGTAGCCGGTACGCTCCTCATTCGGGTCGGCGCCGGCTTCCAGCAACGCCACCGCAAGCTCGAAGTGGCCGTTTTCGATCGCCATGATCAGAGGGCTCATGCCGCTGTCGGCGTGCTGGTATTGCGGCCGCGACCTGCGATGCAGGACCTCGTTGACGTCGTAGCCGGCCGCCATTAGCGCCCGCGCCACGTCGGCGTGCCCCTCGCGGACCGCGAAGAAGAATGGGTTAAATCCCGAGTCCAGCGTGGCCTTCAGGTCCGCGCCCCCGGCAATGAGAGCCTTCACAACCTGCTCGTGGCCCTCCGCCGAGGCCCACATCAGGGCCGTCTGCGCGTTCCGCTCGGTTGCGTTTGGATCGGCCCCGCGGGCCAGCAAGGCCTCGACCGCTTCCGAGTTTCCAGTCCGCGCCGCTGTCATGAGCGCGGTCTCCCCGCCATCGCGAACCACGTTTGCGTCCGCGCCGGCTTCGAGCAGCAGCTTGACCAGCTCTCCGCTGCCGCTGCCGCTGGCAAGGGAAATCGGCTGGACCCCGTAGGCGTTCCGCGCGCTGGCGTCCGCTCCGGCGGTGACCAGCGCCTGCGCCATGTCGAGGTTCCCCAAGTAGGCCGCCCAGTGCAACGCCGTCGTGCCGTCAGAATCAGCCGCGTTGACGTTCGCGCCGCTGCCGAGCTGCGCCCGCACCGCCGCCGTGTCGCCTGCCTCGGCGGCGCTGACCAAGTCCGCGCCAGTCGCCGTCGTCCCAGCGAGCGCCAGCAGCACCGCCAACGCTCCGATTGCTTTCCAGCGCATGTGTCAAGCCTCCAACTGTTCGGTCCGGCCCCAGGGCCTAGACCGGCGCGGCCTCAAACAGGCCATCGATCTTCCCGCTGCTGTCGCCGAAGGAATCCATGTAGACACCCACGCGGTCCAGCAGCGTCAGGTGCAGGTTGGCCAGGGGAGTGCCCTCGTCGAACTTGACATGCCGCCCTCCGCGCACGCCGCAAGAAGACCCGCCCGCGACCAGAATCGGCAAGTTGTCGTGATCGTGCGTGCTCGGATTCCCCATCCCGCTGCCGTAGAGCAGGACCGAGTGATCCAGCAGCGAACCGTCGCCGTCGGGCGTATCGCGGAGCTTTTGCAGGTGCTCTGCGAACAGCGACACGTGGAACTTGTTGATCCGCGAGATCTTCTCGACCTTCTCGGGATCGTTGCCGTGATGGCTTAGCGGGTGGTGCGGATCCGGCACGCCCACTTCGGGGTAGGTGCGCCCGCTCAGCTCGCGGGCAAGCTGGAAGGTGATCACTCGCGTGATGTCCCCCTGCAAGGCCAGCCTTTGCAAGTCGAACATCACCCTCGCGTGATCCGCATAAGCCGCCGGAACGCCCTGCGGCCGGTCGAGGTCCGGCAGCGGGTTGTCGGCCGCCGTCGCCTCGGCCCGCTGGATCTCGCGCTCCACTTCCCTGATGCTGTTGAGATATCCGTCCACCCTGGCCCGGTCGCCCTGGCCGAGCTTGGACTTGAGGCGCGCCACGTCGTCGCGCACCCAGTCCAGCAGGCTCGCCCGCTCGCGCAGTGCGGCCTGGCGGTCCTCGACGCTGCCGCCCGCGCCGAACAGCCGCTCGAAGACCATGCGCGGGTGCGCCTCCGAAGGCAGCGGATCGGTTGGCGACGACCAAGACAAGTTGTTCTGGTAGACGCACGCATAGCCGTTGTTGCACTGCCCGACGGTCTGCAGCAGGTCCATCGACAACTCCAGCGAGGGCAGCTGGGTGTCCTTGCCCAGCTGCCGCGCGGCATGCTGGTCGACCGTGGTGCCGAGGTAGTAGTCCGAACTCTCGGTGTGCTTGGCGAAGGCTGCGCTGAGAAACGCCGCGTTCGATGTCGAGTGCGTGCCCGGGTACGCGTTCTGGAGGTCGAAGTTGGTGAAGACGATCAAGCTGTCCTTGAGCGGCTCCAGCGGGCTGAGAATCGGCGACAGCTCCTCGAGCTTGGGCGCGTCCGGCGGCGTCCAGCGCGAGTGGTCGCAGCCCATGGGGATGAACACGAAGTTCAGTCGTGGAACCGGCTTGGCGGGCGTCTTGTCCCAAGCGGTGGCGGCCGGCACCATCGCATCGAGCAGCGGCAGCGCCAGCGACGCCTGCATGCCGCGCAGGAATGTGCGCCGCGGGAGGGCTTTCTTCGTAATGATCACGTCGAACTCCTCATACCAAAAGGTACGCTCTTGACGATCCCGAGCACAAGGTCCGAGAAGCGGTAGCCTCGCGGTTTCGCGTCGCGCAGGATCTTGCGCACCGCCGGGGCGTCGTAGTACTCCGCCCCGCGTCCCAGTGCGAAAGTCAGCAACTTCCGCGTCAGCGTCCCGACGAACAGCTCCGGCCTGGCCAGCAGGGCCTGCTCTAGGCCGGCCACGCCGTGAGCGGACTCGCCCGCGCCCGGCAGCCCGCCCGCCGCATCCACCTCGAGACCGTCTTCGTAGTCCCGCCAGCGGCCCAGGGCATCGAAGTTCTCCAGCGCGAAACCGACCGGGTCGATGGTCTGGTGGCAGCTCGCGCAGGCCGGGTTGTCGCGGTGGGCGCCCAGGCGCTCCCGCATCGGCAGCGATGCCGAGACGGCGTTGTCCAATGCCGGCACGTTCGGCGGGGGCGGAGGCGGGGGAGCGCCGAAGATGTTCTCCAGCACCCACGTGCCGCGCAGGACCGGAGAAGTCCGCGTCGGGTAGGAAGTCACCGTCAGCACACTGCCGTGGCGCAACAAGCCTCCGCGCTTGCTCGTCGAATCCAAGGCAACGCGCCGGAAGCGCGTGCCGTACACGGCGCCGATTCCGTAGTGCTTGGCCAGCCGCTCGTTGAGGTACGTGTAGTCGGCCTTGATCAAGTCCAGCACGCTGCGGTCTTCCGACACGATGCTCTGCACGAACAATTCGGTCTCTCTGCGCAGCGCCTGCCGCAGGTTGTCGTCGAAGTCGGGGAACAGCCGGGCATCGGGTGAGAACGATTCCAAGCTGCGCAAGCGCAGCCACTGCCCGGCAAAGTTGGTGGCGAAATTTGCAGCCCGCGGGTCGGCCAGCATCCTGCGCACCTGCCGCTCCAAGCCTTCGTCGCTGCCCAGCTCGCCGCTGGCCGCTGCCGCGAGCAACTCGTCGTCAGGGATGCTACTCCAGAGGAAGAACGAAATGCGCGAGGCCAGCTCTACCGAGTTGATCCGAGCCGCGCCGGGGCTGGGCGCGGCCGCCTCGGTCCGGAACAGGAATTCGGGGCTCACCAGCACCGCTGTCAGCGCCCGCTCGATACCCGCGTCGAATCCGCCGTTCTGCCGTCCCTCGCGGAAAAACTCCAAGGGGCGGAGCAAGTCTTCGTCGCTGACCGGGCGGCGATAGGCCCGGCGTACGAGTCCGGAAAGGATCTGCCTGGCGCAGCCCGCTTCGTCCGCTGGTCCGGTCGGCCTGCACGTGAAAAGCCGGCGGCGGCTCGGAGTATCCGCCGGGCTGCGGCCCGAGTAAGGGCCAGTGACCGAGATCTGGAACACTGCGGGCGCTGTCCGCGGGTGGCGGTGCATGTTGAAGCGCGACTGTGTCGGCTGCCGCATGGTCTCCAGCAATGAGGACTCGGTCTTGGGAAACGTCACGGCGAGCTCGTGCGGCCCGGCCGTCACCGCGACGCGCTTCCTGAGATGCTTGTCGACCTGCGAGTAGTCGAAGCGGTCCACGGGCGGGCGCACCGTGAATGTTTCGATCCGCTGCCGGTCGAGAAGCAGGTGAACCTTGTGCTCGCGTCGCAAGCCCTCGATTTCCTCGTTGCGGTTGCGCGAGAGCCAGATCTGGATCTCGTAGTCGCCGTCCTGCACGAAGGCGTGCGTCACGGAGACGCCCCCGCGCGAGCCGAGCGGCAGCCCGGGCACGTGGTGCTCTTGGGTGACGTCGGGCTTCACGCGGATGATGTCGCTGTTCGGCTCTAGCTGGCCGCTGCCTACCGCCAGTCGACTGATCTTCTGGGCCGCAGAGATGTAGCGGCCGAGCAGCAAAGGCGACAGATCGGAGACATTGACATTGTCGAAGCCGTGCCCGCTCTCGTCCTGCGGAAGCAGCGCATCGGCGTCGATTTCGACAGCCAGCAGGTCGCGGACCGCGTTCTGGTACTCGGTCCGGTTCAGGCGTCGCAGCGCCTCGGTGCGCCCGGGGTTGGGCGAGCGCAGCGCCGCCGCGTCGAGCGAGGCCTCCAGCCAGTCCAGCAAGACTTCCCGATCCGCCACGGGGGGCTGGGGCATGTTCGGCGGGGGCATCGTGCCGGTGCGCAGCTTGTGCACCACGCGCTCCCACAGCTCGGGAGCGTCATGCACTCCCTCCAAGTCCGCGCTATCGAGGCGCAGGTCGGCTGAGGCGCTGTCTCCGCCATGGCATCCGACGCAGAAGCGATCCAGCGTGGACCTGTGGCTGGACGCCGGAGAGGCGCGAACCTGCGCAAGCCCGGCGCTCAAGCACAAGGCGAGCGCGCAGCGGCCAGTCGATGTGGCGAGGCCCCGCATTCGTGTTCGACCTGCTCCCGCAAGTTACTGTATCGAGTTCTGGGGATTTCGGCAACAGCCTGGCTGCAATTCGGTGCCTTTGGGCGACGTCAGTCTCGGGGCCAGTGGCTGTCCGCGAACTCGGCGTAGCGCTCCCAATCATAGGCCGTGATGTCGTGCTTGCCGGCGCGGATGTGATAGCCCACGTCGCGCATCACCGGCTCGTTCACCGCAGGGCGCTGCAACACTCCCAGGGAACGCCGGTCGAGCAGCTCGTACGCCTCGCCCGCATGCCGGGCCGCGAGGAACTCGCCTTGCGGGTCCGCCCACAGATCCTCCGCGGCGCTGGCCACGTAGAGCGGGCGGGGAGCGACCAGCGCCAGCAGCATGTGCTGGTCCACGGGAAGCTCGTCTTCCTTGCCGTTGTAAGCGGCGAAGTTGTCGGCGAACCAGTGTGGGAAGCGCGTGTTGATGCGCTCCACGGTCTCGCCGAACCGGCGGCGGCTCAAGGCCGCACCGCCGCATCCCGAATCGTTGGAGATCACCATTGCGAAGCGCTCGTCGCGCGCGCCGGCCCACAGCGCCGTCTTGCCCAGGCGGGAATGGCCGATGACCGCCACACGCGCACCTGCCACTTGCGAGTCCGTCTGCAGGTAGTCCAGCGCCCGGCTCAGGCCCCACGCCCAGGCCGCGATGGCGCCCCAGTCGCCCGGATCCTCGGGCGGGGCGAGCGGATGGACGCCGTTGCGGAATCCATCGTCGAAGTCCGGGTCGAGATCGCCGCAATACACCGTCGCGACGCCGTAGCCGCGGCGTAGCAGCATCTCCACCTGCCAGCGGCTGGAGCGGCTGCCCCGATCCACATCGCTCCCCTCTGCGACACCGTCCGCAGTGATGCGGTCCGCGAGCAGGATCGCGGGATCTTGGTGGACGGTGTGGTTGCCGCCGAAATTCAGGCCCAAGAAGACCGGAACGGGGCCGCCGGCCCGTGCCGGCGTGTAGAGCAGGATCTGCATGCTCGACACCCCCGCGGCATCGCCAAAATCGACCCGCACCTGCTTGCGATGCGCCAGCCCGTCGAGCGCCGCAGCGTCCTCTTCCAAGACTCTGAACTCCAAGTCGGGCGGGGCTGGAGGGGCGGCGCCGTAAACCTGGTCCCGGAACAGCTCCAAGATCTCGGCGCGGCGGGCGCGCCAATCCGCCGCCGTCTTCACCGCGCCGCCGTCTGCGCGGCGCAGAAGCTGCGGGAGCTCGTAAGACGGCACGGCCGCCTCGTCGTAGTTGAAGCCCGCAGGCTGGCCGAGCGCGACGGCGCACGCGGCCAGTCCAACCGCGACGAGCCCGGGAAGCGCCGGCCCGCTGCAGCCGGACGCTTCCGATATTCTGGCAATGATGCCCTTGGCAGGCCTGCTGGCCCTCTGCGTGGTCGTGGCGGTGGTCACAGCCCTTGCCACCAATCGCGTCGCCGTGGAAACGGCGATGCTGGCCGGCCTGCTGGCCCAGATCTTGATCGGCGCGGTCGATCCCGCATCCGCGCTGGCCGGGTTCGCCCATCCAGCGGTGGTCGCCATCGGGGCGCTCTTCGTAGTGGCCGCCGGCCTGTTCGAGACCGGCGCATCGACCGCCTTGGCAAACCGGCTGTTGGGCCGTCCTCGCTCGGTGCGCGGCGCCCAGTTGCGCCTGATCATCCCGGTCACGCTGCTCTCTGCCTTCATCAACAATACTCCAGTCGTGGCAATGTACCTGCCGATCGTGCGCGATTGGGCCAAGCGAATCCGCGTCAGCCCGTCCAAGTTGCTCATGCCGCTGAGCTTCTCGTCGATTCTGGGCGGGCAGCTGACGCTCGTCGGCAGCGCCTCCAACCTCATCGTGATGGGCCTGTACGTCAACTACCTGGCCGATTCCGGCCTCGCCGCCCCCTCGTCCCAGCTGCAGTTCTGGGGACCCGCCCTGCTGGGCCTGCCGCTGGCCGGAGTCGGCCTGGCTTACCTCGTCTGTGCCTCGCCCGGACTGTTGCCCGAGCGCCAGCCGCTAGCGGACGAATGGGACAGCGCCCGCCGCTATACCGTGCAAATGGACGTGCTGCCGGACTCTCCCGCTGCGGGAGCGACAATCGAGTCGGCCGGGCTCCGCAGCCTGCCCGGCCTGTTCCTGTTCGAGATCGAACGCGGCGGCCTCGTCATTCCGGCCCCCGGCCCGGAAACGACGTTGAGGGCCGGGGACCGACTGGGGTTCACGGGCGTGCTGGACTCGGTGGTCGACCTGCAGCGCATCCGCGGGCTGGCCCCCACGCAGCATCATCAGGACGACGCGGGAGACCCTTCGGCTGACCGCGAACTCGTCGAGGCAGTCATTCCAGCCAGCTCGCCGCTTGCGGGCAAGAGCGTGCGCCAGGCCCGCTTTCGGACCGTCTTCAACGCTGCCGTGGTCGCGGTGCATCGCAGCGGCGCCTTGATTCGCCGCAAGGTCGGGGACATCAAGTTGCATCCCGGCGACACGCTGCTGCTGGAGACCCCGCCGGGCTTCGCCGACCACTACCGCAATTCCAGTGACTTTTGCCTGGTCTCGCCGGTGTCGAGCTTCGCCCAGCCCCGGCACGACCGCATGTGGCGGGCAGTGGCTGTAACCGGGCTCTTGGTGGCAGGCGTGGCGTTCACGGCGTGGCCGCCGGTGGTGATCTGCCTATGCGCGGCCCTGCTCATGATCCTCACGGGCTGCGTGAGCGCGAACCAAGCCTTCGAGGCGATTCCGCTCCGAGTTCTGGTGGCCGTTGCCGCAGCTCTCGGGATGGGGGCGGCGCTCGCCCAGTCCGGCGCCGCAGCGGCCCTGGCCGCCGCCCTGCTCGACTTCTGCCAGGCGCTGGGACTGGGCTACCGCGGCATGCTGCTGGCGCTAGTTCTGTTCGCGTCGGCCTTCGCCCAGGTCATCTCCAAGAATGGTGCCGCGGCCTTGGTCTTTCCGGTCGCGATGGCCACCGCGCGCGAACTCGGCCTGCACCCGGAACCATTCGCCTTCTGCCTGATCGTCGGCTGCGGCCTCAGCTTCCTTTCGCCGATCTCGTACCAGACGAACCTGATGGTGTACGGGCCCGGCGGCTATCGCTTCCTGGACTTTCCGAGGGTCGGCCTTCCGCTGACGATCCTGCTGGCCGTGATTTGCGTGGTGCTGTGCCCCTGGATCTTCCCGTTCCGGCCGCAGTAGCGAGCGGGTGCGCCATGCCAGAATTGCCCGACATCGCAGCGTACATCGAGGCCCTCAAGCCTCGCGTCAAGGGTCGGCGGCTGCGCGCGATTCGGATCGCCAGCCCGCTCTTGCTACGCACGGTCGAGCCGGCGCCGGAAGCCTGCTGCGACAAGCAGGTGCAGCGGTTCCGCCGCTTGGGCAAGCGAATCGCGATCGGCCTGGAGGACGACTACTGGCTGGTGCTGCACCTGATGATCGCCGGCCGCCTCCACTGGCGCGACCAGCCGGCCGCCAAGCTGCCGGGCAAGCGTGGGCTGGCGGCCTTCGACTTTCCCGACGGGACCCTGCTGCTGACCGAAGCGGGCTCCAAGCGCCGGGCATCGCTGCACGTCACGCGCGGGTCCGACACCCTCGATGCGCTTCACCGCGGCGGGCTCGAAGTCCTTGAGGCCTCCCCGGCGGAGTTCGGCGACGCCATGCGGCGGCGCAACCGCACGCTCAAGCGGGCGCTAACCGATCCGAGCATATGCAGCGGTATCGGCAATGCCTATTCCGACGAGATCCTGCACCGCGCGCGGCTGTCGCCCGTCGCGCTCACGGGCAGCCTGGACGAGGCGGAGATCCAGCGCTTGTTCGCGGCAGCGCGCGCCGTGCTCAGCGAGTGGACAGAGCGGCTCTGCGCAGCGGCGCGCGAGCGCTTTCCCGAAAAGGTCACCGCCTTTCGCGACGGCATGGCGGTCCACGGAAGGTATCGCCAGCCTTGTCCCGACTGCGGCGCTCCAGTGCAGCGTATCCGCTACGCCGCCAACGAGACCAACTACTGCGCCCGCTGCCAGACCGATGGCAAGCTGCTCAAGGACCGCGCGCTGTCGCGCCTGCTGCGCGGTGACTGGCCGCGCTCTCTCGACGAGCTGTCCGACGCATGAGGCCGCCTCGAGCGGCAGCGGGATAAGATGGGAACAGTGGCGGTTCCGCAACGGCTATGCTTCGGCACGCTCGTGATCGAGCCGGCGATCGTGCTGGCTCCGATGGCGGGCGTGACCGACACGGTGTTCCGCCGGGTGATCCGGGACCTGTCGGGCTGCGGCCTGATCATGACGGAGTTCACCAGCTCCCACGGCATCGTGGCGAACCATTCCAAGCCGAATGCCAAGCCCCGCCGCTCGCCATTCAACTACCTGCACTTCGAACCGGACGAGCACCCGATCGTGGCCCAGTTGTTCGGCTCGGACCCCGCGGTGCTGGCCGATGCCGCGCGGGTGGTCGAGGACCTGGGCTTCGACGGGGTCGACATGAACTTCGGCTGCCCGGTCAAGAAGGTCGTCAAGTGCAACGGCGGGTCCGGCCTGCTGCGCGACCTGCCGCTCGTCGAGCGCATCCTCAAGCCGGTCCGCTCCGCGGTCTCGATCCCCTTCACGTGCAAGTTCCGCACCGGCTGGGACGACGGCAGCATCGTGGTCAGGCAGATGGGCCGACTCGCCGAGGATTGCGGCCTGCAGGGCGTGTCCCTGCACGGCCGGACCCGCCAGCAGGGCTATTCCGGCGAAGCAGACTGGGACCGAATCGCCGAGCTCAAGCAGGCCGTCGGGATCCCGGTCGTCGGCAACGGCGACGTGTTCTCGCCCGAGGACTGCGTGCGGATGTTCCGGCACACCGGCTGCGACGGCGTGATGATCGGGAGGGCGGCCTCGAACAACCCGTGGATCTTCCGCCAGATCCAGCAGTACCTCCGGACCGGCTCGTATCAACTGGCCAGCGACCGGCAGCGCTACGAGCTGCTGCTGCGATACTACCGCCTGCTGCTTGATGACGCCGGCAAGATCTCCGGCAGTCCCCTGGGCAAGATGAAGCAGTTCGCGACGTACTTCACGCGCGGCATGCGCAACGGAGCCCAGCTGCGCAAGCAGGTGCACCGGGCGGCTTCGCCGGCCGAGGTCCTCGCCTGCGTGGACGCCTGCTTCGAAGAGCTCCTAGGGCGGGCTGCCTGAGACCGGCGGACTCAGGCGGCCGGGCCGGAATGCTCGACCCCTAGCTCGCGGAGCTTCTCCGCCACCGCGATGCCGAGCGAGACGGCGGCGCCAGACGGCGCGGTCTCCTGCAGCTTGGCCAAGCCCCCCGTCTCCAGCGCGGCCGCCGCGCGCAAGGTGATTCCGCCATCGTCGCAGGAAGCGTGCCCTCCCAGCGGCACGTCGCACCCTCCTCCCAGCGCTCGCAGCAGCGACCGCTCGGCCGCCACTTCGCACGCGGTGGGCAGGTCGTGGATCGCCGCCAAGGCTTCCGAGACCCGCCGGTCGCCCGCCCGGATCTCGATCCCGAGCGCTCCCTGGCCGATCGCCGGGACCATCTGGGTCGGCGCGAGAAGCTCATCGGCCTCGTCCAGCAGCCCGAGTCGCTCGAGCCCGGCCGCCGCCAAGATGATCGCGTCGTATTGCCCGCTGCGCAGCTTGCGGATGCGCGTGTCGACGTTTCCCCGCACGCCGGCGATTTCCACTCCCGGCGCCAGGGCGCGTAACTGCTCCGCGCGCCGCAGCGAGCCGGTGCCGACGCGGTCTCCGGGTCGCAATTCCGCGAGTCGACGGCCCAGCATCGCGTCCCGCGGGTCGGCTCGCTCCGGCACGCAGCCGAGCGCCAATCGTGCGTCGATCTCGGTGGGCAGGTCTTTCAAGCTGTGCACCGCGAGGTCGATCTCGCCAGCGATCAGGGCGTCCTCGATTTCCTTGGTGAAGACACCCTTGACGCCGCTCTGAGCGCCGAGCGCCGCCAGCGGGACCGAGGCGTCTTGGTCGCCGGTTGTCTTGATCACTCGAATCGCGGCCGAGGTGCCGCGCGCGGCTAGCTGCGCCGCCACCCAGCGCGCCTGGCACAGGGCCAGCGGCGATCCCCGCGTGCCGATGGTAAGGCTGCCCACGCCGACGCCTAGTCGAGCCCGAAAATGCGGCGGATGTCTTCCACCGTGATCCGGGAGCGGGGGTCGGACGCGCTGCGCTTCGCCTCGCGGATCGGGTGGTGGGCCACCTTGCTGATGATGGATCGGGTCAGCTGCTCTACGACCGCGCGCTGGTCAGCGCTCAGGCTGCGCAACTTCGCCTGGTGACGCTCCAATTCGCCCTGGCGGATCGCTTCCAAGCGCTCGTTCAAGGACTCGATGGCCGGTCCGGCGCGGCTGGCCTTGATGCGCTGGAAGGTGCGCTCGACCTCGGCGTCAATGATCTTTTCCGCCAGCTCGGCCTCGCGGCGGCGGTTCTCCATGTTCGCCTCCGCGACCTGCTGCAGGTCGTCTATGTCGTAGACGAACACATTCTCGACCTCGTTGATCGCAGGGTCAATGTCGCGCGGAACTGCAATGTCGACCAAGAAAATGGGCCTGTTGCGCCGGGCGGCGATAACTCCCTCGGCCGCGCGCCGAGACAGGATGAACTCAGGCGACCCGGTCGAAGAGATCACGATGTCAACGCTCTGGAGGGCTTCCAGCAGGCGTTCAAACGGCACCGTCTCTCCGGCGAACTCCGAAGCCAGCCGTTCGGCCCCCGAGGCCGTGCGATTGGTCACCCACAGCCGCGACGCCCCGGCGGCCTGCAACTGGCGGGCTGCCGCCTCGGCCATTTCTCCCGCGCCGACCAGCAAGACAGCACGCCCGCCAAGGTCGCCGAAAATCTTGCGCGCCAGTTCCACGGCAACGTGGCTGACCGATACGGCCATCTTGCCGATCTCGGTCTCGTTGCGAACGCGCCGCGCCACGCGGAAAGCGTGCGACATCAGGCGCTCCAGCGGCCCGCCCAGCGCTCCGGCCTCCTTGGCGCGCTGGTACGCCTCTCGCACCTGGCCCAGGATCTGCGGCTCTCCCACCACCATCGAGTCCAGGCTCGACGCAACGCGAAAGACGTGGCGCACCGCCTGCCGTTCGGCCAAGTTGTACAGGGCGCCTTGCGGCGGCCCGGAACCGTTGGCCGAGCCGCTGAAGCGACGCAAGAACTCCCCGCGCAGGGCATCGGGCTCGCCGCTGGCTATAAACTCCACCCGGTTGCAGGTGGACAGGACCATGGCCTCGTCGATCAAGTCCCCGCGCGTCAGTTCTCGCGCCAGCTCGCCCGCGCCCTCTTCCGACAGAGCGAGGCGCTCGCGCACCTCCACCGGCGCGGTCTTGTGGTTCATTCCGACAAGTTGGATATTCATCGGCCCATGAACGTGTGCGCGCCGCTGTTGACGATCCATGTCAGCGCCGCGCAACAGAACCCGGCGATGGCAAGATAGGCGCCCCTGCGCCCGCGCCAGCCGGCAGCCATCCGACCCAAGACAATCACGAAAGCGATCCCCCACGTCAGGAACGCCAGCGCGATCGTCGGGTCGACCATCCAGTTCGCACCCCACTTGGTGAAGGCCCAGACCGACGCGGCGATGAGCCCCAGCGTGATCAGCACGAACGCAGCGGCCTGCGCCTTGTAGCCGATCTCGTCCAGCTTGCCGAGCGGGGGCAAGTGGTTGGAGAACGGCCTTTGGCGCTTGGCCTTGAGATCGCGTTCTTCGATGAGGTACATCAGTCCCGCCACGCAGGCCAGGAACAGCGCGGAATAGCCCAGCAGGAACAGCGCAGCATGCGCGGAAATCCACCACTGCAGCATCGGCCGCGACGCCGTCGGCGCCGCGCCGCCCAAGGCACCGGCGAGCGCCAGCACGAACACTGGCGGGAACGCAAAGACGGCCAGGCTCGTGTACTTGAACCGCGCATAGGCGGCCAAGAATGCCGAAGCCATGAAGAACGACGCCATCGAGGACATCTGCTGCAGGGTCTGGACGGCGAAACGGCCCTGCGCCCAGCTGTCCAGCGCTAACGAGCAGAAGTGCGCGCCGGTGGCGACGACGAAGGCATAGACGGCCAGCCGCGACAATTGATGCCGGGGCTTCGCCACCGCATACAGCGCGTCGAGCAGGCCCACCGCATACAGCGCCAGGGCCAGCCTCAGCAGCGATGCACCGTCTACGACCATCGTTGTGATTATAGGAAGCGCATCGGGTCGCTGGCCCCGTCAGCGCCTCCTCAAGGCCGTTCGAATTCCGCCTTGGCCCGCTCCCACGTCACTTCCAGCGCCTCGGGCAGCACCCGGGTCTCCGCGATCACCGTCGCGAAGTTCGCGTCCGCCGCCCAGCGCGGCAACGCGTGCATGTGGATGTGATCGGCCACGCCCGCGCCGGCGGCGCGGCCGATGTTCATCCCGACATTGACCCCGTCGGGCCGGTAGAGCCTCTCCAAGACACATTCGATGCGGCGCGTCAACTCGATCATTTCCGTGGCGGCCTCTTGCGAGGCGGCGGCCAGCTTCGAGACGTGCTGGTACGGCACGACCATCATGTGGCCGCTGGTGTACGGATAGCGATTGAGGATGACGAAGTTGTGCTCGGCCCGATGCAGGATCAAGGACTGACGATAGGGGACGCCCGGGTCCGCGATGCGGCAGAAAACGCAACCCTGCGGGGCCCCGGCCCCGGATGCACCCGTGACGTACCGGTAGCGCCACGGGCTCCAAAGAAAGTCCATCGCGCGGCCGCCGCCTCGGGCGGTGCTAAGTCTATTCGGTCGGCGTGGAATCGCCGACGGCGTCGCGCAGCTGCTTGCTGGCTTTGAAGAACGGGATCGTCTTGGACGGAACCTCGACCACCTCTCCGGAACGCGGATTGCGTCCCTGGCGGGCCGGGCGCTGACGGGTGCGGAAGCTGCCGAAGCCTCTCAACTCGACCTTCTCTCCTTTTGTGAGCGAACTGACGATGCTATCCAAGACCGTGTCTACGATTACATCTGCTTCTTGGCGGGTTGTACTCGTGGAATTCACGACCTCGGAAACAAGTTCTGCTTTTGTCATGTGGTTGGGCTCAACCTCCTTGTCCGGCCATTGTAACGCAAACGGAACTGCGGGCGGTCCCCTCACAGGTAGCGCAGCCCGATGCGCCTCGTGCGCTCGTTGAGCTCGAGAATCTCGAACTGATGCTGCTGCCCGGGCTTGATCGCGCTGCGATCCCTGGGGAGCTGGGAACTGTGGCACAAGCCTTCCACGCCGGTCGCCAGTTCGACGAACGCGCCGAACTTCGCGATCCGTCGCACGGTGCCGGGCAGGATGTCGCCGACCGAGTTCTCGATCAGGAAGGCGTCCCATGCGTCCGGCTGCAGCTGCTTCACGCCCAGCGAAAGCTTGCGGTTCTCCAAGTCCGCCTGAAGGATCACCGTGGAAATCTCCTGTCCCTTCTGCGCCACTTCCCTGGGCTGGGTCGGACGCGCATCCCAAGACAGGTCTGAAACATGCACCAAGCCCTCGATTCCCGGCGCGATCTCGACGAACAACCCGTAGTGTTCGATCTTGCGCACCACGCCCTTGACTACTTGGCCGACTTCCAGGCTGGCGGCGTGCGTGTCCCACGGGTCCGGCGTGAGACGCTTGGTGCTCAGAGAGATGCGGCGCTGGTCCGGGTCGATCGCCAGCACGACCGCATCGGCGTCGGCGTTAGGGGTGAATGTCTTGGTGGGATGCTTGGCACGGCGCGACCAGTCGATCTCCGAGAAATGGATCAGTCCCTCGACGCCCGGCTCGAGTTCGACGAAAGCGCCGTAGTCCTTCACGCTGGTGACCCGGCCGCGCACTCGTTGCCCGACAGCGAAACGCTCGCCGATCGTAAGCCACGGATCGGGCTGCATCGCCTTCAGGCTCAGGACGATCTTCTCCTTTGATTCGTCGATGCGCATGACCCTGGCAGTGAGCTCCTGGCCCGCCTGGACGTGGTCCTCCGCCTTGCGGACCCGGCCATAGGACAGGTCGGCGTACTTGATCATGCCCTCGATGCCCCCGAGGTCAACGAATACCCCGAACGAGGTGATCGTCGTGACCTCCCCCGTGGCGGGCTCGCCCACTGCGAGTCTGCCGAGCGTCTCGGCCCGCAATTCACGCTGTCGCGCTCTGAGCAGGCTGCTGCGGGATACGACAACGTTCCCGCGTCGCCGGTCGCACTCGATGACCGCGACCTCGACCTCGCTGCCGACCCATGAATCCATCTTGCGGATGGGCCGAATGTCGATCTGCGAGCCGGGCATGAAGGCTGGCACGCCGATGTCCACGCGCAGGCCGCCCTTGACGGGCCCGGCGACCGTGCCCTTGATCGGCAGGTTGTGCGCGTGCGCCTGTTGGATCCCGTTCCACACTTCCAGTTCGCGGATGCGCTTGTACGAAAGGGCGGCATACTCGCCGGGAGCGCCCATGCGCTCGACCAAGACTTCGATCTCTTGGCCGGGCTCTACCGAGACCGTGCCGTCGGCCTGTTGGAACTCGGCCAAAGGCACGCTGCCTTCAACCTTGGTCCCGAACGCGACGATGACGCCGGAGTCGCGCACGGCGACAACGGTTCCCTTGCAACGGGCGCCGGCGCGGACAACCGCCCCCGCGTCCGACGGGATGTCCGGCAGCATCTCCGGATCCTCGAAATCCGGGATGTCGTCGAGCAGGTCCTCCTCCGGGCCGGCCAAGTCGGGCAAGCCCGGGATGGCGTTCGGCCCGCTGGGCGCTGGCGGGACTGCGGGCGCTGGCGGCGGCGCGGGGGCGGGAAGCGCAGCCTCGACCCCGGACTGCGCACGCGCTGGCGCTGGATCATCCGATCCCTGTTCGGAACGCGGAGCGTCCGACAGCTCCGGGGACTCCTGTGGGGCCGGCGCAACGGAAGCCGCCGGGTCGACGGGCTCGTCTGTGGCTTCCGACACCTCGGCACTCGGCGGATCCGCTGGGTCCGCACCGGCGGCGAGCGGCACTTCGCTAGCGGGTGGGCTGGGGTCAGCTTCGGCCGCCGCCGGTTCCGGCGGCGCAACAGGGTCCTCTTCCTCAGCGCTAGCGGCTTCGACTAGCTCCGGAGGCGGCAGATCCGGCGCGCGAGGCAGGTCGGCCGCATCAGTGACGCTGGAAGCGCTCTCATCCGCAATCGGCTTCGTTTCTTCTGATTGCGCCTGCATGAATGCAACGGCCTCGCGAAATTGGCCCCTTCCAGCAGCGCGAGCCGCGACCATGCCTACCCGAGCGCTCGCCGACCCCACAGCGAGCTGAGCACACGAGTTTCCGCACGGCAGTTACGCCTGCGGCGGCGTCCGCTGGCGAGCGCCGGAGTCCGTTAACTATAGCCGAGACGGGGGTGGTTGTCAACGCTGGCGCGGATCGCGGCCGAGCGCCGCGAGCGTGCGTCGGGCGTTGCGCGGCGGCAGCCTTCGACTATGCTGGAGGGGAGGCTGCGAACCCGAGAATGCCTGTGAGCGCCGAGCTGCTGAAGATCTTGTGCTGTCCGGTGACCAAAGTGCCGGTGCGGGAGCTGACCGAGTCGCAACTGGCCGCGCTGAACGAGGCCATCGCAGCCGGAACCGTCAAGCATGTTGACGGCACGCCGGTGGAGGGGCCGCTGGCGGAAGGCCTGGTGACGAGCGACGGGGGCACGGTGTACGGGGTGGACGAAGGCATCCCGGTGATGCTGCCGGGGCTGGGCATCGCCACGGCGCAGGTCCGGGGCTGGTA
>VXRL01000089.1:37646-39752 GCA_009838515.1 Terriglobia bacterium | reverse complement strand
GGTGGGCAGAGCATCCTCAACGGCAACATCGTGATCACGCGCATGTCGACCGCCAGCGACCTGTCGTTCGCCGATCTGTTCTCCAGCCTGCAATTGAGCGGGAGCAGCCTCGGCCCGAGCCCCCTGCTGGAGGGACTGCAACTCAACGTGCATGTCGGAGCTGTCCAGCAACTGCCGATAGAAACCACGCTTGTGCGGGACGTGCAGGCAGATTTCGACCTCGACTTCGTGGGCACGCTGGCCAACCCGTCTTTGGTGGGAGCGATCCAGATCGTGCAGGGCGAGTTGCGGATGCTCGGCACCCACTACCGGATTAATCGGGGAGAGATCCGCTTCATCGACGCCCTGCAAGCAGAGCCTGTGCTCAATGTCGAGCTGGAGACACGCATCCGAGATGTTGATCTTGCCCTGGTGCTGTCGGGGCCGGGCCGGGATCTGGATTTGAGCTACCGCTCCGATCCGCCGCTGCCGTTCCACGACCTAGTTGATCTCGTCGCCGTCGGAAAGGAGCCGACGATCGACCCGAGCATCGCATCACGGCGGCGAATCGAACAACAATCGCTAGTGCAGACCGGCGCCGACAACATCCTCAGCCAAGCGATCGCCCGACCGGTTTCAAAGCGCCTGCAGCGCTTCTTCGGCGTCAGCCGACTCAAGGTGGATCCGCAAGTCGGCGGTCTGGAGTCTAACCCGACCGCCCGCCTGTCGACCGAGCAGCAGATCGCCGACGATATCACGCTGATATACAGCTACGATCTCTCGTCGGCGCAGCAGCAGGCCATCCGCTTGGAGTGGAATCCCGACCGCAACTGGTCGTTCATCGTGACGCGGGACCAGAACGGCTTGCTGGGCTCGGACGTGCTCTACAAGCTGCGGCTGCGATAGGGTTCGTTCGCTTTGCAGGCCGCACTAGGCCAACTGCAGCGCGGGCTGGGGGGCAAGACCGAATCCGTCAAACTGCTTGCGCCTCAGGCGAGGGTAGGCTGCGGCGGCAATCATGGCGGCATTGTCAGTTGCCAGCGCGAGCGTCGGGAAATAGCACGGCAGCGGCAACGACTCGAACGACGCGCGCAGGCCCGAATTGGCCGCGACGCCGCCGGCGACGATGAGCGACTCGACCTGCTCCTCTTCCGAAGCTCGCACCGCCCGCCTGAGCAACTCAGAGACGGCGCGGCGCTGGAACGAAGCGATCAGATCGAGGCATCCTTGGCTGGACGAGTCCAGCAGGGCCTCGAAGCTCGGGCGCCCGTTGTCCCACAGGGAGCGCCGAGACTCGATCTCCTCGCCGAGGCCGGCACCTTGGACGTGGTGGCGGATCGCAGTCTTCAGCCCGCTGAAGCTCATGTCGAGCGGATTGCCCTTCATGTGCACGACAGGCAGGCGAACCCCTTCGGGGTCGCCGTGCGGCGCCAGCCGGTCAAGAATCGGCCCTCCCGGGTAGCCGAATCCGAGCAGCTTCGCCACCTTGTCGTAAGCCTCTCCGGCCGCATCGTCGCGCGTGCGCCCCAAGAGCCGGTAAGCGTAGGCATCCCGGTCATTCTGGTGGACGACGAACATATGGCTGTGGCCGCCGCTCACCACCAAAGCCAGGGCCGGAAACTCGACCTTTCCTCCGGCCGCTCGACGCTCGAGCACGACGGAATGAATATGGCCCTCGATGTGGTTAACGCCGATCAACGGCACGCCGAGGGACGCCGCCAGTCCCTTGGCGTAGGTGACGCCGACCAGCAACGCTCCGATCAGGCCGGGCCCGTAGGTCACGCCGATGGCATCGACGTCTTGGTATCCGATTTCGGCGCGCGCCAGCGCCTCCCGAACGACGGGCACGATGGCGCGCAGGTGCTCGCGGGAGGCCAGTTCCGGTACTACGCCGCCATAGGCGGCGTGGACATCGAACTGCGAGGAAATCACATTGGACAGCAAGCGATCTCCATCTGCGACCACGGCAGCTGCCGTCTCGTCACAGGAAGTCTCGATCCCAAGCAGGTTCATCGCAATAGGAATGCCCTCGCGGGGCCCGCCCCCCCCCACCGGACAAGGGGCGCCGTGTGAAGCCCCCGGTATATTTACATGCCAAAAACAGGCAGGCGCGAGGAGGGGAGCACC
>VXRL01000089.1:4056-37636 GCA_009838515.1 Terriglobia bacterium | reverse complement strand
CCACCCACCCCCCCCCCCCCCCCGCTCCACCCCAAACCCCACCCCCCCCGCGGCCCCCCCCCCCCCCCAGGGCAAGGGCGGCGCTGTCGCGCCGCTGTTGATTGCACTGGCAGTACCCTTGGCGCGGCGAGTTGCCGGTCCACGGTTACTACGGCCCCGCACTGGCAAGAACGGGGCATCGGAACGTCCGAGCAGTCGCGCTAACTCTCGGCCACCTCTCCGTCCAGATGAATACTACCAGCTGTACTGTCGTTCATGTCTCTGAATCACCTCCTTTGGCCAGTTTGGTAGCCCCATGCTAGCGCAGGGCGAAATCTCAGTCAATCCCGGGCAAGACGACCGAGATCTGAGCGCGGGAACTCGGGGAACCGCGGCCTCGGCAATGTTTGGCCTCCCATGACCCGCGGCGAGACTCACTGCGCAGAGGGGGGCATCCTGAGCCGGTACTCGCCGGTCATGGCAGGGTCCGCGAACTCCAGGAAGATGTCGCCGCCGGTCGCCACACGGTACCGCCACACCTCGAACGGGTGATCCGCACTGAAACCGCCGCCTTCGCGGGACGGTCGCTCATACCGGCCGCCCAATGGGTGCGATTCGATTTCGTCCGGTGGTCCACGCGTGATATAGGCCCGGCCGCGGTCTGTCTTCCAACCAGAAACCCGCGCGGCGAACCGATCGTTGGCCCAGGCGATTCGCCGGTAATGCTCTTCCCTGTATTCGTTCGCGGCTGAGCCCGGCGTCGGGTCGCGCCGCATCCAGAACGACTCGATGAAGTCCTCGCGCTCCGCGTCCGTTCTCAACTGCACGTATGCCTCGCGCTCCTCGCTCGTGATGATGTAGGCGACATCCTCGTCCAGCCAGCGCTTGAAGGGCCCTTGAAGCTCCTCTGCGGTCTGTGCGGCAAGTGGCCCAGCCAGGCCGGCAGCCGCCAGCGCTGCGATCCAGATCCCGGGTCGGCTGTGCATCGCTCCTGCTCTTCGCCGGCGCCCGGCGGAATCGATGGGACTCGACGGCCTTGCCCGGCCGCTCCAGGCCCGTGCGCCTTCAGGCGGCCTCACCAAGTCTGACTCTAGAGTCACCGGAGCGGATGGTCAAGCGAGAGATCGGGTTGCGGGAGACGCAGCGATGCAGCGGCCTGCTCCACGGCTGAGCGTCCGCGCCGCGACGGCCCCTGCTCGGCCCGGCCACGCGGGAGGGCGGCCAAGGCCGGTGTCGATAGAATGAAAATTGCCGCCATCGTGCGGACGAGACCCATGTACGAAATGATTGTGATCGGCTCCGGCTGCGCGGGGAGCACCGCTGCCATCTATGCGGCCCGTGCAAGCTTAAAGCCCCTGGTGATCGAGGGCCTGGAGGCGGGCGGTCAGCTGACGCTGACCACTGACGTGGAGAACTATCCCGGGTTTCCGGAGGGCATCATGGGGCCTGATCTGGTCGATCGCATGAAGCAGCAAGCACAGCGTTTCGGGGCCACCTACAGGCACGGCGCGGTAACGCGAGCGGATCTTTCCTCCCGCCCGTTCAAGCTCTGGATCGGCGACGAGCAGCTCGAGGCGCAGACCCTCATCATCGCCTCCGGCGCGTCCGCCCGCTGGCTCGGGCTGCCATCGGAGCAGGCCCTTGTTGGCCATGGCGTCAGCTCGTGCGCTACGTGCGACGGGTTCTTCTTCCGCGGACAGCCCGTGACCGTCGTTGGCGGCGGCGACAGCGCCATGGAAGAGGCGTTGTTCCTGACCAAGTTCGCCACGGATGTGACCATCGTGCACCGCCGCGAGGAGTTCCGGGCCTCGAAGATCATGCTGGATCGGGCACGCGCCAACGACAAGATCAAATGGATCACCAACGCCACCGTCACGGAGGTCGCCGATCCCGAGGCCAAGGCCGTGACAGGCCTGAAGCTGCGCAGCACAGCCAATGGCAAGGAATGGGACCACAAGACCAGCGCGCTGTTCCTAGCCATCGGACACGTGCCCAATACGGATGTCTTCAAGGGCCAGCTCGACCTTGACGAGCAGGGCTACATCGTGTCCCACGGCGGCGCGCGGACGAACATCCCCGGCGTCTTCCACGCAGGTGACGTCGAGGACAGGGTCTACCGGCAGGCCATCACGGCTGCCGGCGCGGGCTGCAAGGCCGCGATGGAGGCAGAGCGACTGCTGGAAGCGGAGGGCTAGCCCAGCCGCGCCGCCACCAAGGTCAGGCGGTGGGGGCAAACAGATCCAATTGCCCGGGTGCCGCCTTGGGCACCTTGGGTCGGCGGCGAAAGGCGTCTGGCTTGCCGATGACCCCCATCACGACGCATGTGTCCACCGCGGCCTGCGGCACGAACACGCGCCAAGCAAGCCCCCTAGAGTTGGGCGGCGTCAACGTGACGCCCGAGGCTCCGAGCACGCGCAGGTCGTTGGGGATCACGCCCTCTAACTCCCCGCCATCCAAGAAACGCAGGCGAATCCAAAGTCCGCCGAGCTTTGGTCGCGAGATGAACTCCTTGCGCTGGTCGCGCTCCGGATCTTTGTCGAACTCCCGAACAAAGTACACGGCCCGCACCTGATCGTACGGGATGACTGCCCGCTCGGCCGTGCGCGTAATCAGTTCGATCCCGTTGCTGCTCAGATATTGCTGAGGGTCCACCCAGCCCTCGACCTTGTCGAGCCCGAAGCGTCGCACGTAGACCCTTTTGGCTGTGGAATTCAACAATTGCCCCCGAAATGTTTGGCCATTCGCCATGCTAGTACGCACATGCAGGGGTGTCAAGCACGGGCTCCACAAGCAGTCCGGTATGATTGGCTTGTGGGGCGGGCGGACTCCTCGCTGCAGGAATTCCTAGCCTACGCCAGTGTCGAAAAGGGCCTGTCCGCGAACAGCATCGCCGCGTACCGCCGAGATCTGACCCGCCTCTCGGAGTTCCTGGCCCGGCGGGACGCGCGCGTATCGGGGGCCAGCAACGCTGAGCTGAGAGGTTTTCTCGACGGGCTCTACGGGGCTGGCCTGAGCGCCAGGTCGGTCGCTCGGTATATAAGCAGCATCCGCAGCCTGTACCGCTACCTCGTGGACCAAGGCCGGATCGTCGAGGATCCCTCGGCCAACCTCGCCTCTCCGGGCCAGTGGAAGACGCTGCCGAAGTTCCTCACCTATGACGAGGTCGACCAGTTGCTCGCCGCGCCGCCGCCCGAGACACCCCTGGGCAGCCGCGATCTCGCGATGCTGCAATTGCTGTACGCGACCGGCCTGCGGGTTTCTGAGCTGGTCGCTGTGCGGCTCTCCGACCTCGACTCCAAGACAGGGATCGTGCGCACGGTTGGCAAGGGCGACAAAACCCGCCTGGTCCCGGTCGGCCGGACGGCCCTTGAGGCAATCGAAAGCTACGTCGAGCGACATCGGCGGACCATCCTCAAGAACGCTTCCTCGGAGTACCTGTTCGTCACCTCCCTCGGTAGGTCGATGTCGCGGCAGGCGTTTTGGAAGCTGTTGCGCAAGTATGGCCTCGTCGCCGGCATCGACAAGCGGATCACGCCCCACGTGCTGCGGCACAGCTTCGCGACACACCTGTTGGAGCGCGGGGCCGACCTGCGCAGCCTCCAGCTGATGCTCGGGCACGCGGATATCTCCACCACGCAGATCTACACTCACGTGCTGCGTTCCCGTATGCGCAAGATCTACGACAGCTACCACCCTCGCGGCTAAGCGGCCCAGGTCTGGGGCGGCGGCTGCCTCGTTGTGGCTCTCTGCTACGCTGCCTCCATGAATCCGGACGAGATGCTTTCGCGGGACGCGCGCGTGATGCGCTCGTCGCTGATCCGCCAGCTCACCGGCTTGGTCAATCAGCCGCACGTGATCTCGTTCGCCGCCGGCTCGCCCAATGCCGAGACCTTTCCGCACGAGAAGTTGCGCCAGATCCTGCACGATCTGGTCGAGCGCGAGCGCGGCCACGTTTTCCAGTACTCCGTGACCCGCGGCAACGCGCGGCTCATCAAGGCCGTCTGCGAGCGCGACCGCTCGCTGAAGGGCATCGAGTCCACCCCGGCCGAAACGCTGCTTGCCAGCGGCTCCCAACAGGGGCTGGATTTCATCGCCAGGGTGCTGCTGGACCCGGGCGACGCGGTGTTCGTGGAGACGCCAAGCTTTATCGGCGCAATGTCGTCCTTCGAGAATTTTCGGGCCAAGCTGTTTGCGGTCGAGTGCGACGAGGACGGCATGGACATGGGCCACCTCGCTCAGCGCATCGGCGAGGCGCGCTCCCAAGGCCGCCAGTGCAAGCTCATCTACGTCGTCCCGAACTTTCAAAACCCTGCCGGGACGGTGTGGTCGCAAGCCCGGCGGCAAGCACTTTGCGAGCTTTCGCGCCACGAAGGGGTAGTGGTGGTAGAAGACGACGCGTACGGCGAGCTCTACTTCGAAGGCATCGATCCCGAGGCCCTGGCGCCAATCAAGTCCTGCGCCGACAGCGACCACGTGATCTACGTCTCGACGTTCTCCAAGATCCTCGCGCCCGGACTGCGCGTGGCGTGGATGCACGGTCCGGCCGAGATCATCCAGCGGATCGAGTACTGCAAGGAAACCGGCGACCTGTGCACGCCGACGCTCAGCCAACGGCTGGTTCTGGAATTCCTCGAGCGGGGCTGGATGCCGGCCCAGGCTGCCCAGGCCCGCAGCTTCTACACCGCCAAGTCCAAGACCATGCAGACCGCCCTCGGAGGGCACTTTTCCGGCCTGGCCCGCTGGAGCGCGGCGCGGGGCGGCTTGTTTCAGTGGCTGGATCTGCCCGAGGGCATCGACGCGCTCGGATTGCTCCACGACAGCCTCGAACAGGATCAGGTCGCCTTCATTCCGGGAGAGCCGTTCTTCGCCGAGGCAGGACGGTCCAATGCGCTGCGACTTTCTTTTTCGAACGTAAGAGACGAAAATATTGATATCGGCCTGTCCCGCCTGAGTCGGCGGATCCGGCAAGCGCTCGCCTGAACCCGCGGCGTGCGGATCTCGGACGCGAGACATGCGTCCGGCCGGTCGCGAGCCTGAGCTATGTCCGCATACCCGAGCGACCTCGCTGCACAGATCAGCCGGCAGATCGAGGGCGAGGTACGCTTCGACCGCTACTCGCGCGTCTTGTACTCCACCGACGCCTCGGTCTGGCAGATCGAGCCGATCGGAGCGGTCATCCCCAGGCACCACGGAGACGTCAGGTCGCTAGTCCGGCTCTGCTCGAAGCATCGAGTGCCCGTCCTGCCGCGCGGCGGGGCCACGAGCCTGTCCGGCCAGACCGTGGGCGAGGCCGTCCATATCGATTTCGCCAAGTACATGAACGGCATCCTCGAGACCAACCTCGAGGAGGGCTGGGTTCGTATCCAGCCGGGCGTCGTCCAAGACCAGCTAGGCAGGCACCTGAGGCCGCTGGGTTATCAATTTGGCCCCAACACGTCATCCGCGAGCCGCGGCACCATCGGCGGCATGATCGGCAACAACTCGGCCGGTTCGCACTCGATCCTGTACGGCAAGACGATCGATCACGTGCTGGAACTCCGCTGCGTGTTCGCCGACGGCTCCGAAGCGTGGCTGAAACCAGTCGCGAACCGCGACTTGGAAGCACTCGGCAGGGGGGACGATTTCGTGGCCTCCCTGTATCGCCAGTTGCCCCAGATCGGAGCGCAGTACCGCGACGAGGTCTTGACCAGATTTCCGCAGATCCTGCGGCGCGTCAGCGGCTACAACCTGGACGAACTCGTGCGCGACGGCGACACGTTCGGCGCGGGCTATTCCAGCCGCCCCGGCCCGCTCAATCTCAGCCGCGTCGTCGTCGGCTGCGAGGGAACCCTGGCCGTGGTCACCGAGGCAAAGCTGCGGATTGTCCGCTCGCCGGCCAGCAAAGGCATCCTCGTGGTGCATTTCGACTCCGTTTTCGCAGCGGTCGACGCCGCCGAGATGATTGTTTCGACCAGCCCGTCCGCAGCGGAGCTGATCGACGAATTCATCCTCAACAACGCCCGCGCCAACCCGTCGTTCGCAGGCAAGCTCGACTGGGTCGACCAAGGCGCCCAAGCGCTGATGGTCGTGGAGTACCAAGGCGAGACCACCGGCGAGGTTGACGCCAAGCTCAGCGCTCTGCGCCATCTGCTGGAGCGGAGCCGCACGGGCTTCGGCTACCTGCCGATCAGCGATCCGGCCAAGCAAGCGCAGGTCTGGGGCGTGCGCAAGGAAGCCCTCGGCATCCTGATGTCGGTGAAGGGCGACCACAAGCCGATCGCGTTCGTGGAGGATCCGGCGGTGCCCATCCAGCAGATGGGCAGCTTCCTGAGGGACTTTCGCAACATTCTCGAGAAATACCAGGCCCACGGCGGCTACTACGGCCACGCCTCGGTAGGCTGCCTGCACGTCCGTCCGATGGTCAATCTCAAGGATCCGGCGGAAGTGCGCAAGATGGCCGCGATTGCCGACGAGGTCTTCGGCATCGTGATGAACTACGGCGGCTCGATGTCCGGCGAGCACGGGGACGGCATTGCCCGCAGCAAGTACAACAAGTGGCTCTTCGGCGACAAGATCTACCAAGGCTTCTTGGACTTGAAGCGGGCCATGGACCCGCACAACATTCTCAATCCGGGCAAGGTGGTCAACGCTCCCGAACTCACCGCTGACCTGCGCTGGGGCGCGGACTACAAGATGCGCCAAGTGAAGACGACGCTGGACTTTTCCGGCGAGGGAGGTTTCGACCGGGCGATCGAGCTGTGCAACGGCGCGGGCGTCTGCCGCAAGCGCATGACGGGCACGATGTGTCCCTCGTACCACGCCACGATGGACGAGGAGCACTCCACGCGCGGCCGCGCCAACGCCTTGCGCGCCGCACTGTCGGGGGCGCTTCCGCCGGAGGAGTTCACGTCGCGCCGCATGCACGACGTGCTCGATCTGTGCCTAGCCTGCAAGGCGTGCAAGACCGAGTGTCCGTCCAACGTGGACATGGCCAAGATCAAGTACGAATGGCTGTCCCACTACTACAACGAGCACGGCGTGCCGCTGAAGGCCAAGGCCTTCGGCCACATCGAGCGCATCTATCGCCTGGCCGGCAAGGTGCCACGCCTGTTCAATTTCGCAGGTTCGCTAGCGCCTGTGCGATGGCTGAACGAGGCCCTCCTGCACGTCGACCGCAGGCGGAAACCGCCCAGCATGGCGGTGCAATCTTTCCGCGACTGGTTCGCGCGCCGTCCCGCCAGAGAGCGCACTGCCAGCCGCGGACAGGTCGTTCTGCTGGACGACTGCTTCATGAACTTCAACTACCCCGAGGTCGGCAAGGCGGCGGTCGCGCTGCTCGAGGCTGCGGGTTACGAAGTCCTGCTGGCCGACCACCGCTGCTGCGGCCGCCCGATGCTCTCGCACGGCCTGCTGGAAGACACCCGCGAGGTGGCCGTCCACAATGTGCGCGAACTCGACGCGCTGGCCAGCGGCGATGCACTGATTGTCGGCTGCGAGCCCAGTTGCCTGCTCACGCTGCGAGAAGAATACCCGGAACTCGTGCCGGGCAGCGCGGCCGGACGCGTCGCTTCCAAGGCCCTGATGCTGGAAGAATTCTTGCTGCAACTGGCCGACCGCAACGAACTCGACATCGGCTGGCAGCCACTCGAGCGCAACGTTCTGTACCACGGGCATTGCCATCAAAAGGCCCAGATCGGCACGCGAGCGACACTGCAAACCTTGGAGCTCGTGCCCGGGCAGCGAGTGGCGGAGATCAATTCCGGCTGCTGCGGAATGGCCGGATCCTTCGGCTTCGAGAAGGGCCACTACGAGATCTCCCAAAAGATCGGAGCTGAGCGGCTCTTCCCGGCAGTGAATTCCGCCGCCGCCGATACGGAGATCGCTGTCAGCGGGGTGTCCTGCCGCCAGCAGATCGACCACTTCACGAGTCGAACGGCCCGGCACGTGGCCGAGATCCTCTGCGACAGCCTCAAGGACTCGCGATGAGTCCTGGCCCGCCCCGCCTCGCAGCTACGCGCCCCGTCACATGGAAGGTCGGGCTGTTCGCGCTGCTCATCAGTTTCTTCTGGAGCGGCAACATCGTCTCGATCAAGTTCGGGCTAGCCACCATCCCGCCGTTTTGGAGCGCTTTCTGGCGCATGGCCATCGGGGCGCTGGCGGTCTCGGCGTGGGCCTGGTTGCTGCGCAAGCCGGTCCGGATCGAGCGTGGTCAGCTGCGCGATTTCCTGCTTCTCGGGGCGATGTTCACGGCCCAGATCGCGATCTTCAACCTGTCAGTGTTCTACACGTCGCCAGCGTACGCCGTGATCCTGCTCAACACCAACCCTGTAATGGTCAACCTGATCAGCCACCACTTCGTGAAGGCCGACCGGCTCAGCGCGAGCAGGCTGCTCGGGCTGGCCATCGCCTTCGGGGGCATTTCGTACGTGATGCTCGGCCAGCCAGACGCGACACTGGCCCCGAATCCGATGCTCGGCAACCCGCTGATGCTCGTCTCGTCTTTCCTGCTGGCGCTGCGCATCGTGTACACCCAGCGCATGGTGCGCCGTGTCGGCGCCTATCGGCCCGTGATCTGGCAGATGGTGCTGTCGCTGCCCGGGTTTCTCGCGCTGTCACTCGCCTTCGAGGAACCGCTGCTCCAGCCGCTGTCGTATGAGCCGGTGCTGGCTATTCTCTACCAAGCCATCGTCGTGGCCGGCTTTTGCTTCGTCTCGTGGACGAGCCTGCTCAGGCTCTACAGCGCCGGCAATCTCGCGATGTACACCTTCAGCGTGCCCATATTCGGCATTTTTCTCGCCGCCGCGATGTTCGACGAGCGCATTACCGGACGCCTGCTGGTGGGTGCGGTAGCGGTGGCGGCGGGAATTGCGATCGTCACCAAGGTGAGGATGGGGGAGGCTTCGCGTGCACGCTAGGGCTCCTCAGAAGCCGGGCACGGCCGCGATCGCCACGGCGCTGTTGCTGTCGGCCATGTGGGGCTTGAACATCGTGGGCATCAAGGTTGCCCTCAGTGCGTTCCCGCCAGCCTGGAACGCATTCTGGCGGGCGCTGCTCGGCTGGCCGGTGCTATGGGCCTGGGCTCGCCACGGCGGGGTCCGCCTCAAGCCGCTGCCGGGCGAGACCCGCCCGCTGGCCATGCTCGGAGTGTTCTTCGCGATCCAGATCATCATGCTGAACCTGAGCCTCGACTGGACGACAGCCGGGTTCGCATCGGTCCTGCTCAACGCCGCGCCGGTCTTCATCAATACCTTCGCTCACTTCTACGTGCCCGGAGACCGTCTTTCCGGCCAGCGGCTGGCGGGCCTGGCCATGGCCTTCGGAGGCGTGGCCATAGTGTTCCTAGGGCAGCCGGACCCCTCCCTGGCTCCGCGCCCGATCCTGGGCAACGCCCTAGCCTTTGTCACCGCAGCGGTCATCGGCGGGCGCATGGTCTACACGCAACGATTGGTGCAGCGCATGGATTCCATGCGGGTGATCTTCTGGCAGGTCGGGTTTTCCCTCCCGGTCTTCCTGCTCTTCGCGGCCATCTTCGAACCGCTGATGGTCGGCCCTTTGACGCTGTGGCCGTTCGTGTCTTGGATGTACTGCTCGTTCGGCGTGGTGGGCATCGCATTCGTGCTGTGGATCCGCCTCCTGGAGAAGAACTCGCCCGCGCTGCTGTCCGTGTTCGTGTTCCCCACTCCGATATTCGGAGTCGCGTTCAGCGCATTGATCTACTCCGAGGCGCTGCCCGTGGAACTGATCATCGGGGTGCTGTGCGTGGCCTTCGGAATCCTGATCGTCATGCTCGAGAAGCGCCGCCAAGCAATCGAATCCTTTCCCGAGCGGACCGCCGGCACGGCGCGTCCGGAACGGTCACAGCCGGCGCGCGAACCGCAGTACCGGGGAGAGCCGGAGACCGTGGGGGCCTCCCGTGCGGGCGACTAGCCGGATCACTGCGGGTGCTGGACATGGCATCCATCTCATTGAAAACAAATGCTTTACTCGGCCTCTGGACGCATTCTGCGCGGGGCGTGGGATATAATCGCAGTTTCGCGCGAGGCGGGCCCGCCGCGCTCCGGGGCTCCTGCGATGTTGAACATCGACGAAATCCAGAAGATCCTGCCGCACCGCTATCCGATGCTGCTGGTGGACAGGATCGTCGAGATGTCGGACAAGCGGATCATCGGCATCAAGAACGTCACCTTCAACGAGCCCTTCTTCCAAGGCCACTTTCCGGGCAACCCGATCATGCCCGGCGTCTTGATCGTGGAAGCGATGGCCCAGTGCGGCGGAGTGCTGGCACTGGGAGCGATCGCCGACCGTGAGCGCAAGGTGGTGCTGTTCACCTCGATCGACGATTGCCGCTTCCGCGTCCAGGTGACGCCGGGCGACCAACTTCGCTTGGAGCTCGACATCTTGCGGCAGCGCGGCAATGTGATCAAGATGCAAGGCCAAGCCTACGTGGGCGACCGGCTTGTAGCGCAAGCAGTGCTGATGTGCAGCATCGCCGACAGGCCCGCGGCATACGCGTGATGGCGATCCACCGCACGGCGATCGTAGACCCCGGTGCGAGCGTCGATCCGACCGCCGAGATCGGACCGTACTGCATAGTCGGGCCGGGCGTTCGAATTGGGGCCGGCACACGCCTGATGGCCCATGTCTACGTCGACGGCGACACGGAGATCGGGCGTGACAACTGCTTCTATCCGTATTCGACCGTGGGCGTGGCTCCCCAAGATCTGAAGTACCGGGGCGAACCTTCTCGAACAACCGTCGGCGATCGCAACCAGATCCGCGAATTCTGTACCCTCCATCGCGGCACTGCGGGCGGAGGGAGCTTGACCGCGATCGCCGACGACAACTTGCTGCAGGCCTACGCGCACGTCGCGCACGACTGCTTCGTCGGCTCGCACTGCGTCTTGTGCCACTCGGCGACGCTGGGCGGGCACGTCTCGGTCCAGGACCACGCCTGGGTGGGCGCTCACAGCGGCGTCCATCAGTACTGCCGCATCGGTGCCCACAGCTTCGTCGGCGGGTTCAGCGTCGTCACCCAAGACGTGTTGCCGTTCGCGACGGTCGTGAGCGAGCGGGAAACCAAGACCCACAACATCAACGTCACCGGGCTGAAGAGACGGGGATTCTCGGCGAAGGAGATCCAATCTCTCAGGAGAGCGTTCAAGATCTTGGTCCAGTCGGAGCTCAACAACGACCAAGCCTTAGCCAAAATCGCCGCAGAACTGCCTGCATCGCCGCACCTCGAGCAGCTCCGCGACTTCGTCCGCAGTTCCAAGCGGGGATTCGTCCCGTGAAGTACGGGCTCATCGCCGGCGGCGGCAGCTTTCCCATCCTCTCGTTGAAGGCCGCGCGAGCGGCGGGCCACCAGATGGCGGTGGTTGCCGTCAAGGAGGAGGCCGCGCCGGAAGTGGAGGAACTGGCCGATTCCTGCCAGTGGGTGTCGCTCGGCCAGCTGTCCAAGCTCATCGAAACGTTCCGCGCCGAAGGAGTCAGCCAAGCGGTGATGAGCGGGCGCATTCAACACAAGCAGATCTTCTCGGCAATCCGCCCCGACTTGCGCCTGCTCAAGTTGCTCAACAGCCTTCGCCGCAAGAACACCGATTCCCTGCTCGGCGCGTTGGCGCAGGTCTTGGAGGACGAAGGGATCTCGCTGCTCGATTCGACACACTTCCTTTCCTCGAGCCTTGCGGGAGCGGGGCCCAATGGGAGGCGAAAGCCCTCGAAGGGCGAATTGAGCGATATCGCGTATGGCCGGGAAATCGCTCAGGCGCTGGCGGGATTCGACATTGGTCAGAGCGTGGTCATCTGCGAGCAGGCGTGCGTGGCGGTCGAAGCCATGGAGGGCACCGACTTGTTGCTCGAGCGCGCGAAGGCCCTGTCCAACGCGCGGCGGCTGACGCTGGTTAAGGTGGCCAAGCCCAACCAAGACATGCGCTTCGACGTGCCGGTGATTGGCCCGCGGACGATTCGGAAGATGCGCGCTGCGAACGCGACGGCCGTCGCGGTGGACGCAGCCAAGACACTGCTGCTGGAGAAGGAACAGCTGTTAGCGGACGCGGATCAGGCGGGCATCGCGGTGTACGGGCTTACCGCAGTCGCCTGACAAACCATGAAGTCGATTGACCCCTTCGCGACACAGGCGCCCGGGCCGCTGAGGCTCTTCGTGTACGGCACGCTCAAGCGCGGGTTTGCGAATCACGGGTATTTCTGCCAGGGCCTCTTGGACGTCCAAGAGGCCGAGATCCGCGGCCGCCTTTACGATGGGCCCGGATTCCCGCTCCTCCAAGTCCCGGACGAGGACATCCTCGCAGAAGGGACGGGACGGGCCATGCACGACCTGGCTGTGCAGTTGCGTACTGCGGACCAGCTTCAGTCGTCCTCGCGCTCGGTCGGCACATCCACCGTTACCGGTTCGTGGGACACCGTGTACGGCGAGTTGTTTTCCTTCTCCGATCCCGAGGAGAGCCTGCCCGCCATCGACAGGCTGGAGGACTTCAACCCCGGCCACGCGAGCCTCTATCGGCGGGTGCTGGTATCAGCCGCGACCAGCGATGCTTGCGAGGTGACTTGGGTCTACGTCGTGGAAACGCCTGGCCTGAAGGAGCGTCGGCTCTATAGTGGCCGCTGGCCTGAGGTCTAGCTTCTCGATCACCGGGACCCTCTTGACAGGGCGTCGGCATTAGTCATATAGTTAGCTAGCACTGTCAGGCGAGGAACCGCCAATGTCCATGGTGAACATCCATCAGGCAAAGACTCAGCTGTCACGGCTGTTGGTACAGGTTGAGGCTGGCGAAGAGGTCGTTATTGCCCGTAACGGAAAGCCGGTAGCGCGACTCGTGCGCTTTCGCGGCCGTGGCAAACGGCGATTTGGAGCACTGCGGGGAAGAATCAGCATCGACGAGAGTTTCTTCGATCCGCTCCCAGAATCCGAGTTAGCCGCTTGGGAGCGATGAATCGTGCGGACGCTGCTTGACACGCATGCGTTCTTGTGGTGGCTGGACGGAAGCGAGAGACTGTCTCAAGCTGCCAAACAAACGATTTCAGACGAAGCAAACGAGATCCTTATCAGCGCCGCGTCCGCTTGGGAGGTCGCCACCAAGTGGCGTCTCGGCAGACTTTCGGCCGCGGAGGCTGTAGCACGAATTATCCCCGAGACAATCGCTGATCAGGGCTTTGGCGAGCTGCCGATCACTGTTGAGGACGCCACGCGGGCGGGGTTGCTGCCCGGCCCGCATCGTGACCCGTTTGACCGGATGTTGATCGCACAGGCTCTGGCGCACGGCCTTGTGCTCATTTCGATCGAGGACTGTTTCGATTCCTACGGTGTAACCCGTCTCTGGTAGCTCCACCTCATTCCGAAGGCGGGCCCACCCAAGCGCTTGGGCCGGCGTGGGTGCGGCAGTTTGTCTGACGAGGGTCAGCAACCGCCTCAAGTGTGTCTGGCCGCTAGATGAGCTGGGCGTCCGAGTCAGTTGGAATAGAGGATCTCGGCGATCTCTAGGGCAGCAGAGCGCGCCTCGCTGAACTGCTCCGGTTTGAAACTGATTGCACCCACGCGAGGATGTCCGCCACCACCGTAGCGCTCGCACAGCTCTGCCAGGTTGTGCGACGGCTCGACCGTTGCCCACGGGTTGGAACCGACCGAGACCTTGGCCCGAAATCCCCCGTCAAGCAGCGAGACCGTGTATGCGCTCTGCGGATAGAGGTAATAGGGGATGAACTTGTTGTAGCCCTTGAGGCCGGTACCTACTAGATCGAAGAAGACCACTCCGTCGCGATAGACCGCTCTCTCGCTGATCGTCTCCATCGTCTGCATGTGCCCCTCGTAGAGCTTGCGGAACTCTCGCTGGTACTCGGGCCTTTCGACAATGGACTCCAACGATTCCGTCTCAAGCAACGGTATGACGCCGGCCGTCATGTTGGTCTCGGCGGACTCGATGATGAGGTTTAGCTTCAGCGCGGGCTCCTTCATCTCCACCGCAACCCTGGCGCTGGGATGCTGGGCCCCGTCCAGAATATCTGCCCAATGAATCAGATCTACCAGATGCCCGCAGTCAAAGCCGAACTTTGCGGACAGCGTGTTAGCGATGAACTTCGTGCAGGACTTGTAGCCCGGATCGAAGAACTTCGTGCCCGAGTGGTCGCGGCGGAAGTGCTCGGCATCTTCCTCGGACAAGAACGCGCTCTGGTGGTGATCGAACCACCAAGTCACCCTCTCGGAGGGGCAGTACTTGAAGTCGACGATGACGTTGATGTCGCCATCGAAGTCGCTCTCGTCAAATAGCTTGTCGGCGCGGTGGTAGAGCCCGGCGTACGACAGTTCGGCGCCCGGGGCGAGCGAGCGCCTGACAAAACTCGAGAACAATGCCGCGGAGCAGGCTCCGTCGAAGCAGCGGTCATGGTGAAGTATCTTGACGCGCATGGCGCGGCTGAAGTCCCCAATCATATCGCGCCAACCGACTGGAAGCGGAGTCGGGGATGTCGCGCCCGGCATAGCACGCTCGTGCCGCTTCCTTGGCAAGCAAGCCGAACAAGCCGGCATCGCCGCCGATGTGGTACTGGGAACATGGGCTTAACGCAGCGCCTCTACGCCGTGGCTCTGGGCTGGACACGCTTAGACTGAGAAGCCACCGAAGGGCTTCGGTCACCGCGCGATTCGGTGGCAGTAAGATAATGGGTGCGGCGAGTAGCCGGACAACAATCGAGGGCAACAACATGATGAGATCAGAATGGACAGCCAAGCGCCTCGGAGACCCCGTGCGGACGCAGATGCACTACGCTCGCCGGGGGCTCGTCACCGAGGAGATGGAATACGTAGCCAAGCGCGAGCAGCTCCCGGCAGAGACCGTCAGGGAAGAAGTGGCTCGAGGCCGGATGATCATTCCGGCCAACATACGCCACGAGAACCTCGAGCCGATGTGCATCGGAGTCGCATCGCGCTGCAAGGTCAACTCCAACATCGGCAATTCGGCCACCACCTCCGAGATCGATGCGGAAGTCGAGAAGCTGCGCTACTCGATCAACTACGGCGCCGACACGGTGATGGACCTCTCCACCGGCGGCGATATTCCGCGAATCCGCAAGACGATCATTCGCGAGTCGCCCGTTCCGATCGGCACGGTGCCGATCTACGAGGCGCTCACCCGCGTCAACGGCAGGATCGAAGACCTCACATGGCCGATCATGCGCGACGTGATCGAGGAGCAGGCAGAACAGGGCGTGGACTACATGACGATTCACGCCGGCGTGCTCATTCAGCACGTTCCCATGGCGGTACAGCGCGTGACCGGTATCGTAAGCCGCGGCGGCTCGCTGCTCGCCGAGTGGATGGTCGGTCATCACCGGCAGAACATGCTCTACGAGAACTTCGAGGAGATCTGCAAGATTTTCCAGAAGTATGACGTGAGCTTCTCGCTCGGCGACGGCCTGCGGCCGGGTTCCATCGCCGATGCTTCCGACGAAGCCCAGTTCGCCGAGCTCGAGACACTAGGCGAACTCACTAGGAAGGCTTGGGACTACGACGTGCAGGTAATGATCGAAGGGCCCGGCCATATCCCGATGGACGAGATCAAGCTGCAGGTCGACAAAGAGCGCGAAATCTGCCACGACGCGCCGTTCTATACGCTCGGTCCGCTAGTTACGGATATCGCGCCGGGCTACGACCACATCACCTCGGCGATCGGCGCGGCGATGATCGGCTGGCACGGCGCATCGATGCTCTGCTACGTCACGCCCAAGGAACACCTCGGCCTGCCCAACAAGGACGACGTGAAGCAGGGGATGATCGCCTACAAGATCGCGGCGCACGCAGCAGATGTCGCACGCCACAGGCCAGGCGCCCGCGCTTGGGACGACGCCCTGTCGAAGGCGCGCTTCGAGTTCGACTGGAATCGCCAGTTCGATCTGGCCCTAGATCCGGAAACCGCGCGCAGCATGCACGACGAAACCCTGCCGGAGGAAGGCTACAAATCCGCCCGCTTCTGCTCGATGTGCGGACCGAGTTTCTGCTCGATGAACGTCTCCTCGCGGCTGGCGGAATTCACTGCAGAAGACGCCCAGAACGTCTTGATGCAGATCCAGCCTACAGCGGAGCGGCCGGCCGCCGCGGCAGCAGGGGACTGACACCTATTCGGGCGCGGCCCGCTGCCCTGCCGAGTACGCCTCGCGACCGCCCAAGATCGTCGCCAGGACTCGCGTGTCGGGCAGCTCGTCCTCGGCGCAGGTCAAGATGTCGCGGTCGACGACGACGAAGTCAGCGTACTTGCCGGGCTCGAGCGATCCCTTGACATCTTCCTCAAACGTCAGATAGGCCGCACTGAGCGTCCACATCCGCAACGCCTCTTCGCGGGTGATTCGCTGCTCGGGGTTATGCACTGAACCGTCAGCTGTCGTGCGCGTGACAGCGATCCACATGCCAAAAAACGGATCGAACGGATTGACGGATTCCTTGGCATCGAACTTGATCATGTGATCCGAGCCGCCGGCAACGACGACACCCGCGTCGATGATCGAGCGGTAGGGCTGCAAGGTGCCCATGCGATCGGGCCCGAGCACGCGGGCCAAGGCAGGCCCGTCGAAGTGGTACCAAGCGGGCTGCATGTCCGCCACGACGCCCAACGCGGCTGCCCTGCGAATCGCGTCCCCGCTGAGAAAGTTGGCGTGGGTGAGCGTGAATCGTCGACCCATGATCGGCACCTTGCGATTGACTGCTTCATAGGTGGCGAGCAGCACGTCCGTGGATCCGCCGCCGGTCGTATGGGCGGTCATTTGCCAGCCAAGGTCAGCGGCCAATGTCACGATCCGCTCGAGATCGCGAGGACGGATGCGCAATTCGCCGCGGTACTCGGCATCCTCGAATCCGTAGACCTGTGTGTGCTGGCCGTAGGGGGCCCTCATGTAGGCCGTGCCGAGCAAGATGCCGCCATCCAGCACGACTTTCAGCGCACCCACGCGGAACATTTCGTCGCCGTGGCCGGTGACGGCTCCAATCCCCTCGATCTCGCGCAGGACCTGTTCGACCGGCCGTTCTGCATTGACCACGCGGGTGACCGATGTGCGCACTTGCAACTTGCCCTGCTGCCACAGGTCCTGATAGGCGCGAAACCCAGCGGCGGCCTGGCTGCGGTCAGTGACGCTCGTCAGTCCAGCCTCGATGTACGCCCCTTGCATCGCGGCCAATGCGGCGACCATCTGGCCGTGGCTGTGGGTGCGCGCCTCCAGCAGCGGCGCCACGAGCTGGCGCGCTCCGATAATCAGCCCGGTGGGTTCGCCCGCGTTGTTCCGCACCAGCTTTCCGTTGGTCGGATCAGGGGTGCTCGCAGAAACGCCCGCGATTTCCAAGGCCGCCGAGTTCAGCACGGCGGCATAGCCGTTATCGAGCATCACGGGGCGATCGCTTGCATATTCGTCGATCTCCCAGCGATCTGGATAGCGGCGCTCCCGAAGGCGGGTGGAATACACTTTCGGGACAAAGATCAAGCCCTCGCCGGCAGGCTGCGCTTCGATGTGCCGACGCACGGCATCGAAACTCCGCAATACGGGAATCTCGCCATCCGCTTCAGCCAAAGCGGCGTTGATGGGGTGGACATGGCTATCGATCAATCCGGGCAGCACGGTCTTGCCCTGCAGGTTGACCTGACGGGTCCGAGGCCCGGTCTTGCGGCCCACGATCTGGGTCGTGCCGACATCCAAGACGCGCCCGGAGGCGACGGTCATGGATTCGACCACGGGGCGCTGGGCCCACATGGTGATGATCTTGCCGTTGTAGTAGAGCGTGTCAGCCGGGCCGGCCGGAAGGTCACGCTCGGGCGGCCACTGCTGCGCCATCGCCACTGGGCCGATTAGCAGCAGCAGAGTGACAAGGCGCGTCGCCGCAATCATTCGCCGCCTCCGCAAGAAGCGAACTCCGAGGGACCCGGCCGGCACCAACCGGCGCTACCAAGTTGGATCGCCCGGTCGGCCAACCATCGGCTGGCCTTCAACGTATCCGAGAGACGCCAAGAAACGGTCCATGTGCCAGACGGAGCTGGTGTACGCGGCACGGCTGCGGCCATAGTTGAAGAATCCATGCGGTCGGCCGTCGTAGCCGACCAGCTCGCAGCGGTTGCCTGCGTCCTTCATCGCATCGCAGAACGTCTCGGCGGTCTCGAACGCAACCGTCGTGTCGGCCTTGCCGTGGAAGACGATCGTCGGCGGGTCACCCGCGTCCACGTGGTGTAGCGGCGAGCCCGCCTCTGGATCGTCGCCCCAGCCCCTAATCCTGCCCGAGAGGTCCGTGACGGGATTGAACAGCAGCAGCGCATTGGGCTTGGAGCTAACGGACGAGTCCTCGCCCTTCTCTTCGAGCCCGTCGATCACCCCGGTGGTGGCCGCCACGTGGCCACCGGCGGATCCGCCGCCTGCCGCGATCCGGTTGGGATCGACGCCCAGTTCCGCGGCATGCGTGCGAACCCAGCGCACCGCGGACTTGCCATCTGCGACACACTGCCTAGGCGTCGTGCCGTGGCTGCCCCGCGTGCGGTACTGGGCGCTGATGGCAACCATGCCGCGCGAAGCCAGATAGCGGCTGTGCGGGAAGAACTGCGTAGGGGTGCCGCCAACCCAGCCCCCTCCGAAAAAGAAGACCGCGGCCGCGCGCTTGTCGCTGGACTTCCAGCCTTCGGGCAGGAAAACGTGCAACTCCAGCGGGTCCTTTTCGAACTGCTTGAAGACGATCTCCTTGTCAGGCTTGAATTCTCGCTGCTGTGCGAAAGCAGCGACACTGGCCAAAGCGAGCAGGCAGGCGAGGGCACGCATTTTCATCGCATCAAGTCTAGCACCGGGATCACTCCGAATCGGGACCATCAGCCCCGCCGAAACGAGGGGTCGGGAGACTGCCCGAGATGTCACTCTCAGGGCCTCGGGCGTGGCCTGCGGCCTAGCGTACGGGCGGGCCGCTAGATCCCTCCCACCGAGCGCGTTCTGACGATGCGCGGCGGAGCGCGCTAGTCATACTTCGCCACGAACGGCGTGCCGGGCTCGTCGACAAGGGTATGAATCGAGTGACTGATCTCGGTGTCGATGCGATCGCCGGCAGCCGTCTGGATACTGATGCTGGTCATCATCTGCATGATTGGCTGGAGATCGTCCACAACAATCCGGACGGTCTTGCGATCGGGCAGCAGCGTGGCGGATCGCACCGTCATCTCTTCGACCCCTTGGTCGCCGTTCAGCTTCCAGCGATCAGAGCCGTAGCGGCTGAGCCACTTGTAGTTCCAGCGCTTTGCGCTGTAGTTGGAGGGATCTTCGGCGCTTTCCGGGTCCAGCTCGTGCAGGAAGGAGACGTCAATGCCCTTCTTGCTGACATGCAGCTCGCTGGGAACCAGCACTTTGCCGCCTGTGAATCGCGCGCGATAAAAGCCGCCCACGGCCTTGCGCTTGGTGCCCCAGCCATACAGGCCCACCAAGTAGAGGTTGCCATCTGCCTTGCGGAAGTCTGGCCGCATGAGGCCGGAATCGAAATCAACGGGCAATTCTACGGCGCCTCCCTGGACCCCATCGCCGATGTTCTCCATCAGCACTAGGAAGATCTTGCCCCGCCCGAACGACGAATGCACCAAGTGCCCCTTGAACGGTCCCCACTTATCGGTCCCGATCCACGCTTGGCCAGCGCCGGAGTTATCTACAGAGATCGGAAGCCAGGTGATCGGATTGTCATACGTTGTCCGGTCGCCGATGCTGCCGCCCCACATGTAGCCATGGAAACTGCCCGGCGAGCACAGGTTCACGCGCGTGGAAGGAATCCAGTGGCCTTCTTGGTCGGAGGTGGTGATCTCTCCGTTCGGTCCAACGGCAACTCCGTTGGGCACGCGGAATCCCGTGCAGACGACCTGCAGGTTCTTGCCATCAGGGTCCATCTTGAAGATGACCCCGTGGTGCTTCACTTTGGCCGGCAAGGCGTGACGGGCGGCCTTCGCGAAGTAGAAGTTGCCAGCGCGGTCCCGGTCAAGATCGAAGGTGAACTCATGGAAATGGTGCGTGACGTGAAATTCGTTGTTGAAGTTCTCGTAGTAGTCAGCTTGGCCGTCCCGGTTCAAATCGTGCAGGACCGTGATCTGGTCGCGATCCAAGACAAACACCTTGCCGTCCACAACTTCCAAGCCCTGGGGCATGTGGAAGCCGACCGCGTAACGAGTCCACGTGAGCTTGTCCAAGTCCTCGTCCACACCATCGACGATCCAGACGTCGCCGGACCACGTTGCGACGGCCGCTCGATCATCGTCGAAGAAGGCGAAGTCAGTGGGCCGGAACCACGATTCCCAAGGGTTGTCGAAGGGCAGCGTGATCTCGTCCACAGTCCACGCGCCGCCGGCATCTCCAAGGCGTCCTTTCGTTTCGACCGGCCTGCGGTAGGTTCGCGGCCCGCCCCGGGTATAGGGCTCAAGGCGCTCGGGCCGGGGGGCCTGCCGCAACGCACCGGCAAACGCGCCTAGGCGCTGGGAGCGCACATCGGCGTAGTAGAGGGTGAACCGCTGTTCCTCGCCAGACCGGGGAATGCTCAAGCGCACTTCGCCTGCCGCCGACAGGTCCCATCTGGCCTTCTTGCCCAGTCCGGCGACACCGACAGCCGTGCCCTCATCGCCGCCGAGATACACGAGGTGTTCAATCGCTGGCCCGTTGCCTTGGTTCAGGTTCTTGAGCGAAAGCTGACGGACCTGCCCACCCTGCACGGCGGCCACCTCTAGCAAGAGCGGCTCGCGCGAGGGGCCGACTTCCATAGTCCGAGTCAGTGCCTCGACTCCCCAATCGGTTTCGAGGCCTGGCATTTCGAGCACGTTGGCATCGCCCACGCTGTATTCGAGCACCACCTTGTCGCCGAACATGTAGCGCCCCTTGTAGCGAGCCCAATCCGCCGGCAGCGGACCGAATCCTTCGGGGCGGGGATCGGCGAAGCTGCCATCACGGCCCCAGCCAGGGGCAACCGGAGTCTCGAACACAGGCTTGCCGTCCAAGTGCGGGTGCGGCCCGTGCCTCCAGTCATAGACCGTGCCCGTCAATACGTATTGCGGACCGTTCCAGCCGGCCGACATGCGCAGCAGCTCGGTGTCAAAGATGAACCCGGCGCGACGCTCAGCCTCGAGCATGATGGCGTGGGATTTGTAGCTGATGTTGTCGCCCGGCTGCTTGTCCGCCCGCGGGTCCTCGGGTTCCTTCACCGTTACGCTGGCGGAGATCACTGGTCCGTAATCCATGTGCACCCAAGGCTGTTCTTCGCGCTTGGTGCTGTCGTCGAAGCGCGTGCTGGCGAACGGCGCGCCTTGATCGATCCAAGCGCGCAGGATGCCGATCTGTTCGCTAGTCAGAGGGCCGCCGGCCGGCGGCATGATCAGATTCTCTTCCAAGCCCGCAACCAAGTGGATCAGGCGGCTATTCGCGCTATCGCGTGCGATGAAGCCGGGCTGGCCGGAGTATCCTCCGCGCGCGGCGGACTTCCTCCGCCACAAGCTGTAGCCGTTCATCGCGGCATCGTCGCCGTGGCAGGCATAGCAGTGCTGGACGAAGATCGGGTCGACGTCGCGCATGAAGTCGATCTCGCGATCAACGGGGGGCGGCAGCTCGGCGGCGCACAACGACTGGCATGTGCCGGCCAGAGTAAGCAGCATGCCGACGGTCAAGGGCAAGCGGGGTAGCAGGGACATGTTGAATCGCCACTATTGTAGGTGGGCGGTGGCGCGTGCTACCGCCACGGGATCATGGCGGCCCATAGGCGTGAGCGGTGGACGTGATGCGGCGCAGGCGGCTCCCGCAGTCTACGCTTCGCCCTGGACAATCGCCGCCACGCCAGCGCCCGTCGCGTATGCGACGACCGCTACCAGAACGCCCAGTGCTAGCATCTCAAGGCCGCTCACCCACCATCGGCTGGCCGTGACGAGGGCACGCAGGGCACCGACAGCGAATTGGGCAACGAGTGCCAGCACCGACGCCAGCAGGAATCGATATTCCAGTTCGGGGATGACATAGGGCAAGAGAGGGATCGCCCCTGCCACGGAGAATGCCCAGAACGTCGCTAATCCGTGTCGTGCTGGGTTCGCCTCCTCCTCGGGCAGGTTCTGCCTTTCTCTAGCGCTCTCCCGAGCGCGAATGCTCAGAAAATTGCCAACGCCCATCGATAGTCCGTCTGCGAACAGGTTGGCAATTCCGACGATGAGTACAGCGGTAGATGAGAGGGCCCCTCCCGAGACCCCGGCTACGATCGCGTAACTGGTCAGGAGGCCGTCATTCGTGCCATAGATCAGATCACCGATGTAGTGTTGCGCTGTCTCGTATGCTCCGTGGGGAGTGCGGTGCAGGGATGGTCGATTCAAGGTGCGTCGCATTGCCGCATGTTAGCGAGAGTCTGACTGCTTCAGAAGATTGCGGATTGATCGGTTCTCCACTGCCGAGCCGAAGTTGGTCGCAAGTCCTCGCGCGCTTCATGGCAGCGGCCGGCCCGGCACGATCTCGTGGAGCAGTTCTTCCGCTGGTAAGCACAGGATTCCATCGACCTCAAGCCGCTCAGCCCCTCCGTACGCAAGACGTGGACGAGCCTGAGGGTAGTCGTTGCGGAACCGCTTCAAGTGACGGAGGTCGGCCGGATGCACCCGCCGAGAGTGTTTGACCTCTAGCGCCCAGAATTCGTCCCTGCCGTAGATCACGAAATCAACCTCGCTTCCAGCGCGAGTTCTCCAGTAGTAAAGATTGGCGGACGATCGAGAGTAGCCCAGCCAAGCCCTCAGATGTTGCGCCACGAGCCCTTCGAGAGCTGCCCCGCGAGCCTCTTGGGGACTGTCCAGCAGGCCGGCGGGCCGAAGTGACCGGAATATTCCTGTGTCGGCAAAGAAGAATTTGGGATGTGCAGCCATCTGCCGTCTTGCACGCTTGGTGAAGACGGGCACACGGAACGCTAGAAGCAAGTCTTCGACAATCTCCACGTATCCTTCGACTGTCTTGCGGCTAACTGCGCATTCCCGGGCGACCTCGCTTACGTTGAGGGTCGCTCCATGGGAGAAGCTGATCGCTTCGAGAAAACGATGGAAGGCTCCGGTGTTCCGGACAAGGCCCTCGGTCTGTACCTCCTGCTGCACATACAGACCGACGTAAGAGCTCAAGGTGTCCGCAGGATCTCGCGCGTCCCAGACGATGGGCAGCAATCCGACTTCAAGTGCAGCGTCCAGACTGAATGTCGTCCCAAGTTCCGCGGCCATGAATGGATGCATGAGGCGGAGCGTCGCACGACCTGCCAGCAAATCGACGCCGGTTCGCTTGAGCTTCCTAGAGCTGGAGCCCGTGAGCACGAAGCGTGGACACTTGGGGCGCTCGATCAATTGGTGCACGACCGTGAGCAGCTCTGGCACCCGCTGCACTTCGTCAAACACGACATCTTCCGCGCCGGGGTTCGCGGCAACCAGTTCGCGCAAGCGCTCGGGACGAGCGGCATAGATGCGCTGCTGTTCCGGAGAGAGAAAGTCAACCCAGACAGCGTTGGGAAGGGCGCTATGCAACCATGTGCTCTTTCCTGTTCCTCGCAGTCCGAACAGGAAGGAATGCCCTGCAGGAAAGCGGAAGAATTTCCTTTCAATCGCCATTATTCGACTCATTATGGCAAGTTACGTTGCAATTTGCACGGGAACTCGTCCGAGCAGCGATCAAATCGCAGACTCGGCCCAAGTCGCACTTGCTTGCATTCGAGGGCTTGACCGAGCAACGGGGCTATTCGACTGACCTTGGCCTGAGCCGGAATGATCGAGGGATTGATCCGTGAGACTCCGCCAGCGAGCCCGGGGGTGCTCGCGGCGCTGGAGCCAGACCTTGGGTTTGAGCTTCCGCGATTACGTCGAGCGGCCTGCGCCGCGGACGGCGCGGTGACTGGGATGCTCTATGCTGTGTCCGATGCGACTTGCTCTAGGTCTTGCCGCCTTGCTGGGCTGGGTGGCTCCAGCACTCTCGAATCCCAACGTCGTCATAGTTCTGACCGACGATCTTGGCTACGGGGACGTGGGAGCCTATAACCCGGAATCCAAGATACCGACTCCGAACTTGGACAGCTTGGCCGCTGAGGGGATGCGCTTCACAGACGCTCACACGCCGGACGGCGTCTGTTCTCCAACACGCTACGGGCTTCTGACCGGCCGCTATGCGTGGCGCACGTGGTTGAAGCGCGGCGTATTGAACGGAGCCTCGCCACCTCTCCTAGAGCCAGAGCGACTGACACTGGCCGACATGCTTCGCGAGCAGGGCTACCAGACCGGTATGGTCGGCAAGTGGCATCTCGGGCGTCGCTGGCACCTGTTGGACGAATCGCGAGACCAAATCGTGGCGAACGTCGACTGGTCGAAGCCCGTGATCAATGGCCCCGCCCAGCACGGTTTCACCTACTCCTTCGGGCTTGCGAAGCCCGCTTGGGGGTTTGTCGAGAACGGCAAAGTGCTGGCGCGACCGACGCTGGCGTTTGACCTGACGCACCTGCCTGCCTACCTCATGGGGGGCAACAACAACAAGGGAACAAAATCGCCCGGCTTCGAATTCGAGCGCATGCTGCCTCGATTCACGGAGGAAGCGGTGGGCTTCATTGCGAGGGCGGCAGAGAAGGCGCAGCCTTGGTTCCTCTACTTCGCGCCGCTGGCGCCGCACCGCCCCGTCGTGCCAAACCAAGACTTCAGAGACCAGAGCGCAGCCGGCCTCTACGGGGACTTCGTCGCGGAAGTCGATTGGTCCGTGGGAGAAGTGCTGGCGGCGATCGAAAGAAGCGGGCAAGCCGACAACACCCTAGTCGTCGTGACTAGCGACAATGGCCCGGAGGCTGACGCCTATCGGCGGATCTTGGAATACCGGCACGCCAGCATGGCCAAGCTGCGGGGCCTGAAGCGGGACCTCTGGGAGGGCGGCCATCGCGTGCCGTTTCTAGCGCGCTGGCCGGGCAAGATTCCAGCGGGCAGCGTGCAGGACGAGGTGCTGTGCCTGACCGACCTGATGGCGACGGTGGCGGCAATCGTCGGCTTCCAGCTGCCGAGTGACGCAGCGGAGGACAGCTACGACATGAGCGACGCGCTCTTCGGCGCCGACAGCGACTCGCCCGTACGCGAGGCGACCGTGCATCATGGCTCGCGAGGCTGGTTCGGAATCCGGCAGGGAGATTGGGTGCTGATCAATCACCCCACCGGTGACAACAACGGCGGAGCGAATCGCGAGCCGGAGTGGTTTCGTCAACAACGCCTCGCGAAGGTCCACGACCAAGACGTAGAACTGTACAACCTCGAGGAAGACCCCGCCCAGACGACCAATCTTGCGGCGGACGCCCCGGAACGCGTGCGCAGCATGCAACGGTTGCTCGAGAGTTACAAGCAAGACGGCCGGAGCGTGAACCGCTGATCCAACGCTGGGGTAGGGCTGGGCAGGCCGTCACGCAATTTGGCGAGCGCCCTGAAGCACCGCCGTGATGTCCCGGATCCCGACGCCCGGGCCGGTTGGCACCGCGAGCTTGCCGTCTTTGATAGAAAGCGCCGGATCGAACCAGTCCGCGTAGCGTTCAATGTTTCTCTTGTACTCTTGGTACCGCCCGATGTCCTTTGTGCGGGACGCGAAGTGCAACATATAGACGAAGCCGAAGCCTCCGGATATGTGGACGGTAGTCGGCATGCGGGCCAGATCTGCCATGTTGGCGACCCGGGCCGACCGGATCATGCCCCCGTAGTAGTGCAGGTCGGGCTGGACGATGTCGACGCCCCGATTGGCAATCATCCAGCGGAACCTGCGCTCGCTGTATTCTTGCTCCCCTCCAGAAACCGGCAGGGACAGCGAATCTGCGACGGCCTTGGTGTCCTGCAGATGATCGAACGGGCAGGGCTCTTCGAAGTAGACCGCTCCGACGTCTTCGAGAAGGTGCCCGATCGGCAGCGCGTGCTCGGGGTCGTAGGAACTATTCGCGTCTCCATGCAGGTCGATCGCGTCTCCCAGCCCCTTTCGAGCTAGCGGAATCAGGGCCTCGGATCGGCCCGGGGAGGCATCGAGGTTGCGGCTCATGCGCCCGCCGAGCCGGAACTTCACTGCCTTCGCGCCGGTCTCGTCGACCAAGGACTGCAGGTACTCGACTTCCTCTTCCGGGGTCGAGTCCCGGCGGCCGCTTGCCACGTAGAAGTCGATCTCGTCGCGCAGCGTCCCGCCCAGCAGGTCACCGATCGACTTTCCGCAGGCACGGCCCAGCATGTCGAGAACGGCGAATTCGACCCAAGCCTGCGCAGACCACAGCGCGAGCCCCTGGAGCTTGTAGTTGCTGCGATGCCGGTACAGTTCGAAGAGTAGCTCGGACTCTAGCTTCCGGGCATCTTTGCCGAGGAAGAACGGAATCACCAGTTCTTGGAGAATTGAGCTCAGATAGCGGCGGCCGTTTGTTAACGACACTCCTTCGGCCCCGTCCTTGGAACGGACATGGACGAACTGATCGCGGTCTTTCTCCAAGAGACGGATGGAGTCGATGATTAGAGGGGTGTCCAATTGTGAAACGTCGAGCACCGGCCGGGCCGCGGCGGCATCGAGGTCTGCCGTCGTGAGTCCTGGCGATTCGTCGCGTGGAACGCCGCCGCACGCCGCCAAGGGCGCGCCGGCTGCCGATGCAGCAATGAACTCCCGCCGTGTCGGCCTGCTTCGCAAACTATCCCGCACTGTACTGACCCCTCGTGCCATCTGGTCTCGCCGCGCCGGACTGCGCAAGCGGCATCGGCCACTGGGACTAGACCGTAGCATGACCCGCGGTCCCAGCGAGCCTATCCAGTCGCCATGCTCAGCAGGTTCACAACAGTTCTCCAGTTGCGGAACGTAGCCGACGTCGCAAGCACTCGTTCCAGATAGCCGGAAGTCAACCGCGTTCGTGCCATGCCGTTCGGGAGGCACAGATAGATCTCCCTGCCGCGCATAACGAACTCGTCCGGCGGGGACCGATCCGGGTCGAGGCTCGCGGCTCGGTCTGGCGACGGCCGGTCGGACAGAAAGCCTACGTGCAACGTGCGGGGATCCTGCGATTCGGCTAGGAATGGGTTCTCCTCGACCACCCGGGCCAAGTCGGCTACAGACCGGAGAACGACTGGGATGTCAGTACCCATCCGGGCGGAGACTGCGGCTGCGACGGATTCTCGCGCCTTCAGCGCGATCGCCGGTGCCGCCGCGAACACTGCGTTCCCGCTTTGGATGTAGGTCTTCACCGAAGCGCACCCGGCATGCTCGAACAATCGAGCTAGCTCGTCCATCGGCAGACGGTTCCGTCCGCCGACATTGATTCCGCGCAGCAGCGCGACATAGGTGTCGCTGCTTGTTGCGAGACTCCCCACCTCAGCTCCCGCTAGAAGCACTCGACATTGCGCTGCCAAACGCGGACCAGCCCGAAGCCGCTGAGTCCTGCCACCAAGGCGGCCGCCAATGCATGGGCGACCTCCCCGTACAACAGGTATCCGGTCGAAAACATGAGAGCGTAGACCGCGGTTGAGCCGAGCAGCGAGGCGAGCAAGGGCGGGGTGAGGCTGTGGGCTCGGCCGGAGTGGACCTCTGCGCCCGCCTTGCCGGCGACACGCTTCCAGCCGGGGCCGGTTGGGCGGACCTTGCGGTAGAAGCTGAGCAGGGTCGCCTCGTCCGTCGGAGCGCCGAGGTAGGCGAACGGCAGCCAGCAAGCTGTAGTCAGCGCCACGCCGATCACAAGCTGCTGCCACGCATCCAGCCCCGGGCCTATCGCCGGCAGCGCCAGGGCTACCGAGAACGATGCGACCATCGCGGCCAACTCGGTCGCGGCGTTGATGCGCCACCAGAACCAGCGCAGCAGGTACAGCAATCCCGTCCCTGCCCCGATTTGCAACAAGATTTGGAATACCCCTAAAGCGCTCTCCACGGTCAAGGAAACGGCGCATGCAAGCACCATCAACAGGACGGTGAACCACCGCCCCGCCCAGACCAGTTGCGCTTCGCTGGCACCAGGACGCAGGAAGCGGCGGTAGACATCGCCGACCAAGATCGAAGACCCCCAGTTCAGCGAAGTCGACATCGTGGACATGTACGCGGCGGCGAGCGAGGTGACCACCAAGCCCAGCAGGCCCGGCGGCAGGAACGTCAGCATGGCCGGATATGCCAGATCGTTCCGCACCACATCGGCCGCTACATGGGGGAAACGTTGCTGAATGGCGCCAAGGTCCGGAAATACGATCAGCGAGGCCAAGGCCACAACGATCCATGGCCACGGTCGCAAGCCGTAGTGCAGCAGGTTGAACAGCAGCGTCGCGCCCAGCGCATGCGACTCGTTCTTGGCTGAGAGCATGCGTTGAACGAGGTAGCCACCGCCTCCCGGCTCCGATCCCGGGTAGTATGCAGCCCACCACTGGACCATCAGCGGGACCAGGAACACCGGTGCCAGATCAACCCAGGACATCGTTTCGAACGAGGGCCAGAACGCTGTCCGCTGGCGTACCGCCTCGTGCGCCAGCATGCCGCTAAGCCCGCCGACCTCGGGCAGCCGGACGATGTAGATGGTCGCGGCCACCGATCCGACCATCGCCATGCTGAACTGGACCATGTCCGTCAGCAGCACACCCTGCAGCCCGCCCAGCGCACTGTAGGCCAAGGTCACGCTGGCGGCAACGACCAACGTTTGAATGGGACTCCAGCCGAACATCACCGAGCCGATCTTGACCGCCGCGAGAGAGACCGCGGCCATGATCAAGACGTTGAACACCAGCCCTAGGTAGACGCCCCGGAAGACCCGCAGGAACGCCGCCGTCTTGCCTGAGTAGCGCAGTTCGTAGAACTCGACGTCCGTCGCGACGCCCGAGCGACGCCAGAGCTTGGCGTACAGGAACACCGTCAGCATCCCGGACAGCAAGAAAGCCCACCAAGTCCAATTGCCCAGCACGCCGTCGCGGCGCACGATGTCAGCCACCAAGTTGGGCGTGTCGGTCGAAAAGGTCGTGGCGACCATCGAAACACCCAGCAGCCACCACGGCTGGCGGCGGCCAGCCAAGAAGAACGACGAAAAATCGCCCCCGGCACTCTTGGCCACACGCAAGCCGACCAACAGCGAGAAAGCGAGGAACGAGGCCAAGATCGCCCAGTCGACGGCGGTTAGTTGCATGCGTTAGCCAATCAGGAGCGAGGCCAAGGAATCGCCGCAGAGAATCTGCCGGGAGCCGTGGCGCACAATCGCCTCGCTATGCACGCGAGCCGATCATCGCGGCTCCGCTAGACACGCTTGACGGCTGCAAGCAGCCCCTTTAGCGAGTGCTCGCTGGCAGCCGCCTTGCTGCCGTCAATCGTGTAGTGGGTTTCCAGCGAGACGACGCCATCGTACCCATCGTCCAAGAGCGCGCGGAACTGGCCCACATGATCGAACTCGCCATCGCCGACCCCGCACCACTCCAAATCACCCTCCTTCGTACGGCGGTAGTCGCGGACATGGACGTGCAAGATTCGCGAGCTATCCAAGGATTCGTAGCCGGCGGGAAACGGCTCGTCGTCTCCGGCTCGGGCGGAGTTGTTCGGATCCCACGTCAGGCCCAAGGCGGGCGAGCGCACCTGCGCGAGCAGTTCCGCCGAATGCGCCGCCGTCTCCACGTAGCTGCCGGCGACGTTCTCGACGGCGAGGCGGAAGCCGGCCTGCTTGGCGCGCTCGGCGGACTTGGCGACCAGCTCGAAGACCCTTGGGTAAGCGGCGGGATCCGGCCGGCCGCCACGGGGATAGGTAAACGCAAACGTTCGAATCAGACGCGTGCCCAGAAGCTCGGCACGCTCGAAGGCCCGGTCGAGCAAGTCCCACTGCTTCTTCAGCGCCTTAGCGCCATCGGCGGAACCGCTGTCCGGTAACGGTACTTTGAAGAATCCCGTGTCAAGGATCGCAAGGCGAATGCCGGCGTCGTCTAGGAGGGTCCTCACGTACCGGATCTTCTCGATCGGCAAAGATGTGTTGTACTTGCCCCACAGATGGCGGATCTCGCAATAGTCCAAGCCATGCCGCCCAAGAAGATCGAGCGCGACTCGAAGATCGTCGTCAATCTCGTCGGTAGTGACTGCCAAACGGATGCGCGATGACGAATCCTTGGCCAGCACGCTGGACAGACCGGCAGAAAGCGCCAACCCGCTGCCGACAAATTCCCTTCTTGATGTGCGTGCCACGGTGTCAGCGATTATAACGGTTGCCGACAATGAGCCGTGGGTTTGAACTGGCCGCGAATCGCGCGGCCGACTTTGTAACAGGAATGGCCGGCTGCCTGCTCGGGGCGTGGCTCGTGAACGCGCTGCGCACCACATGCGCGTGGATCTTGCTGGCATTCGGCGACGCCGAGTTGTTCGAGGGTCGCTTTGGCGCGCAGGTGGCGCTGCCGCACAGCGCACCTTGGATCTTGCATGCCCTGCAAGAGTTTGGTCCGCTGCTGCTCACTGTGGCCGCCTTCGGATTGGCGGGGTGGCTGGCATTCCGCACCAGGCTGGCCGCCTCGCTCGCAGCAGCGTGCGTGGCGTTCTGGCTCGGAGCCTCGATCTGCATCGAGCTGCTGCGGTACGGATGGGCCAGCCGAGGGCCGTTGGAACTGTTGCTGCAGTCATTGGGCATGCCGCAGGGCGGTGAGTTCGTGCAGCAAGGTCTGGCAATCTTGCTCGGACTCGGAATCGGGTTTCTCCTGCGCTCGGGGCTGAGGCGATCCGAGCTAATGCCGCTGAGCGCATTCGCCGCGCCCGCTTGCCTGCTGCACTTTCTTGTCGGGGATCCCCAGGTCGACTCGCGGCTCCTTGCCCGCCTCGGCGCGAGTTACGTGCCCGTGGCTCTGGCGGTGGCAGCCGCAGCGGCGGCATCGCTTCCTTGGCGCACATGGCGGCGGCCCTCGTTGCGAAGCACGGCGATCCTGTCCGTAGCGGCCGGGCTGGCGCTAGCCCTGCCTATTCCGCCTCCGTCGCGCGACGAGCCGGTCGCCTGGGCCGAATTGGCATCCGACCATTGGAGCGTCCGGTTCGACCGGGCTCGATTCACACCGGAGGCCCGGCGCCTCTGGGTCGAGCGCGCGGACGAGCGATTGTCGCTCTACCGAGAACGGCTGCGGCTGCCCTCGACCGACAGGCCGATCTCCGTTCACGTGACCGACTCGGAGAGGGTGATGCGCAGTCTACGAGCCGGGCGCAACGCCGCCGACAGCTTCGCGCTGGACGCCGCCAACGGCCCGGTGCTGATGGGCACGCCTGATCTACTGCCGGAAGATCCGCGCTCGGAGCCGCTGCTGGCCATGCGCGAAGCCTGGGGCGAGCCGGGATCGGGAGCGATGGCCCTGGCCCTAGCTCGCTACGCCATTGGCCGATACGAAGCCTTGGGCTTGCGGGAGGCGGCCTCCAGGATCTCTTGCCAAGAAGCCCGCTACACGGCCGCAGCAGCGTTCGGCATGGAAGGCCGCCGGCTCTCACCGATTGCTCGCGACGCCATCGGCGGCGCGTGGGTCGAGGGGGTCACCGCGCAGCACGGAACTTCGGTCCTGGAGACGCTCTACCGCCAGCCGGCGGAGGTGTCGCTGCGGCTTTGCTCGGACTGCGTCCCACCTTGCGAGGCCAGCGCGCCGACGGCAGGATCTACGGAGCGACCACCCGCGTATCTCAAGGGCATATCGTTCTCGCACGAAGGCCGGGGTGATGGCGGCTATGGCAGCTTGGCGGCCGGTCGAGAGCTGGCCCGCGTCCGCGATCTGGGCGCGAACGCCGTCGCGCTGGTTCCGTACGCCTTCACGGCAGCGCCTGACGAGACAGCCATTCGATTCCAGACGCTCGAAACGGACGCAAGGCTGTCCAGGTCAGTGGCGCAGGCCCGGCGGGCCGGGCTCGCCGTCATGCTCAAGCCGCATCTCTGGGCAGGACGCCGATTCCACGGAGACATTGCGTTTCTGGACCAGAGCCGATTCGACGCATGGTTCGAGGACTACCGAAGCTGGATGCTTCACTATGCGAGGTTCGCGCAGTCCCATGGTGTCGAGGTCTTGTCCATCGGCAACGAACTGGCCGGCCTGACGATGCGCGAGGACGCTTGGCGGGACTTGATCGCGCAAGTCCGGCGAATCTACGGCGGGCCGGTGACCTACGCGGCGCACTGGGAGCGAGAACTCGAGCAGGTCGCGTTTTGGGACGCCTTGGACTATGTCGGTGTCAACTTCTATTTCCCAATCGCTCAAGCGGGCGCACCTCCACGGCGTGATTCCCCTGAAATCCTGGCGGCGACGCACCGCATCAGCCGGGTGCGATCCGATTTCCAGAAACCAGTACTGTTCACGGAGGTCGGCTTCCCTGCCCTCGCAACCGCGGCCAGCCGCCCGTGGGAGGAGAACAGCAGTGCCCTCGATGCCGAGTTGCAATCGCGCTGTTACGCAGTCTGGCTGGAAGAGTTCTCCCAGGACCCGGACGTGAAGGGAATGTTCTGGTGGAAATGGCCCAGCCACGGCCGAGGCAGTCCTTTCGACCCATCCCACCGCCCACTCGCCAAGCCCGCGCTGCGCGTGCTCGGGGAATGGTTCAAGCGCCTCTGAGAGCAGAGGCGCTCTATCGGCAGCACAAGTACGCGCGTCGGCTTCGGACACGGCCTGCGCGAGACAGACCGACGGTTCAACCTGCAGGCGTGCGGAGACTGACCGGGGCTAGCTATGGTATCCTGTGGCGAGTCGGGGTAATCAGCGTACTTTGTACGTTGTCTCGCAGGACCCATCTAGGGTGCCCAACTCCAAATCAAACAGGAAGAATTCCGCCCATATGGGACACAACATCTTCTTCGGCAACCTGCCGACCTGGGTCACGGCAGACGATATCAAGTCGTGGCTAGATAGCAGTGACTTGGTGTGCGACGCCGTCCGCGTCATCCGAGACTTCGAGACGCAAGAATCCAAGGGCTACGCTTTCGTGGAAGCTCCGAACGACGAAGAGATGCACGCCATCATCCGCCGATTCAATCGCGCTCCGATCGACGGCAAGCTCCTGCGGGCCAAGGCCGCCCACCCCAAGGGCGAGCGCGACCGCAACCAAGGCAGCCGTAACGCGAAGTCCCAACGAGGCGGGCGTCGATCCCCGGAGCGCCAGGCCAAGCCGCGCAAGGAAAAGGAAGCTACGGACAACAAGATGGGCTCGCTGGGCGAGGCCCTGCGCAGGGCCCAGCAAGCCGAATAGCGCGGCACCCGAGTTCGCCTTCCCCGAGCTTCAGGCAGCCGGGCGTTTCTGGTAGGCCGGCGGAGCGTCAGGAGCGTTGCTTCCGCTCCCCTCGTAGCCGGGATGCCTCGGCGGGACGTCCTCCAGGATTCGCTCGGTCTCGGGATCGAAGCCCATCATGCGGCCAGTCCGGTAGGACTCCACGCCCAAACCGATCGCAACCATCACTTGATAGCCGAACCACGCGTCGAAGATTGGCTCTTGGCGGGTTCGGACGCACTGCAGAAAGTCGCGCATGTGCGCGGTTCGTGCGGTCTGCTGATCTCGGTTGTCAACTTCGACCTCGATCAGATCCGCGCCGGCCTGTCGACGGAATGCCTGAGCATAGAGGCGTTGGGGGGGGGGCCCCCCCCCACCCGCGGCGGGGGGTGTAGAAAAAAAAAAACCCACCCACCCCCGCGAAGAGAGGAGAGGT
>VXRL01000089.1:0-4046 GCA_009838515.1 Terriglobia bacterium | reverse complement strand
GGGGGGTTGTCTTACCGGGGTTCTAAAGTTCTCCCTCCATCTCACCGCGCCGGGCAGTTCCAGGTATGCCCTCATCATTCCGGTGTCGGGGCGTCGCCCTAACCATGCCGGGGAGTATCGAGACGGCGGCACGCTGGCCGAAGAGGGCCGGGCCATGGAGCGTGTTCGAGGCCTGAGACCCGCACGAGCCGACCAAGTTCACGACGAGGTCATCGTATTCGACAGTGGTCGAGTATGTGTCCGGCACCTCGCGGTTTCGGAACAGATAGATTCCGCCGTGCGCGCTCACCCGCTGCGGAAAGCGCGGCCCTAGCGCATAGAGCAGAGGACTGAGCCTGTGGTACAGGAAGTCGGTGCCGATCCCGCCGGAGAAATCCCAGTACTTGCGCCAGCGAAAAAACCGCTCGCCGCTGAACGGCTGCTCCGGCGCGCCGCCCAAGAAGCGCTGCCAGTCCACCGTCGACGGATTGGCCTCTTCGTCCACGTAGTACTGCCAGACGCCGGCCGCGTGGTTCGAAGAGTAGCTCGACTGGGCCATGACGACTGGCCCGACCAGGCCGTTCTGCACCATCTCCCGCGCGCGGGCATACGCCGGGTCGGACACCCACTGGCTGCCTATCTGCACGACACGGCCCGTTTCCCGCGCGGTCTCGGCGATCGCCTTGGCCTCTGGGATCGTGCGAGACATCGGCTTTTCCAGGTAGACGTCCTTTCCCGCGCGCATGGCGTCGATCGCCATCCTGGCGTGGAGGTGGTCGGGCGTGCAGATCACAACCGCATCCACGTCATCGCGGGCCAGCAGGTCCTGATAGGCATGGTGCACATCGCGGTCGGCCAGGCCGATGAGTTCCTTGGCGCGGAACTTGGCACGGTCGTAGATGTCACTGGCCGCAGTCACGTCGATGGTTCCCTCGCCGCGCATCATCGGCAGCAACCGCCGCTGCAGGTGCCGCGTGCCGATATTGCCGACGCCGATGATTCCGACCCGGATGCGGTCGTTGGCACCGGCGACCCGGGCGGCTGAGGCAGCAACGGCACTGCTGATAAAGGCTCGACGCGGCAAACTGGATCGGCTCATGGCGAGTTCATTCTGCCATAGCGAAGCAGAGCCGAATGCGCCGACAATCGGCGGACCGAAGCTATAGGGACTGCAGGATTCGCTTGGCCCGATCTATGCCGGGAAAGCGCCGCTCATCGGCCATGAACGCCGGCGTGTGCACGCAGCGCGAAGTCTCGCGCAGCTGCACGGGATGCTTGACGTGCAGCATTTCGTGGTAGAGCACGTATTCCAAGGCCAGCCGCGGCACCGCCTTGCGGTCGAGGATCCGGCTGATGACGATAACGTCATGAGCGGCATCGTAAGACCCGAGCCGCCTCCGCGAGGGTCGGGTACTCCAGCCCAGCTCCGGCTTGTGCAACTCCGACGCGAAGTGCCGCGCGTTCAATTGATCGAACAGCGTGTCGAGATCGTAGAATTCTCCGGCTGCCGACAGTACTCGCTTTCGCCCCCGGTCCTTGCGGATTTCCAGCATGCCCTGCTGGGTATCCGGCGTATGCACCCAGCGCTCGTATCGATGGCGCACCGCAGTCGACACGCGCTTGCGGTACAGCTTGCACAGCAGGATCGTGGCCAGCGCCTCGACGACTTCGGGCGGAGCTTGCTGCACCAGGTCGGAGATGTCTGCGCGAATGGTCGCAGTTGCGGCATCAAAGCGGACGGTGGATTTCAGCCTCGCGTAGCAGCGGTAGCGCACGTCGAATTCCGGCGGCTCCGTCCGGGGCTTCAATCTCCGGAAGGCCCGCCGGAAAATACTCGCGGGCTCTTCGATGTCCAGCGGCAGTTGCGGCGGCTCGACGCCGTTAGCGCGCTTGGCCGGGCGCGACATCGCTCACCCGCTGGCAGGTACGGTCCTAGCGCTTGGCAGCGCTGGTGCGCTGTGCGACATAGTCCTCGTAGTTCCGGTGGACCAATACGTGGAACGTAGGCTGCCGGAACTCCTCGATGGCATATAGGTATTTCTTCGAGCGCAGCTGGTACAAGACGTTGCGCACCCACGCCTGTTGGCTGCGCGTCATGCCCTTCTTCGAGATATCGAGACAGGCGCCGGTGAGATGGGCGGATGCCTTTGGGCCGGTAGCAGCCGCAGCATTGCCGTTGCGACGCGCCAGCTGTCGCTGATAGCTGACCGTCCGCACCAAGCTTGTGATGCGCAACGGCTGGCCGAAACGGGCGCGAAACTGGCTGGCCAGCCGCTCCAACAGCAGGCGTGCCCACGGCCGCAGGTAGCGGTAGTCAGAGGGCACGGCGTGCAAGTAGTAGTCCCTCGTCCTTTCCTTGACCGGGACCAGCAATTCCAAGCGGGCCCAGCGCTGGAGCATCTCCTTGTCCTGCATGCGCGACAGATGGTCGGCGTCGGCGAGGCGGTTCTGCTCGGCCTGCGAGAGCGAGGTGGCTCGCAAGCTTGGTGCGGCGCGGGCCACCATGGAAGCAGCCAAAACAATTCCAACGAGTATTGGAATTAAGCTCCGCATTCTATAGAAATACCACAGCGCGGACGATTCCTCTATCCAAATCACTCCCTGCGTGGTTTGCTGTCAAATTTCGGGCCGGAACGCCACAGCGGTGACGCGCTGCCACGCCCCGGCTCAGCCGCTCGCGCCGAAATCGACCGTCGGCGGAGCTTCGCGGTTTGACTCGTCGGTCTCGAAGTAGGCATCCTCTCGCGCGAAACCCGTCATCGAGGCGACAACGTTGGCCGGGAACTTCGCGATCGTGGCGTTGTAGGACTGGACTGCCGTGTTGTACTTGCGCCGCTCGACGGCGATTCGATTCTCCGTTCCGGCCAATTCGTCCTGCAGCCGCATGAAGTTCTGGCTGGACTTGAGATCCGGATAGTTCTCCACGACGACGAGCAGCCGCGAGAGCGCCCCGCCCAGCATGTCGTTGGCGGCGATGCGTTCGGAGGGAGTCCGCGCGCCGCCCAAGGCGGCCCGCGCCTCGGTGACCTGCCCGATCACTTCCTGCTCCTGGGCCGCGAAACCCTTGACTGTGTTGACCAGATTGGGGATCAGATCGGCGCGCCGCTGGATGACGTTGTCGACCTGTGCCCATGAACCTCGGATATTCTCCCGGAGATCGACCATGGAGTTGTAGTGCCCGGTGAACCAGCCACCTAGCAGCAATGCGAGCAACAGCAGCGAGCCGATCGCGATGAGCGCATACTTCATGAGAACCTCTTGCTTCTACGGGGCCGCAAGCGCGGCGATGCAATGCCCCTTGATACCACAGTCACCCGGCTGCCGCCGTCGCTGCCTTGTCAATGCGATCGACGTGTCCGGCCATCTTGGTGATCTCTTGCAGGTAGGCGAGAAACAGAGGCCGGAGCTCGGCATTGGCAACGCGCTTCGTTCCCTGCCGCAGCGCCAAGACAGTCTCGAACGGTTCCGGGGAGATCCCGAACGTTTCGGCCGCTTGCTGGAACACTTCGTGTTTCTTCACGGCGGTTTCGCGGCCGTCCAGAATCACGGCATGCCGGAAGAGCGTGCTGAAGCTCGGCAACGAGTCCGTCAGCAGGGCCCGCAGCGCCTTGGTGTCCTTCTGCATGCCGAGGTACCTTTCCCGAAGCCGCAGCAGCAGCGAGCGGAGCTCGTGCTCGACCTGATGGCGGTGGTGGGCACTCTCGATTTCGATGGATCCTACGAGATCCTCGCCGTGCAGGATGCGGTAAGCCGCGCGAATGTCGAGGAACTCTATCGCGAACGCATCGCTGGCGTTCTGGATTTCCTCGACGGAAAGCACGGTGGGTGCGGGTTGCTTTCGGTTCAGCCACCAGTTGACCGGCCCATAGGCCTGCTCGAGCTGCCTCTCGCCAATCTCGGCGAGCACGGCGAGGACGTTGAGGTCCGAGACACGCTCTTGGAAGTCGTCGGCGGCAGCGGAGCCGTACAGCACCACGCTGACCAAGTCTTCTCCTAGGGCGTCGGAAAGGCGCCGCACGAGTTCGTCGAGCAATCGTTGCGTATCTAGCATCGCGCGGCCTACCAAC
>VXRL01000096.1:9810-39794 GCA_009838515.1 Terriglobia bacterium | reverse complement strand
CCCTTGAACGCACCACCCGGTACTGGCGGACATGGCTCAACAAGGGCCGCTACGAGGGCCGCTGGCGCGAGATGGTGGAGCGCAGCGCGCTCGCCCTCAAGCTGCTGACGTTCGAGCCGACGGGCGCGATCGTGGCCGCGGCGACCTGCAGCCTGCCCGAGGAGATCGGCGGCGAGCGCAACTGGGACTACCGGTACACCTGGATTCGCGACGCCGCTTTCACCATCTACGCGTTTCTGCGCCTGGGCTATACCGAAGAGGCCGCGAACTTCATGGGCTGGCTGGAGGCGCGCGTGCGGGAGCACGACGCGCCGACCGGCCCGCTACAGATCATGTATCGCATCGACGGAAGCCCGGAGGTCCCCGAAATCGAGCTCCCGCACCTAGAAGGCTATCGCGGCTCGTGGCCTGTCCGCATCGGCAATGGCGCGGCCCAGCAGCTGCAGCTGGACATCTACGGCGAACTGCTCGATTCGGTTTACCTGTACGACAAGTACGTCACGCAAGTCTCCTACGACCTCTGGGTCAAGATCCGCATGATGCTCCGCTGGGTAGCCCGCCACTGGGAGACCCCGGACGAGGGCATCTGGGAGGTGCGCGGCGGCCAGCGCCAATTCGTCTACTCGAAGATGCAATGCTGGGTCGCGCTCGACAGGGGGCTGCGGCTCGCGCTCAAGCGCGGCTTGCCCAACAACCGGGAGTGGCTGCGCAGCGCCAGGGACCGCATCTACGAGTCGATCATGCGCTACGGATGGAGCCGCGAGCGGCAGGCATTCGTGCAGTACTACGGCGCGGATGCCCTAGACGCCAGCAACTTGCTGATGCCACTGGTGCGCTTCGTCTCGCCCACCGACCCCCGCATGCTGTCGACCCTGGACCGCACGATGGATGAATTGGTCTCCGACTCTCTGGTCTATCGCTACGAGATCGGCAAGGGGGCCGGCGACGGCCTGGCGGGCACCGAGGGCACCTTCAGCGTGTGTACGTTCTGGCTGGTGGAATCGCTCACGCGAGCGGGCCGCGTGGACGAGGCACGGCTGATCTTCGAGAAAATGCTGACCTACGCCAACCCGCTCGGTCTGTTCGCCGAGCAGATCGGTTCCAGCGGCCAGGCGCTGGGCAACTTCCCCCAGGCGTTCACGCACCTTGGCTTGATCAGCGCGGCGTTCTGCCTGAACCGGCACCTGCAGGCCGGATAGTCTCGCGGCGGCTAGCTAGACCGAGCGATAGCCCTCTTGCAGTTCCGCCTGGCCCGACGTGCCCGCTTCCGCGGCTGCGACAGGATCCGAGACCTCGACCTCCGCCCGCTTGCGGCTCTCCCTCCAGGTATGCACGATCCGATGGATCACGGTCAGGTTGGAAAGCACCGCCATCACCCATAGCACGGGCGCCATGCGGTTAAACAGGGCACCGATGATGAGCAGCACGATCCGCTCGGGCCGTTCCATGAATCCAACCTTGCACGTCGGAATCAAGTTCTCCGCCCGCGCCCGGCTGTAGCTCACCAGCACCGTTCCGGTCATCACGACCGCCGTCAGGACGATGTAGCTGAAGCGTTCGATACGCGCATAGTGGACGAGCAGTCCCGTCAGCAGGATCAGGTCCGAATAACGGTCCATGACCGAATCCAAGAACGCGCCGAAGCGCGTGACCTTGTTCGCGCTGCGCGCGACTGCGCCGTCCGTCAGATCGAATACGGCTGCCGACAGGATGATCAAGCCGCCGTAGAGGAACTCTCCGCGGGCGAGGATCCAAGCGGCGGCGCCGTTGACGACCAAGCCGATCAAGGTCAGCACGTTCGGATGTATGCCGCTGAGCGTCAGCAAGCGCACCAACTTGGAGAGCACCTTGCTGAAGCCGCTGCCAATGGTCCCCGTGAACGACATGCCCAGCCCTACTCGCCGCCACCCTTGCTGAAGATCGTCTGCATGCTGACCACCTCAAACTCCTTGCTGCCCCGGGGAGTGTGCGCCGTGGCGCAGTCTCCCTCTCGCTTGCCGATGAGGGACCGGCCGATGGGTGAGGTGGTCGAGATCTTGCCCGCCGCGACGTCGGACTCTTCCGAGGTCACCAGCTCGTACGTGATCTCCCGGTCCGCGTCGACGTCATAAAGGACGACCGTAGAGCCCAAGCCCACGGCGTCCTTGGGGATCTTCGACACGTCGATCAGCCGCAGCTTGGCCAAGCGCTGGACCAGCTGTGCCAAGCGCGCATTGAGCAGGCGCTGGCGCTCTTTCGCGGAGGCGTACTCGGCGTTCTCGCTGAGGTCGCCGTGTTCGCGGGCTTTCTGGATTTCCTTGGGCAGTTTGTCGAGCAGTTCCGCCTCGATCGTGCGGATCTCGTCTTCGATCTTCTCGATAACCCTGAGGCGCATCGGTACCCGAAAAGGCGGCGGACAGCCCGGAGCGGCGCGCCGGGCGGCTCCTCCGGCAAGCCGACTGGCTAGCAGCCTGCCCCCCGATTATAGGTTACGGGCCTTGCCAAGCGGCCCGCGCTAGGCCAGGTCCACCGGGGCGCCGGTGCGAGCCGATTCGTAAACGCCGAGCACGAAGCGCAGCGCCGAGAGGCCCTCGGCGCCATCGACTAGCGGCGCGCCACCCTCGCGCACAGCGCGGCCGAAATCCCGGAACTGCCGCTGAAGGTTCGCGATCGAAATCGCCATCGGATCGGCCGCGCCGGAATCGACGCCGCTGGCCAGAGGCGCATCGTGCCCGCTGTCGCCGTCGACATCCCAAGCGGTGAGCTGGTCGCCCGTGATGATCGCCGCCCCCTTCGAGCCGTGGATCTCGATTCGCTCCGGATAGCCCGGCAGAGCCGCGGTCGCCGCCTGGAGCACCCCGCCGGCACCGCTTTCATAGACCAGCACCGCGTTGACCAGATCCTCGGCCTCCATCGCATGCGTCGCGCCAAGCTGCCAGTGCGCGAAGGCGCGTTTGACCGGCCCGCCCAAGTACTGCATCACATCCGCGGTGTGAATGCCCTGGTTGATCAAGGCGCCACCCCCTTCCACCGCCCAGGTGCCCTTGCCCGGCCGATCGTAGTAGCTCTGCGGCCGATGCCATTTGACATAGCCGTCAACTTGAATGATCCGCCCGAGCCGCCCCTCCCCGATGGCGCGCTTGAGGAAGATCGAGCTCTCGTCGAAGCGGTGCTGGCTGATCACGCCGAGTCGCACGTCGGCATCTGCGCACAGTCCGATCATCGTGCGGCAGTCATCCAGCGTGAGCGCCATGGGCTTCTGAAGCAAGACATGCTTGCCGTTCGCCGCGGCGCTGCGGCAGATCTCAACGTGCGAATCGGGAAACGTGCAGACATCGACGATGTCGATGTCCTCGCGGGCACAGAGGGCGGAATAATCCGGCACGAAGTCGCAGCCGTACTGCGACGCGAACTGCTCGCCCTTCTGCCTGCCACGGTTCGAGCAGGCCACCAAGTCGTAGCCGATCGCGTCGTAGCTCTCGGCGTGTTTGTGGGAGATCGCCCCGGTTCCGACCAATCCAATGCGCATGCTGCCTTCCGCCCCTAGCTCCGGGCCGCGACTCGCTCCAAGCCCCGTCGGCCTATGTCGCGGCGATACTGAGCTCCCTCGAAGTGGATCGCCCCCACGGCCCGGTATGTCAGCGAGAGCGCCGCCTCGAGGCTCTCCCCCCTGGCCGTGACGCCCAGCACGCGCCCGCCGGAGGTCGCAGGCGCGCCTCCGGCCAGGGCGGTACCGGCGTGAAATACCTTCGCGCCCAGCTGCTCGGCGGCGGCTAGGCCCGTGATGGGACGGCCCTTCGGATAGCTGCCCGGATATCCCTCCGAGGCCATCACTACGCAAGCCGTCGGGCTCGCGCCCGCCCGCACAAGCGAAGGATCCAGAGCACCCCTCGCGGCGCTTGCCAGCAACTCCGCGAAGCCGCCCTCGAGGCGGTACAGCAGCGGCTGTGTCTCCGGATCGCCCAAGCGGACGTTAAACTCCAGCACCTGCGGACCGTCCTCGGTGAGCATCAAGCCGCAGTAAAGGAAGCCCTTGAACGGCGTGCCGCGCCGGCGCATGCCCGCCAGAGCGGGCTCGACGATGGTGTCCACGATGCGGTCCCGCATCACGCCGGTGATGATTGAGTCGTCGCAGTAGGCGCCCATACCGCCGGTGTTCGGGCCCCGGTCTCCCTCCAGCGCACGCTTGTGGTCCTGCGTCGCGGGAAGCGCGCAAAACGCACTGCCATCGGTCAGCACCATGAAGCTAACCTCTTCACCGGTTAGAAACTGTTCTACCAAGATGCGCCTTCCGGCTTCGCCCACGACGTTTCCGGCGAGCATTTCCCGCGCGGTGGCACGGGCCTGCGCCTCGTTCTCGACGATGATGACGCCCTTGCCGGCGGCCAGCCCGTCGGCCTTCAACGCGACCGGGTAGCCGAACTGTCCCACGGCAGCGTCCACGGCGCGAACGTCATCGAGTAGGAAGGATTTTGCTGTGGGCAGGCCGCATTCTAGGAGGAAATTCTTCGCAAACGCCTTGCTCCCCTCCAGCTGCGCAGCCGCCCGCGTCGGACCGACGATGCCAAGACCTCGGCTGTCGAACTCGTCCACGATGCCCGCGACCAGCGGCGCTTCCGGGCCGACAACCGTGCAGTCGGCTCCGAGATACTCGGCCAGCGAGGCCATCTCCTTCGGATCCAGTATATTGCCGGAAACACAACCAATATCTGCGGCCATTCCCGCATTGCCGGGAACGCCATAGACGCGCTCCACGCCCGGATCTTGGGAGGCGCGCCAGGCCATGGCGTGCTCGCGGCCGCCGCCGCCAACGACAAGGATCTTCATCGGGGACTCTACGCGGCCCGGCCCGCGGCCCGGACGCAAGGGCCTAGAATAACAGGACGGGGGGCGGTGCCGTGCCGCGGGGTCAAACAGGTTCGGACCGCTACGACGTGATCGTGATCGGGGCCGGTCACGCCGGCTGCGAGGCGTCCGTGGCAGCCGCCCGGATCGGTGCCCGGGTGGCGCTGGTCACCCTGAATCTGGACCTGATCGCGCAGATGTCGTGCAATCCGGCCGTGGGCGGGATTGCCAAGGGTCACCTAGTGCGCGAAATCGACGCGCTCGGCGGCGTGATGGGGCAGGTCACCGACGAGGTCGGCATCCAGTTCCGGCTGCTCAACACCAGCCGGGGGCCGGCGGTCTGGTCGCCGCGCGCGCAGTGCGACAAGAAGCTCTACCGCGTGCACATGCGGCGGCTGCTCGAGAACGAGCCCAACCTGGACATCAAGCAGGCCGAGGCGGTCGGCCTGCTGGCCCAGGGCGAGCGGATTCGCGGCGTCGAGCTGCGGGACGGCCGCTCGATCGAGGCCGGCGCGGTGATCATCACGACCGGGACCTTCCTCAATGGCTTGGTGCATATCGGCGAGCGCACCTATCCGGCCGGAAGAAGTGGCGAGCCAGCATCCGTAATGCTGGGAGAAGTCTTGCGTAATCAGGGGTTTAGGTGCTGTCGGCTGAAGACTGGGACGCCCCCTCGGCTCGATGGCCGGACGATCGGCTGGGATGCCTTCGAAGCCCAGCCGGGCGATGCCGTGCCAACTCCGTTCTCGTTCCGCACCGAGTCGATCGAGCGCGAGCAGATCCAATGCCACATCGCCTATACCAACGAGCGGACCCACCAAGTTCTGCAGGACAGCTTGCGCCGGTCGCCGCTCTACAGCGGTCAGATAGAGGGCGTGGGACCGCGCTATTGCCCCTCGATCGAGGACAAGATCGTCAAGTTCCCGGATCGGCGGCGGCATCAGATATTCCTCGAGCCGGAGGGCCTCGATACGAATGAGGTCTACGTCAACGGAATGTCCACAAGCATGCCGATCGATGTGCAAGAACAGATGGTGGCGTCGGTGCCGGGCTTGGAGCGGGCAGAGATGATTCGGCCCGGCTACGCGATCGAGTACGACTCGGTGGATGCCACCGAGCTGTGCCCCAGCCTGGAGGCCAAGCGAATTCGGGGCCTGTACCTGGCCGGCCAGATCAACGGCACGACGGGTTATGAGGAGGCGGCCTGCCAAGGCTTGCTGGCCGGCATCAATGCCGCCCGCGCCGTGGGCGGGCGCGAGCCGCTGGTGCTCTCTCGCACAGACGCCTACATCGGCATCCTGATCGACGACTTGGTCACCAAGGGGACCGACGAACCCTACCGCATGTTCACGTCGAGGGCCGAATTCCGGCTTCACCTGCGCATCGATAACGCCGACCGCAGGCTGACGCCGCTGGCCCGCGCAGCCGGGACGATCAGCGACGAGCACTGGAGCAGGTACGAATCGACCTGCGCGGCGCGCGATGCCGTCGCGCGCTTCCTGAGCGAACACAAGCCGTGCCTTTCAAGCTCGCTTTACGAGACGATCGGCCAGCCGGCCACTCGCGTCAGCCTCGGCCAGTTGTTGCGGCGGCCGGAGGTCGGCATCGACGACCTGCGCGGCGCGCTGCCGGGGAAGCTGGGAGCGTCGCTGCGCCGGGCTGACTGGAAGGCGATCGAGACTGAGTTCAAGTACGTGGGCTACCTGGAGCAGCAGCGGCGGCAAATCGCCCGCCTGGAAAAGGCGGAGGCTCGCGGGATCCCCGAGCAGTTCCAGTACCGCGGGCTGCCGGGCCTGTCGAACGAAGTGGTCGAGAAGATGGAGCGGGTGCGTCCGAGAACCCTGGGACAGGCGGGCCGAATTCCGGGCGTGACGCCCGCCGCGATTTCGATCCTCGACATGCACCTGGGCGCATGACGTTCGAGGAATCCCTCGACGAGGTGCTTGCGGAACTTGGAATCTCGCCGGGCGCGGCGCAACTGGCGGGCCTCTGCGAGCACTTCGAGCTGCTGCAGAAGTGGAACCGGCGCACCAACCTGACAGCGGTGACGGATCCCCGAGAGGCCGCGCGGCGGCACTTCGGGGAAGCGGCGTTCCTGCACCGCGAGCTGCCCGCCATGGCCTCCGCAGTCGACGTCGGCTCGGGCGGGGGGTTTCCCGGAATGCCGTTCGCGGTCTTGCGCCCCGAAACCGCCGTCACATTGGTCGATTCCAAGCGCAAGAAGGCCAGCTTCTTGCGCATGGCGGCCCGCGCGCATGCCAATGTCCGCGTCTGCGCCTGCCGAATCGAGGACTGGGGCGGGCAAGCGGACTGGGCCCTGATCCGGGCGGTGGCCCCGGCAACGGTCCTGCCCGCACTGGCCGGGCGCGCCGGCGCCGTAGCCGTGCTGGGCACGGACCGCCCGCCCGAGGGCCCGTTCGGCCCGTGGCTGGGCCGGCGCATGCCCTGGAGCGACAAGCGGCGGCTGTGGACGGCGAAGAGCCAGCCGCAGGACCGCGCGGGCGCGGGGCGAAGCCCTTCGGTTCGATGTTTCACGTGAAACGATCGAAGCGCCCACGGCAATGTTTCACGTGAAACATCGGGCCGGCCGGCCGTGATCTGCTAGGCTAGAGTCTCTCGACGGCGAGTGCCTGCCTGGATAGCAATCGCCAACCAAAAGGGTGGCGTCGGCAAGACCACGACAGCCATCAACCTGGCGGCCTCGCTCGCCGCTGCCGACTGCCGGCTGCTTCTGATCGACAGCGACCCGCAGGGCAATTCATCGAGCGGGCTTGGCGTCGAGCCGTCGCCGGGACAGCCCACGCTGTACGACGTGATCGTCGGCGAGAGCGCGCCGCAGGAGGCGCTTTGCGAGACAGGCTTCGCCGGGCTGGACGTGCTTCCGGCCAGCCCCCACCTTGCCGGAGCCAACGTCGAGCTGGCATCCGTCCCCGATCCAGCCTCGCGCCTGAGGCGCGCCCGCGACGGCTTCGGCGCCGAGTACGACTTCGTGCTGCTAGACTGCCCGCCCGCGCTGGACCTGCTCACCCTGAACGCGCTTGTGGCGGCGGACTCGGTACTGATCCCGATGCACTGCGAGTACTTTGCGCTAGAGGGCATTTCCTCGCTCCTGCAGACGATGGAATCGGTCCGCGCCGAACTCAATCCGGAGCTCGCCATCGAGGGGGTGGTCCTGACCATGTACGATGGCCGGACCTCGCTTACGCGCCAGGTTGCGCAAGAGCTGCGGCAGCACTTCGGGCCGCAACTGCTCGAGACCGTGATCCCTCGCAACGTGCGGCTAGCCGAAGCCCCGAGCCACGGCATGCCGGCGCTGCAGTACGACATGCGCTCCAAGGGCGCGGCGGCCTACCTGGCCCTGGCCCGCGAAATCCTAGACCGCGCCAAACGCAAGGCGCTCAATCGCTAACGAGGCTCCAATGACGCTCATGACCGACCATCCCGCCAGCCCGAAGAAAAGGCCTGCCCTCGGCAGGGGCTTGTCCGCGCTCCTTCCCTCCACAGCTGCCCCGCGGGCCCCTTCCGGCCAAGCCGTGGCCCAGATCCCGGTCGACCTGATTGACCCGAACCCCGTCCAGCCGCGCGCAAACTTCGACGAGGAAGCCTTGCGCGGCCTAGCCGAGTCGATCCGCGCCGATGGCGTCCTGCAGCCGCTGCTGGTGCGGCCCGCCGGAAGTCGCTACACGCTGATCGTCGGCGAGCGCCGTCTCAAGGCCGCTCGGCTCGCGGGCTTGGCGACGGTTCCTGCGATCGTCCGGGAAATCGATCCGGATCGCTTGCTCGAAGCCACGCTGGTCGAGAACATCCAACGGGAGGACCTCAACCCGATTGAAATCGCGCTCGCATTGGAGCAGCTGCTCAAGGAGCTGGACATCGTCCAAGACCAGCTCGCCGAGCGCACGGGCATGAGCCGCACCTCTGTCACGAACCACCTGCGCCTGCTAAAGCTCCCGCTGTCCGTTATCCGCCTGGTGCGCGACGGCAAGCTCCAGATGGGCCATGCGCGCGCCTTGCTCGCATTGCAGAGCGACGAGGAGATCGAGAGCGTGGCCAACCGCGCCGTCGAGACCGAGATGTCGGTTCGCTCCGTCGAGGAATACGTGCGGCGCAAGCGCAGCGACGCCAAGAGGCGGCGGCCGCAAGCGCTGGACCCGAACGTCGCTGCGGCGATCGAAAACTTGGAACGGGTTCTGCAAGCGCCAGTGCGACTCCGGGGCCGGGGCCGCAAGGGCCGGATCGAGATTGCCTATTCGTCCCCCGCCGAGCTGGAGGCGATCTATGACAGAATCGTCGGGGAGGCCGCGTGATTTACCATAAGTTGTTTATTATCAATATGATAGAATCATTTGGAGCGGCTGGCATGGATTCGTTCCAGCATTCCCCTGGCGCGCGCCCGAGCGACGTGCACGATTCGGTCTTGGTCGGCGATCTGATTCAGGATCGGCTCTAACAGCGGGGGCGCCACGATCCGATCGCGCTCGAAGGCTGATTCCAGGCTTACCAAGGCTTGGTCCACGCCCAGACGGTCGAAGCGGTAGAGCCGCTCCAGCGTTTGCAAGAACTGCTGTGTCTCGGCCAGCCGCACGAACCACGAAGCCAATTCGCGCGCTGCAGGGTCTTCGGTGTAGTCAAAGACTGCCTCCCCGCGCACCTGGCCGCCGGATTCGTATCGCAACAGCTTGCGTCCGGTCGATGCGACCCTACGCTTGCTGGCAACTGACTTGGAGAAGTATCCCAGCTCAGCGGCCCATTCGAACAACGGAGCCGCTTCCTGGGGCCCGACCTCGTAATCGACGCTGTCTTCGCCGTCTTGGGAATAGGTGGCGACGCCGTCGACCGTCAGCCTGACCTCGAAACGGTCCGGGATGGAACCCGGAAACACGCGCTCGAAGTAGATCGTATCCTGGGCGGCGACGGAGCATGCCGCCAGCAAGCCAACCGCCAAGGCCCGGCCCAGCACCGATTCACGCTCCCATTCCGGCGGCAGCGCGCCGGTTAGCGTGGCAAAGCGCCACAGCAAGGGCGTCTGACACGTCCAGAGGATCGATGGATTCGCGCACGCCCAGCAATACGCTCACCATTTGCCGAACTTGCTCTTTATTTGCGCTTCCATGGCCTACCACGCTGTTCTTGACGGTAGCCGGCGAGTAGCTCGCGACCGGCACGCCCGCTTCTGCAAGGCTGAGCATCGCAGCACCTCGAACGTGGGCCAACACCAGCGCGCTGCGTACGTTCTTCTGCGTGAACACATCCTCAACAGCCGCCTCGTCCGGCGAAAAGCGGTCCAAGACCTGCCTCAGCCCGCCCGCTACCATGCACAGCCGCTCGGGCAACTCCAGCCGCTCGGGCAGCCGGATGGTTCCGTAGTCGACGGCTTGAGTGTCCCGGCCAACGCTCTCGATCAGGCCGTAACCCGTCACTCGCGACCCGCAGTCCACGCCAAGTATCAGCACGGCGGGCGCCGCTCACGCAGAAAGAGCCTCGAGCTCTCTCTCGTCGATGTCGAAGTTCGAGAAGACGTTCTGGACGTCGTCTTGGTCTTCCAACTTCTCGATCATGCGGATCACGCTGCCCGCCTGCTTGCCCTCGACCCTGACCACGTTCTCAGGTACCCGGGAGACTTCCGCCGAGCGCGGGGCGATGCCGGCGGCCCGGATGGCTTCCAGCACCGTGTTGTGGTCCTCCGGCGCCGAGTCCACCGCCCAGTGCTCGCCCTCGTCCCGCATGTCTTCGGCGCCGGCCATCAGCACCACGTCCATCAGGTCGTCCTCGCTGGCGTCCCCCTTGGAGACCGCGATCACGCTGCGCTTGTGAAACATCCACGACACGCAGCCGTTCTCGCCGAGGTTGCCGCCGTTCTTCGAGAAGATGTGCCGCAGTTCGGCCACCGTGCGGTTGCGGTTGTCGGTGAGGGTCTCCACCATGACCGCCACGCCCGCGGGAGCGTAGCCCTCAAAGGTCACTTCCGAATAAGTCTCGCCCTCGAGCTGCCCGCTGCCGCGCATGACGGCGCGCTTGATGTTGTCGCTTGGCATCGACTGCGCCTTGGCGGCGGCAACCGCAGTGCGCAGGCGGGGGTTAGAGTCTTCGTCGGCCCCGCCCTCGCGAGCGGCCACTTGGATCTCCCTGATCAGGCGCGTGAATATCTTCCCCCGCTTCGCGTCCGTGGCCGCCTTCTTATGCTTGATAGTCGACCACTTGGAATGCCCAGACATACGCTCGCAAGTATCCGGCGCCGCGCCGAAACACGGCCGCACGGGAGTGAAAACCCTCCGTTGAGCATAACAGATAAGGCCCTGATTCGGACTCTCGGAACGGCGATAGAATGGGAGTCTTGGCCTTTCCAGTCCACCGCTACCGACGCCTCCGCGGCAGCGCCCCGCTGCGCGCGCTGGTGCGCGAGACCCGGCTGACTCCGGCAGACTTCGTCTATCCGTTGTTCGTATGCCCCGGCGAGGGCGTGAGGGTGCCGATCGACTCGATGCCGGGCGTATGCAATCTCTCGGTGGACCTATTGGTGGAGGAATGCCGCAACGCGGCCGCGTTGGGCGTGCCAGGCGCGATCCTGTTCGGGATCCCGCCGCGCAAGGACCCTCTCGGCAGCGGGGGCTATGACGAGCGCGGGATCGTCCAGGAGGCGATCCGCGCGCTCAAGCGGGAGGTCCCGAAACTGCTCGTCATCGCGGACACGTGCCTGTGCGAGTACACCGACCACGGCCACTGCGGCGTCATCGAAGATGGCGACGTGCATAACGACAAGACCCTCGCCCTGCTGAGCCGGACCGCCGTCTCCCAAGCGCGGGCCGGGGCTGATATCGTCGCTCCCTCGGACATGATGGACGGCCGCGTGGGCGCGATCCGGGCGGCGCTCGACGAAGCCGGCTTCGAAAGCGTGCCGATTCTGTCGTACGCGGCCAAGTACGCGTCGTCCTTCTACGGGCCGTTTCGCGACGCGGCGCAGTCGGCTCCGCAGTTCGGCGACCGCAAGGGCTACCAGATGGACCCAGCCAACCATCGCGAGGCGATGCGCGAGATCCGGGCGGACATCGACGAGGGCGCCGACATGATCCTGGTCAAGCCCGCCCTGCCCTACCTCGACGTGCTCTGGGAAGCAAAGCAGGAGTTCGGCCTGCCGACCGGCGCCTACCAAGTCAGCGGCGAGTACGCGATGCTGCAAGCCGCCACGGCCAACGGCTGGCTGGAAACGGACCGGGCTGTGCTCGAGAGCTTGACATGCATCAAGCGCGCCGGCGCGGACTTCATTCTGACCTACTACGCCTTGCACGCCGCCCGCTTGCTGGCCTGACACGCTCACATGGTCCGGCTGGCGGCTTCGCTCCTGCTGCTCGCGGCGGGCCTTGCCCACGCCCAGAGCGCCGAGAGGCCGAAGCTCTCGGAGAGAATCGGCGACCTGCTCGGGCGTCCTGCCGCCCAGCGCACCCACTGGGGCGTCTGCGTTGTCGATCTCGACACCGGGGAGACGCTCTACCAGCACGGAGAAGACCGGCTCTTCGTTCCGGCTTCGAACGTCAAGCTGTTCTCTACCGCGATCGCCCTGCGCAGGCTCGGGCGCGACTATGCCTTCGCCACCAGCGTCGTGGGCGAGGGCAGCATCAGCGAGAGCGGCCGGCTGGACGGCGACCTGCGCCTGATCGGCGGCGGCGACCCGAACCTGTCCTCCCGCGAGCTGCCCTACCGCAAGAGGGAGGACTTCGCCAGAGACCGGCTGGGCCCGCTGCGGCGACTGGCCCAGGCGGTCAAGAACGCAGGGATCGATAGCATCGCGGGCAACGTGGTGGGCGATGATTCCCGCTACGTCTGGCAGCCGTACCCGAGGGGCTGGTCGTACGCCGACACCCTGCTGGGCTACGGCAGCCCGACCAGCGCGCTGGTGTTCAACGACAACCTGATCGCGCTGCGCGTCACCCCCGGAGCGGCAGGGGGGCCGGCCCGCGCTGCCATCGTCCCCACGCTTCCGTACTACTCGATCAGCAACCGCACGCTGACCGCGAGCGGCCGGACCGTGGCGCGCAGGTTGCAGGTCCGGAGGGGAGAGGCTCCCGGCCAGATCGTGCTGGCAGGCCAGATCCCCAGCCGGTCGGGCGGGAGAACCTTCGAACTTGCTGCCGACGACCCGGCCCTGTACGCGGCAGTCGCCCTGAAGCAAGCGCTGGTCGATCTCGGGATCGAGGTGCAAGGCCGCGCCCTGGCCCACCACCTGCTGCCCGACCGGCTGGCGAGCCTGCGCTCGGGGCCGGGCGCGTCTGCGTCGGAACGCGGAAAGACGCTCGCCGAGCTCACGTCGCACCCACTGAGCGAGGTCATCCGCGTCGTCAACAAGGACAGCGAGAATCTCCACGCGGAAATGCTGCTGCGCGAAGTGGCCCTGCACGAATCAGGCATTGCCACGCAGGAAGCCGCGGTCCAGAGCCTGCGACGCTTCCTGGCCGAGGCCGGGCTGCGCACCAACGAATTCGTCCTGCGCGACGGTTCCGGCCTCTCGCGCCACGATCTGCTCTCGCCAAGAGGCACGGTGCGCCTGCTGGAACACATGTGGCGGTCGGAAGACCGGGACACGTACCTGCAAAGCCTACCGGTCGCGGGGCTTGACGGAACGCTCCACTGGAGATTCGGGCGAACCGCTGCCAGGGGACGCATCCGCGCCAAGACGGGCTCGATGTCTCACGTGCTGGCGCTGTCCGGCTACGTTTCGAGCCAGGGCGGGCGGACGCTAGCGTTCGCCATATTCGCCAACAATTTCGGAATCGCCGAGTCCTCGACCCGCTATCTGGTGGACGCGATCGCCTCCGAACTCATCTATCCCGATCCGTTGCCGGGCGGGGCCGTGCCTGGGGCTGCCAACTGATCTCGCTATCATAGGAAGTCCAGGGCTTGAGGGTCGATTGCATTCCGAAGGGCCGAATCCCCGCAGCCTGCTGGGAATCGAGGGCGTGCCCCGCCCCGAGATCGAGCGACTGCTCGAGCGCGGCCGCCATTACAAGGCAGTCCCCCCGAACAAGAAGCTCGCCACCCTAGCCGGGCGCTCGATCGTCAACCTGTTCTTCGAGCCCTCGACCCGCACGCGCACGAGCTTTGAGATCGCTGCCAAGCGCCTCGGCGCCGACACGATCGGCATCCAAGCGCTCGGAACCAGCCTTTCCAAGGGAGAGTCCCTAGTCGACACGCTGAACACCTTGGCAGCGATGAACCCGGACATCATCGTGATGCGGCACGCTGCCTCGGGTGCGCCGCACTTCCTGTCGCGCTTCCTGTCGATTCCGATGATCAACGCGGGCGACGGGCGCCACGAGCACCCGACGCAGGCGCTGCTCGACGCCCTGACCATCCTCGAAGTGAAGGGAACGCTGGAGCGCCTCCGAGTGGCCATCATCGGCGACATCTCGCACTCGCGGGTGGCGCGCTCGAACCTTCACTTGCTGTCCAAGTTCGGCGCTGACATCATCGCCTGCGGACCGGCCACGACCGTGTCGAAGAACCTGCCCCTGCTAGCCTCTGGCGTTGGGCTGACCTTCGACATGCGCGAAGCTGTCCGAGACGCGGACGTGATCATGATGCTGCGCGTTCAGCTCGAACGCCAGAACGTCGAAGTCTTCCCCAAGGGCGAGTACTTCCGGTACTACGGCTTGACGCTCGAGCACATGGCGCTGGCGAAGCCTGACGCGATCGTGCTGCACCCTGGCCCGATCAACCGCGGGCGCGAGATCTCCAGCGAGGTCGCCGACTCCCAGCGCTCGATGATCCTGAGCCAGGTCGAGAACGGCGTTGCCATCCGGATGGCGGTGTTGGAATGGGTTTGCCTCGAATAGGACGGAACAGCGCATGCGCCTGCTGCTAAAGAACGGCCACGTCGTGGACCCGGCCAGCGGTCTCGATGCCAAGCGCGACGTGCTGATCGACGATGAGCGGGTCGCCGCGATCGAGCCCTCCATCGAGAGCACGGGCGCACAAGTCTACGATGCCTCCGGACTGGTTGTCGCGCCCGGGTTCATCGACATCCACGTGCATTTGCGCGAGCCTGGCATCGAACACGCCGAAACCATCGAGAGCGGCACTCGCGCCGCGGCAGCGGGCGGATTCACCGCCGTGTGCTGCATGCCCAACACACAGCCCGTGAACGATTCCGCGCAGGTGACCAGCTTCATCGTGGAGCGCGCGCGTCGCACTGCCGCCGTCCACGTGCATCCGATCGGGGCGATCTCAAAGGGCAGCAAGGGAGAGCGGCTGGCGGACGTTGGAGCCATGCGCGGCGAGGGCGCCGTCGCGATCAGTGACGATGGCCTGCCGGTAATGGATTCCGGCCTGATGCGCCGGGCCATGAAATACGCCGCATCGTTCGGCATGACCGTCATCGATCACTGCGAGGATCTCAACCTGAGTTCCGGAGGGGACATCCACGAGGGGATCCAGAGCATGCGCCTGGGCCTGGGAGGCATCCCGGCCAGCGCCGAGGACGTCATGGTGGCGCGCGATATCGTCCTAGCCGCCGAAACCGGCGCCCGAATCCATGTCGCGCACATTTCCACGGCCAATTCGATCGCGATGGTGCGGCACGCCAAGAAGCTCGGCCTGCCGGTCACGTCGGAAGTGACCCCCCACCATTTCGCGTTGACGGACGAGCAGATCCCGGGCTACGACTCCAACTACAAGATGCGGCCGCCCCTGCGAACCGACGGCGACGTGGTTGCTGCTATCGAGGGGCTTGTCGACGGCACGATCGACTGCATCGCGACAGACCACGCGCCGCACACCGGACACACGAAGATGCAGGAGTTCGAACGCTGCCCGTTCGGCGTGACCGGCCTGGAAACGGCGCTTGGACTCGCGCTGAAGGCGCTGTATCACACCGGCAAGGTGGACTTGGTCCACCTCGTGGGACTGTTCACGAACTCTGCCAGCTCCTGCCTCAACTTGGGCCGGGGGGAGCTGCGCATCGGGGGGCCGGCCGACATCACGGTGTTTTCCACCGAGCGCGAATGGACCTACGACGCCGCGGCAACGCTGTCCAAGAGCAAGAACTCGCCGTTCGGAGGGACCGTCTTCCGCGGCGGCCCGGTCGCGACGATCGTGGCGGGCCGCTTCGCCTGGACGGCCGAAGACGGCATCCGCTAGGAACAAAGGCCCGCCTCCGAGTGAGGCTGCTTCAGGGAATCGCCGCGTAGGCTCTCGCGAGCGCGCCGAGATCGACTTGGGAGGCGCCTCCGCGGTGAATCACCAGCCGGTACCTGAGCCGAACGACCTGGCCCGGCGGCACCGCTACAGCCGCCGGACCTGGCCAGACCGGATTCTGCATGCTGGGAGTCGCCGCGGCCCGCAGCACCCACTTCTGCGGATAGCCTGCTGAGGTGGGATGGACGATCACGGCGACACCACTGCTCGAACGCGGCTGAGTGCCGAAACCGCCCGAGAAGTCGACCCAGTCGCCGGCGTCGAGAGCCAGCCGGGTCGGTTCGACCGGGCCTGCGGCGGCCGTGAAGCGCAAGCCGGGCAAGACCTTCACGCGCAGCGAGAAACCGCCGTATCCCTTGTCGTCCTCCGAGCCTCCCAGGCGCACGCCCTCCTGCAGCGCCGCAAGGCGGATGTCAAAGTCGATCAGCTGCGCGTCCGCCTCTTCCGGAGCCACGGAGACCTCGGCGGTCTCCTCTAGGATCGGCTCGGCACCTTGCTCGAAATCGGGCGAGAACCACCGATGCACGGCCCGCACGCCGTTGCCGGACGGAAGCACGGCGGCATCTTGGACCTGCCAAGAAAAGCGCCGCGCCAGCCACGGGTCGCCGGCGCGGACATCGCCGATCAACACTTGGTGCCATGTCCAGAACACGCCGCGATGGTGGTAGTGGTCCTCCGGGAAGTCCTCCGTGAGGATCTCGCCGTCCAGTCCGTACAGAGGGTGGATGTAGTTCGAGCGCTCGTACTTGCCATCGAGCGACTTCGGAGCGAGCCGGTAGAACAGCACCGGCCGGCCCGCTTCTCGCACCATAAAGCCATCATCCTGGCGGGTGACGGCTACCGAGGGGCTGGCAGGGGCTGGCGGCTGCACCGCGCACCCGCCGAGCAGGAACAGAGCAATGATGGCGGCGATCAAGGGCAAGGGTCGTCTCGCGCCAGCGCCAAGATTATAGCCAGCGGCCACCGCGCTGTTATAGTGGCGTTCTCAATGCTGGCCGTCGGAGATCAAGCCCCCGACTTCTCTGCAGACACTGATGGCGGTGGCCGCCTGCAGCTCTCCCAGCTGCGCGGACAGCGGGTCGTGCTCTACTTCTATCCGAAGGACGGCACGCCAGGCTGCCTCTTCGAGGCCTGCGCGTTCCGCGACGCGCACGAGGAGATATCTGCCAAGGGCTGCACGGTCATCGGCGTGAGCCCGGACAGCGTCAAGTCGCACGACCGGTTCAGCGCCAGGCACGGTCTGCCGTTCCGGCTAGTGAGCGATCCCGACCACGAGATCGCCGAATCCTACGGCGCCTGGCGCCCGAAAATCCTGTTCGGGAACAAGTACCTGGGCATCGTGCGCTCGACGTTCGTGATCGGTGCCGACGGCAAGATCGAGGCCGTCTATGACCGAGTCAAGGTTCGCGGACACGTCGCCGAAGTGCTCGCCAACCTCTGACGATCCGCTACGGGCCACGGCCGGCGCGGGTATAATGTACACCCGTGGACCCTGTTCTGGAACGCAAGCAGGAGAGACTGTTCGAACTGCTGGCGAACATGGGGGAGGTGCTCGTCGCCTACTCCGGCGGCACCGACTCGGCGTACCTGGCTTGGGCGGCGACTCGCGTGCTGGGAACCAATGCGCTGGCGGTGACCGCGGACTCGGCGTCGATCCCGGAATCGCACAAGCGGGACGCGATCGCGTTCGCGGCGGAGTTCGGCATACGGCACCGCATGGTGAAGACCGGCGAGTTCGAAAACCCGGAGTACACCCGCAACGACAGCAATCGCTGCTTCCATTGCAAGGACGAGCTCTTCAACCGCATGAACGAGATCGGCGCGGAGCTACGGGTCGGCACGATCGCGTACGGCGTCAACGTCGACGACACGAGCGATTTCCGGCCCGGGCACCGCGCGGCCGACAAGCACTCCGTGCGAGCGCCCCTGCTAGAGGCCGGCCTCGCCAAGTCTGACATCCGCGAGCTGTCTCGAGCGGCCGGGCTTCCGACCTGGGACCGTCCCGCCGCGGCCTGTCTGAGTTCGCGCATTCCCTACGGAACCGAAGTGACGCCGGAAAACCTGCGGCAGGTTGAACTCGCCGAGGAGGCGCTGGCACGCTTCGGGTTCCGCATCTACCGCGTGCGCCACCATGGCACGCTTGCGCGGATCGAGATCGGCCGCGACGAGCTGCCCAAGGCCCTGAGCCTCGACATGGCCGAAGCGCTGGTCGAGACCTTCCGCGAGATCGGCTACCAATACGTCACTCTGGACCTAGCCGGATACCGGCAAGGCTCGCTGAACGAGGTGCTCGAAGGCGAGGCCTTCCGCATCTTGCAGCAATAGCTTCAGGCAATGCCTGCAAGGTTGCGGCGAGCTCCCGACGCTGTGGCACGAGAGGCGCTTCGCTTCGTCCGCAACAGGCGCGCCGCTTCGGATAGTAGTACAACTCAATGCTCGATGTTGGATAATCGACAAATATATTAGCTCTGGATTTAACAATTCTGTAACTCTACGTTTTCATCGAAAATTTCTTCGAAATCGCCAGATTCACCGTGCTAGACTCTGGAAGTTCACAAGGTTCAAGACGGCCCTGTCGCGTCCGAAGCGGCAAATCCACCTGATCCCAGCGACGGGCCGTCTTGGAGACCTCGACCGAGCATTCCAACTTGAGCGCCGCCGCCGCCCAATGAATCCGTGGAACCTCATCCAGGCAACGATTCGCGAGTCGATGACCGCGGAGAGCTATCGCAACTGGGTCGCGCCCGTAACGTTCAGCCACGTGGGCAAGGATCGCGTGCTGCACATCGAAGCGCCCAATTCTGACGTGCGGCGCTGGCTCGAGGCGGAGTGTGCGGGGCAGATTCTCGCCATCTCCGCAAAGCAGGGCCACAACCTGCGATCGGTCTCGATCGGCATCAGGCCCGACCTCAGCCAGCCGGTTCAAGGCACGCTGGCCCTAGATGCCGACGAGCGGCAGTTCAACCCCACCTACACCTTCGACCGGTTCGTGACCGGTTCGTGCAACGAGTTCGCACGCTCGGCTTGCGAAGGTGTTGCGGTGAATCCATCCGGGACACTCAACCCGTTGTATGTGCACGCCCAGGTGGGCATGGGCAAGACGCACCTGCTGCACGCCATCGCCAACCGCGCGCTCGCCCTGGACTCGCGCCGCAAGATTGTCTACACGTCCGCCGAAGGCTTTATGAACGAGATGGTTAAGTCGTTGAGGTTCAATGACTTCACTAGATTTCACGAGCGCTTTCGGAGCCCCGACATGCTCTTGGTGGACGACATCCAGATTCTTGGCAACAAACAAGCCATGCAGGACGAGTTCTTTCACACGTTCGAGGCCTTGTATCAGAGTGGAAAACAGATCGTGCTGACGAGCGATTCGAAGCCGGAGGCGGTCCCAGGGCTCGTCAATCGCCTCAAGTCGCGGTTCCTGTGGGGCGAAGTCGCCGATATCCAAGCACCCGACCTAGAGACCAAAATGGCCATCTTGGAGAGCAAGTCCAGCGAGGCAAAAGTCGCTCTTCCGGACCAGGTGCGCTTCTACCTAGCCTCTCGCGTTCACTCCAGCATTCGCGAGTTGGAAGGCGTGCTCAACCGGATGATCGCCCGCGCCCAGTTCGTCAACGGCGACATCACCATGGGGATAGCCGAGAGCGTGCTCCGCAACGCACGCCAGCGTCCTGCGGACCGACCCAGCATCGACAGGATCAAGCGGGAGGTCGCGGCCAGCTTCGGCATCGAGGTCGACGCGTTGAGCAAGAAGAGCAACGCTCGCAGGGTCGCCCAGCCGCGCCAGCTGGCCATGTACCTCTGCCGGGGGCTAACCGGGGCCTCTCTCAAAGAGATCGCGCGCTCGTTCGGGAAGGACCATTCCACTGTTCTATATTCTATACGAATAATTGGAAAGAAAATCCACACAGATAGAACACTCAAATCGACATTAGAATCACTAGAATCAAGCCTAAAATAGCTTCTAGTATTATGCGGTAAATTCTTCAAAGAATGCCGTCCCCTTTTGCTTCAGGCACGCCAAACCGACCCTGCCAGCCCAAGCCGACGCGCCGGCAGGATCGGGGCGTTGGCCGCTCCCGCGGCAGGAGTCCGGCACGGGCATGCGCGACCGGACTTGGCTATAATCTTGTTTCCACTGGCCAGCCCCTGGAAACCCTGTGGAAGACTGTGGAAACCTCGCCAAGGCCGGTCACCTGTGGAAGCATCGCAGGCTCTTCCCCAGCGCAGGGCTTGGCGGCAGCCCCACCACGCAAGGGCTTGGGCGACTTTTCCACAATTCCACACGGACTACAACTACGCATGGCGGGCAAGAGGATTGGACACAGGTGTTGAAATCTCATTGCGCGTCGCAAACCTGAGAGACAATCAGGAGACCATCGCATGGAAGTCAAGTTCAGAGCGCAGGACCTCTTCAGCGAACTGGCTCTTGCCCAAGGCATCGTAGACAGAAAGACGACCATCCCTGTCCTGGGTCACGTCCTGATCGAGGCCGACGAGGACAGGCTCAAGCTGTCTGTCAGCGACTTGGACCTGAGCCTACGCACGTCGTGTCAGGCGGAGATTTCTGCCCCGGGTTCGGCCACCGTACCGCTGCAGTGGCTGCATGACTATTTCCGGCTCTTGCCGCCCGAGTCCGAGGTTTCCATCACCGCATCAGCCGGTGAAACGGTCGAAGTGACCCTTGGCTCGGCTCGCTCCCGCCTGCGCGGCGGGGACGCGAAGAAGTTCCCAGAGTTGCTTGCCCTGCCGCAGGACACTGCCAGCCTTCCGCTCGGAGCCTTGGCCAACGCCATCCGCAAGACCATGATCTCGGTGTCGGCCGACACCGGTCCCTACAGCTACCAAGGGGGTTGCCTGCTGATGCTGGCACGCAACTCCCTGGGGATGGTCTCGACGGATGGCCACCGGCTCTCCCTGTACAGCGAGCAGGCCGGCTTGGTGGGCTTGTCGGAAGAGTGCCGCTTCCTGGTTCCGCGCAAGGCCGTGCTGAATCTGGAAAAGCTGCTCGCGGTTGCCGCGGTGCCGGATGGCGAGGAGGGAGCCGTCGACTTTGCTCAGGATGGAAACCACATCTTCTTCCGCTCGGGCCGGCGCCTGCTCACATGCCAGAAAATGACCGCGGCCTTCCCCGAGTACGCGCGCGTGCTGCCAAACGAGAGCGAAATGACTATCTCGCGTGAGTTTGCGGCCGACGATCTTGCGGCGACCTTGCGGCGCGTGGACCAGTTCGCCCCGCAGGAGAGCCACGCCGTGCAGTTCGCTTTGGACGACGGCGAGCTGCGCGTGACGGCCAAGACCGCGCTGTCGGGCGAGAGTGAGGCATCTGTGCCGACCGAGTATGAGGGCGAGCGCTTTCAGGTTGGCTTTAGCGCGCGCAGCGTTCTCGACTTCCTCGGCGTCTGCGAGAGCGACAAGGTGACCTTGGCCTTGAAGGATCCGGAAAGCGTCGCTGAACTCAGCGTTCCAGGCCTTGGGGAGGGCAAGCAGCACCGGTACGTGATCATGCCGATCCGGCAGTGAGAGGCTGCTATCCATCCAGCGCCTGCCGTGCCGTTTCCCCGCGCTGATCTCTGCTAAGATAATGACTTGAACGGTGCCGCCTTCGTCTGGATGGCAGCTCGCCAAGGCGAGCCGAGGCACTTCTCGCCGCTGCGTACAGGCAGGTCCAGCATTGGCCGCCGGCACCGGCTGCCGGACAGGCGCGCGCCGGGATCTCGAGCGTCCCATACCGCCGGGCGGCTGGCCAACAGCGTGTGGCAGGCCTGCGCCGCTGCAGCGCCCAGCGAACGGGAGGTCTCGACATGGAGCTGACCGCTAGAGTCCAAGCGCTGGTGGCGGAACTGCAACTGGCCGACGCGATCATCGAGAGGGACCAGCCCCGCAGCGACTTGATCCATCTTGAAGTGGTCGGAGATTCGTTGCAATTCACTTCCCAGGGCCACTCTCTCCTGCTGCGGACCACGTGTCCCGTCAAAGTGGTCTCTGGCGGCGCCATCGCCGTGCCGATGCGTCGTCTGCTGGCCTACCTTCAGCTGTTTCCCGCGGATGCGGAGATGGGGGTCGTCGCGACTGAGAATGACACAGCGAAGGTGACGCTTGTCAGGTCCGAGACGCGGATTCCGGGATTGGCTGGCGAGTCGTACGACGTGGGGCTGGAATCCCGCTCGGATACCGGACAACCGGCCCCGGCGGTGTCGATGCCCGAGGAGCGGATGGAACTGCCTGCGGACTTGCTCCTCGAAGCGTTGAGCCACACCATCTTTTCGGTGGCTGACGAACAGTCTCACTACACCATCGAGGGTGCCCAGCTGATCGTCCATCGCGACAAGATCGGGATGGTTTCCACTGATGGCCACCGCCTGTCGCTGTACATGCGCGAGGTGAGCGTAGGGACAGTGCGCGAGGATGTCCAGTGCCTGATCGGCCGCAAGGCGATGACGGAGCTGAAGCGGATCTTGGAGCAATGCGAGGCCTCCGACGACGAGCCGGCGCGGGTCGAGTTCGCAGTGGACGAGACTCACATCTACTTCCAGGCCCCGCGCAGGATCTTGGTCAGCCAAAGGCTGGGAGGCCGCTTCCCCGAGTACAACCGGGTGATGCCCAAGGAGTTCAACGCCACCTTGGAGTTGGACAAAGAGACGTTCGCACCGGTGTTGCGCCGTGTCTCGCTGTTTTCGGAACGGCGCTCGAGCGCTGTGCGCTTCGATATCGAGAACGGCGAGATGAAGATGCAGGCCCAAGTGTTCGGCGACGATGCCGACATGCTCCATAGCGAGGAGTCAATCCCCGTCGACTATGCCGGCGATCCGATACGGGTCGGCTTCAATGCCCGCTACATCCTCGAATTCATGCAGATTTGCGCCGGCGGTGCGTTCCGCCTGCACATCGGTGATCCAAGGAGTGCCGCCCTGATGGAGATCCCTGACAAGGATCCGGGCACCGACTACCGTTACGTGCTGATGCCGATCAGGGTCTGAGGCAATGAAGGAGGCCACTGAGCTGGCAGCCATGGCGACAACACCACGCACCCAAGCTGAAGACTACACGGCCGAAAACATCCGGGTCCTGGAAGGGCTCGAGGGCGTGCGCAAGCGTCCGGCGATGTACATCGGCTCGACGGGAGAACTGGGCCTGCACCACTTGGTGTACGAGGTCGTCGACAACGCGGTAGACGAAGCCCTAGCCGGCCATTGCGACACCGTTGAGGTCAAGATCCACATTGACGATTCCGTAACGATCACCGACAACGGCCGCGGAATCCCGGTCGACATGCATGCGAGCGAGGGCGTTTCCGCTGCCGAGGTCGTGATGACCAAGCTGCACGCGGGCGGGAAGTTCGATGCGAACAGCTACAAGGTGTCCGGAGGCTTGCACGGTGTCGGCGTGAGCTGCGTCAACGCGCTGTCGGACTCGCTGAAGATGGAGATCTGGCGCGACGGCCACGCATGGGAGCAGGAGTACTCGCGCGGCATCCCCAAGGCGCGGCTGCTGAAGAGCGGGCGCTCGCGGAAGACCGGGACGAGGATCACCTTCCACCCCGACCCCGAGATCTTCACCACCACCGATTTCAAGCACGAGATCCTGTCGAAGCGACTCCGCGAGATGGCCTTTCTCAACGCCGGGCTGAAGATCGTGCTCGACGACGAGCGCGAGGAGCGCGAGCCGTACGTGTTCCACTTCGTGGGCGGCATCGCGGAGTTCGTCTCGTACCTCAATCGCGGCAAGGCGACACTGCACCCGGAACCGATCGCGTTCCATGACGAGCGCGAGTTCTCGGGCGGAATCGTGGCCAGCGACATAGCCCTGCAATACAACGACAGCTACCAAGAGAACCTGTTCTCGTTCGCCAACACCATCAACACGATTGACGGAGGCACTCACCTGTCGGGCTTCCGCTCGGCCCTCACGCGCACGATCAACGCTTACGGCAAGAGCGCCAACCTGTTCAAGAGCCTCAAGACCGGGCTCTCCGGCGAGGACGTCAGGGAGGGCCTGACGGCAGTCGTGAGCGTCAAGCTGCCGCAGCCGCAGTTCGAGGGCCAGACCAAGGGCAAGCTCAACAGCGATATCCAGGGTCAGATCGTTGCCGCGGTGAACGACCAGCTCGGCGAGTACTTCGAGCGCAACCCGGTCGTGGCCAAGAGCATCGTCAGCAAGGCGATCGAAGCGTCGCGGGCCCGCGAGGCGGCGCGCAAGGCGCGCGACTTGACGCGGCGCAAGGGGGCCTTGGACGGAGCCGGGCTGCCCGGCAAGCTTGCCGACTGCCAAGAGCGCGACCCGAGCCGCGCGGAGCTGTTCATCGTCGAGGGAGAGTCGGCGGGCGGCACGGCCAAGCAGGGCCGGGATCGGCGCTATCAGGCCATCCTGCCGCTGAAGGGCAAGATCCTGAACGTCGAAAAGGCGCGCGCCGACAAGATGCTCTCGCACGAGGAGATCCGGGCGATGATCACGGCGCTGGGAACTGGCATCGGAGAGGATTTCGACGACACCAAGCTGCGCTACCACAAGATCATCCTGATGACCGATGCCGACGTGGACGGATCGCACATCCGGACGCTGCTGCTGACATTCTTCTACCGGCAGATGCCGGCGCTGATCAACAACGGGCGCGTCTACATCGCGCAGCCGCCTCTGTACCGCATCAAGCGGGGCAGCAGGGAGACCTACATCAAGGATGACTCCGAGCTGGCGAGCCAAGTCATCGACTTGGCGACCGACGGAGTCACGCTAGAACTCGGCAGCAACGGAGCGCCGGGCCAGATCTTGGAGAAGGAGGGCCTCAGGGAGTACGTCTCGTCGCTGGAGAACTTCTCCCGCATGCACCACAGGCTGCTGAGGCGGGTCCGCAGCGAGCGGGTGGTCGACGTCCTGGCGGATGCCAGCCTGGCCCTAGACACCAAGGACGACTTTCAGAGCAAGCTGAAGATGGAGGCCGCGATCGCGGCGCTGCGATCGGCGGACATCAGCGCTGAGCTGGCCGAGGACGAGGAGCATTCCGCCTTCTGCATTCCATTCCGCGAGGGAACCGAGGCGGAAGGGACGATCAGCCTGGACTTGGCCGCGCAGCCGGAGTACCGGCGGTTGCGCAGGCTCGCCGGCGAGCTTGCCAAGCACAACAGGCCGCCCTTCGTGGTGGTGGGCAAGCGGTCGAGCAGCACGCTCCAAGAGCCTCTCGAGGTGCTCGCGCACTTGAAGGAGTCCGCGATGAAGGACGCCTCGGTGCAGCGTTACAAGGGCTTGGGCGAAATGAACGCAGACCAGCTGTGGGAAACGACGATGACGGCCGAGGCGCGGAGCTTGTTGCAGGTGCGCATCGACGATGCCGTCGAGAGCGACAAGATCTTCACCACTCTGATGGGCGAGAGCGTCGAGGACAGGCGCAGGTTCATCGGCGACCACGCCCTGGACGTGAAGAACCTAGATATCTGAGCCGCGCGCAAGTTGTCGCTGTCCTTGCGGTTCGTCCATCGCCGGTGGCCGCCTTCGCAGCCGTGCATTGTCCGGCCCCTGACGTTGTTGCGCGGAACGACCGGGAGCGCCCGGAGTCGGTCCGGTGGTGTGCGCGTTCGTCCGCTAGGACTCGGCCCGCGCCAGGCGCGCTTGCCGGAACGACCTGACGCATAGCCAGAGAAAGGCTGCTAGAACTACGGCCATCACTGCCTTCGCCGCCACGGCTAGCGGGAGCTCGACCGTCGCTCCCGCGATCATCTGGGCGAGGCCGACGATGCCGTTTACGGAGCCAAGGAATCCGAGCAGGGCGATAACGGCCGCGGCATGCATCGCATGTTTGGTGGCCGACGGCCGTTTGGCGACGGAGCCGAGCACGACTAGCGCAAGGCCGAACGCGGCCGGAATCAAGGCGGTCAGGCTTGAGCGACCGCTCGCCAGGTAGACGCCGATCCCCAGGGCTAGCAGCGAGATTCCAAAGCCCACGGCGACGCCGGGCATGTTCAGTTGCTTGGGACCGCTATCGGCTGGATCCGTCATGGTTCCATGATGGCACGGACGCTGGCTGCCGGCCGCGGTCCGCGGGGCTTGTGCACAGACCCAAGAAGCGCGCGCTTAAGCCACTTATCGGAATAATGTAACGAATGCCTCGCGCTAACGTACATTCAATTCCATCTCGCCCAGCGATGTGTTGCCCGAGATTCACTTCCACCGGCCCGACCGCCTTAAGCTGACGATCTCGTTCGTCATCGGACTCGCGCACTCGTACGCGCTCCACCTGTTCGAGGGCTTGCCGCCGTAAGCGTCTGCCGGCGGGCCTGCTGGGGCGCGGCCCCTCCCTCCGGCCGGCAGCGCCAGCCCGGCCGGTGCGCCCGCGGTCGGCTTCATCTTGGAAACGAGCCGGACAATCGGCGGTGCCTGCACTGGGCGCCCCCATGCCTAGCTGAGGCGCTTGGAAACCGGCCGGAAATTAGAGAGAAGTTCTTGCCATCCGCTCCTGAGCGCGCCCGCGCGAAAGCGCCAGACGATCAGCACGATGAGGGCCAAGGCTCCCACCAACTGCATCAGTTGGATGGCTGGTGCCTGCGAGCCGGACAGATTGACGGGCAGTGTAAGTCCCGTGGCGATCAAGATTGTGTCGATCAGGATGCCGAGGAAGGTCGTCACCGCGATCACGACTCCGACGTAGATCGTTCCGAAGCGCGGGCCGAATTGGCTGATGGTGATGGCGATCGTGCCGGAGTTCGTCGCCGGGCCGGTCATCAGAAATACTAGGGCCGCACCCGGGCTGAGCCCCTTCGCGACCAAAGCGGCCGCGACCGGCGTGCTGGCAGAAGCGCAGATATACACAGGAATTCCCACCAAGACCATGACAGGGTACGAGATCCAGCGTGCGTATTCGTTCGAGATCAGGTCGTCCGGAAGCGCCAAGAAGAGCACTCCGCCCAGCGCGATGCCGACCAGCAGTGCGAACAAGATGTCGTCGGCCACTTCGACGAATCCGTATCGGAAGACGTGCCGGACAACCTCTCGTAGCGTCGGCCCGTCCGCGCGGCTGTTGGAATGCTCCGCCGGACCAGCATCCAGCTCGTCCGCGACAGGTTCCCGACGGAAGTTGGGCTTGACCCGGGAGGCTCCCCTGGCCCCGCCTACGGCGGCTACAGTTCGACGAGCGACCAGGGCGAGCCAGCCGAGCACCAGATCTCTGAGCTGCACCGGACTCACGTAGCAATCGTCTTGGTCGGCGTACAAGGAGACGTGGTCGCTGTGATCGTGATCGCAATGGCCGTGATCGTGATTGCCCTGACCGTCAGCTTGGGGCTCGTGCGCCGCCGCTGCGCCACTGCTGTCCCGGGAGATCCCGATACAGAAGACGCCCGCCACTACCGCCGTCAGGAAGCTCACCACGGGTCTCACCACTGCGGCGACGAACCCGAAGAACGCGTGCGTCACTAGGATCGAATCAGCGCCAGTTTCGGGCGCCGTAATCAGAAAGGACATGCAGGACGAGCGCGATGCGCCCTTCTTACGCATTTCGGCTACCACCGGCACGACCGAACAGCTGCACAGCGGCACGGGCACGCCGATCGCGGCGCTCACGGAAACGGATTTCAGGCTGTCTCCGCTGAGCCATCTGAGGATGGCGCGGCGCGAGATGAGTACGTGTATCAGCCCTGCGAGGAACAGCCCCAGGAGCAGCATTGGGGCGAGCAACAAGAACGATGACCAAACAAAGTCCAGCAGCTGCAGGGACGATTCGGTCATGACGACCGGAGAACTTGTGCGACGCTCGGCCAGCCCGGCCAATGAACATTAACCCGGTGCGGCGAGGGCTGTCAAGTGCGGAGGATCCGCGTGCCGGTCGATAGAGCGGACGCCGGGCGCGAGCGCCGCCTCAGCGGTCCAGCAGGGGAAGGGCCGCGAAGAAAGCCACACAGGTTCCGAGCGCGATGCTGATCCAGAGCGGGTTGCGCAAGCGCCGCCCGACCCAGCTGGTCCGGCCATTGAGCAGCAGCAGCGTCAATGCCAGCAAGGGCAGGAAGCAGGCCCCCACGATTCCGTAGGTGAGTTGAATCTGCCGCACTGGAGCGTTCAACAGGAATAGCGGCACTATCGCTACCAGCACGACGCAAAAGCGGTAGGGCTTGGACGATCGCAAGTCCCCGCTCCCGCCGGTCGTGAGCCGCAAGAAGTCGGCGAACATGTACGGGATGCTCTGCCACACGCCCAGCAGGCTCGAGAACACGGCGCCCCAGAATCCGACCAAGAACACCCATTTGCCGGCCGGGCCGACCGCTTCTTGCAGGCGCTCGGCCATTTGCGTGGCGAGGGCCGCGCCGCTGCCTTGGACTTCGATCTGCGAGCCGATGATGATGACGCAGAGTCCGAAGACCGCCGTCACGCCGTTGCCGACGGCCAGATCGATCCTGCACGTTGAGAGCATTTCGGGCCCACGGCGATCCTGCTCTGCGATCCAGTAACCGTACGACAGCAATGTCACGGTGCCGCCCACCCCGCCCAGCACGGCGAGGATCCACGAGGTGCCGCCCGCGGGAATGGAAGGAATCAGGCCGGCCGCGATCTCGCCCGCGGGAGGGGCGATCATGGCTGTCGTGCCGATTACCGTCAGGAACATCAGGCCGATCAACACGGACATGAGGGATTCGAACGCCCGAAAACTGCCCCGTAGCACGATCAGCAGGCCGGCGATGGAATGCAAGGCGGCCCAGACCATCACTGACGTCTCGGTAGACCCGATCGGCAGCAGCGCTGTCCCGGCGACGCCACACGCATTGGCGAGCGCGCGTCCGACAATCACGGAGAACAGAGACAGATAGATCAGAAACGGCCAGCGGATCCATGCTCCGAGCTTGTGGTGCCAGCCTTCGAGCAGAGTGGTGCCGCTGGCCAGCTGCCAGCGCGCCACTCCCTCGCTGAGGACGAACTTGAGGAACGCGCCGGCGAGCGCGGCCCACAACACCGCAGTGCCGAGCTCGGTGCCGGCGAGGGTGCCGGTCATCAGGTCCCCCGCGCCCACGCCGGTCGCGGCCAAGAGCAGGCCGGGCGCAATCAGTCGGAGCCGATCGATTTTCACGTGGCCTAGGGTACCGTGATCGCTCGGCCGTGCCAAGCGGAGCTCGGACCTGTCGAGCCATGCCTTGCGGGGAGTGGCAGCAACGCCTGCCGCACGCGGTGAGCCGGCGCGGGTTCTACTGGACCGCTGCGCGCGTGCCGCCAGAGGCGGTGCTGGGTACAGCTGTTGCGAACCAGCTCGGTCAGTTGATCGCAGCGCAGATCGCCCGCCCCACTTCTTCCGTAGAGGCGGGAGGGCCGGCGGGCTTGAGATCGGCCGTGACCCGTCCGCTGGCGAGCACTGCGCTGACCGCGTCATTGATCGCTGCAGCCTCCTCGGTCAAGCCGAAGCTGTACTTGAGCATGGCTGCGGAAGAGCCGATCGCGGCCAGCGGGTTGGCCTTGCCCTGCCCGGCGATATCGGGCGCGGATCCATGCACGGGCTCGTACAGGCCGCGCCATGCGCCGCCGGGCAGTTGACTGCCTATCGAGGCCGACGGAAGCATGCCGATCGAGCCGGCCAGGACCGAGCCCTCGTCGCTGAGAATGTCGCCGAAGAGGTTCTCGGTCACCACCACGTCAAAGGCTGTCGGGCGCAGCAGCAGCTGCATCGCGCAGTTGTCGACGAGCATGTGCTCGAGTTCGATGTCGGGGTATTCCGCGGCCATCTGGTTCACGACCCGCCGCCAGAGCTGCGAGTTCTCGAGCACGTTGGCCTTGTCCACCGAGGTGAGCTTGCCGCGCCGGTTGCGCGCCAGCTCGAAGGCCATGCGGCAAACGCGTTCGATCTCCCCTCGCGAATAGACCATCGAGTTCAGGGCTGTCTCGGCGCCCCCGGCGCCCGCGGCGCCGCCGTTCTCGCCCAAGTACAGGCCGCCGGTGAGTTACCGCACCATAAAGATTTAGGTGGCCCGCACGATGTCGTTATTAAACGGAGAGCACTAGAA
>VXRL01000096.1:0-9800 GCA_009838515.1 Terriglobia bacterium | reverse complement strand
GGGGGGGCGCCGCTCCCCTCTCCTCTTGGCTTCACAGTCGTCCTACCCCCCCTCACAACTCCCCATTGCTGGGCGGGGCTGGGGGGGCCCCCGCCCCCCCCTCGACGCCGCGTGGCTGGCCGAAGTACAGGCCGCCGGTGAGTTCCCGCACGATCAGGATGTCGGTGCCGCGCACGATGTCGTTCTTCAACGGCGAGGACTCGATCAGGCTTTCGTAGCAGTAGACCGGCCTCAGGTTGGCGTATACGTCGAGCGCCTTGCGCAGGCCGAGCAGGCCCTTCTCAGGCCGCTCGGACGGCGGCAGGTCGTCGAATTCGGGCAGGCCCACCGCGCCCAGCAGCGTGGCGTCGGACTCCAGGGCCAGGCTGCGCGTCTCTGCGGGGAAAGGGTTTCCCGCGGCGTGAATCGCAGCGCCGCCGAGCAGGCCCTGCCGCAGTTCGATCGAATGGCCCCACTTCGCCGCCACGTGCTCAAGCACGCGGACGGCCTCACGCGTGACTTCGGGGCCAATACCGTCGCCCGGAAGGACGAGCACTTTCCAATGCATGGGAAATCCCATTGTACGGCTTGACCAAACCCAGCCTTGGCCTACCATGAGGGGGTATGACCCGCAGGGATTGGCTGTCGCAGAGCGCTGCCGGATTCGGAGGACTGGCGCTCGCCGCGATGATGGCGCAGCAGCGCGCGCGCGCGGACGCCAGCCGCGCGGCCGATCCCATGGCGGTCCGGCCGCCGCACTTCCCGGCCAAGGCCAAGAGCGTCATCTTCCTGTACATGGACGGCGGCCCGGGCCAGATGGACACCTTCGACCCCAAGCCGCGGCTGCGGGCCGAGCACGGCCAGTCGATCCAGCTTCCGGAACTGCCCACGACGGTCTTCAACATTACTGACAAGGTGTTCGGCTCGCCGTTCGAATTCGCCCAGCACGGCCAGTCTGGACTGTGGGTCAGCGACCTGTTTCCGCACGTGGCGGAATGCGCCGACGATCTGTGCGTGATCAACTCGATGGTGGCCGACCATTCCGAGCACACCGCCGGAAACTACTTCGTCCATACCGGCTCGGGATTCCAGGGGCGGCCGTCAATGGGTGCCTGGGTGACCTACGGGCTGGGCAGCGAGTGCGACGACCTGCCCGGCTTCGTAGTGCTGGACAGCGGCCTGATCCCGCCAGGGGGGATGGACTGTTTCGGCAGCGGCTTCCTGCCGGCCTCGTATCAGGGCACGCTCTTCCGTCGCGGCGAGCATCCGATCGCCGACATCGTGCCGCTCGAGCCCGATCCGGCGCTACAGACGGGCAAGCTCGACCTGATCCGCAAGCTGAACCGGGGAGTGGTGCAGCGCTTGGGCAGTGTCAGCGAAATCGACGCGACCATCGCCAACTACGAACTCGCCTTCCGCATGCAGAGCGCGGTGCCCGAACTTCTCGACCTATCAGGCGAATCGGAGACCACGCGGAGCATGTATGGCCTCGACGAGGAAGAGACGAGCGAGTTCGGCCGCCAGTGCCTGCTGGCGCGGCGCATGGTCGAGCGCGGCGTGCGCTTCATCGAACTGCTGACGCCGGCCCGCAAGGGGCTGGATCGCTGGGACCAACACCAGGACCTAAAGAAGGGGCACCGCATCAATGCCGGCGGCACGGACAAGCCCATCGCTGCATTGCTGAAGGACCTCAAGGGTCGCGGCCTGCTGGATTCGACGCTCGTGATGTGGGGCGGGGAATTCGGCCGCACGCCGACCGCGCAGACCAACGGCAGCGAATTCAGCGACAGGACCGGCCGCGACCACAACCCGTTCGGCTATACGATGTGGCTGGCAGGCGGCGGCGTCAAGGGCGGCATGCGATACGGCGCCACGGACGAGTACGGCTACTTCGCTATCGAGAACAAGGTGCACCTGCACGACCTGCACGCGACGATGCTGCACCTGCTAGGCCTGGACCACGAGCGCCTGACCTACCGGTACAGCGGTCGAGACATGCGTCTCACCGATGTGCATGGCGAGATCATCCACGACATCTTGGCTTGAGCCGTCGCGCTGCGTTCGGCGGCTGACGTCCGGCTACTCAAGGACGTTCAGGCCACCGTCGTCGAGGGTGACCGGGCGTTGCCAATAGCCGAATTGCGGCGTCCAATTGTCGGCGCTGAAGCCAGCGAGGGCGAGCAGGTTCCAAGCCGAGCAGAACATGTCGCCGGGCCCGAACACGACGGCGTTCTTGCGCAGGACCGTCCCGTTGTCGAGTTCGTAGAGCACGGCGCCGGGCATGTTGTCGACTCCGGGCGCGGTCGACTGCTCCCGGATGTAGTCGCCGCCGCCGTGAGAAGCGAGGCGGAAGCGCCAGCCGCGAGCGTTGGCGAAGCCGCGCTGGACAGCGGGCGGATCCTTCGACAGCAGCACTACCGCCAGCTCGGACTCCAGATGTGGGAGGAAGCCGTTGATCCCATCGGCCCACAGAGTGCAATAGCGGCAGCCCTGGCCCATGTTATGGATGGCGAGCAGCTTGTCGCGGCCGCCGAACAGCTCGCTCAAGCGCCTCGGCCCTTCGAGGGTCTGGAAGGGATAGTCCGGGATCGGAGCGCCGATAGCGTCGCGTCGCATTGCGTTGAGCTGCTCGGTCAACTCGAATATCTTGTGCTCGAGCTCCCTGATTGCAGCGAGAGAATCGCTGGAGGATTGGGTGTCTTGCGGCATGGCTGATCTTTCCGAGACGGCTCGGGCCACCCGGACAAGGCAGTCCGACAGCCCCCCGCGAGACTATCACAGCGGACGGTGCTGGGATGGCAGGGTTCGAACCGCAGTCGGTTCCCTTGCCGGATCGCCGGCGAATCGACGGGCGTAGCGCAGCCGGCCTACTTGCCGCTGAGATCGCGGACGAAGATGTCCTTGAAGCGCATCCTGCCCTCGCCGCCGGAATGCAGCTGCAGGGCGATCAGCCCCTCTTCGGCCCCGGGGGAGGGATAGGTGAAGTCCAACACGCGAATGCCGTTGAGATGCACCACGTAGTGGTTGCCTTCCACCTCGATCAGCATGTCGTTCCAGTCATAGGGCCTGATCACGGTCTCGTATTGCGGGCCGGGCCAAGCGATCCAGCCCTTGCCATCCCCGTAGATCCCGCCGGTGTGATGTCCCAGGGTGCGGTCGATCTCGATCTGGCGGCCCGCCACGATGCGGGGCGTGTCACCGTCGAAAGCGGTGTGGATGTAGACACCGCTATTGCCGTCGGCCTCGCACTTGAAGCGCAGGGACAGGTGGAAGTCGCGATACGCGCGCTCGGTTACCAGGTAGCCGTAGGCGTCGGTGATGCCTTGGCCGAAGATCGCGCCGTCGATGACCTCCCAGCGCTCCTGGCCGACCTTCTTCCACCCGGAAAGGTCCTTTCCGTTGAAGAGCGACACCCATTCCGGTGCGAGCGAGCGAGGCCTCGGCCGGTCTTGGGCTCCAGCGACCGCGGCAAGGCAGAGAACGAGGGCAGCGAGGTATAGCTTGCGAAGCATCGCTCGCCCATGGTAGCGAATCTCGGCTTGGGAGGGCAGTCTCCCTTGCCAACGCCAGGTCCGGCCCTGCCTGCGATCGGAGGAGGCGCTATCATGGCCGTGCCTGCAGGCAGGGAGGAAGAGCCATGCAACAGCTGATCCAGCGATTTCTCAACAAGGAGCTTACCCGGCGAGGGCTTTCCCGCAAGCTGGCCGCGCTTGGGTTGACGGCCGCGGCGGCGCAATCGCTCATCGAGAGCCTCGATGCCACCGAGAGCGCCGACAAGAGCCTCGCCCTGCCGCCGTCCGAACAAATGACGGGGAGCGGCGGCAAGTTGGTCATGGAGCAGGCCAAGGCAGCAGGCTCGGAGTACCTGTTCACGAATCCGGGATCTTTCGAAGTCGGGCTGTTCGATGCGCAGGTCACTTCCGGCGTGCCGCTGATCATGGGTCTGCACGAAGGCATCGTGGTCGCGATGGCGGACGGCTACCACCGCGCCAGCCTCAAGCCGGCGTTCGTCAACGTCCATGTCATCGCGGGCACGGCCCAGATGGGCGGCCAGCTTTACAACGCGAGCCGCGACGGAGCCGCGCTGGTGGTCACGGCGGGCATGCTGGACAACGAGCTGTGGAGCGACGAGGGCATCCTCGCGCCCCGGCCCGGCTATGACCAGAAGGACGTCCCGAGGCAGTTCACCAAGTTCTGCTGGGAGGCCCGCAACCCGCAGAGCCTCACCATGATGCTGCGACGGGCCTACAAGGTGGCCACCACGCCGCCAGGCGGGCCGGTCTATCTCGCGATGACCAACGGCGCTCTCGAAGCGCAGGACGTTCGCTCGGAGATCGTCCCGGCGGAGCGTTTCCTGATGTCGGCACGACCACGCCCGGAAGCCGCGGCTGTCGAGCAGACAGCCGACTGGCTGGCGCAGGCAAAGCGACCGCTGATCGTGGTCGGCGACGAGGTCTGGAAGTCCGGCGCCCAGGCCGACTTGGTCAAGTTCGCCGAAGCGTACAACGTCCCCGTCACATCTGGGACAGGGGGCTATTTCAACTTCCCGTCCCGCCACCCGCTCCATCTGGGCCGCTTCAGCATGCGCTCGGACTACGCGCAGGGCGGGGTCGATCTCGCGCTCATGGTGGGTGCCCGCGACTTCGGCATCTGGCGCTTGCCGACCGGCCCGGAAGCCCCGATGGACGCCCGCATCGTGCGGATCGGCCTGAACGCGGGCAACATGGGCCGCAACTACCCGACCGACCTCGCGCTGCTCGCCGACGTGAAGGCGTCCTTGGCGGATCTGGACGCGGCGATGAAGGGGCGGATCCCGCAACAGCGCCGCGGCGCGTTCGGCCGAGACCGCGGGGATCAGGTGCGCGGCATGTCGGCGCAGATGTGGAACGACTTCGACAGCCGGGTGCGCGGCAACTTCGGCCTCAGCCCCATGCATCCCGACGAGCTGACGTTCGTCATGGCCAAGACGCTGGATCGCAACGCCGTCATCGTGGGCGAGGTGCATTCCGGCTACAACCAGCACAACAACTTCCACTGGGGCTACGGGGACGACGAGCAGATTTGGATCGGGTACACCGGCAACTCGCTCGGCTGGGGCCTCGGCGCGGCCACGGGGGCCAAGCTGGCCATGCCGGACCGGCAGGTCGTGTGCTCGATAGGCGATGGCGCGGTGATGTACCAATCCAGCGCTCTCTGGTCGCAGGCGCGTTACGGGGTGCCGGTCCTGAACGTGGTTTGGAACAACCTCAATTACCAGACCGTGCGCGGAGGGTTTCACCGCTACAACGGCACGATGGCGGCAACCGGCAAGTATGCAGGCATGTACTTGGGCGATCCCGACATTGACTTCGTGCAGCTTGCGGCGAGCCAAGGGGTCAAGGGCGAGCGGGCGACGACAGCCGCCGAGCTGGAAGCTGCGCTCAAGCGCGGACAGGAGGTTTGCAGGGCCGGCGAACCCTATTTGGTGGAGGCCGCCATCCGCCGGATCGGGGCGGGGGCGGACTCGACCTGGCACGAGGGCTTCAGGCTGAGCGAGCGCATCAAGACGGCGGGCTAGCGCGCCTGCGGCTTCAGCGCAGCGATGCCGGCACTCCGGCACGACGGGCCGGGGCGCGGCCTAGTATCCCGAGATCCGGGCCGGGCCGACATCCGACGCCATGGCCAGCGCGTCGAAATTCATCACCATGTGATCGTGGCGCACCTGCGCCAAGCGCGGGTCGTCCCAAAGGTTGTCGAACTCGCCCGGATCGGCTTCGAGGTCGAAGAGCTCGCCCAAGCCGTGGCCGTGGTAGACAACCTGCTTGAAGCGTTCGCTGCGCACCATCGTGCCGAAGCTCTGTACGCCCGCCAGGGCGCGGTAGTATTCGCTGCGCACGAACTCCCGATGCCGCCCCGGCGCAGACCGACCTTCTAGCAACGACGCCAGCGACTTGCCCTGCATCGTGCCCGGCACGTCCAGCCCGGCCGCCTCAAGCAGCGTCGGGGCGAGATCCGTCAGCTCGACCAGCCCTTGGCTGCGCAGCCCCTGCCGGAAGCGCCCCGGCCACGAAATCACCAGCGGGACGTGCACCAGGCTCTCGTAGAAGCGGCAGCCCTTCAGCAACAGGCCGTGATCGCCGAGCGTCTCGCCGTGGTCGCTGGTAAAGATGACCATCGTGTTAGCCAGTTGGCCGCTCTCCTCCAAGGCGTCCAGCATTCTGCCGACGTTGTGATCGATCAGTTCGACCATGGCGAAGTATTTCGCTTGGTAGGACTTCGCGTTGAAGTCTTCGGGCCGGCGCGCCGGTGTCTGGAACCTGACGGCCGTCAGGCGCTGCTGTGCCGCCAGATCCGACTCGCGGAACAGCGGACCCGGCATGTCCGCTTCCGGATAGTGGTCAAGCCACTCCCGGGGCGGGTCGAACGGCGAGTGCGGGTCGAAGCAGTTCAGGCTGAACAGCCACGGCCCTGAGCGCTCTTCGCGCATGAAGTCGATGGCCCGGTCGGCGCACCAAGTTGTTTGGTGGAACTCGCTCGGAATGTAGCCCAGCCGCTTGTGGATCGACTCGTAATCCTTGCCCAGCGAGCGCAGCCACTCGATATAGGCGTGCCCCTCGGGCCAGTCGTCGCTGGGATGATGGCTCCAGTCAAACACGCGGTACCCGTCATTGGTGCGCGGCTCGATCCGGCCCTGGGCGGCGGAGAGGTGAAACTTGCCGGCCAGGCCGCAGTCGTAGCCGGCGTCAGCGAGTGTCTTGGTCACCAAGGGCGCTGCGTCGTCCCAGGTCTCGTTCCCGTTCATGCAGCCATGCACCGCGGATGGGTACATGCCGGTCAGGAAGCTCGCCCGGCTCGGCGTACAGATCGGAGATTGGCAGTAGGCGTTCTCGAACGCGACGCCGCTCGCGGCCAAGCGGTCGATGTTCGGCGTGCGGATGTGCCCGTTTCCGAGGGAGTGGACCGTGTCCCACCGCTGCTGGTCGGTACAGATCCAAAGAATGTTGGGGCGATTGTCGGCGGATCGGGCGTCTGCGGCGGCCAGGGCCGCTCCGCTGGCACCGAGGAACCCCCTTCTGGTGACTGTCGAAGCCATGGTGCCCGAGATTATGGCACTTAAGGCAGGCAACGAGGCAAGTAGCGCCAAGCGCCGACCAAGCCTCCGCAGTCGGAAGAACCAAGCTATAATTTCGACACTATGACGGTTATTGAGAGCCTAGGCAGTTACATAGTTTGGGTTCGTACAAGAGCGCTGATTCTGTCAACGCTCTTCCTTGCTCCCGCCTTGTTCGGGCAATCGAGCGGCCTGAGCGGAGTGGTCACCGACGAAACCGGCGGCGTGATCCCCGGAGCGGAACTCGACATCATGAACGAGACCAATGGCTTCCAGCGCTCGGTGGAGTCCAACGAAGAGGGGCGCTACACGTTCGCCCAGCTGCCGCCCGGGTCGTATACGCTGTCAGCGGTCCGAGAGGGCTTCGCGCCGGTGATCATCGAGGGCGTTTCGCTGCTCGTCAACACCAACGTGACGCTCCCGGTCGTTTTCGGCACGGTCGAGGCGGTCGAGGAAGCGGTCACGGTTTCCGCCTCCGCGGCGCAGCTGAACACGACCGACGCTTCGGTCGGGAACGCCTTCGGCACAATGCCGATCCAGCAGCTTCCGCTGAACGCCCGCAATCCCGCGGGATTGCTCTCGCTCCAGGCGGGCGTCACGTTCCTTAGCGCCGATCCGCTGGACTCCAGGAAGGCGGGTGACATCCGAAACGGCACCGTGAACGGCGCTCGGAGCGACCAGTCGAATGTAACGCTTGACGGCGTCGACGTGAACGACCAGAACGGACGCATGCCGTTCACAAGCGTGCTGCGCAACACCCTGGACTCGATCCAGGAGTTCCGCGTCGTCACAACCACCGCGAACGCGGACCTGGGGCGGTCAGCGGGAGCGCAGGTTGCGTTGGTGACCCGCAGCGGATCCAATGAGATCCATGGCTCGCTCTACGAATTCCACCGCAACACCGCTACCGCGGCCAACGACTTCTTCAACAACAGGGCCGGCGTCGACCGTGCGAAGCTGATCCGCAATGTCTTCGGGGCCTCTATCGGCGGTCCGATCAAGCAGAACCGCCTGTTCTACTTCGCCAACTACGAAGGACGCCGGGACGCTAGCGAGGGCAGCGCGGTGCAAAGGGTGCCCAACGACTCCCTGCGCCAAGGCTTTGTGAAATACAGAGGTGTCGGGGGGGCGATCCAGGAACTCGACCCGGAGTTCATCCGGTCCCAGATCGATCCTATGAAGATTGGTCCCAGCCCGGCCGCGCTCCAGTACTTCAATTCCTTCCCAGACCCGAACGACTCCACCGTCGGCGACGGGCTCAACACTGCCGGCTACAGGTTCACTGCATCCACCCCGCTGGTCTGGAACACAGTCATTTCGAAGGTGGATTGGAACGCCGACGAGAACGGTGCCCACCGCATCTTCGTGCGCGGCAACTACCAGCACGATCACATCGGCGGCTTGCCCCAGTTCCCCGGTCAGGATCCGAACAGGGAAACCGATGACAGAAGCCGCGGATTGGCCGTTGGATACACGGGCTTGCTCGGGGCCGGCATGGTCAGCAATTTCCGGTACGGCTTCACGGGCCAAGACATAAGGCTGTCCGGAGTCCTGACCGGGTCCAGAGTGAGCTTGGGCGACAGCATCATCGACGATACCTTCGGCTCGACCACGCCAGAGTCGAACTACTTGCCGACGCACACCGTGGCGGAAGATATCTCGGTCGTGCGCGGCCAGCATTCTTGGCAATTCGGCGGAATCTTCCGATCCATCCGCAACCGCCGCCTGAACTCTGCCAATAGCTTTCACTTCGCGAAGCAAGCGGCATGGGCATTGACGGACGGCCCAGCCTTGTTCGACACGCCACTCGCCGTCGCTCCCGCGAGCCCGGGATCCTACCGGGAGACCATGGCAACAGTTCTGGGCCTCGTCAACTACTACGACGCGAACTACAACTACGACATCCAGGGCAATGCGCTGGCGGTAGGCGACCCGGTCAGCCGCACGTTCGGCATGGAAGAGCTGGAGCTGTACTTCCAAGACACTTGGCGCGCCAGGCCGGGCCTGACAATCACGGCCGGCCTGCGCTGGTCGTTCATGCCGCCCGTGAGGGAGGTCAACGGGGCGCAGGTCCGCATCACCCCGAGGCTGGACAACTACATCGCGACCCGCATCGACCTGGCCGAGAGCGGCCGGCCCACTCATGAAGCGGGGCCCATCGGTTTCGTGGGGGTCGACGACCCCCAAGGCGGACCGCTGTGGGCAACGCATTCGAGGAACTTCTCGCCGCGGCTCGCCGTCGCGTTCTCGCCGCAGGCTCGCGACGGATTTCTGGGCAAGCTGTTCGGCGGTCCCGGCAAGACGTCGATCCGAGCGGGCGCAGGCCTCTTCTATGACATCTTCGGCATGGGGATGATCCAGATGATCGACCGCAACGCGTTCGGTCTGACGAGTAAGGTGACCCGTCAGAACTTCACGGTCTCGAACGCGCCCCGCTACGAAGGGCCGACGAACGTTCCTGCCCTCGGGATTGCGCCGCCGCCGCCAGGCGGCCCCGGCACGCCCAATCCCATGGGACTGGCTTGGAGCCAAGGAGTCGATTCGAGCGTGCTCCCGCCGTACAGCATCAACCCAACCGTGACCGTCGCCCGCGAGCTCGGCGGGGGCTTCCTGCTTGAGGTCGGCTATGTCGGAAGGCTCAGCCGCAGGCAGCTGATCAACGACACGGCCGTCGCCCAGTACACCAACTTCAAGGACCCGGCATCCGGCCAATACCTGCTAGACGCGCTCC
>VXRL01000008.1 GCA_009838515.1 Terriglobia bacterium | reverse complement strand
GACCACGGTTCCCCCTTTGATGCCCCCGCCGGCAAGCACGAAGAACATTTGCAAGTAATGGTCGCGCCCGTGCCGGGCGGACGACAGAGGTCCGGGCGTACGCCCGAACTCTCCACAGACGAGCACGAGTGTCTCCTCGAGGCGGCCCGATGCGTCTAGGTCCTCGATAAGAGCCGCAAAGGCAGGGTCAAAGGCTGCCATCCTCGAGTAGATCGTGCCCTCCGTGTCGTCGTCCTGTGTCCCATAAATGTCGGTGTGGTGGTCCCAGCCGTCCAGCTCCACCTGAATAAAGCGGGTGCCTTGGTCCTGCTCGAGGATCTTCCTCGCTGTCAGCACGGCATCCCCGAACGTGGTCGCACCGTAGCGTGCATGTTCCTCGTCCGTGTAGCTGAAGGCCGCGCTGACCGCCGGGTTGAACATCAGTCGGCGAGCATCGGCGTACATGCCCGAGAGGCCCGCCGCCCTCTCGCCGAATGGCGCGTTGCCCGATCGGAAACCTGCTTCCATCTCGTCTAGAATCGCCCATCGGCGCCGAAAAACGCCCTCGCCTTGGGGGTGGTCCGCAGCTTGCAATCCCTCGGTGGACGGCTGGACCCGCAACGGCCCGAACCTAGGCGGGAAGTACCCGGATCCCACGATGTTTCCAGCCCGCAGTGCAACGAAGCCCGGAAGTGCCTGGTCCTGCCTCCGTTCTCGCTCCTTCTCCAAGGCCACCACGCTGCCGATGTGAGGGGCGATTCCGCCAATCGCCGAGGTCGGATTGCGGCCGATCTGCACCCACGACTGCGCCAGCGGATGCGCCCTAGCCCAAGCCAGTCCCGAGCGGATGATGGCGATCTTGTCGAGCACCCTCGAGGTATCGCCCAGCAACGCCATCGGCACGGTCACGCCGCCGAACGTCTCCGGCCGGAGCTCGGGCGGCGTCACGCCTTGGAGGTGCTTGAAGTCAAAGGTGTCGACGTGGCTGGGAGCGCCTCGGAGAAACACGAAGATCACGTTCCGTGCGGTGTTGCGGGTCATCACGGTCCCGGCTGACTCGGTCTCGCCGACAGCCGGGATGCCCCAGAGGAAGCTGCCTGCTAGCCCCGTCAGCGAATCCCGGAAAAAGTACCTCCTCGATAGGTGGGGACGTTCGAAAAATGTCCGATGCGCTCGCTGGCGCCTTCGGACGACTCGTTCGAACCGTTCTCTCTCCGTCATGGCTCCCCTCGTGCCCGGACCGCAGACCCTCAGTAGTTCGTGTAGAACTCTGTCCGATTGAGCAGCGCCCACATCAAGTCTTCGGCCCGGTCGCGGCGCTGCCTATTCCGCCCCTCGCCCAAGTATGTGACCGCCATCTCCAGCTCGTCCGCGCTGGGAGGCCGGCCCAGAACGCTCAGGTACATGCCTGTCACCAAGCCATCGTCCGGCTCGGTAATCAGTTCGGCGAGGGTGCCCCCATTGGCGCTGTAGGCAGCGTGGCGGAGCACGAACGGGTTGTTCATCAGGTTGAGCGCTTGCAGCGGGCTTGCTGCGCCACTCCTCGGGGTCCGCCGCCGGTCGCCCGGAAGGAACGCCCACAGTAAATTTCGGGCTCCGACGGCATTCCTGCCCCGGCCGGGAATCACATTATTCACGTCGGGAAGCTGCATCGCCAGTGGCACGTTCTGGAGCGTCGGCGAAACGTCGTAACTCGTCCGCCTGCCGCTTGCGATCAAGATCGCGTCATGAATCTGCTCGGCGCTGAGACGCCGCGCGTTGTGGCGGACATACAAGCGCTCGTACTGCGGATTGAACACGCCGTCGTACCGTGAGGACAGCTGGTACGTCTGCGATGTCACAATCTCCCGCATGAGCCATTTTAAGTCGAATCCGCTTGCGCGAAAGCCGTTCGCCAGCCATTCGAGCAGCCTAGGATGCGAAGGCTGAACCTCCCACTCTCCTGCTGGCGGGGCAGCGAGGTCGAGCCGATCCGGATCAAACTGGTCGGCGGGCTCGACCAGTCCCCTAGCGAAGAACTCCCGCCAGATGTAATTGACAGCCGCCCGTGCGAATTGCGGATCGCTGGTCAAATAGAACCCGACTTGCTCCCTGAGCCGCACTTGAGGATCGACCGGTGACGCCGCGAAGGGGTACGCGGGTGCCACGCGGCGCTCTTCATGCAGTCTGTCTGGCCGGTTGCCGCCCTGCGTCCAGGCTAGATAACGCCCCGGTTCGCCACCTTCGGCGTCGATGTCCCGGGAAGTGGACGGCCGATCCTGGATCACGAAGTACCTGACAGGCACTCGGCGGCTCTCCCTGCTTACCCGTGGGGTCCACTTCCGGATGGGGGGCAAGTCCGAGAAGAACGCGGCCAAGCCCCATACCTCAAGACGCGTAGCCCGCGCCCCCCAGGCGCTGACGCCATCGAGCCGTCCTTTCCCATCGTGGCAAAGCACGCAATCCACTGTCGACATCCCGAGGAAGTCCCGCGCCGCCCGGTAAGCCAGCGCGTCGTAGGTGTCCTGAGGCGGACCACCCGGCGTGCGCGCGCCGACCACGTACCCGACCGGAGAGGCCCGCACGGGGTTGGACTGTAGATCCTTGTAAACCCGTTCGTACTCCTCAAAGCTGGCGAAGCTGTCTGGATATACCCGGCCGTCACTCGTGCCCTCGGCAGCCAGCATTTCCCGCACCATCCGGTCGTACGGCTTGTTCGACCGCAGAGACTCGAGCAGGTACAGGTGCAGCGAGTCGCGCCCGTGCACCCGGCGGTTCACACCGTCGGTACGGACGGTATTCCGGAACAGGTCGCCGAAAAACAGCGCCCAGCGGTCCGCCCATTCCGGCATGCCGAGCAGCGAGTCTACGAGACCCTGTCGCTTGTTATCTGACGGATCGGCCAGAAAACGGACCACCTCGTGCCGGGTGGGTATGCGCCCCGTCAGGTCCAAGCGCAGACGCCTTAGGAACTCAGCATCGGCAGTCAGGTTCGCCAAGGGAATGCCAGCCGCCTCGGCGGTTTGCTGTACGCAGTCATCGATCCCCTCGCACGCCATAGCACCGGCTGTGACCTGCCTCGCGTCGGTCTGGAGCCGGAATGGGACGGGCGAACTGCGTGGCTCCGGGATCACGGCCATTGCATCTCGTGTGGCCTTGGCGCGTACGGTCATCGCCCGCAGGTCTTCGGACTGGCTCCAATCGAAACGGCCCGGCTGCCCTGGACTGAAGAAAGTGCAGCCGCCATGGTCGGGAACGGACGCTTCCCCGTTGATTGCTTCAAGTCCTTCGGCCAGTGCCGGGCCCGCAAGCAGAACTGCTAGCGTCCATGCTGGGAGAGCATCGCGCGAGTGCTGCCGCATGAGACTCGACACCTACGCCCCGATTATGAGGGTCGGGTGCAGGTTCCCGCAAACTCATCCGGTCAAGAATCTTGCGCTCGAACTCCCTGACGGCAGGGGCAGAAGAGTTGAAAGCGCTCGACGAGTTGGGCTGTGTCTTGCCCGCCCGCCGTAAGCATGAGCAGCGCGACGAGGGCGACAGATGGTGGGACCCTGCCCATGGGCAGGCTAGCAGCAAGGCGGGGAAGCCCAGCGGTTCACCCCAACTCGTGACCGATAAGCCGTTCTGTTGCGGACAGGTCGATTTAAGCGTATTGCGGCTCGGTTAGTTGAGGCAGGTCCCGCCTTTGATGTCTAGGGAGAAAAAAAGTGTGCTGGATGGTGCCTCACGGGAGTCATTCGGGGTAGGAGGCCGAAATGAAAGTACTGGCGATCAGACCACGTTTGGCAAGAAAAATCGAGTCCGTCCTGATGATGGTGCCATGGGTTCTAGCCCTGGCGAGCTTGTCTGTATCCGTTGGAGGCACGCTCCTTGCACAGATCAGCGCAGAGACATGTGTGATTTCCTTCGGTGGGCAGAACCGCTACCGCAAAGTTAGCGGATATCTCGACGCCGAATGCGCCCCGGTAACGTTTCCTACGCAATGGCACGATCCTCCGTGGGGCAACTGGGGCGTATCCTCGCATTACGGTAACAAGGAAAACACGGACCAGTTCAAGGGGTGGAAGAGGAAGGACCGGAAGTTCCAGTGGAATTCTTGCACTGCTTATGCGGAGTACACGCCACCGAATTCCGCCTACTACAACTCCTCGGATCACCGCTCGCAGAAATCCGACGGAATCGTCACGCACGGCGTCATGGAATTCCGGGAAACAGCTTTCTGTCCAGACCCGGCAGATTACGACGCCGATCCTCCAGTCGTGTGTGCCTCTGTCGAAGGATGGGACATCCGCCAGAGCGAGAACTACATGACAATCTACGAACTCGACAGCCCGGAGCGCGACGTCCTGATCGAATCCCTGTACTTTCCGGGGACAGTAGTGACCCTCGGTTCGTGCGACCGCGATAGCTGTCCCGAACGCAAGTCGGGCTGGGTGGCCATGACGAGGTCCACAAGTTCCACGGTCCACGTCGAGGCCGAACTCCGCATGAAAGCATCGGCCCAGCTCGTTGACGCCTGTGACTGGCATTGGTAGCAGGAAGAGATCTTATGACAGGCAGTCAACAGGCATGCAGGACCAATATGCAGCAATCATGCCGAGCGATGGCAACCACGGGGCTTGCCGTCTTGCTAGCGCTGCAAGCGTCGGGCGCCCCCGTCGAGCTGGTCGGCACGCTGCGGAACAGGAACGGCGAGAGCATCAGCGGAACCATCACCGTAATTGAGAAGGGGCCGCCGCTTGTCGTGAGCCATTCTCCTGTCGGCAAGACCGGTGCGTTCCGAATCCATGCTGATACCGCTAAAGGCCTCGTGGTCCACGCCAGGGCACCGGACCATGCTTCTGCAGAGGAACTGGTTGCATCTGGCACTTCAGGCTCTGTCGCTCTCGCGTTTCTCCTGCCCGTGGGACAAGCTGTCGAGGGACGGGTGGTTGACGTCGGCGGGAACGGCGTGCCGGGTGCTTCCCTCCGAGTCCGTTACCACGAGCCGGGCAGGCCGATTCGGACTGTGGCGCTTGATTCCGAGGAGATCACGGCCGGAGACGGCCGCTTCAAGTTCCGCAATGTCGGGGCGGGCGTCCCTTTCGTGATCGATGTCCATGTCAGGAGCCATGTTGCCGTCACGTCGCAACAATTCACGGTCAACCTGGGAGCGGGCCAACCGCTCGAGGAGATCGTGCTGCGGAATTCCGGAGCCACGGTGGTAGCCAGCCTCCGCGGCGCAGACGATGAGCCCTCGGGTGGAGTCGCGGTGACGCTGATTGCAGATCCGGCCGGGCGCGCTCCCGAGGAGCACGGATCTTGGCTGCACTACAGATCGTTCGGGCAGCGAACAACGACGTCGCCACTGGGTACTGTTCGGTTCACCGGGGTGCCACCCGGCCGCATCATCGTGCGGGCGAAAGGCCGCTTGGGCGAGGTTGAAGAGCGGGCATCGGTTATCGAGGGCCAACAGTTGCGGCTTGATCTGCGTGCACAATGACCTACCTGGACAGAATCACCGCAGGAGCGCCAAGGCTGCACGGGATGGTGGCGGTGCTGCTCTTGGCCGGCCTACCGGCAATGGCTAGGGTCAGGACCGAATGGTCCGCAGTGCAGGCAGTTGAGCCTAGCAGGCGGGTGGCGATTGTGCTCTAAAGCGACGAAGCTCCTCGGGGGAAGCGAAAGATCCGGGGCCGGTTCGCCTCGGCCACCGCCGAGACTGAGACGGTGCTGCTTCCAGAGGGGCAATCGCGAACACTGGATCGACGGGCCGTGCGGAGAGTGAGCGCGATTCGTCCGATCAGGAAGCGGCGCGCAGGCTGGATCACCGCGGGAGTTGTCGGGGGGCACCGCAAGCCTTCCTAGGCTGGGTTGACCGGACCGACAAGCTCTCCGTGCCCTTCATGGCTGGACTGCACGGTTTGGTGACTCTTCCGTCTCTTCTGATTGCCCTCAAGGTTTCCGAGATGGGCGAAATCTACAACGTACCACCCGCGCACAGAATCCAACAGAGCGGGGTCAGGACCACATGTTCGCCAAGCGAAGCAGCAGAGTTACGTCCCCGACCGTGAAATCGGGACAGGGCGGTTCATGAGCGACGTGCGCGCGCCGCGCTGTCAGCAGCCGGCTCCCGCCTCCAACTCGGCGTCATGCCGCTAGACGGAATACCTGGTTCGCTTCCGAGTTGTCTGCCGAAGCCCCACGTAGGGCGAACCGACTGTCTCGCGTCGCAAGCATAGGAACTTCTGCCGCTGCGGTAATCCCTCCAGGCCCATGGATCGATCCTTGCTGTCTCTCGCACGTCAGCTAGCTGGCAGTCAGTGGCTGCGACTGGGATTCAGAGCCCGATCGCACACGATGCCGGAAACCCTGCAACGGGTCGGCGAACCTGAGCGACACGCGCATGGATGCTCGAGCAATCGGATACAGTTTCGAGACTGTTGCCAGCAACCGGAAGGAGAGCAACGCACACCGGTAAAGCGTGGTTTACAATATTTAACATTAAGGCGGCAGCACGACATGCCCTGCGGCCTCGGAGTACCTGTTGCCCGAAACGCGCTACCCTCCATCCGCTTCCCTCCCTGAATCCTGCCCGCTGCTCGAAGATCTCGGCGCGGCAAAAGAATGGACGGCCTGCTGCAGCCGACACTTTCGCCCTGTAGCCCGATGCATCGTCGGCGAGGACAGCTTGGCCGAAAATGCCCTGCAGGGCTCTTGGGTCAAGGTTCTGCAAGGCATCCACGGCTTCCGAGGCGGCAAGACAGCCTGTCACTGGGTCCGGGCCATCGTTGCGAACAAGGCCAGAGACATTCGCCGGGCCCAGCGGCGCGTACTGGTTATCCCGGAAGTCCCGGAGGCAGAACTGAAAGACCCGGCTCCGAGCCCCGAGGACTTGGCCATTGACCGCCAAATGCTGGCAGAGCTGCGCGAACTGGCAGGGTGCCTGCCGGAGCCGTATCGCCAGGTGATGCGCTTGCGCCTGGAGCAGGAACTGTCCACCAGCGAGACAGCCCGGCAGTTGGGCATCTCCGGCTCCAATGCCGCCACGCGGCTAGGCCGCAGTCTCCGTAAGCTGCGAGATCGCTTGGAAGCTCGCGAGCGACGGGAGAAGAAACGGCCCTGAGGTGCCGGTCGCTCACAAGCAGATCGCGGCCGGTTCTGGCCCCTGTTGCCAGCCATAGCGGAATTCCTGCGGAATGTTCAGGGACGGCATCCGGCAATCGATATCGACCGACAAGGAGGCGGCGAGAACGTGCCCAGAGTGGTGGGAGAAATCCGTGCTGAACCGGAACGGCAAGGAACGGGTAGGGTACCCGACGCAGAAGCCGCTGGCAATGCTGCACCGGATCATTGCGGCGAGCACCAATTCCGGCAGAGCGGCGCTGGACCCGTTCTGCGGATGCGCCACGGCCAGCATCGCGGCAGCGCTGGTGGGCGAGCGCAAGTGGACCGGGATCGATGTCTCGCCCAAGGCAGCCGAACTGGTACGGGCGCGCATGTACCGCGAGGTCGGCGTGATGTACAAGGGCGCGGTCCGAATCGACATCCCGCTCAGGACGGGCCTGGGCGGGGTACCGCCGCACAACAGCCCGGCGAACCAGACGAAGCTCTACGGCGAGCAGGGCGGGAGCCGCGCGGGCTGCGGCGAGCACTTCAAGCCGCAGCATCTAGAGGTGGACCACATCATCGCCCAGAAGAACGGCGGCACGGGCTATATCCAGAACCTCCAGCTGCCCTACGGCAACTGCGACCGCATCAAGTGCGACCGGGGCATGGAGTACCTCAAGGCCAAGCTGCAAACGTAGGAGTGGTGCGAGGGGAGGCGGTTCGTGGTCAGACGAACAAAAGCAGAACGTCGTACCCCCCCCGCAGAGGACAGCGTAGCACCATGAGCGAATCGACCAAGCCCTGCCCTGCCGAAACGCGAGACCGCCCAACTGGTCAAGGCGAGCTAGCAGCCGACCAAGGCCGAATTGGAGGAGGAATTCGAGTCAGACATTCCCCGCGATATTGTCGAAGAGCGCATGGCAAGTCCGGGCAGGGCGATCACGCGGACAGTCAATGTTTGCTGGATCGACCGTTCCCGGAATCGGCGGAGGTAGCGGGAGTGTCAAGCGATCCAAGCAACTTTTCGTGACTATTCGATGTAGTTTTCACCCGGATTGTCCGTGCGCAAGGACGCTGTCGGTGCCCGGTAGATCGCGCGCCATCTCTGCCGCCAGAATCCAAGGGCGGCACTGCCGGCTCCGGGGCCATAAAGTCCGGGGTAAGGACGATCGCTGTTCCCGGCCGAGAATAGCCAGGTCACGGCAACGGTTACGCCTATCGCGATCCATCCGGCATAGTGCTTCGAGATGGGCCTCCGTATCCCTACTTTGCGGATCAGGTTTCGCGGGAATGTCCGGCCCTGTCGGTCCGGAAGCCTCAAGGTGATCGAGTCGCTATCGCTCGAATCGAACTGACCCCTGAAGCACTTTCGCCCAGAGGCCAGGTCTGCGGCGAACAGGCACACCCTGGCCCGTACGCCCAGCGTAAGTCGCTCGACTTGCTTCCAGCCGTGTCCGCGAGCCATGGCCTTGGCCGGACAAAGGAGGCCGGATAGCACCAGAACGCCTGTAGCGAAGATTCCTCGCGCCAGCAACGCGCTTACCCGTGTCGCCCGCTGGACAGTCATCGCGGATCGACCAGAGTTATAGACACTTCTTGAATCGCGACTGCAACCACTGCTCGTTCCAAGCTGATCGTTGCTGGCTTCGCTCCGATTGTGAACGCTCCTGGCGGGACGCCGGTGAATCGAGCACTGCCGAATCGAGACGCTAGCAGACTCGGAGTGAGCCCCTGCCGTATCAGCCACGGACTGCGAGCCCACGGGATGAAGTGCGAGGTCTCGGCGCAGAGAAACGTGGGAACGCCTGCCAATGGCTGGCCAGACCTGTCAACAACCTTCACGACGACGGTGGCCTGAGGTTCTTTCGGCCCGATTCTACCGATCCATGTCTCGTCCACTTCCAGCGTAAGCCGCGTAGAGTGCGAACGAGGATAACTAGGAGCAAGACTATCCACGTAACGGGCAACGTCTAATCCCACATTGCAGAGCACGAACTCACCCGATTCGTCGCTTGACGAACTTTCGTTACGCAACACGCGCGGGATTCGGTTACGGGGCTCGTGATGACGGGCTACAACGGTCACGCCGGGGATTCCGATGCCAATATAGTCGACGATCTTTCCCCGAATCGTCCGGCTGATCAGTAGTGCGATGGCTGCAAGGATTGCTCCCTCGGAGTTCGAGAACCTCCCTTGGTGAGCGAGTGGTTCGGGGACTGGGCATGAATGATGAGGTTGCTGGATGAATTGGCATCGATTCTGAATCCGCCTGTTTCGTCCGTAGTGTGCTGCGCGGAAGAAAGCCCTCCAACTGCTCCATAGACGACGCGCAGCGATGCAGATGAACATGGTTGCTTCCCCGGGGGCAGTACTACTACTCTCCTCATGACCTAACGCCCGCCGGGGCTCTTCGATCACAGATCTCTACTGCCCGCTTGGTTCTTGTAATGTTCTTCCCCAGTGCTGTAGCTGAATTGCTTCCGAGACCGGGCCTCTGAAAGATGATCTGATTCAATAGTGGGCAGCCGGTCTGCCATCCCGACGCCTCCCCAGGACTCATGCCCGAAAACCTCCGTTCGCTGTGGCAGCGCGCCGTCGCCGATTCCCGCCGCGAGATCGAGCGGCTGCGAGACAAGCGCCCGGACCTTCGCCTAGACCGGGATCTCGATGACTTGCTTACGGAGCGCTGGCCGCAGGCCCGGCAGGCTGCCATCGAAAGTCTCGCTAGGGAGGAGGCTGGCGGCAGCGAGGCCCGCTACCGGTCTGCGCTCCGCCGCTTGGACCGTACCCTCCCCAAGGACTACCCGTTCTTGCGGTGCGACGCAGATGCCAACAGTTGAGCCGTCGGGCCCGGCACTCACGATGCCCGTCGCGACTGGCCCGTCCGGGCTGCCAGCCGCTCCCTGAGCAGGCGTAGTGCCCGCTCCAAACGGGTCGCCACATTGGAGCAGGAAATCCCCAGCCGCGCGGCTGTTTCGCGCGTGCACAGCTCCCGCCCGAAACGCAGCTCGATCACCTCGCGGTAGGGCTCGGGTAACAGGGCTACGGTCTCGCCAAGCGCGCGCAAGAGTTCCCGTTCGAGCGCCTGCGTTTCGGGGTCCGCACCAGGATCTGTCTGCGATTGAGCTTGCTCGAGCCCGACCTCGCGGCGGCGCACGACTCGGCGGCGGATGTCCGTGGCGGAGTTGGCGACGATGCAGCGCACCCAGCGGCAGGCCGTCGGGCCGCCCCGGAACGCCGCGATGCTGGCCAGGACCTTGCGCCAGGATTCTTGCAGGGCGTCCTCGGCCAGGGACGGATCCCCGGCCACGCGCTCTGCTAGGGGCCGGAAGTAACGCTCGCAGCACGCGGTCCATTTCCCGGCCGCCGAGGGATTGCCAAGCAACGGGCAGGACGTAGGGAGCCGTTCTTGGGACATGGCCGCGGGGCGCCGAGGCGCAGTCCATTTAGGGTACAGCACATGTAAATTAAAGTAAAGTGATGCGCCCCTAGAGGACTGCGCAGGCTGTTCCCGTGGCTGGCCGAGGAACTCGGCCCGCTCAGCGAGCGGCACCAGCACTTGGTGCAGGTCCTGGAGTTGGTGCGCATGGAAGAGTTGCTGCCGGGCACGCGGGGCAGCGCGGCGCGTCGCCCGTCGGAGAGCCGGGCCGCCTTGGCGCGGGCTTTTCTGGCCAAGGCGGTGTTTGATGTGCCCACTACGCAAGCGCTGGTGGAGCGGCTGCGCAACGACCCGGCCCTGCGCCGGCTGTGCGGCTGGGAGCAGGCCGGGGCGGTGCTCGTACACGTACGCTGAAGCGAGCTGGAGCCAGGAGCTGGGCAGCTGGATCGACTGGTACGTGCGGGCCTTCGAGTTCTACTAGGGCTGCCCGAGATGTGCGTGCCGGACAATCTTCGCTCCGCCGTCACGCGCGCCTGCCTGTACCAGACGGAACTGAACCGCGCCTACCGGGAGATGGCGCGTTAATGTGAAGCTTCACATGGCGATTATCGGACAGGGGTGTGTCCGCTCAGCCGGACGGAGGCTTCCAAGGGGCGGCTAGCCGCTCAATGGAGGCAGCGGCAGCAGGTTCATCTGTTTGGGCTTACTGGAGCACGGTAGACTTGGCGCCATCTATTCAGCAAGAAGCCTAAGGCGGAAGAGCCAATTGCGGGGGCATAGAGTTGGGGAGGGAGCGGATCACTTCCTACCCCCATGAACACGGTTCCGCCGAGAGTCAGTACCAACGTGATCCATCCGGCGTAGCGCGTCAGGACTTTCCGGCGAGCGACTATCTTGCGGACATGGCTTTTCTCGATCGTTTTGGATTGACCATCGCGTAGCATTAGGGTGATCGTTGAACTGCCGGAAGACTCGAACAGTCCAGTGATCCGCTTTCGCCCGGAGATCGGATCCGGGTTGTGCAAGTGCACCCGTGTCGGGATGCTTGGCGGGAGGCTCTCGACCCGCGTCCAGTCGCCCCGGGGCATCGCCTGAACGGGTGCAGGCGCGCCAGACAGAGCCAGAACAAAGACTGCCAGGGCCCGTAGGGCGATTCGGTGGGTCGTGCGCCTGCTGATCATTCTGGGACAATCAGAGATATCTGTATCTCTTGATTCGAAGCTGCCGTCGCAACGCCAGTCACCCTGGTCACCCCACTCGCGCCAGTCACCCCGCCCCCGCCAGTCTTGATCTGGACAGCTACCTGTCCCGGGGGAACGCCGGTGAATCGAGCATTTCCTGACCTCGACGTTTCCGATTGTTTCCTGAAGCCCATTGGGAACAGCCAGGAACCTCCCGCCGACTGGGCGAAATTTGTGGGGTCAGCAAAGAGATCAACCTCAACGCCTTCCAAGATTTCGCCACTCTCGCCAGTGACCTTCACAACGACAGTGGCACCTCGCTCCCGCAGAACGATACTCTCGATTTTGGTCGCGCCTTCTTCCAACTTCAGCCGCTTGGAGTGGGCCGGAGGATACCCCGGGGCTAGGACATCGACATAGAAGGGGACAGCAATTTCCACATTGTCAAGCACGAACCGCCCCCCAGCGTCGGTTACCGAACTGTCATCAAGCAATACGCGCCTGATCGGCTTGTCGGGCTCATGGTAGCGAGCCTGAACGGTCGCTCCGGGAATTCCGTTGCCCGAAGCGTCAACAACCCGGCCGTGAATTGTCTGCCCGGGCCGCAACGCAATGGTGATTGGAACCACCCCCGTCGCTGTCGCCGGAATCAGAACCTCTCTTGGCTGGTGACCGGGAGACTGGGCGTGAACGATGAGACGGTCGGACGAATCGGCATCGATGCGGAACCCGCCCGTTTCACTGGTGGGATGGTGAGATGAAGAGAGGCCGCCTACTGAGGTGTAGACAGTGATAGTTCCCTGAGTGGCCTTGCCGGAGACATCGCCAATCCTTCCCACGAGCATGATGGGGTCGGCGGTCAAGATCGATGGCAGGCTGGCGCAGGCCAGGATGGCTGCAATGAATGTTGTCGGGGATTGCATGACTATCGCCTCGTTGCCCTATTCGGGAAGGTCACAAAAGTTCTCTTTCAGCACCGAGACCCGCATTCGGAGCTTGGCTCTGACGATGGCGGCCGCGACTTCGCTTGAAGTCTCGGACACCCAGTCAGTGGTTCCACCGGTGCAGCCGCCCTCGTCGCAGTTGCTCAACGTGACCGACGTGCTGGGGAAATACAGATGGTCGACAGCCGAGTCGCCATCAGGAAGGTCCAACTCCTTGATTTCCATGTGGTTGGACTCTTTGATCCGATAGCCGTTTTCTTGCGAAAAGCCTTGTAGCTCATCGTCGAGTGATCCCGGCCGGTCAACACTGGGACACTCCTGAACGTGCACGCGGATCTTCTTGACTCCGTGTTGCACGGTCGAGGGCGAGGCCTGTGCCGTGTGGTTGGAGGCATTGTAGAATTTAGAATTCCCGAGCGGATATCTCACTTGATCTGTCGTGCATGAACTCCACTGTAGCTTGTTATCCTCTGCATGCCAGCCCTTGAACTGGTCGCTGTCGCGGATGCCTCCGTAATTCGAGCGCACTCCCCAATTGCCCCAAGGACCGGTTAATGAGTGGATGCCAGGGGGGTATTCGGCCGAAATATCGCCAGCGACGTAACGACCGCGATTCTCGCCGACGATCGTCACTTCGCACGTTTCGTAGGCCGATTGGGCCGAGAGCACAGGCAGGAAGTGAACCCCCGCTGCCAAGACGGCTAGCGCCGTCAAGCGAATCTTGTTCATGATGCCTCCAGAGATCATGAGATGGGTACACTTGATCAAACGCGTCGCGAGCCCTGCCGTCACAACCTTTTTTCACCTGTCCGGAGTGAACGGGGAAGAGGCTGGCTGTTTGCCCGACCGACTGGGGCTGCCACTGGTGCGCTGCGGCAAACGTCGCCGATGTCTATTCGTTGCGCTCCTGCCACCGTTGCATCCAGCCCCATGCCTGAGAAAACCCTAGGGGAGGGACCGCTAGGGAGCGGGGACAACGCTCCTAGGCTGGGGACTACTGGCTTCTGATGCTCTTGCAATTTCCGACCGACGCCTAGGCTGCTACGAGTTCGCAGGAGAGAGCCAAGACCCGTAGATGCACAGCAACAACATGCGTCGCGCTAAGGCAGGGGATCTGTTCGCAGAGTATGTGCTCCCACCGCACCTTGGCCCTCTCGCTGCGATGATCGATCAGCCGGTGGGCTGGAGACCCGCATCCTGCCGCAGTCGCGATTCCGAACCCACGTGAGCGCGGCTACAGATAGCCAAGGATTCCAAGAAATCTAGCGCTGTAGACGATCATGCATTGCAACGATGGCCGCCTGCAAGACCGGGTCAATCCCCCGCGCGACGTCCTCGATGGTGCGCTCCACAGGGACATCGGGGCGAACCCCCACGCCAACGAATTCCGTCCCGTCGGGGAATCGGTCCCATTTGGTGCAAATCAAGACGGAAGCCTGATAAATGGGAACGCGGATCGGCTGTCCGGTCGAGCCGCCTGTGACAGAACCTACGAAGACCGCTCGTTTCGTTGCCTTTAGGGGGACGAGGAAGTCTTCGGCGCTACTAAACGTTCTCGGTCCGATCAGCACAGCGACAGGACCAGTGAAGGCTGAACTCCCCCTAGGTTCGATCACGTCGGAATGACCTTCGTGCCATTCACTCGGCCGGCCCCATGCTTCAAAGGTCGGTCGGTACAGCCGAGTTCGCCAGATCGAGGTTTCTGCAATCTGATCCTCGATCAGTCGGGCGATTATGGCGAATCCGTTTCCCGTCGAACCGCCACCGTTTTCTCGAATGTCAAGGATCAGTGCCTTCGATGCTGCGATTCGATCAAAATGCTCGTCAAACTCTTCCACGATGCGATCGCTACCGAATGAATTCAGCGCCACATAGGAGATGCCGTCCTCAAGCTCCCTGTATTCGAGGCGAGGCCTGGAGAGCCAAGGGGCTGCCGACCGATTCTCCTGAAGATCGCATCTCAGCATGATTGTCCGAGGCTCGCGGTTCGGCTCCCGCAACATGACTGTAACGGTGCCCCCAGCCGGTCCCTGCAGTAGTCGGCGATAGGCACGGTCCCGGCGGTAATGCGGCGTAGACGCAGAGATTCGGCGCAAGCGCTGCTCCAGCAGATCCTCGACCGCGACTCCGTCCACTTCAAGGATTTCGGCGCCGACTGCGATTCCGGCCTGCACCGATTCCGCAGTGTCACCCACCTCGGTTACTACCGGTCGCCCTTCTACCGATTCGATTCGCAGAACCGGAATGTCATTCAGCCCGATGGTTCCCGAGAGCCTGGTATGGCCGTCCTCTAGCAGCGCAAGCGCCTCTTCTACCAAGCCCAAGTACTCGGCACGCGATTCAGCCCGAGCAACCCGGGGCAGGTATGAGGGCAGAATGCCTTCCCAGTCAACATTAGGGCGCTGATCCAAGAAGACAAAGTTCTGCTTCACGGCGCTCCACATCTTCGCGAAACCCGCCATGCGCAGGTCCCGAATCTCGGTGTCGGCCGGATGAGCTCTGGGAATGTAGCCGGTGAAATCCGGCGCGACAATCGACCTAGCCAAAGCCTCTGTCGCCGTGAGAGCCTCATCAATCGCCGCGCTTGCCTCTTGAGCCCGTTCAGGGGGATTCTCTTCCTCGTAGCTCAAGACAAAGGGGAGGTCCCGTCCGATATTCACCAAGTACTCATCTTTCAGTATTAGGATGCTGATGCCGTTGGGCTCCTCCATGCTCGTTGTGAAGAATGCGAAGTGATCCTGCGCGTAGATTCCCGAGTGCCACTGCCGACTGCGCTGGAAGACGGCGCGAGCCGAATCGACATCTGAGAACCGGACAATGTCAACCCATTTCTTCCGTTCGGAGTCCGAAAAGTGGTGTGCCCACTCTATCCCGTCCAAGACGAGCTGCTTGACTCCCACCCGAATCGTTGGCGACGTGCCATCCTTCGGGGCTGAGGTCTCGTCGAGATACATGGGGATTCCTGCTTGCCGCAGTGATTGGCTGATCGATTGGCCAGACGCATCGATGTCCTCCCGGAAGCGCATACGCTTGATGGATTCCACAAGCTCGGCGGACTGCCAGCTGATTCGTGACACCAAGTCGCCGAAGGACGGACTCTCCGCACTAGTCAAAGGTGATAGGCCGGCACACAGAAAGACCGCCATTGCACGCGAAGCCTTCGACATGCGATTTGCTGAGGCCGGAGAATAGTTGGGACTCACTTGGTCACCTCCGTGAAACTTGGACGTTAGGATCAGCCATCCGGTGAGCAAGCTGACGTGACCTACAGGACTGCTGTCACACGGCTTCCCGCAGTTTGTGCAACTTGGGCGATCCCACATTGGAAGAAGCACAAACGCCGCCCCATAGGGTGTTCATCAACAACTGGATTCCAGCCTTCCCGTACCCCTTCCACGGAAACGCAGGCTCCACACGATACTGCCTAAGGTGCAGGAGATTGGAAGAAATCAATGCCATGCCTTGTGAGCCTTTTGCAATTCCCGAATTGGCGGATTTTCTGGGTTGTGGGGCCGCGGCGCTGGGCCGGGTGGAAACAAGTTCACCCTCGATTGGATGATGGAAGTTCACCAACAAGCCATCTAGGCAGCGGAGAGCGAACTTGTCCCTGAGAGAGACCGTATCACAATATTGGCAAACCTCCCAAGACTGCGGGACTGAGCCCCGAGATTCCGGGGACTTGCTGTCCGCCCCCTGTCCGGTCATTCCCGCTCGAGGGGTTCCTTGGCCGGTGCCCCGCCAAACCCTCATCGAACGAGAGAAGCCGACTGCGTGCGTGCAGAGCTCCGTCACTCAGGTCGGCCCCTGATAGGGGCGATATCGAGCTGCTGGGAACTGCCAAACCACTGATTTGGGCTGATGCTTTGAGCTTGACCATGGCGAACAGCAGTCTCGGACCGGCGAACAACGCGCACAAGCGAATCTCGCGGCGCAGCTTCAAGTTGCCTTGGTCAGTCTTGCCAGCGACGATCTCGGTGGCTGCGGAGCGGATGGCATCGACCATCGCGTTTACATGCGTGGAGTCGTGTCCGGCCGCCTGTGGATCCTGTAGATTGCGAGCGGCAGATGGCGAATGTCATGCCTGCGTCCAGACCGACCTACGGTGGCGTGCAGCTCGTGCCCAGGTATGTAGCAACCTGCTGCTTTCCGGCGGCAGATACCGGACGGCTCGGCAGGTCAACCAGAAAGCCACCGCAGCGCGATCGGTCGCACTAGAAGCGGTAGCCGATACCGATCTCGATCCCACTGGCCAGTGGTTTATCCATATACGTCATGACGCAGGAGTAACCGAACCGCACAACGGTCCGCTCGCTCAGGCTCGCTGACACGCCCAAGCTACCGAGAAAGGCCAATTGGGGAGATCAGTCGTCCCCGGTGGTGAATTGCTCGTCGAACATTAGTAGCCCGAACGGCTCTTTGTCGTCTACAGGGATCGCGTTGCCGTTCTTGTCGTGCACCTCTCGGATTCCCTTGTGCCGCCAGCGGTTGTATTCGAATTCCGCCCCGATTCCCGTCCCTAGCCAGAACGAAATCCGGTCGTGTCTCAGCACCCTTACGAACGACGAGCGCAACGTGGCTTCGGTGGTCCAATGCTCGTTGATGTTTGGCAGCTGCGGGTTCCTCCGGTAAAGGACCGCGTCCGGGCCTAACGAATGTCCGAGATAGCGGAACTTCGTGTGGACGGGCACGACGCCGATGCCGAAATCCACCACGGCGGCCCAATTCCGTCCGACGGGAATCAGCACGCCAGCCCCGGCTTGCGGGGAAAACCGGTCCCTTCCGACGCCGGGGCTGTAGACTTCCGTCAAGCCGTAGAACTCGACCCTTGGCTTTCGCTGCTGAGCAACCAAGGGCGACGCTGCCGCCGCTAGAACGACGATAACGAGGGCGGTCAGGGGCCGAGTCATGCAGGCGCTGCAAGGCAGCGCGGTGAGGCTAGAAGGAGAATCCGATCGTGATCTGGACCTGGTTCTTGGACAGGCGTGGATCGGCGTCCGTGGCCCATCGCGTGTAGCTTGCTTGCGGCGAGAGAGACCACCCCTGCCACTGCACGTCGAACCCAATGCCGGCGACAATGCCGTGGTGCGGGTCCCGCACCCGCGGCGCGTTGGGACGGCGGTTTTTCTCGACCCAGAAGGCCGGCCCGGCACCGAGGAACGGGCGGACTCTTGCAGCCTTGCCCTCCAAGATCCCGAACCGGTACTTCACCATGACCGGGATCTCCCAGACGTCGATTCCCTTGAGATTACTTCGGTCGAAGTCCGCGTAGTAGAACCGCCCTTCCGACTCGGAGAACCGGCGCTGGCTCGGCTCGCTCCAGACGGTGTCCTCTGCTTCGGCGAGTTCCCGGATCAGAACCGAGGCCTGCAGCGAGACCCGGGCGGTCAGTTCCGTTTCTGCGAAGACGCCGAGGAGCGGAAACGAGGGAGACGGCCGAAGATACGTGGCTTCAAGAACGTTGTGTGCCTCGAGAGGGGGCAGTCCCAGCTCGGGCGAACCATCGTCCTTGACGGACCCCAAGTTGCCGATGCCGAGAAACCCCGTGCGGTAGTCCGGAGTCAGGGTGTAGCCGCCGACCAGTCCCAGGGTCAGCGTGCTGCCGAAGGGGAACCTTCCATTTCGGTGCTCGCTGGGGCCTGCCCGGCTGCGGGACGCACTCTCGGCCGCGAGCGGCAGCGTGGTTCCAAGCACAGCCAGGCAGGCGATTGCCCAAGAACGGGCATTTTGGTTCATTTTCCTTCTCCTTGGATGATTTCCGGCAAGTCGATGCCATCGACCGAGCGGACCCCGGATCGCTCAGGGGATTGCAGCAGCTTCGGGGCGCAACCTCGAACACGGCGGATATGAGTCGAAGTCACCTAACTCCTCCCAATCGGACCTCCTGAACATTGCTCCATCGAATGAACTGCAGGTCAGCGTTGAGGTGGATGTTGCGGGTGCAGCTTGCCGCAATTGGCGAGGCATCCTTCGCGCTGCCATCCGCAGTTCACCCTGCAGGCGATGCCGACCACGCCGTCACCGCAACCTCTCACGGAGCCTCTATAGCCGCCGTGGCAGCTTTCCCTGCACTCTGAAAGCGATAGACCTACTTGGCCCTCAGTTCGGTCGGGAGAGTAGGCAGTGGTCGGGGCTAGGCCAGAGGCCCACCGCGAGGCATTCTTCCGGTAGACAGCGGGGCTCCGCTCGAGCTGGTCTAACTCCAGATCCAACTCCGCGACAAGCTCTGGCTGGTCCTCCAAGTAATGGCGAAGCTGGCCGAGCGCCTCTTCATACCCGTCGCTGTCGGCGTCGGGATTGCTGTCCATCCAGTGGTCAGTGCTTCGAACAAAGTCAGGAATCCAGTCCCACTGCTCAATAGCCTCCAGATCCGAAGCCAAGAGCTCACCGCCGTACATCCGCAGCGCCCGCTCGGCGCCTTCATTGCCAACTACCCGCGCTAGCGCGGGCATTGAAACGCCCATCGTAGCCATGGAATTGGGGTCAGCGCCCGATTCCAACAACAGCGCTATCGTTGGCTCCGAACCGAATAGCAGCGCCCTTTCCAGCACGGATTCACCGCTGAATGCATCTAGAGACACCACGGCACCCGCGGCCACGAGCATGCGCACCAAGCCGTATTGCGTTCCATCCCTGCCGGATTCGCACTGCACAGCGTAATGCAGCGCTGTCTCCCCGCTCTCCGGATGCACCCAGTTAGCGCTGGCGCCGCGGCTCAAGGCGTCGCCCAGAGCCTCGACATCGCATCGAATGAGCGCAGTCTCAAGTTCGCTCGTAGATCCGCCTGCCGCCGCCGGGCATGGCGGCAGGACGAAGAACAGTCCAGCCAGTACCGCGAAAGCTAGCTGCCGGATCCTCCCCTCTAACGCTGCTTTTGTCGAATGCATGGTTCGCACCTCCTTCCTGCCAGGCCGATAGCCCCGTCAACGACTGATGACACCCGCGCCGGCGATCGCTTGCAGTTGTGTCTGGTCCCGCGGACGCCGTGATACGGACAAACACGCCTACCTCGTAGCGGGCAGGGGCGGCTCGCCGTCTGCCCCCTCTAATGACCTAACGTTCACTGGGGCCTTTCGATCACAGATTTTTTGCGATCGTCCGTCCGTCCGTTCCTGGGGCATGCTTACCCGCTCCTGCCGTCCGAACGATCGCGGAACCGGGACCTGCGGAAGACGATCTGCTCCATTGGCGGGCACTCGGCCCAAAGGCTGTTCCCCGGACCGCCTGCGGGCTTGGCGGATGCCCCGTCTCGCTCGGACTACAGAGCGATTCGGGACAGTCTCAGGAACTCCAAACTGGGTTCAACTCGCGTGTGGGCCAGAGAGAGATCGGGGAGCGGGAGCGTGTTCGGAGACGGGCAGCAGGCAGGGCCGGGTTTCAGCGCGATTGGCCGACGCTCCAGTCAGGTTGCCGGTCCCGGAGACCCGCCGCGCAGACGGGACGGAGGAGGCTACCCTGCCTCAAGGAGAGCGACCCCGAAGAGCCCCGGAATCTCCTGTGGAGCTTCCCCCTTGCGAGCAGCATAGGACTCCGCAAAGGCCGAAACGGGAAGTGCTGCCAAGGTCCGGAAACCACATTCCGCAGCGACCGCCCGCATCGGCTCGCCCCGGCGGGCAACAACGCTCAGCAAGTTGCGCCGCATGTCGGCATGTGCCAGGTCGCACGACGCCGCGTCAAGCAGCCAGTCTAGGGCAATCCGTGTACCGGCAGGAAGGGAGCCGGACAGTGATTGCAGCGTCGAGCGCAGCGTGTTGACTTCGATGTAGTAGGCCACGCCTAGCAGCGAAATGCACGAGGGCCGCGTTCTGCGGAACGGTGAGTCTTGCAGTGCCTCTACCGGCGATACGCACGAAAGGTCCGCTGCAACAAAGTGGTGATTGGAGCTGATCGGGAGGCCTGCTCTCCTGAGGCGCCGCAACTTGCAACGCTGTGTGATCGGATGGTCGACCTCGAAGATCTGGACGCGCTTCATCAGGTCGGGCCTGCGGAAGGCAAAGGAATCCATGCCGGGTCCCAGAATCACATATTGCTCGGCCCCGTGGAGGATCGCCTCTTCAATGGCTTCTTCTGCGAAGCGGGCACGCGCCGCAATGCTGGTTGCAACCGGGAGGATCGTGGAGGACACGGCTCTGGCCAGCAGCCGCTCGAACGGGCGGACCCTCAGAGCAAAGCCTAGGACGGGCCCACACAGCTTCGCCGCGTAGGGATCCTCGAAGAGCGGCGCAGGTGTCCTCAAGTGCCCCGCACGACATGCGGCGGCCAAGTCCGCGGTGGAAACGCGGTGGGCGGGGAGCGACATTGCTGAAGCGCACGGACCCGCCTGTCAGGCCAAGTCTCCGGGCGGACTGGAGCAATGATAGGAGATTGGTTGCTTGGATGGCGAAGCCCACACATCCGAGGCCTGCGCCTTTCGGGGAGGGGTTGCCGTATTGCCGAGTGTCACGAAGGGCAGCGAGGTTATTGCGCCCTCGCCTGCTTCACGGACCGGTCCTGTAGGGACCGCAACCGGATGATCGGCGTGGAAGCGACTGATCCTGCGTAGGAAACGCTGATCTTGGTCAGGGTGAAGCCAGCGATTATCGTCGTGGGGGGCCGGGGTCGATTTTGGGGTTCTGCTGATTGGTGGGCGACATCTCTTGGGGCAGCCATATTGACACAGGGACTCGGCCCGGCAACATGAAAATAGAGGCACTCACGCCTCTGGTAGCGTCGGGCCATCGTGTTGCTTGACCATGTCGGCAGCTTCGCCGGCGAGCGCGATTTGAGCAGTGCCATGCATGAGCGCAGTGGTCGGACGTCTATAGGGCCGGTAAATTCAGCCGCCTTTAAAGAACCGCGAATCACGCGCCGCCGGAGAACATTCGTGCCAAGCCGTCCAGAGCCTGCCCGATTCGTGCTGCATCCATGTTCTCTGGTAGCGGCACTGCCATGACCGGACGGTTCGTTTGCGGGTCGGTTCGAACGAGTCGCGATAGAACAGCCTGTCCGGTCGGGGGTGAAGCTTGAGGCACCCGCTGTGCCGCTTGGCCAGCCGGTTGGGCCGGAGGTGGTACCAGCGCTTCGAGGAATTTCACGCCGGCCTCTAGGACGCCCGCGACCGCTTCCTCAATACCGGGAGCGGCCGTCGGACGGTCCGGCGGACGGTCCGGCTGGCGGCCTGAGCCGTCAGCGGGAGGTTTTGGAGTCGACTCCGATCTGGTTTCCGCACCGGTCGGTTGGTCGGGCACTCCGGGCAGCTCGTGCCCACCCGGGTCCGAACCTAGATCCTCCGCCGATCGGTCAGGCTCGTCAGCGTCCGCGGATCCAGAGGTGTCATCAACGATCTCCTTGACCACCTTGAGAAATGTCGACCGGCCGAGCTTCTCGAAGCTCACCTCGTCGGCGGTCGAATCGAACAGCCCGGAAAACAGTGCTTTCTTGAGTTGCATCGTCTCCCAGACGCGCATCTCGATGCTGCCTTCCGTCATCAGTCGAGTAGGAGGGGGCGTTACCGCGCCCCTCCCCTCACATCATGTGGAGTCATCAGTAATGTGGAGTTGGCTTCGTAAGACCTTGAAATAGTTCGCAGTCCGCGATTTTCGCTGCACATTACTGAGATCGTGACACGGGTGCCTCTGGTGGCACCGTTACCCGACAAAAGGAGGTCACGATGTTGATTGACTTGTTTCCGCGGGCCCATGCCCGCTTCCTGCAACTGCCGCTGCTCGGCGGTTTCCTCGAGGATCTGGCCCGGTGGCTGGCCGCGAGGGGGTTTGCTCCCGAGCCGATCCGCCGGCGTATCTGCAAGGCACCCGTGCTCGAACAGATGCTGGCATCGCTCGCCATCGGCAATCTCGGGGAGCTTTCGCAAGAGCAGTTCCTCTCGCTGGCTCCCCGCCCGGCACGCAACCAGCGCGCGACCTGTCTGGGCTCGTGCAGTCCTTGGCCGCCTTCCTCGCCGGCAGCAGCCTGTGGCGGGTTGTCGATCCCACCCCCAGCGAACTCCTCGTCCGTGCCTATCTCGAGTTCCTCCTGCAGGTGCGCGGCCTCGCCGACTCGACCACGCGCCATCATCGGCGCACTGCCTTCGGACTACTTGCGTTCCTCGGCTTCGACGATCGCCCCGAGATACTCAAGACGCTCTCCGCGCAGAGCATCGAAGCGTTCGTCCTGCACCATGCTGCGACCCTCGGGCGCAGCAGCCCGCAGCACCTTGTCGCCCAACTGCGCTGTTTCCTGCGCTTCCTCGCCAGTCGCGGAGACGTGCCGAGTGGCCTCGATGCCTGGATCGACACGCCGCCGACGTATCGCGACGAGCAACTCCCGCGAGCCCTGCCCTGGGAATCCGTGCAGGCGTTGCTGGCGGAGATCGATCGCACCACTCCGCTCGGACGGCGCGACTATGCCATGTTCCTGCTGCTGGCCACCTACGGCCTGCGCGCGAGCGAAGTCGCCGGCTTGGAGTTGGACGCCATCCTCTGGCGGAGCGGTCAGATTCGTCCCAGCCGGCCCAAGTCCCGCCAGCCACTGGTGCCGCCCTTGACCGAGGAGGTAGGGGCCGCCTTGGTGGACTACCTGCAGTGCGGACGCCCTCGCTGCCAGCATCGCAGGGTCTTCCTCAGCTCCCGTCGGCCTGTGCTGCCCCTGAGGTCATCCGCGGTGCGGGCGGCGTTCCGGCGCCGGGCACAGCGCAGTGAGATCGAGTTTCCCGCTGCCGGGACCCACGGCGTGCGACATGCCCTCGCCCTGCGCCTACTGCGCGGCAACGAGTCCATCGAATCGATCGGCGGTCTGCTCGGCCATCGCAGTCTGGCTACCACGGGCCAATACCTTCGGGTCCACGACGACGATCTCAGGGCCGCAGCACTGGACCTGCCTCGGCCCGCCACGGAGAGCCGCCCATGAGCGCCCCCGCACAGCCCTCCCCACTCCGCACGGCGATCACCGCCTATCTCGACCGCAAGCGTTCGCTCGGTTTCAAATACGACAACGAAGCCCGGATTCTCTGCGGACTCGACCTCTTCCTCGCCGAGCACGGCCACGGCGAACTGACCAGCGAGGGCTTTCACGGCTGGGCCCTCACGCTGGAGCCGCTCACGCCCCAGGGCCGACTCAAGAAAATGCGGATTGTCCGCAACTTTACCCTGCACCATCGCCGCACGGCACCGGATTGCTTCGTCCCGGATCCATCCCAATTCCCGGCCCCGGCCCCAGCGCCAGCGCCTTGGATCTTCACCGACCAACAGGTGCTGGCCCTGTTGGAGCAGACCGGACGACTCCTGTCTCCGCCCCATTCCCCCCTGTGCCCTCATGTGTACCGCCTGGCGGTGGTCCTGCTGTACACCGCGGGTCTGCGGCGCGGCGAACTCCTGCGGCTCTGTATCGGCGATTATGACCCCTGCCGCCACACCCTGCTCGTGCGCGTCTCGAAGTTCCACAAGTCGCGCCTGGTCGCGCTCTCCAGCGATGCCGGCCGGGAACTGGACAGCTACCTGCAACTCAGGCAGTGCTTCCCCTGCACCGCAAGTTCTCCCTTGCTTGCCCATGGCCCGCAGGCCGACAGGGCCTACTCCGGAACGGGGTTCGGCAGGGCCATGGGGCATGTCTCGCTGGCCTCGACCGCCTACTACCTGTCCCTGATCGGCCCCGTTCTTGAGCAGGCCGCCCAACGGGTCGCCGACCATGTCGGATCCGTCTTGACGGGCCCTGCGGGAGGCCGGCATGACTGAACCCCGCCCCAACGCGCTGGGCCGGGCCCTGCGCGGCTTCCTCGCTGACGAACTGCCCCGCGTGCGCAGTCTCAGCCACCACACGATCCGCTCCTTCCGCGACGCGCTCAAGCTCCTGCTCGTCTTCCTCGCAGGCCATCTGCAGCGATCCGCCGCGACCCTCGACTTCCCCGATCTCTCCCGCGAGCACCTGCTCGCCTTCCTCCAGCACCTCGGGAACGATCGGGGCAACTCGGCGGCCACGCGCAATGTCCGGCTCGCCGCCCTGCACTCGTTCGCACGCTACGCCGCACCGCTGTTCCCTCTCCACTGCGGGGTCTGCCAGATCATTCTGGCGATCCCTTTCAAGCGCGCTGACCAGCGCACCGTCGGGTACCTCGAACACAACGAGATGCAAGCCCTGCTGGCCGCGCCCGACCGCTCCACCCCGGCCGGCCGACGCGACCATGCCCTGCTACTCACGATGTACAACACGGGAGCGCGGGTCCAGGAGATCCTCGACCTGCGCCCCTGTGACCTACAACTGGACCGCCCGCGCCAAGCGCTGCTGCACGGCAAGGGCGGCAAGCAACGCCATTGCCCGTTTGGAAGGAAACCGCCGCGCTGCTGCGCCAGCTGATCCGAACCCAGGACTTGGACCCTGCCGACACACAGCCGCTGTTCCGCAATCACCGCGGCCAGCCCTTAACCCGCTTCGGGGTGCGCTACATCTTGGCCAAGCATGCGGATTCCGCAGCCAGTTCCGCGCCGTCCCTGGCAGCCAAGCGCGTCCATCCCCACGTCCTGCGTCACAGAGCTGCCACTCATTTCTTGCAAGCCGGTGTGGACCTGGTCACGATCGGGCGCTGGCTAGGTCATGCCAGCGTCTCGGCCACCAGCATCTATGCCGAAGTCGACCTGGAATCGAAACGCCAAGCTGTTCGCAAGGCCAAACCGCTTCTGAACACGGAGCCCGGCTGTGGAGACTGGCGCAGCGACGCCGACCTACTGAGCTGGCTGGAAAGCCTGTAGGCCTGCGGAGTGATCATCCGGTAATGTGGAGATATTGCCGAGCAAGTTACTTTTATTCAAGGTCTTACGAAGCCAACTCCACATTACTGATGACTCCACATGATGAGCATCGAAGAGCCAAGACCGTGCGTTCGGCCGATTCGTGGGTGCAGGTGACGCCATGACCCTCGTCAACGAAGGGACCGTGGAAACCGCCGCCATCGACTGGCTGGGGTCGCTCGGCTGGGTGATCGCCCGCGGCCCGGATATCGCACCAGACACGCCTTCCGCCGAACGTGCCGACTATGGCGAGGTCGTGCTGACAGACCGCCTGCGATCCGCGCTTGCCCGGCTCAATCCCAATCTTCCAGACGACGCGCTCGAAGATGCACTGCGCCAACTGACACACCCGGGCGGAGCGACGCTGGAAGCCCGCAATCGCGACGTTCACAGGAAGCTCGTCGCCGGCGTGACAGTGGAATTCGTCGACGCGGGCGGTCGGGTCCGCGGTGGCCAGGTCAAAGTCTTCGATTTCGACGACCCTGAAGCCAACGACTGGCTCCCAGTCAACCAGTTCACCGTTGTAGAGAGCAAGAACGAGCGGCGCCCCGATATCGTGCTCTTCGTCAATGGTCTGCCACTAGCGGTCATCGAGCTGAAGAATCCCGTCGACGAGAGCGCTACGATCTGGTCGGCGTCCCACCAGCTTCAGACCTACAAGGCTGAGACCCCGTCACTGTTCGCCTTCAACGCAGCACTGATCGTGTCCGACGGGCTGGAAGCGCGTATCGGCGCGCTGACCGCCGGCCGGGAATGGTTCAAGCCATGGCGCACGATCGTCGGCGAGGGGCTGGCCGATCCGAGCCTGCCTCAACTCCAAGTTTTGCTCGAAGGCGTGTGCGCCCCGCGCAGTCTGCTTGCGCTGGTGCGCGATTTCATCGTCTTTGAAGACGACGGCAGTGGAGCTCTGGTCAAGAAGATGGCGGGATACCACCAGTTCCACGCCGTGCGGACCGCGGTTGCCGAGACGCTGCGCGCGGCTGCCTTGCAGCAAGACTTGGCTGATCCGATCGCACGAGCCCGCTATGAATCAGGCAGCCGTCCGGGCGGCGACCAGGGTGACCGGCGGATCGGTGTCATCTGGCACACCCAAGGGTCGGGCAAGAGCCTCACGATGGCCTTCTACGCCGGACGCATCATCCGTGAGCTCGCCATGGGGAACCCCACCATCGTCGTGCTGACAGACCGCAATGACTTGGACGACCAGCTATTCACGACCTTCTCGCGCTGCGCCGACCTACTGCGGCAACCCCCCGTCCAAGCGGAGAGTCGCGCCGACCTCCGCGCGAAACTAGCGGTTGCGTCGGGCGGGGTGGTCTTCACGACGATCCAGAAGTTCTTCCCCGAGGAGAAGGGCGACCGGCATCCGCTGCTGTCGGACCAGCGCAATGTCGTCGTGATTGCCGATGAGGCCCACCGCAGCCAGTATGACTTCATCGACGGCTATGCCCGCCACATGCGGGACGCGCTGCCCAACGCCTCGTTCATTGGCTTCACCGGAACGCCGATCGAGTTGGCAGACGCCAACACGCGGGCCGTGTTCGGCGACCACATCAGCGTCTACGACATCCAACGGGCCGTCGAGGACGGGGCGACCGTTCCCATCTACTACGAGAGTCGCCTCGCACGGCTGGCCCTCGACGAGACCGAGAGACCGAATATCGACCCCGGCTTCGAGGAAGTAACCGAGGGGGAGGAGTCTGACCGCCGCGAGAAGCTGAAGACCAAGTGGGCCCAGCTTGAAGCGATTGTGGGCGCAGAGAAGCGAGTCTCACTCGTGGCCCGGGACATAGTGGAGCACTTCGAGAGCCGGCAGGATGCAATGCAGGGCAAGGCCATGGTGGTCTGCATGAGCCGAAGGATCTGTATCGACCTGTACCGCGAGCTGGTGCGCCTGCGTCCGACTTGGGGCGACGAGACTGACCAACTTGGCACGCTGAAGGTCGTCATGACGGGCAAGGCGTCCGACCCGCTCGACTGGCAGCCCCATATCCGCAACAAGCCGCGGCGCGAAGCCCTGGCGAAACGCTTCCGTGACTCCGCCGATCCGCTCCAAATGGTGTTGGTGCGCGACATGTGGCTCACGGGCTTCGATGCCCCGAGCCTGCATACGATGTACGTGGACAAGCCGATGCGCGGCCACGGGCTGATGCAAGCTATCGCACGGGTCAACCGGGTGTTCCGGGACAAGCCGGGGGGACTCGTTGTTGACTATCTGGGCTTGGCCCATGAGCTCAAGCGGGCGCTGGCCACCTACACCGAGAGCGGCGGCCGGGGCGAGACAGCAGTGGACCAAGACCAAGCGGTCCGGGCGATGCAGGAGAAGTACGAGATCTGCTGTAGACTGTTCCACGGATTCGACCGGTCTGCGTGGGCGAACGGCTCACCGGCTGATCGTCTCTACCTGCTCCCCGCAGCACTGGAGCACGTTCTCGCCCAAGAGGACGGCAAGGCGCGCTGCCTGAATGCTGTGCGGGAGCTGTCGCAGGCGTTCGCGCTGGCCGTGCCGCATCCCGAAGCAATCCGTATCCGCGACGATCTGTCCCTCTTCCAGCACGTCCGGGCGGCTTTGTCGAAGCGTGCCCCTGCTGATGCGCGGTCCGACGAGGAACTGGATGATGCTGTCCGCCAAATCGTCTCGCGGGCCGTCGTCCAAGACGGTGTGCTCGACATATTCGCCGCGGTCGGACTGAGCAAGCCGGATTTGTCGATCCTTTCCGAGGAATTCCTGCTCGAGGTGCGCGGCATGCGCCGGCGGAACCTTGCCGTCGAACTGCTTGCGAGGCTGCTGAAGGGCGAGCTGTCAACAAGGCGGCGGAAGAACGTGGTCCAAGCACGCTCGTTCGCCGAAATGCTGGAGCGGACCATGCGCCGCTACCAGAACCGGGCAGTCGAGGCAGCGCAGGTGATCGAGGAGCTAATCTCACTGGCCCGCGAACTGCGCGAGGCAGGTGCTCGGGGCGAGGAACTGGGCTTGTCCGAAGACGAGCTAGCGTTCTATGACGCTCTCGGTGTCAACGACAGCGCGGTGCAAGTGCTCGGGGACGAGACGCTTCGCGACATCGCCTGCGAACTGGTCGATACCGTTAAGAGTAATGTGACCATCGATTGGACGCTACGCGAAAATGTCCGGGCCAACCTCCGCCGTCTTGTAAAGCGTGTGCTGCGCAAGCACGGCTATCCGCCGGACAAGCAGGAGTCGGCGACCCAGACGGTACTTGAGCAGGCCGAGGTGCTGTCCGCCGGCTGGACGGTATGAGCATCCCCACGGGAGGGCCGACACCCAGTTCGGAGGCGTCGAGGGCGACCCGGCAGCCCGATGTAGCATCCGATTCCGAGGTCACGCAAATTCGCCAGCGGCTGGCTCGACTCGGTGACGAGAAGGCTGCTCTGGAGGCCCGGCTTTCCGAGCTTGAGGCCGCAATGCCCCGGAAAGAGCAGTGTTCGCAGCCTGAAGCGCCGGTCACGAATCACTCGTCGGTCCACGAGAAGATCGCGCTTTTCAGGGCGCTCTTCCGCGGGCGTGAAGATGTTTTTCCCCAACGCTGGGAAAACGCCAAAACGGGCAAGTCGGGCTACGCTCCGGCGTGTGGCAACGAATGGATGCCGGGTCTGTGCGACAAACCCAGGATCAAGTGCAGCGCTTGCCCGAACCAAGCGTTCTTGGCTGTAACGGATAAAGTGCTCGAAGGGCACCTCCGGGGGCACCACGCTCTGGGCGTCTATCCCATGCTTCCTGATGACACCTGCTGGTTCTTGGCCGCTGACTTCGACAAGCAGACGTGGCAGCGGGATGCAGGAGCCTTCCTTGGAGTCTGTAAGTCCAAGCAAGTTCCGGTGGCATTGGAACGATCCCGTTCAGGCAATGGCGGGCATATCTGGATCTTCTTTGCAGAGCCAGTGCCGGCCACGCTTGCGCGCCGACTCGGTGCCCATCTTCTGACCGAGACCATGGAGCGCAATCCGGACATCGGATTCGAGTCCTACGACCGGTTCTTTCCGAGCCAAGACAGCTTGCCCACCGGCGGTTTCGGGAACCTGATCGCGCTGCCCCTTGCACACGGCCCACGGAAGAACGGGAATAGTCTCTTCCTCGACGAGAGATTCGAGCCTTGGCCAGATCAGTGGGCCTTTCTCTCGTCGCTTCGTCGCTTGCCCGCTTCAGAGGCGTCAAGAATCGTCGATCAAGCTGATCGCCGGGGCCGTGTTGTCGGTCTGCGCCTCCCGATTCAGGACGAGGATGAGGAGCCTTGGACCGCACCGCCGTCGCGGCGCCTGCCGCTAACTGGGATTACCGAAGCGCTGCCGGAGCGCGTAGAAGCGGTCTTGGGAGACCGAATATACATTCCGAGGGAGGGATTGCCACCCGCCGTCATCAACCGGCTCATCCGCCTCGCAGCATTCCAGAATCCAGCCTTCTACAGTGCCCAAGCAATGCGGCGTTCGACGTTCGGCATTCCTCGTATCGTGGCCTGTGCAGAATTGCTTTCGCATCACGTCGCTCTTCCACGAGGCTGCCGCGAGGCCCTGGAGGGATTGCTCGCAGAACTGGGGATTGCCCTGAGTCTGCGAGATGAGCGTAATCCCGGCCATCTTGTCGAAACAGCGTTCCTCGGCGACCTGAAGCCACACCAGGAGGAAGCTTACGATCGCATTCTTGCGCATGAGACCGGTGTGCTGGCTGCGACCACTGCTTTCGGCAAGACGGTCGTCGCCGCGTCGGTCATCGCTGCACGCGGGACCAATACGCTGGTTCTGGTTCACCGGCGCCAACTCATGGAGCAATGGATCGCGCGGCTTCGCGTGTTCCTTGATCTTCCGGCATCCGCCGTGGGCCAGGTGGGAGGAGGCAAGCGCAAGCCTACGGGAATCGTCGATGTCGGAGTAATCCAGAGCCTCGTGCGGAAGGGCGAGGTGGACGACATCGTCGCCGATTACGGACATCTGGTAGTCGATGAGTGCCACCACCTCTCGGCTGTGAGCTTCGAGGCTGTCGCCTGCCGAGCGAGGGCGCGATTCGTCCTTGGATTGTCCGCGACCGTCACCCGCAAGGACGGACACCATCCGATCATCTTCATGCAATGCGGGCCGGTGCGGTTCCGGGCCAGCGCAAAGGCGCAGGCTCAGCAGCGCCCGTTCGTGCACCGCGTGGTCCTCAGGCCGACGGCGTTCCAGATGCCAGACGAGTTAGACGAGGGCAGTCCGCCGATCCAGCATGTCTATTCCGCCTTGGCCAAGGACCAAGATCGCAACGACCTGATCTTCGACGACGTGTTGCAAGCCCTTGAGCTGGGGCGGTCGCCAATCCTCCTCACCGAGCGCAAGGATCATGCCCAGCATCTTGCGGACAGGCTGGATCGCTTCGCCAAGAACGTGCTGCTTCTGCAGGGAGGCATGGGCGCAAGGCAGCGCCGCGAGATCATCCAGTGTCTCGATCACGTTCCCGAGACGGAGGAGCGCGTTCTGATCGCGACGGGCCGGTATGTCGGCGAGGGTTTCGACGATGCACGTCTCGACACGCTGTTTTTGGCGATGCCGATTTCTTGGAAGGGAACACTCGCGCAGTACGTCGGCCGGATCCATCGGTTGCACCCAGCGAAGCGAGAGGTCTTGGTATACGACTACGTTGACCACGAGGTGCCGACACTCAGGCGAATGAGCGAGAAGCGTATCCGAGGCTATGGCAGCCTCGGTTACACCGTGGAGACTCTACAGCCGGACTGCCACGTGAGCTAGTTCGGCGCGATTTACCGGTTCACCGGCGCGTGCAGCTTGGCACAAGTGAGTCGGGACCACCGCCGGAGCAACCCCGCTCGAATGCCGGTTTCAGCGGCTCCAGGCCTGGCCTTTCTCTCATCGCTGCTCCCGAGTGCGGTCCGGCCGCCTGCGTCGCCCAATGACGTGAAATGTCCGGGAGGGCCGCTCCCCAAGAAGGGCAGTTGCTTGCGGCACAAGCGGTTGCAGGTCCTGCACTCTCAGGCTTGGGGTACGGAGCACTACAACAGGGAGCGGCGTATTCGGGTTCTGCTCGTGCGGCATGTTTCTGTCCGCCGCAATCAGCGCATCGAACCCCCGTTCCGCCGCGAGTTGCAGGAGTTCGCCATTCTCCTTGCCTTGCCAGCCCATCCGCTGCGTGCTGTGGATATCCCAATCGTTCGGAAACCAGTCCGCTAGGGCATACGGGAGGTGTTCATCCAGCAGGATCTTCATCCGAATGCCGACTGAGCGCCCGTCTTGCTAGGCGTAGCGTTGCCCGAGCCTGCTCGCGGGAGACGGTCGGGAAGTCCCGAAGGAACTCGGCTAGGGATCCTTCGCTGTCGAGGTAGTCGAACAGCGCAGTCACGGGAACCAGTGTGCCGTTGAACACGACCGCGCCGCTCATGATCTTGGGATTCCGGCTGAAAGGGGCCGGGATGCTTTCGGCCATTGCCTTGGCTCTCCTTCCTGATGCAAGTATAGGTCCGGCATGACCGATGCGGTCGTCGGCTGTTGCTGGCCGGCCGAGCCGCGATCATGGAGGCCCTAGCGGCTTGACGGATGGCTTCGAGACGCTCGCGTATGGCGCACACAAAATGCCGCCCGCAGGACAGTGTCACGCGGGATTCTCAAGGCGCTTGGTCAGGTTTCCTGTCTCACCTCCACAACGCCGAACGGTTGCGGTAGCGCTACAGACTTCGGTCTCGCCTGACCGATGCTGCGTCGTGGCTGTGCCTCCCGCTTTGGGCTCGCTTCCAACTGCGCATCCCAGTGCGGATTGATGTCGATGATCGGCGCGTGCCCCAACTGTTGGCTGCCGCATCTCCTCTGTATCGTGTACGCCGTCCATCTGGGCGTACGGGCTGTCCAGCTGCGTGCCTTCCGCTTCGCCAGACGAAGCTGTGCCGTCGGTACTTCAGGGTGGTTCCGGAGCACACCTCAAATTCACCGACCCGTGGTCTACAGACATCGGACCACCTCATCAATCGCGATGCGGCCCTGCGTTGACGCAACGGGGCTTGGGCCGACAATACCAGCCAAACTCTGGCCCCGGTCACGAGCACAGCACCCCCCATGCGCCCAGAACCGTAGCCTTCTAACGGAATCCTGACGCGGTTGCTCTGATTCGCATTTGGCGGCGTCTCTTTCAGCGGCAAGCCGCCATCGAGGATACGAGAGTACGCCCACTTACGCAGGAATGCTTGGGCGTCGCTTTGAACAGGTCGAGACGGAGTTGAGATTCTCACTTAAGTGACGACACTAAACGCACTGCCTGGCAGGCCACTAACACCAAGACTCCAGTTGCTCCAAGTGGCCACCCAAGAATCCAAGAAACAATTACCGCAAGCAGAGCACAGCTGACCAGGAGCAATGACTGAGCCAAGAATTCAGCCGGCAATATTGATAATCTACGGACTAATTTTGAGACTCTAACGTCCCTCATCGATTATTACTGAGAAACAGTATCGCCGAGGAGGCGCAGCTCTCGCGCAACCCGGCGGTCCCGAGGTTCCGCAGGCAGTAATTGCGTCTCCACCAGCCGCCGAATCTTAGCCCGTTGAGCGACTCGATCGCGAAGCACTCCGCTCCCGAGACCGGAGTAGCTGCCGCGCCGCCATGCACTAGCATCCGTGCGCCGGTTTGATCAACGATGCGGCTGACGAAGTCCGCGGAGGATTGATAGTCGAGAGGCACGACTTGGACCCCTCGTGCCAAGCATGCCCAGAAAATCGCGACCCACTCGGGCCGGTTCTCGGACCACAGCACCAAGCGGTCGCCGGACGCTACTCCGCTGAGGTCCAGAAAGGCGACGAAGCGCCGGATCCCGGCGTCTAGGCCGGCGTAAGACCAGCGCCAAGTGCGGTACCCGTTCCAGAAGCGCAACGCCTCTCTAGATCCAAGGCGTTCGATACGAGGCAGGAGGTCGAGCAGCGTCTCCATGCAAGGGCTTCAGTGCACCGCCAGGCCCCTTTATCCCGGAGCGCCGCTCGGAAGGACAGCCGGGCCGCAGGCTCATCCTAACCCACAACCGATTGACTGCAGCGTCTGGGTGTTCGCGGGCACAGGACTGATCGCTTGGTCTCGTCTCCGGTCGCATGTTCCTGCAGCAGCCAGCCACGGTGAGCTGGCGTCGCCAAGTCTTCGAACTCGGATATGCTCGGGGAATGAGAGTCCCGGGAATCCAACGACTAATATATCTTTGTTGTGGCGGAAGCTGACGTCCATTCGACCGCTACGCCGGTAGCGATCGTAGGGGTTGCATGCCGGTTCCCCGGAGGCAAGGGGTTGGATGGCTTCCGGGAACTTCTGCGATCTGGCGGCGACGCGGTTGTGGAGGGGGAGCCAGGGTCGGGCCAAGGCCGCATTGGGAACCTCTTCCGGGACGTCCGGCCTCCACCGGATCCGCGTCGATACGGGGCGTTCGTCGAGGATCCGTTCCGCTTTGACGCCGCGTTCTTCGGGATTTCGGACAACGAGGCGCGCCTCATGGATCCGCAGCACCGGATCCTTCTCGAGGTCAGCTGGCACGCGCTTGAGCATGCCGCCATTGCGCCCGGCGACTTGGCCGGCAGTCGGACGGGCGTGTTCGCCGGAGTTGGCGACAGCGGCTACAGGGAGTGCGTTCCCGCAGACGAGACTGCAACCGTCTATGCCGCGATCGGCAACAGCCTGAGTACAGCGATCGGCCGGATCGCCTACGCCTTGGGTCTCGAAGGCCCGGCCTTGGCGGTCGATACGGCGAGTTCATCGTCGCTGGTGGCGGTGCATCAGGCGATCCTCGCCCTCGAGCGAGGCGAGGCGGATCTGGCGCTTGCGGGAGGGGTGAACCTGATCCTCTCCCCGACGCGCACCGAGGCGTTCGCAAACGGCGGCATGCTCGCCGGGGACGGCCGGTGTCGCTCTTTCGCGGCAGGCGCGCAGGGGTACGTGCGAGGCGAGGGCTGCGGCATCGTAGTGCTCGAGCCGCTCGCACGGGCGCAGGAGGCGGGACGCCGGATCTTGGGTGTGATCCGGGGATCGGCGGTGAACCATGACGGGGCGAGCGAGGGCCTGACCGCGCCGCGCGGTGAGGCGCAGGCGCGTCTGATCGAGGAGGCGCTGGAGCGTGCCGGCTGGGCCCCTTCGGATGTGGACTATCTCGAGGGCCACGGATCCGGGACGCCCCTCGGGGACCCCGTCGAGGTGGAGGCGGCGCTCGGGGTGTATGGGCGTGGCCGGTCGCGGAGGCGTCCGTTGCTGCTGGGTTCGGTAAAGACAAATGTGGGCCACTTGGAGGAGGCGGCGGGGATCGCGGGGCTGATCAAGCTAGTGCTGGCGCTGGACGAGGGAGTGATCGCGCGCCAGCTCCATTTCGATGAACCGAATCCCCGAATCGGTTGGGGTGAGCTACCGGTCCGGGTGGTGACGAAGCGCACGCGGTGGCCCCGGCGGAAGGGGCGGGGGACGCGCGGGGCGGTGAGTTCGTTCGGCCTCTCCGGGACAAATGCGCATGTGCTGGTGGAGGCGTATCCGGCTCCAGAAGATGTTGAGGGGGAGAAGGGTCGAGCGCAGATCTTGCCGCTTTCTGCCAAGACGCCGGAGGCGCTAGGTCGGCTGGCTGGAAGATACCGGTCTTGGCTGCCGGACGGACGGGCGGTTCGGCTGCGTGATCTGGCGTGGACGGCGACCGTGGGACGGACCCACTTCGGGATCCGGGCCGGGCTAGTGTTTCGCGGCGCGGCAGAGCTTCGCTCGGCCCTTGAGGAGGTGGAGGCGGGCGAGCACGCCGTGCATTCGGAACCCTCGCCGAAGGTGGCATTTGTGTTCCCCGGACAGGGTGATCCGTGGGTCGGGATCGGCAGCAGGCTCTACCGGACCGAGCCGGCGGTCCAAGACGTGCTCGACCGCTGCGACTCACTCTTCGCGGAAGAGTGTGGCGTGCGCCTGCTGCCGGTGATGTTCGGGGAGGACGGGGCGGCCGGGGAGTTGAACGGGACAAGTTGGACGCAGCCAGCGATCTATGCGCTCGGTTGCGCGCTGGCGGAGTTCTGGCGCGAGGCAGGGATCCGTCCCTCGGCAGTGCTCGGTCACGGCGTCGGCGAGGTCGCGGCCGCGCACGCGGCAGGACTGCTCGGCCTCGATGACGGGATGAGGTTGGCGATCGAGCGGGGCCGGCTGATGGCGTCGCTGGAGTCAGGGGGAGCAATGGCTGCGGTCTTCCTGACTGCTGCGGAGGCGGTCGATCGGATCCCGGAGCTTGTTGGCGGTGCGGACAGGGGAGGGATTTGCGTCGCGTCCGACAACGGTCCTCACCAGGTGCTGAGCGGTTCGCAGGGGCTCTTGGCCAAGGTGCTGGCCCGGCTCGAAGCGCAAGGGGTACGAACACTGCCGCTCCCGCACAGCGAGGTAGAGCACTCTGAGCTGACGGATCCGATTCTGGCCGCCATCGAGCAGGCGGGAAGCGCGATGGATCCGGGGTCCGGATCGGTGCCTTTCGTGAGCAGCAGCACCGGGAAGGTTGTGCGGGATCCGGACGATCTGGATGGAAAGTACTGGCGTCGCCAAGTCGGTCAAACGCACTTCGCCACGGCGGTCGGGACGCTCTCGGAACTCGGGATCCGCATTCTTCTGGACTTAGGGCCGCGGGGACGGACTTCGTGGTCGGCCTACGGGGCGTGGCCTGTGGATGCACCGGCACCTCTCGTGGTCCCAACCCTCTCCGGAGCGTCCGCGGCAGATGAAGAAGCATGCTCGGCCATCGCGCAGGTTTGGGAAGCGGGGGTTCCCGTATCGCTGTCGGACCGTTTCGGCGGGGACCGACCCCGGCAGGTTTCCGCGCCAGGATATCCGTTTGAGGGACGACGCTACCGGATCGACGGGCCGGAGGACGGCACGGGGGATTCGGAACCCCTCGACTCCGGATTCCTGGGCGCGGAAGCATTGCCGCCGTTGCGGAGACGCAGCCTTGAGGCCCTGCTCGTCCAAGAGGCACAGGGCCTCGCGCGATTGGACGAGCCTCCGAGAGCGGAAGCGAGCTTCCTCGAGCTAGGCCTTGAATCACTCCATCTGGTGGAGCTTCGGAACCGGCTGAACCGGGCACTCGGCGGTCGCTTCACGGTGTCTCACGCGGAGATGTTCGCGCATCCTAGTGCGGCGTTGCTGGCGGCCCATGTGGTGGAACGGCTGGGCGCCCCAGCCCGACAGAGGAAGCCGGTGCGTACCCGGAGAGGGCCAGCGATACGGGTGCCGAGACGAGATCCAGTCGCGGTCGTGGGGGTCGGCTGTCGCTTCCCCGGGGGCGGCGGAGTGGACGAGTTTTGGCAGAGCCTATTGGAGGGCCGCGACCTAGTCACGCGCGGCCGTCCCGACGGAGCGCTCCCGGGGGCGGGCAGCGGTCGGGCAGCAGAGGCCTGGGGGGCATACCTGCCATGCCTCGACCGATTCGACGCCGAGTTCTTCCGGATCGCGCCGAGGGAGGCGGAGCTGATGGACCCCCAGCAGCGGCTGATCCTCGAAGTGAGCTGGGAGACGCTCGAGCATGCGGGGATCTCGCCCGAACGCCTCAGGGGGAGCCGGGCCGGCGTCTACGCCGCGATGTTCACGAACGATTACCAGAGCTTGGTGGCGGAGAGCGCGCCGAGTCTTTATCGCTCAACGGGTTCGAGCTTCTCTGTGGCGATTGGGCGGGTGGCCTACGCTCTGGGCTTGGAGGGCCCGGCGATCGCGTTGGACACGGCGTGTTCGGGGTCTCTGGTGGCGATCCATCAAGCAATCGCCAGTCTGGAGCGCGGTGAGGTCGACCTAGCCCTGGCGGGCGGCGTCAACACGATCCTGACATCGCAACTGACGGACGCGTTCGCCGCAGCGGGGATGCTGGCACCGGACGGCCGGTGTAAGACTTTCGACGCGGCGGCGGACGGCTATGTGCGCGGAGAGGGTTGCGGGATCCTGGCTCTCGAACGATTGTCCGACGCGAAGGCCGCGGGCCGACAGGTGCTGGGCCTGATCTTGGGCAGTGCCGTGAACCAGGATGGCGCCAGCGCGGGATTGACGGCACCTAACGGCCTAGCGCAGGAGCGCGTGATTCGCGAGGCGCTGGAGCGAGCGGGAGTCGAGCCCGCTTCGGTGGACTACCTAGAGGCACACGGGACGGGAACTCCAATCGGGGATCCGATCGAACTCGAGGCCGCGGCTTCGGCATACGGAGAGGCTCGGGAAGAGGGGCGACCGCTTCTGGTCGGTTCGGTAAAGACGAACATGGGTCATCTCGAGGCCGCCGCCGGGGTCGCAGGGGTGATCAAGGTGCTGCTCTCGATGCGTGAGGGCCTGATCCCGGGCAACCTGCACTTCCAGAATCCCAACCCGCGGCTGGACTGGAAGAGTCTTCCGCTGGCGGTGGTAGGCCAGACGACATCATGGACGGAAACGGGAAGCCCACGTCGGGCGGGAGTCAGCTCGTTCGGGTATTCAGGGACGAACGCGCACATCGTCTTGGAGGCTCCAAGCGCAGCGGTGGGCGAGGAGGAAAATTCTGTTCGGGCAGCGCGGATACTTCCGCTCTCGGGCGCCACTTCCGGGGCAGTGCGAGAGCTCGCCCGGCGCTACGAGCGCCAATTGCTAGGGACAAAACCGGTGCCCGCTTGGCTAGCTGATGCGGCGTGGACGGCCGGGACCGGGCGCAGCCACCTCCGCCACCGTGCAGCGGTTGTCTTTCGTGATGGCACCTCCCTCGCTTCGGGCCTTCGAGGGATTGCGGAAGCGTCTGTAGCGGTCCGTGCCGCACCGGGAGGTCCGGTCGCCTTTCTCTATACCGGTCAAGGGAGCCAGTGGGCGGGGATGGGCCGCGAGCTCTACGAGGCCGAGACAGTCTTTCGGACGGCCATGGACCGGTGCGAGGAAGTGTTCCGCGCCGAGCGCGGTGCGTCACTCCTCGAGGTGATCTTTGAGGACTCCGACAGGCTGGACCGCACCGACTGGGCGCAGCCTGCGCTATACGCATTGGAGAGCGGGATCACCGCGCTCTGGGCAAGCGTGGGGATACGGCCCGACGTCGTCTTCGGACACAGCGTGGGAGAGATCGCGGCTGCGGTGGCCGCGGGTGCCTTCGACCTCGAGACTGGGATGCGGTTCGCCACGCGCCGTGGCGCACTGATGGGCTCGCTTCCCGCAGAGGGCTCGATGGCGGCGGTGTTCGCTTCGGCGGACCGGGTGCGCGATTGGCTCCGGGAAGGAGTTTCGCTGGCCGCCGACAACGGTGCGCACCAGGTGGTGAGCGGTCCGCAGGATGCGGTCGCCTCACTGGGCGAGGAACTTTCCGAGGCCGGCATCCGGGTGGACCCGCTCAGGACCAGCCACGCGTTCCACAGCGCACTGATGGATCCGGTGCTGGCGGAACTGGAAGCGGCGGCCCCCGAGGCCTCCGAACCTTCGGTGAGGCTTGTGAGCAACATTAGCGGGCGCCTGCTGGCGGGTGCCCCTGATGGAGCGTATTGGCGGCGCCAGGCGCGCGAGCCGGTTCAGTTCGCCACGGCGATGCGGACGTTGGCGGAGACGGAGGCGGGGATCGTACTGGAAATCGGGCCCCACGGCGTGCTGGGACCGATGGCGGCGCTCTGCTGGCCGCACAGCGATGCACCTGCGGTGATCCCAAGCCAGCTGCGCGGCGGGAGCGGGGACTTCATCGGTGCGGTGGCGGGCGCGTACGAGGCGGGGCTCGATATTTCTTTTGAGGGTCTGTTTGCCGGCGAACGCCGCCGCCGGATCTCGCTGCCCACCTATCCCTTCCAGCGGGAGCGCTACTGGATTTCTCCATCCCCGCGCTTGCAGACGGCGGCGGGCCATGCGCTGCTCGGCGTGCAGCGGGACTCCCCCGATGGCGAGCACTCTTTCGAGAGACAGCTGAACGGTCGGGATCCGGCCTGGCTCGCCGACCACCGGGTGTTCGGCGAACTGGTCGCGCCCGGCGCACTCTACGCGGCGCAGGTAAGTGAAGCGCTCCGGGAAACGCAGCGCGAACTTCCGGTCGTTCTCGAGGAGACCTCGATCACGAGTCCGCTCGTGCTGTCGGGCGACCAGGGTCGGCTGGTTCAGGTGGGGCTCGGCAAGGACCGCTCTTGGAAGGTCGTCAGCAGGGACGCCGGGGGCCAATGGGAGACGCATGCCGAGGGCCGCTGGGCACCGCAGGCCGGGGCCGCGTCCGAGCCGGCAGATCTCGGTGCGCTGAAGAGCAGTCTTGCCCAGGTGGGCGCGGACCCCGCGTCAGGCCGCGTTGGCGTTGAGTTCGGGCCGGCCTTCCGCGGGCTGGGGCCGCTCTGGTCGGGCTCCGGCGAGGCGTTGGGCGAGGTGCTGCTGCCGGCGGGCACCGAGAATCGGAACCTGCTCGCGCATCCGGCACTGCTCGATGCGTGTTTCCGCGTGCTGTGGGGGCTCCCGGAGCCGGGTGGGGCCGGGGGCACGTGGCTGCCGATCGGCTGGGACCGGCTCGTCGTGCACGAGGCGCTGCCGGAGCGCGTCTGGTGCCGGGCACTTGATCGCGGTGTAGAAGGCGGGACGCGCCGGGCCGACTTGTGGCTGTACAGCGAGACGGGCGAGGAGCTGGCGCGCATCGAGGGATTCGCGCTCAGGCGCG
>VXRL01000092.1:163437-169894 GCA_009838515.1 Terriglobia bacterium | reverse complement strand
GGGGTTGTTTTTGCAGGTTAAGCGGCCATCGCAATGGCCCGGACTGACCAGTAACGGTGACTTGCGGATCGAACTCTTGCTGGTACATCACGCTTTTCGACATTCAGGGCCGTGTTGAACCTGATCTCCGAACCATGGATCCCCGTGATCCGCCGGACTGGACGCGACACCATCCGTCCTGACCAGATCGCCGAGCCGGATGTTCTACGACTGGATTGGCCGCGGCCCGACCTCAACCTTGCCTGTCTCGAGTTGCTGATCGGGATGGTTTATCTGTCCCATCCTCCGAAGGACCGTACCGGCCGCGCCAGCCCGCCGGACAGTGCCTCGCTGCGTCCAGCTCTGGGGACATTGGCTCCGGCCTTCAACTTGCTGGGCTCCGGCCCACGATTCTTGCAGGATTTTGAACCGTTGCAGGGCGACGCCAGCCCACCGGAAATGCTGTTTATCGATAGCGCGGGAGGGAACACTGCCAAGAAGAACGCTGACCTGATGGTCCGGCGCGGCCGGTACGAGGCTCTGTCGCTGCCGTTGGCAGCGATGGCGCTCTATACTTTGCAAGCTTTCGCACCGTCGGGCGGTGCGGGCAACCGTACGTCTATGCGCGGTGGCGGACCGATGGTGACGCTGGTGAAGCCATCGACTGATGGGCTTTGGCCGCTGGTATGGGCCAATGTTCCGACGGGAGAACCGCTTGGCGCTGACGAATTCGATGCGCTCCCGTGGATGCGGCCAACCCAAGCATCCAAGCCGGTCGGTAAGCGAGCCCCAATCACCGTGCCGACGAGCGAGAGCCGATCGCGTCCAGATCCGGAGGTGTTCTTCGGCCAGCCCCGACGACTGAGGCTGATCGCTAGCGATGGTTCGGTTACCGGGGTTGTCCAGCAGCCTTGGGGCACCAACTATAGGGGATGGATGCATCCACTGACGCCCTATTACAACGACGGGACTGAAATGTTGCCGCGTCATCCCAAACCCGGTAGGTTCGGCTACCGCAACTGGAGGGGCGTAATCCTCGAAAGCGAAGCAGACCAGCGTCCAGCAACCCTCTTGCGGTACCTGCACGACTTCGAGGGGGCTCGCTGCAGCCTGATCGTTGCAGGTTGGGCGATGGACAACATGAAGCCGCTGGATTTCCTCTGGTCCGAGCAGCCGGTTTTTCCTCTGTCCGAGGATCACGAGGACCGTGCCGCAGCCGCGGTCGAGGCGGCGGAGCAGGCCGGTTACGCGGTCGCCGCTAGCGTGCGGGACGCTGTTGGGGGCGACGATGTCAAGTCCGGCGCAGGTCAACGTGCGAGGGAAGCCTTTTTCGGATCCACCCAAGACGCATTCGAGGATATGCTGGAAGCGATGTCGGCGGGCGGGCCGTTCGCCCCCTGCGAGTGGGTTGAGGCGATGCGGAGAGCAGCTCTCCCGATCTTCGACCGAGAGGTAATGCCGTGGCTCGCGGACTTGGGCGAAGCACGCCGCCAGAAAGCCGTCAAGGCGCGGTCGACGCTCATCGCCGCCTTTAGCGGCCGTCGCCCAATGGGAAAGAAGATTTTCGACCCGCTCGGCTTAGAGGCACCGGCGAAGCAGGCAAGGGAAAGATAACGCAGATGACGGAATCTCATTCACTGGGCGGCACATGCAAGGAGTGGTGGGCAATCTGCATCGCTGCCGAGACATCGGCGGCAAGGCAGGCGCGTGCTCAACTACGACGGGCATCCAGCGTGGCGGACGCGCTTGGCATCGCGGCCACTCATGACTTGAACCGGAGGCTTACCGCCGCTGGACACGACCTGCGCAAGCGTCGCGACGGACCGGAGCGTCTAGCACTGATCGCCGTGGCGCTGGCGCAGGTGACAGAAGACCTTGGAGCCGCTGCCGCCCAACAGTTCGGCACAGGTGATCCGAAGGCATTGAGTGGCCTGCGTTTCACCGGCCTCATCCGCACAAAGGAACCGCGTCAGCTGATGCGTCCGCTGGCTCGAGCTCTGCGACTCATCAAGGGGGGCGCGAACGTAGTTAAGCTGGCCACCGATCTATATTGGTGGAGCGACATCACCCGCACCAAGTGGTGCTTTGAATATCACGGCGCGGCGGACGCCAAGCCGAACGCGGAGGATACGTAGGCATGAGCCGATTCTTGCAATTGCACTTCCTGACCATCTATCCACTTTCCAACCCCAATCGTGATGACTTGGGCCGCCCAAAGACGGCGAACTACGGAGGCGTACCGAGGCTGCGGATTTCCAGCCAAGCCCTCAAACGTGCGGCGCGACTTTCTGACGTAATGCAGGCCGAACTGAAAGGGCACCTCGGGGAGCGGACTCAGAGGATCGGCGAAGTCGTGCGCGATACCCTAGCCGAGTCCTGCGAAGTCGAGGCCGAGCGGGTCAAAATCGCGGAGAAGGTGGCTGACATTTTCGGAAAGTTGGATGCCCAAGCAGCTAAGCAAGGTGCAATCCGAACACGGCAGCTAGCATTTATCTCACCCGACGAGCGGGCGGCGGCGATCGAATTGGCGCGCAAGGCCCTAACGGGAGAGAGCCTGCCCAAGGACAAGGAACTCAAGAAAATGGTTCTGCGCACCGCCGACGGAGCAGTAGATGTAGCAATGTTCGGACGAATGCTGGCAGATGATCCCGTCTTCAATCGTGAAGCCGCCGTACAGGTGAGCCATGCGCTGACTACCCACCGTGCGCTTGTCGAGGACGACTACTACACGGCTGTCGACGACCTAAAGCTCCCGGCCGAGGACTCCGGTGCCGGATTCGTAGGGGAGGCCGGTTTCGGATCCGGCGTGTTCTACGCATATGCGTGCGTGGATACTCGCCTGCTGATCGAGAATCTCGGGGGGGATCGCCAACTCGCCGCCCGCGCCGCTGGAGCGTTGGTCGAGGCGCTGGCGACCGCGACACCATCCGGCAAGCGCAATAGCTTCGCACATCAAACGCGAGCGAGCTACATCCGCGCCGAGTCAGGCGACTCGCAACCACGGAGCCTAGCGGGTGCCTTCTTCAAACCGGTCGAAGGGCAGGACTTAACGGCGGCGTCGGTGGACGCCTTGGAAGAGATGGCCGCCAAGATGGACACTTCCTACGGTGCGTGTGCCGAAACCACCGAGACCATGAACGTCGCGGAAGGGAAAGGAACAATGGCCGCGGTGAGGACCTTCGCCGCCGATGCTGTGACCAATGACTGAGTTTGTCGTATTCACGCTTGTAGGGCCGATGGGTTCCTTCGGAGACCTCGCCGGTCATGAGCGGCGCGGTTCCGGAGACTGGCCGGCACGTTCCGCCGTCTTGGGTTTGGTGGGTGCAGCGCTGGGAGTGCAGCGGGAGGACTGCAGCGCCCAACAGGTTCTCGCACGCTGGCGGGTCGCTGTTTCTGTCCTTTCGCGTAGCGCGGCGTTCCGCGACTTCCACACGGTTCAGACGGTTCCGACCGCGCGGATCAAGCGACCGAACTCTCGACGGGAAGCTTTGGAGGCCCTTGAGATCGGCGACAACCCCGTGATTACGAGGCGCGACTATTGCAGCGACTGTGCATTTGGCGTAGCACTCTGGGGCGGAAACGGGCTTGCAGCGGTCGAGGAGGCACTCGCGCGTCCGCGCTTCACTCCGTATTTGGGCCGGAAGAGCTGCCCGCTGTCCGCACCAATGGCACCGCAGGTAGTCGTGTCGACGAGCCCGATCGAGGCCCTCGCGCGGATTACAGTTCCGCCCTTCATGGCGCTTGATCCGAAGCGCCCGTCGGTGGTGGCCTCAGACGAGCCTCTGGATGGAGGTTGGCAGGAAATCCGATGGGACGAGCCGCTCGCCCGAACATCTTGGCATTTTGGCCTGCGAACGGTGTATCTCCATCGCCCCATCGCCTCAGAGAGGAGCGAATGACGCTGTATCTCTCGCGGCTCTCTCTGAATCGGGCCGCCCCAGCCGCCGCATTGATGCCGCTGCTGAATCCAGATGCTGCGGAATTGGCGACAGATGCCCATCACCGTCTGATGTGGTCCGTGTTCTCCGACGGCAAGGAGCACGCACGGGACTTCCTCTGGCGCCACATCGGGCAGGGCCGATTCCTCGCTCTTTCGCGGCGGCCGCCGCACGCTAACGATCTTTTTAACGCGCCGGAGACGAAGGCCTTTAGCCCCGTGCTGAGGGTCGGGGATCGGTTGCACTTCACGTTGCGAGCAAACGCCACCAAGGATCGCGCCACCGTTAGCCGGTTGGACAAGACTGCGAGACGTGGGAAGAGTCGACGCGTCGATGTCGTGATGGACCTTATGAGGACAGCGCATGCAGGTGAGAAGCGTTCGGAGATTCGGGAACGGACGGCACAAGCCGCAGCTGAGGCTTGGATGGAGAGGCAGGGTGCGGCCAAGGGTTTCGCCCCGCAATTTACGCTCGTCGAGGACTATTCGGTGATCGAACTCGGTCGTAGGCGTCGCCAAGGGGCCACATTCGGAATTCTCGACTTGCAAGGAGAAATCGAAGTAGTCGATCCCGGTGTGTTCTTAGCTGCTCTAGCCACGGGCTTCGGACGGGCTAAGGCGTGGGGTTGTGGCCTCATGCTGATTCGACGAGCGAAGTGAAACTCCCGGGCCTGCCGCCACCGAAGCCCATTCCTCTAAAGGAGCGGGCCGCTTTGGTGTTTATTGAGCGAGCGCAGGTGGACGTCCTAGATGGGGCCTTCGTCGCTATCGACGCTGAAGGCGTCCGGACCCATATCCCGATCGGAGGTGTTGCTTGTCTGATGCTGGAGCCTGGCTCACGGATCAGCCACAAGGCGGTGTCCCTGGCGGCACAGGCAGGAACGCTTGTCACATGGATAGGAGAGGCGGGTGTCAGACTCTATTCGGCAGGGCAGCCTGGCGGCGCGCGCTCTGACAAGCTCCTGTGGCAGGCACAACTCGCGCTGGATTCCGCCGCACGTCTGAGAGTCGTACGGAAGATGTATGCCGTGCGATTCGACGAGACTGCCCCGCAAAGACGCTCGGTCGAGCAGTTAAGGGGAATCGAGGGCCAGCGAGTGCGCCACACTTACCGCCTCTTGGCGCAGCGGCACGGCGTCGACTGGACTAGACGCAGCTACGATCCCGGGAACTGGGACAGTGCCGATGCCGCAAACCGCTGTTTGTCAGCCGCCACTGCCTGCCTGCACGGGCTCAGCGAGGCAGCTGTTCTGGCAGCAGGCTACGCTCCGGCAATTGGATTCCTGCACACAGGCAAACCACGGAGCTTTGTCTACGACATCGCGGACCTTTGGAAGCTGCAGACGGTGGTGCCTGAGGCATTTCGCGTCGCTGCACGTGCACAAGGAGGTAAGCTCGAAATGCCCATTGAGAGGGCGGTTCGGCTGGCCTGCCGGGACTGCTTTCGCAAGACGGGACTATTGGGCCGGATAATTCCAGGCATCGAAGACGTGCTGATGGCCGGGGGCTTGCCTCGACCCGAGTCCCCGCCCGAGGCATTGGGTCCTGCGTTCGAAGAAGAAACAAGCGGCGATGATGGTCATCGCGGTTAACAATGCCCCGCAGCGACTGCGGGGCCGTCTGGCGGTCTGGCTGCTCGAGATCCGGGCGGGCGTGTACTTGGGGCGCTACTCGCCCCGAGTCAGAAAGCGGATTTGGGAAGAGGTCGAGGCCGGGATTGGTGAAGGTGATGCCGTAATGTGCTGGGCAGCACCGAACGACCAAGGATTTGATTTCGACACCGTCGGAACGAATCGTCGAATGCCACGCGATTTCGATGGCTTGAAGCTTGTCAGTTTCGCGCCTCGGCTGGAATCTGGGGAACTGTGATGGGGAGAATTCCCCAACCGCAACTATGCGCAGGATTCCGGTAGAAATCTGGGTTGCTCGGAAGACAAGTGATATCAATCATATAGAGTCTAGTCTGTTCCCCGCACACGCGGGGATGAACCGATCATCAAGAACACGCGGCTGGACGAGCACCCCTGTTCCCCGCACACGCGGGGATGAACCGTCCGGAGGCCGCCTGCTCGACGGCCGCGAATGCTGTTCCCCGCACACGCGGGGATGAACCGCTCGTCGGACCCGTCCACTCCGTTGGGAAAGACTGTTCCCCGCACACGCGGGGATGAACCGATCATCAGGAAGCCGTCCCGTACTACGTGCTGCTGTTCCCCGCACACGCGGGGATGAACCGCCGCCGCGGCGCCCGAAGGCGATCCGCCCCCGCTGTTCCCCGCACACGCGGGGATGAACCGGATGGCGTCATTGTTCGCGTTAATGGCGCTTCCTGTTCCCCGCACACGCGGGGATGAACCGCTGTTCGGGCTGGTGGCGGACGGGGCCTCCAACTGTTCCCCGCACACGCGGGGATGAACCGTGGCCCCACTCGATCCTGTTCCTGCCGACGGTCTGTTCCCCGCACACGCGGGGATGAACCGGCTGATCGGGATTCAAACACCACATCTGCTAGCTGTTCCCCGCACACGCGGGGATGAACCG
>VXRL01000092.1:0-163337 GCA_009838515.1 Terriglobia bacterium | reverse complement strand
CTGTTCCCCGCACACGCGGGGATGAACCGGTTAGGCATAGTTCCAAATGCAAAATTCGGATCTGTTCCCCGCACACGCGGGGATGAACCGGCTTGCTGTTGGAATACTTCCATTACGACAGACTGTTCCCCGCACACGCGGGGATGAACCGTATTTGTCAGATTCGGAAACCAAACCCCTCGCCTGTTCCCCGCACACGCGGGGATGAACCGCAGCGTTAGAAGCTCTCCGGGAGCTTGCCAGGCTGTTCCCCGCACACGCGGGGATGAACCGAGGGACAGCCCGAAGCTACCAATTGGGAAGCACTGTTCCCCGCACACGCGGGGATGAACCGGCTGGCGGCGCGTTTACCTGACCACCACGCTGCTGTTCCCCGCACACGCGGGGATGAACCGGCCTCGAATCGTGGTAGCCAGCACGGTAACGGCTGTTCCCCGCACACGCGGGGATGAACCGCTGCCGCGAAGCTGGCGCAGCAAGTGCCGCCCCTGTTCCCCGCACACGCGGGGATGAACCGTAGCATTGCCATAGGCGCGAAATGATCCCTTTCTGTTCCCCGCACACGCGGGGATGAACCGTGCTTGTAGCTGTGGCACGTCCCTAGCTCTTGCTGTTCCCCGCACACGCGGGGATGAACCGGTCATGGCCGTGCAGGCCATCGACAAAAACGGCTGTTCCCCGCACACGCGGGGATGAACCGGCCCTCATACGGAATGCCGCAGTGCTTGGGCACTGTTCCCCGCACACGCGGGGATGAACCGGCCGTGAGTTTGGTCAGACTCCTGGTGAACGTCTGTTCCCCGCACACGCGGGGATGAACCGAGTTCCATGCCATCCCTCACGGTCGTAAATCACTGTTCCCCGCACACGCGGGGATGAACCGCTCCTGCTGGATGCGGATGGCGGCCTCGTGAGCTGTTCCCCGCACACGCGGGGATGAACCGACGATCCTGGGCGATCTCTGGGACCGTGGCGACTGTTCCCCGCACACGCGGGGATGAACCGATTGTTCGCTCCGGCATTGTAGGTCGCGGCATCTGTTCCCCGCACACGCGGGGATGAACCGCCAACATCGAGAATCAAATCGCTGCCGAAAATCTGTTCCCCGCACACGCGGGGATGAACCGGGAGCCGCTAGGGCACCTCTCTCGCGATCGACTCTCTCGGAGGCGCACGGCAGCTTGCGATCGAGCTCCTCCTGAGCATCGGACAGGCGGTTCGTCGCGACTACGGCCTCGCGCAGCTCGTTGCGTAGGTGTCGCAGCCTCGACCGCTGCCGGTCGTGCGCCGATCCGAGCCACGAGCTCTTTTCCATGGAGCGCTCGAAAGCGTCCACCAGCTTCTTCGACGGCGAGGCCGTCGCTCGCATCTCCGTGCGCAGGGCGGCGGTGCTCTTGTGCGCCGCATCGGTGCATCGGTGGACGCACTTGACTTGCCGAGACCCTTCAGCCCTGCGTGGACAGCCGCGAATCGCTTCCGCAGCTTTCCCGTCGCGCCGCCAACATTGGCGGACGGGCCGCTGAAGCGGTCCTTCGCGTCGATCTCGACCGCTACCGCAAGTCGGCGAACCCGCATCTGATACGATGTGGCACGCACGGGCAGCGCAATGAACCAGTACCAATCCCGGCAGCGACCAGAGCCGACGAGGCGGCAGGTCAGCGGCGCGGGGGGCAGCAAGCGCAAGAAACGTGACAAAGACACCTCAGTAGGGCTTGATGGCAGCTCGGACCGAGTGTCGACTCAGTGCCGCTGACGTATGGCCGGCGCCCGCGAACTCCGACCGTGCGGACGTGGGTCTGAGAAAGTGGAGCGACGCCGCGACCGCCCTCGGCCCAGGAGCGGACAGAGACTTCGCCCTGCAGTTCGCCGCATCAGCCGATGGCGGTGCCATGCTGCGATGCATCTGCGGAGCCAGCCCCTTCCTGGAGAGCTGCGCGATAGCCGACCAAAGCTTTGTTCGCGAACTCTGGGAGAACGGTCCGGGCCACTGTGTCGGCGCGATCGTTGACGGCTTGCTGTCGCTTCCAATCGACTCCCCCGAGCAGGAGGTCGGGAGCACGCTACGCCGCGCACGTCGGCGCATCGCGCTGGCAGTTGGGCTCGCCGACATAGCAGGCACGTGGTCGCTGCCCGAGGTGACCGGCGCGCTCTCGGAGTTCGCCTGTGCAGCCTGCTCTGTGGCTCTGCGCACGCAACTGGCCAGACTATCGGCCGAGGGTGCTTTCGCGGCAGGGCGTGATGCATGCGAAGAAGACTCGGGACTGATCGTGATCGGCATGGGCAAGCTCGGCGGAAGGGAGCTGAACTACTCCTCCGACGTTGACCTCATACTGCTGTACGATCCCGACGTGGCTCCGCTGGCGGACCGCCATGCGGCGCCTTCCCAATTCATGCGCTTGGCGCGCCGGTTCGTCGACCTGCTGGCCGCTCCGACAATCGAAGGGCGCGTATTCCCGGTGGACCTTCGGCTTCGCCCCGATCCGGTGTCCATGCCGCTGGTCATCTCGACCAAGGCAGCTCTGGAGTACTACGCCAAGCGCGGCCAGACATGGGAGCGCGCGGCGATGATCAAGGCGCGCCCGGTGGCCGGCGACATCGCCGCAGGGAAGCGGTTCCTGGAGCGGCTGGAGTCGTTCGTGTGGCGTGACAGCCTCGACTTCGCCACGGTGCAGGAACTGCACGAGACCAAGCGGCGGATCGACGCGCAGCACCGCGGGGGGCAGATCGGCGAGGTCGGCCAGAACCTCAAGCTCGGGCGGGGCGGCATTCGCGAAATCGAGTTCTTCGCCCAAGCGCACCAGTTGGTCTGGGGAGGCACCGACCCTTCGCTGCGCCAGATCGGCACCTGCGACTCGCTGGCGGCGCTTGCCGCGTCCGGCCGCATCCCGGACTCCGCTAGCGAGAAGCTCAGCGCGGCCTACGAGTACCTTCGCCGGGTCGAGCACCGCATCCAGATGGTCGGCGACCGCCAGACGCACTCGCTGCCGAAGAGAGAGGCCGACTATGAGAGCCTGGCCCGGTTTCTCGGATACGCCGGCAGCGGAGCGTTCCGCGAGGCTCTGACCGGGCACCTGCGCAGCGTCGAGGACCAATACGAGTCATTCTTCGAGCTGCCCCACGAAATGACGGTGGCGAGCGCCTCTTCGGCGCTGTCCGGGCGCAGCCGGGTGGAAACCGAGGAGCGGCTTGGGCGCATGGGCTACCGCGATCCGGCCGCGGCTTTCGCCATCGTGGAGCGATGGCGCACCGGACGGCACACCGTGGCGCGAGACCGCCGGGCGATGGAATTGTTCCAGTCCCTGGTCCCCTCGCTTGTCATTGCTTGCTGCGGGACGGAGGATCCTGACCTGGCCCTGCGCCGGTTTGACGAGCTGATCGACCGAATCCCAGACGCGCACAGCATGCTGACACTCTTCCAAGCCAACCTGCACGTGGTGGAAACCGTGGCCGAGACCATGGTTGCCGCACCGGCGATCGGAGCGCTGCTGACTGCAAGGCCGTCCTTGCTCGAGAGCCTGCTCGATCCGGATTCCGACTCGTCTCCTCCCGATCGCGGCGCCTTGGAATCGAGCTTGGCCTCAACGCTGGCGGGCGTCGTGGGTTTCGAAGGCAGGGTGCAGCAGATCTCCAAGTGGACCCACGAAGCCCGTTTCAGGGTCGGCGCAAGGGTCTTGTTCCACGCTCTAGACCCGCTGGATGCGTCAGCGCTGTTCTCTGACATCGCAGATTGCTCGATTGCGGCCCTAGCACGGTGCGCAAGCGAGGAAATTACACCCTCGAACGCGCCCCGGGCTAGCACCGGTATAGCGATCCTAGCCACCGGCCACTATGGGAGCCGGAGCCTGAACGTGGACTCCGGTGTGGAGATCGCCGTCTTCGATGTCGGCGACATCCAAGGCCAAGGCCGCGCCGGTCAAGCTGCATCTGCCTTTGCGCAGCAACTTGAGTCTACGCTGCTGGGCAATCTCCGCGGGAAACCTGGGTGGCGCAAGATCTACGCTTGCACCACCGAAGGGCCCGCCGCGAGTTGCGGGGCCCTGCACGCCAGACTCCACGAAGGTGCCTTGAGCGGGCAGGTGCCGTGCTGGCCCAGGCTCGTTTGCTGCATCGGAGACGGCGCCGAGCGCGTATTGCAGAGCATGTCCGCCGCCCTTGAGACGCGCCGCGACCCCGAAGCCTTGCGAGCACAGGCGGCTGCGGCTCTAAGGCGACTGCGCAGCACCCTGCCTAGCGGCGATCCGCAGGGCGTGGCAGAGCGCCGCGGCGGCCTCGCCGACATCGCCGTCTTGACGCAGTATTTCAGGCTGCTGCACGCACCGGAGCATCCCGCGGTCCGATCCGCTGGCACGGCCGGAGACGTGCTGGCGGAGCTGGGAAAGTGCGGCGCGATTCCGGTCGATCTTGCGACGGGGCTGGCTGACTCGTGGCGGCTGATGACGCGCATTCAGACACTCCAGTGTCTGCTCGACGCGGACAAACGAGGCGCGGCCACACCCAAGCGCCTACGCCCCTCGTTCGCGGAGGCGGCGGGCGTGGACGACTTTGGAGAAGTCGCAGCTCGCTTGGACGGTGCTGCTGCCAAGGTGAGGGCAGCCTTGCGATACTTTGTCGACTGAGGCTAGCCGCTCAAGACTGTGCGTGCTCGGGCAGGATGGCTATCTTGAGTTGGCCTCGGCGGCTCGCCCATTGCCGGAATGCGGTGGCCAGTTCCGCAAGCGGGACCTCGCCCGCGATAAAGTCTCGCGCATGCACTTCGCCACGACTGACTAGATCCAAGGCTTCGCGGATGTGGTCCGGCGTGTGATGGAACGTCGCTCTGAGGGTGATGGAAGAATAGTGCAACCTGCCCGTATCCAAGCAAACGACTGTTTGCTTGGGGCATCCTCCGAAGAAATTCACCTTGCCGCCCGAGCGGACCATGGACACTGCCTGGCGCCAGGCATGCGGAGAGCCGACCGCTTCGATCACCACGTCCGACCCCCTGCCGCCGTGGGTGTGCCTCCGGACCTCGTCCGTCGGGTCGTCGCCGCGATGCGACTCGATCAGCACCTCCGCTCCGAGATGCTCCGCCCTGTCCAGCTGGACCTGACGCCTGCCGATAGCGATCACGCGGGCCCCGGCGATCTTTGCGACTCGCACGAACATCAGCCCGATCGGCCCGAGACCAATGATGGTGACGGTGTCGCCGGGTTTGACCCCGGTATCGTCGATTCCCTTTAGCACGCATGCCAGCGGCTCGGACAACGCAGCGTCGCGGTAGTCGACTTGGGAAGGGAGGATGTGCGTGTTGCAGTCCACGATAGGCCCGGGAATCCTGATGTACTCCGCGTAGGCGCCGTTGTTGAAGAGCAAGTTCTCGCACAGGTTCTTCTCGTCATGGCGGCAAAAGAAGCACTTGTGGCAGGGTGCCGAGTTGGCCGCCACGATGCGGTCGCCGACCTTGAACGAGCGCACGGCCGAGCCAGCCTCCACGACGTCTCCAGCCAGTTCGTGGCCCAGCGCGGCTGGCAGGGTGATCATGCGGGCGTGATGCCCCCGCCGATAGACCTTCAGGTCCGTTCCGCAGGTAAGCGCGGCACGTACCCGGACCAACAGGTCGGCCGGGCCCACCGTCGGGACGGCAACGCGCTCCATGCGGAGGTCTTCTCGACCATGCAGGACGCAAGCCAGCATGTCTCGGCGCGAATCCATCTCACTCCTGTGGCATGACGAGCAGCTTCAAGGCGCCCTCTTGAGGCCGGGATGCCAAGCGCATGCCGGATGCGAACTCGTCCAGCCGAAATCGGTGCGAGACGAGCGCGTTCGCCGGGAACTCGGGATCCCAGACCACCGCGGCAGACTCGGACTGCAAGTCGGCGCACGCGCTGTACGAGCCGAACACAGCCCGGTCCTCGGCACATACACTCTTGCCGTCGAGTTCGAACCGCTCCGTGGGAGAAGTCTGGGCAAATAGCATCACACGTCCGCCGCGACGCGACAGCGATACGGCCTGCTCGACGATTCCGGGTGCCGACGCGGCCAAGATCACGGCGTCAACGCCGCGGCCCTTGGAAACCCTGCGCACGCCGGTGGCCGCCTCACCGCCGGCGTCCCAGGCCTCGGCGGCACCCAACTGGCGGGACAACTCCAGACGAGAGGCCAGCCGGTCGGTAGTGTATACCGAGCGCACGCCTTGCCGCCGCAGCAGCGTCGTGAAGAGCAGTCCTATCGGACCCTGCCCCATCACTAGCACGCTCTCGTCGGGATCCACGGCCAGTTTTGCCAAGCCCTTCAGGCAAGTGTTGGTCGGTTCGACGAACGTCGCGCGCTCGAAGCTGGCATGAGGCGGGATGCGCTCGACCCCGCGGCGCACAATCCAGTCCATCACCCTGACGTACTGGGCGAAGCCGCCGCCGGCAGGCTCGAAACCGGCAGTCACTCCGACCCGCTTGTATGTCGAGCACTGGGCGTAGTCACGGAAGCGGCAATAGTGGCAGTCAAAGCAGGGAATGTGGTGAAAGAAACACACGCGATCCCCCACGTCATAGCTGTCGACCCCCTCCCCGACCTGAGCGACAACTCCGGCCGTCTCGTGGCCGTAGATCCTGGGAGCGGGCAGCAAGTCGTGCTCGATCTTCTTCAGATCTGTGTGGCAAATTCCACAGGCCTCGACCCGAACGAGCAGCTCGCCGGACCCGATCGACGGCACGGCGACCGACTCGGGAAAAACGGTCTGCCGGCCACGGTAGACCGCAGCCGTCATGGCTTCAGGAACCGTCATACGCCGCCGGCTGGCACGGGGAACTCGCAGCGCCTAAGGCACCTCCCCAATGATCGGGCAGCGGCCGCCGAGTCGCGGCGCAGGCGCATGAGACGCGACCAGCGGCCGCGTGTGAGCAGCGCTTGTCCGAACACGCTCCAAGCGGAAAGCGAGCCATCGGAGCGAAGCGCGCGATTGAAGTCGACAGGCATGTCCTCCGCGGCGAGATCGCTGATCGCCCGGATGCAGAAGAATGGCAGGCCGTGCTCCTCAGCCACGGCCGCGACCGATGACGCCTCCATATCTACAGCCTGGGCACCATGCCCCCTAAGCTGGCGCTTGGCCGAAGCTGACTGTACGACTCGGTCCACGGTCAGCAGCGCACCGCGCCGCACGTCGCCTAGCGACCCGGCAGGGGACCGGCTGGTAAACTCCCCCTCGCGCCCGCGGACGGAATCCGCGACGAACACGTCTCCTGCCGAAAATGACGGATCCAAGGCACCTGCGAATCCGGTCGAAACCACGGCCCGGACCGATTCCTTGGACAATATCGTCCTCGCGGCGGCGGACGCGCGCGAGCGCCCCGCGCCGTTAGCGACCAAGATGGCCCGGTCTCCCGCCAGATCGAGCGTCGCAGCCCAGCGCAGGCCAGTCGTGGCGCAAGACTGGCACGACCGAAGGCCTGCGAATTCAAAGGAGAACGCCGCGATCAGCAACAACATGCCAGAGAATCCGAGCGCCGGCCTTCACGGGAGGCGGCGCCGCTCCCAATTGCTATTCTCGCACCCTCCGAACACACAGCCGCAAAAATGCTCCGGCGCCAAGCGGGTCCGGAAGCGGCGAAAATGCAATGCAACTCTCAAGACTTGGGCGGGAGCTGATCTGGCCTAGCGCCTCCGGACGGAGTCCGAATTACCGCTATCCGCCCGTTGTCTTCATCGCGGTCTTGGGGTTGTCGCGCACACGCGCCTGAAGCCGGCGCATGCCGCGCAGCCAGCGATCGTAGTCAGACGCTTTGCGACGCATGTACTCGGCCACTTCGGGGTGAGGCAAGATCAAGAAACGCTCCTCCGCCAAGCCCTCCACGACCGCGTCGGCAACCTCTGAGGGCTCGATGGCCCCGGGCGTGAGGAAATTGTCGCGCTCGCCGTGTTCGCCTAGCAGCAGCCGCGTGCGCACTCCTTGCGGGCAGAGCACGGAGACCTTCAGGCCTTGGTCGCCGTAGGTCACCGCGAGCCACTCGGCCAAGGCTACGGCAGCGTGCTTGGTCACGGCATAGGCTAACGAGTTGATCTGAGTCAGGACACCGGCGGCGGAGGCCGTGTTAAGCAGGTAGCCCTCGCCACGAGCCGTCATCTTGGGCACCAGATTCCGCGCGGCGTAGAGATGCGAGCGATAGTTGACGTCAAAGACACGCTCGAGATCTTTGTTGGAGACCTCGGGCCCGCCGGGATGAGAGATTCCGGCATTGGAGCAGAACAGGTCGATTGCCCCGAACTCCTCTTCGACCGACGTGATCAGATCGTTGACCGCGGCTTCGGACCGAACGTCCGCAACGCGCGAGGCGGCGCCGATCTCGTCGGCGGTCGCTCGGACGGCTGGAGCATCGAAGTCGGCCGCAACCACGGCCCGAGCGCCTTCCTGCGCGAACCGCTCGGCCAGCGCACGCCCGATCCCGCGGGCGGCACCGGTTACAACAACGACCTTTCCATCGACTTGCATGAAATCCCTCCTACCTAGCGGCAGCGGACGATTCGAAATCAACCCAAATCGGCGACGACCAAGCGATCTGGCCGTCCCGCTGAACAAACCGCACATGATAGTGCGCCGAGCCCACGCCGGGCGCGTCTTCGTCGCGGAAATCGACCGCCACCGCGGACGTGCCAGGCTTGGCGGAGTACACCACCTCCCCGCTACGCACGATCTCGAACGAGTCGACAGGTGCCGTGGCGGACGCGCGGAAGCTGAGCGACGGGGCGGTCGAGGCGGCGAGTTCGCCGCCCATCTTCACCCTTGGACCGCTGCCCGCTGCTGCCTCGAACTGCAGCACGATGTTATCGGTCGCGGCGTAGCTGCGCCGTTGCTTGATCGCGTCAAGAATCGCCGTGTTGGTGAGCTCGCTGGCCCACACGCACGCATAGGACTGATGCGTGGACTCGTGGTCTGAGTTGGCCAGCAAGCCGATGCGCCAGCCCTTCTTCCAGGCATCCCACACATACCCGGCGGGCGCGGAGGTGTTGGCCTTGCCCGGAGAGTTCGGCTCCTCGTAAGATCCTCGCAACGCCTGAAAGACCTCCACCACCGGTTCGGCCCTCGCGTCGTTGTCGCGCCAGTCGGTGCCGCCGCCACCGGCCGTCGTGTGCGCAATCGCAATGTCGCCGTGTCGCAGCAACGCCGGGTAGAGGCGCTCGGACCAACTCTCGTTGCCCGTGAACTCCTCGTCGGAGATCGGCACGGGCTGCGCGTCCCTTCGCGTGGAGATCACGTTGCGGTGGCCACCAGGGAACGTGACGGTTCGCTCGTATCCGAAGAACGTCGCAAACCGCCCGGGCTGGTCGAACATGGTCGCGATCTGGCGCGTCTTCCACCATTGGTACTTGTAGAAGTGCAACCGCTCGGCCCCGGAATGGTCGGTCACGGCCAGGAAGTCCAGTGCCCCGGCGTCGAGCGCGTAGCGGTATTGGAACAAGATGTCGCCGTCCTGCTGGCTGTCGGCCGATAGATCGGTGTGCCGATGTAGATCCCCCCGGAAGAGACGCAACGGCCCCTTGTCCGCCCAGCGGGCGCTGCGAACCCGCTGAAGATCGTCTGCCTCGGACGGAGCGGCATCCCGAAACGGCTGGGTGTCGGGACGGTACGGACGCATCTGCTCTTCGGGATTGGGCCCAGTGGCCAGATCAAGGCCGGCGTACAGCAGTTGGGAGGTGTGCACGTGCGGATCTTGGTAACTTCTGCCGTCTCCGGTCCATACGGCCACGGTCTCGCCATCCCGCCGCGCGAGCGCCACTTGCCCGTAAGCGCCGCCCGAGCTTAGCGGAAGATCCGTCACCGGCGACCAGCGCGCGCCGTCAAAGGCCGTCATGCGGACTGCCGACATGCCGCGAATGGTGTCGTACCAAGGCTGCATGCGTCTCTGCTCGTCGCCGAACCTGACATTCAACTCGTGCTCTTCCACGGGCAAGCGCAGGATCATCTTGCGAAAGAGCAGGTGGGGGACATCGCGCTCGCCCATGACCAATTCCGGGTACTCGTGCATGTCCGACATCCATGCCGGGACCACCTCTTGCAGCATCTGGGCCGGCTCGGACCAAACGCCGTTGGCATAGCGCGCTAAGCGCAGTTGGCTGGTAGCCCGCAGCTGCGTTCCGGGGCGGCCCAAGACCCCCCAGTCCTTCCCCCAATTGGGGCCACTTTCCGCCCAGGCCACCCACACCCGGTGGGCGGCATCCACCGCGACGGAGGGCTCGATCGCCCGGTTGTGGTCTGCGGGCACGCCAATGACCGCATCGGCGGAGTCGGGCAGCAGGCGCCTGAGGAATATGTCGTAGCTGCCGCGTTCGTAGCCGTCCCAAGCGACCCACACCGACCCATCCGGGGCGGCCGCCAGGTCGGGCGCCCAGTCGTTGGAGCCAGACTCGCTAACCCTGATTGGCGCGGCCCAGGCGTCTCCGGCGAAACGCGCCGCCATGACATCAAGCTGGTCACCATGGAATTCTTGCCACGCCACCCACGGGCTTCCGTCCGTCGCCGTAACGGCAACGGGGAAGTATTGTCGCGTGCCTGCCGGAGATACGTAGGTCTCTGGACCCCAGCTCTCCGAGTCTGGATCGAAGGCCTTATCCACCAGCCTCCAGCGACCATCGGCGCACTCAGCCCACAAGACATGGATCCGCCCTTCGGCATCGCTCGCCACGGCTGTCCCGAAATAATCACCCCAGCGCGGAGTCACTCGGTATGTCTGCCAAGCGTCCTGCTTTTTCCAAGCGAGGTAGAGCGCGTTGGCTTCGTTGTGGAACGTTGTCCAGGCGACGAAGAGCCCGGCCGCGGTCCATGCAGCCGCGGGATAGTCGTGCTGGCTTGCCTCCCCCCTAGTCAGTGCGCGCACGGCCGGAGCGACGCTCGCGGCGACATTCCCGTCGAGGACTTCGATCCGCCGCTTCTGCTTGAGTTCCGCGAGGGCGAGCGAGAAGGCTCCTCGGTTCGTCTGGACCGAGACGACCGCGCCTGGCCGCGCCTCGACACTGACGTACACGCCGTTGGGGAGAATCTTGATTCCGCCGGGCAATTCCGCGCGTAGTCGATAGCGGGCGTCGGGCGGGCTGAACCAGCGGGATTCCAGATCCCAGCCTGAGGTCCCGATGATCCGGTCGGGGCGATCAAAGTGCCAGCCCCAGGCGGCCTGAACAGACCCGGGCTCGACCTTGGCCTGACCGGTCCAACGCTGGGGCTCAGTCGCTCGCAGGCCGAATTCGAGCTTGATGACGACATTAGCCGTCGGATGGTCGATGACCGTGGTCGGTGTGTCGATTGCCAGCAGCGGGGCGAACTGCAGGCATGCGCTGGCAGCGAACCAGATCAGCCGGGCTCGTGTAGGCATCGCCGTGAAGGGTAGCAGCTTTGATCAGCCAGCGTCAGTTGCCAAATGGTGGGAGCTGGATTGAGAAGCACGCGACCGGGTGAGACCGAGACGCACGGACATTCTTCGCGTGATTGGAACGAAAAGCCAGAAAACAGTATATTAAACAGTCTAATAAGAAATATATAGCGAAGAAATACAGGAATTTCAGGGCAAACCGGTTGACACACGGTACAATTCGTGCTTGCATAGAACTGAGATGTCTCGCACAAGCTCAGTCGATCTTATGCCGACCATGTGGCATCCGTCCATGGGTGAGCACCATATCGCGGTCCGGATCCCAGTAACAACCCCAACTCGCTACCTCTCGTACGAAGCGGCCCTTAACCTACGGCTGCCTGGCGAGCAAACTGGGGACTGGCACGGCGACATGCCGTTTGTGACGCTCAAGGACAGCCCGCGTACGCTTAACTTTGCCGGGCCAGGCGGGTTCACCGATACGACACCTAGTCTGGGCAGCAAGGGCGTGCGAAACATGGCCCACATCTTGGAAGGGCAATATATCCCTCCGGGCTCCGGGCCAGTGTGGGTTGCTAACCACTTCCGAGCGATCGCGGACTACGTGCTCCTTGACACGCGAGATTGCTGGAGCGCGAGGTACCCGAGACACGTCACGGTGCGATGCATCAACCAGTGGCTCAGCACTCCAGCACAAATCGAGCACTTAGTCGAGGAGTACCTCAAACCACTGCGCAAGCAATTGCCCTCCGAAGAATTGGAGCTCTACGAAGCATGGCTACCCACCGTAGCATTCGACTAACGCCGAAAGAAGCCCTCCATGAACGCCTCATGAGAGCGGTCGCACTTCGGCTGCAGGCCACACCCTACGTGCTCAAGGGAGGAACGGCTCTGGCGCTCTTCTATGGCTTGAATCGCCATTCGGAAGACCTGGACTTCGATGACTGTGGCGATCGGTCCTCCATCAAGAACCAAGTGCGAGACGGCCTTCGGGACGGAGGTGCTTCGATGTCGGATTTCATCCCTGACTACGACACGTGGAAGGGACGGCGTTTCAAGGCTCATTACATCAACCCAGAAACCGGCGAAGATCGACTTCTGAAGATCGAGCTGAGCTCTCGGTCAGAGCCGAATCCGGACGATGTCGTAATCGTCGATGGAATTCGCACTTACCACCTTCCGGCCTTGTTCGATCAGAAGATGGATGCAGCCGATGACAGGATCAGGGCACGAGACCTCTTCGACATCGGATTCCTCGTTGAAAAGCACGGGGATCGGCTCTCTTCCACCCAGATCGAGCATGCGGACAGTTTCAGCAGGGACTATGAGGATCTCGCAGACCGGTATCGCCAAGCCTTTGACGACGACAACCTGCTCAGGAGCGGAACCACCGCGGACGACCGTGCACTTGCGCTTAGGATCGCGGTCATCGAGCAACTGCACCGCAGAGGACGGGCGGTCATCGAGCAGGCCGTGCCCGGCGCTCAGCCCTTGGCGGATGTGCTGGCACGCCACAAGATCTGGCTCGAATCGGACGGGCGTGAAGGCTATCGCGCAAACTTCGCCGACGGAGATTTCTCCGGGGCCGTTCTGTGCAATCTGACCTTCGAGAAGGCGAACCTGCGCGGAGCCGACTTCCGGGGCGCGGACCTTAGGAATGCCAACCTCCGCAACACAGACCTCCGAGGAGCTCGATTCGACGGAACGGATCTGCGCGGAGCGGACGCTAGGGGCGCGAACATCACAAACTCCTCATTTCGAAGAGGCATACTCGGACCCACCAGCAAGGGGTTCGCCGAGCCCCTCGTGAAGAAGGCAACTCCGCTTCGGACTCGCTACGTGTCGTCTTATGAGATCCGGCGTCGAACCGAGCCTGAGAGAGACTTCGGCCCGTCACGGTAGCGAACCGCAACATCGTCGGATCGTTGGAATAGTCACCAAAGCGCTTGCGAGCACGCTCTTGCTTGCGGTGCCCTTTCGGTCGACTCCCCCAGCCCGTTGCCGTATAAGACCCTCTCGCAGCCGTTCCTATACTGTGGGTTGGCAGGCCATTCGGCAGATGCATCCGTAGACGTCATCGTGGTCGGCGCCGGGCCCACCGGGCTGGCGTGCGCTATCGAGGTCCAGAAGGCCGGCTTCACAGTCAAGACGCTCGAGAAGGGCTGCGTCGTCAATTCCCTTTATAAGTACCCGACGAATCTGACGTTCTTCACCACGCCGGAGTTGCTCGAGATCGGCGACATCCCCATGACGGCAGTCCGCGAAAAGCCCACCCGCGGCGAGGCGCTGAAATACTACCGCCGGGTCGCCAGCCACTACCGGCTGGACATCCACCAGTACGAGCAAGTCCACGCCGTGACGGGCGGTGACGGAGCATTCTCGGTCGCTAGCACAAACCGCCTAGGCGAAGCCTGCCGCTACTCGGCTCGCAAGGTCATCCTCGCTACGGGATTCTATGACATCCCGGTCCTAATGGGGGTGCCCGGCGAGGACTTGGACAAGGTGCACCACTACTATCACGAGCCGCACCCGTTCTTCGACTGCGACATTGCGGTGATCGGCGGCCAAAACTCTGCCGCCATCTGCGCGCTGGAGTGCCACCGGGCGGGTGCTCGCGTCACCCTGGTCCACCGCCACCCCGAACTCAGTCCCAAGATCAAGTACTGGATCCTGCCCGACATTTCGAACCGCATCAAGCACGGCGAGATCCAAGCCTATCTGGGCAGCACGGTGACCCGCATCGAACTAGGGACGCTACATCTTGATACTCCCGACGGTCCTGCGGCAATCAAGAACGACTTCGTGTTGGCCATGACCGGCTACCAGCCAGACACAGAGTTCTTAGCCAGTCTCGGCATCGTCTTCGACGAACAGGCGAAGAAGCCCCGCACCAACCCAGACACGCTCGAGAGCGACCGGTCCGGCGTCTACCTCGCCGGCGTGATCGTGGTGCGGATGCCCACCACCCAGATCTTCATCGAGAACGGTCGATTTCACTGCCGCCAGATCGCCGCCCGCATCTCGGCAAACCACGGCGGCAGCCGCTAGCAACCGGACGCCCATCGCCTTCCGTGACGGCGCTGCCCTTTCTATAATGGGTTGAGCTGGCTGCAGCGCCTGCTAGCGGCTGCCGGAATTCGGGCCCCGCGCGAGACTCTCGCCGGCCTGTGGGTGGGTTGCAGACCTGCAAGCCGGCGTTGCCGAGGCTTCTTGGGCACATCGACATCATGATCATGGCCGCCTTGACCACCGCTCGCCACGCTCCACCGCTCCTCAGACAATCGTTCTCCATGCATCAAGAATCTCGGAAGCACTGTATCGGTCGAATCGGAGACTCCCGCCTGCCCCTGCTCGCACTGTGTCTGAGCACTCTGCTGGCGGGAGCCGCCTTGGGCGAAACCGTCCAGTTTGACGGCAGCTGGACGCGCTCGTGGGACCTCGCCGAGGGCGAGACGGTTCAGATCCGAGTAGGCATCGCTAACCCGGGCAGGCTTCCCGACAACGGTCGCATCTCAGCGCACTGGAGCGGGCCTCCTCTGGGGACCGCTCCAGCCACTGCGTCGATGAGCCGGGGCGACCTAGTGCAAGGCGATCAGAACGGCTGGACCAAGGTCCTGCATGCCCTGGACCCGGACGTGTACCTGGCGTACAAGGCTCCGCGCGCGGGCACGTACAAGCTCTCCTTGACGACCGTCACGGATGAGCCTTGGCCCGCCGCGCCATACCATCGCGACCAGGGGCTTGCCCGGCTTGCCGCGACCGCCCCGGCTCGAACACCAGGCATCGGCGATCTGGCGATCACCGTCGACGTCACACCCGTTTCGGAGACAGTCTCGGGTGACATCGTGCTCGAGACCGAGCCCAATAACGCCCCGGAAGAGGCAGTTGTGCTGCCGTTCGAGGCTGGCAACGCCGACCAAGTCCTGCGCGTCATCGGCGGGACCGACGAACTGGAGTACTTCGACAACGCCGCCTCCGGAAGCTCGCCCGACGACTGGTACCGCTTCGTCTACCGTGGCGACAGGGTCAAGCTCTTGACAGCCAACCTGCAGCTGGCCGAACCCGTCGTCAGCGCGCGCATCCGGGTGTACAAGCCGGGCACGCCCACGGCAGAAGAGCTGGAGCATCGCGAGGCCGCCAAGCGCGAGGATTTCGGCAACAACGAAGCCGTGCCGTACATCCATCCTGACACCGAGGTGATCCCCGGCCCGGAGCAGGTGTACACGTACTACGACGGCCGCGACGTCAACGAGCGCCTCCACCAGCAGGATGACAACTTCCGCTCGTTCGTCACCCGCCGCATGCAGCCCGGCGGAACCTACTACCTGCGGGTAGAAGCCAACCAGCCGGGCTACGAGCTCGAAGTCCGGCTAGTGGAGCCGGCGCCGTTCGAGACTCCGCAGCAGGCGCTGCGCCAGTCCATCTACTACCACCTTGCCGAGATCGACGCCTGGCTAATCCACCGCCCGCGCAATATCGCGGTCCATCGCCGCGTCCGGGACGGTTCGAGCCTGTTCGGCGAGAACTGCATGAGCTGCCACACCCAGAGCGGCGTGTGGGGCGTCGCCGACGCGCTGCGGCACGGCTACCGCCCCGACGGAACGGTCCAGAACCACCGCCGGCTCGCCAACACGATGTACGAGAGCCTGCGGCCGACCAACGAACTCGTCGATGCCGCCGTGAACACCTCGCTGGCGCCCAACGATCTCGGCGATGCGCCGGCAGGCAGCCGCGTGGCCGGCCGCAACGTGGTCTTGCACGAGCGCACCTTCAAGCCCAAGAAGCTGCACTCGTACCAGCAAAAGCGCACCGCCAACTATGTGCTGCAGACCAAAGACCCGCAGGGCATCAACGCTGCGGGCAAGGGCTCCAACTTCGGCCCGAACGTGGTCTTCAAGTTCGCGGCCGAGATCCTTGAGCGGGCGTGGCGCGACAGCGGCGAGGAGAAGTACCTGGCCGGCGTGGTCGACAAGGCCGAGAAGATCGTCGCCACCGGCGATGTGCAGATCAAGGTCGCCGACGACCTGGGCCACCGCATCGAGTTTTTCCACGATCTGCTCCCGCGCGAGGAACTCGCCAAGCTCGACGCCGAGTCGGAGTTGGGAAAACGCGCCCGGGAACTCCTGCCAGCGTTCGAAGAGCAAGTCGAGCGCGACATGAAGCGACTGCTGGCCCTGCAGCAAGACGACGGATCGTGGGGGTTTGACCTCGGAGTGCACGATCAGGCAACGGACTCCTGGAACCGAATCGATGAAGAGGGAGACCCCGCGCCAACAGCAGTGTCGCTGATCGCGCTGCGGGCTACGGGGCACGGCACGGACAGCCCCCCTGTCAAGCGTGCGGTGAAGTGGCTGCTGGACAAGCAGTTCGAATACGGGCTCTGGAACCGCTCGGCACAGACCGGCTTCGTCACCAACGCCTACGTGATCCGCGCCCTGAGCCGCTTGTTCCCGGGCGACGCCCAGCCATTCGAACGCGGCGATTTCGAGCCGCGACCCAACGAATCCGCCCTGGAAAAGCTGTCCCGCGTCCGGGCGTTGCAAACCACGGGCAGGGCCGACTTCGCCGATCTGATGATCGCCGCGACCGACGACGAAATGCCACAGGTCCGCTACTACGGCTACCTCGGCATTGGCGGCTCGCTGGCCCCGGCTGGCATCCCCGCCCTGATCTCGGGCCTCTCCGATCCGGTCAAGACGTGTCGCGAGGCAGCCTTCTGGTCGCTGCGCCAGTTGCTCTTGGATGACCAGGGCTGGCCGGCGGTGCTGGCGGCCTATCGCGGCGGGGACGAGCGCACGCGGCAATCGGTCCTCCAGGCCCTAATCATGCGGGCGGATCTGGTCGGGCCGCGCGCCCAGGTGGACGCCAACGAACTGGCGGGGCTGCTCGCCGATGCCATGCGGGATCCGTTCCCGGGCGTAAGGGCCTACGCGTTCAAGGCGGCGTGGCACCAGTGGGTCTGGAACCCGCCCCTGCGCCAGCGCATCAACCGCGCCTGGGTCACCGCCCTGCAAGAGCCCGAACCGAACGGCCATGTCGAGAACGCGATGCGCTACTCGACCACCTCGATGCTGATCGTCAACGGCCAGATCGCCAACCAGACCGGCACCGACAACCGCGAGCAGCAGTACCGGGAGCTCGAAGACCTGTACCAGATGCTGTCGTCTGCCCGACAGCGGGCGGGAGACCGGCGCGACCTGCTCGAGCAGCGCTTGGCGGCCGTTGCGGCGACTCATTTCCAAGAGCGCGGGGGAGACGGCGGCCCCGGCCAACTCGGATACTCAACGCCCGGCGCCACCGAGCTGATCGGTGACATCCTGCTGAACATCTACCAGACGCGCAGCGATGACCGTCAGGTGCCGTGGCGATCCATCGCGCTGCAAGGCGCCGCCAACGTGAACTCGGCTCGCTTGCAGCACCACTTGCTGGAACTGTTGCAAAGCGACGATCTGGAACAGGTCGCGGCCGCGGCCAAGGCCCTGTCCAACCCCAGCGCATTGCGGCTCTCCGGCGATGCCGAGACGATCGGCCCGCTGCTGGCCAAGCTCGATGCGTTCCTGAATGCCGGCAGGCAGGACGACGCCGAAGCGCTGGTCCGTTTCCTGTCGCGGGTCCGCTGGCAGTTCGGCGAGGGCGAGGGCAACGCCGATGCCGAGCGCGAGTTCTTCAAGCTGCTGGTGCCGGCCGCGCGGCGGTCCCCGATTGCCGCCGCCCCGCACCTGCTCGGACGTCCCGCCCCCAGCGCTGCGAGCCAAACCCCGGCGGACGGCGAAAGGGCCGCGCTGCTGGGACAGGTGCTAGGCAACAACCCCACTCTGCACCGCCGGGCCGCATTCGACCACGTCGGCGGGGACGCGCTCTTCTGGCTGCCATCGACCGAGTGGATGCTGCGCTATCAGGAAGGCGGCCCCACCATGGAAGAGGCCATCGAAGGCGCGACCGAGGCCGAGGATCTGGAGATCCTGGGCCTGACGGGCGGACGCACCACCAAGCAACTCGTGCCGGATGGCCTCACCAGCCGCAACACGATCCTGTGGTGGCGCGAGGGGCTTCCCGGCAACGAACTCTCGTTCGGGGTGGAAGCTGCCGAGAGCGGACCCTACGAGATTATCGCGGCGTTCCTGCACGACCGCGAAATGGGCACCGTCCAGCCGTTCCTCAACGGTGACAACATCGGCGACGCGATCGACTTCTACCGCGAGAGCCTTACCGCTCCCGGCCCTGTGTCGCTGGGCGTGTACGAGTTCAAGGCCGGCCAAAACCGGCTGACTTTTCGCATGGTCGGCTCGAACGAAGACGCCGAGCCGAACTACATTTTCGGACTCGACTACCTCAAGCTAGAGCCGGGCGAGACCGCCGGCTCGCTGTTCACGAAAGACGAGCTGGGCATCGACGTGATCGATCCCATCGTGGAGGCCAAGGACAGGCTGGTCGGCATGTTCACCTCATGGTTCTCCGAGGAATCGCCCGAGGACGTGCGCAAGCGGGCGATCGCGCTGGCCAACAAGACCGCCCTGCGCCGGCATCCCGAAGTCCTGAAGGCCTTGACGGCTTGGATCGACCACGAGCCGAGCCCGCTCTCCCGCACGCGCATCCAGAACATCCTCAACAGCGACGACAAGATCTACGGCAAGCGCCTGCGCGAAATCATCGCCGAAGACAGCGAGGAGCAGCAGGGCAGCGATGTCCGGCCGCTGGCGGATTCTGACGAGTGGATCGAAGACATCATCCACTTCCGCGACTACGTGTTCACAGAGATGACGCGCATCGACTCCCGCGACAACCGCGCCTGCATCTCTTGCCACGGCGTGCCGGGACGCGTGCCTACCCTCTACTTGGACCCGCCGGACGCGGCCGGCTATATCCCGCCCGAGGCGCTGCTGGGCAACTACCGGCGCATGCAAGAACGCGTGGACCTGCACGATGTCGAAAAAAGCAAGTTCCTGCGCAAGCCGCTCAACATCCAGTCCGGCGACGAGGACGGGCATCAAGGCGGGGTGCGCTACGAAGCGGCCGACCCGGGCTACGGGGTGATCCGCGAGTGGGTGCTGAAGCAGGCCGACCTGCAGCGCGGCGGCTGATCAGGCGGTTTCCACCGCCGCGGCCTTGGCGAGGCCGCGCAGTTCGATCTCGCGCTCGCGCATGATGAACTTCTGCACCTTCCCGGTGACCGTCAGCGGGAACTCGTCGACGAACCGAATCAGCTCCGGAATCTTGAAGTGGGCGATCTGGCCTTGGCAGAACGCCTTGACGGCTTCCTGTGCGAGACCGGAACCGTCGCGCGCCTTGATCCAGGCCGCTACGCGCTCTCCGAGCCGTGCGTCGGGAACACCGAACACGTACACGTCGGCAATGTCCGGATGCGTGTGCAGGTACTCCTCGATCTCCCTGGGATAGACGTTCTCGCCGCCGCGGATAATCATTTCCCGGGCGCGCCCGGTGATCCGCAAGTTGCCGTTCGGGCGCATCGTCGCTAGGTCTCCGGTATGGAGCCAGCCGTCCCCGTCGACCGCCCGGGCCGTGTTGTCAGGATCCTTGTCGTAACCCTTCATCACGAGATAGCCGCGCGTCAGCAACTCGCCCTGCACTCCAACGTCAACCGTTTCGCCTGTCTCCGGATCACTCACCTTCACCTCGGTGCATGGCATCGCCTGACCGACCGTGGCGGTGCGGACCTCCAGCGGATCATCGCAAGTGCTCTGCGTGATGGCCGGGGAAGATTCCGTCTGTCCGTAGGCAATGGTCATCTCGGAGCAGTGCATCTGTCGGACCACCCGCTTCATCAGCTCCACGGGGCACGGCGAGCCGGCCATGATCCCGGTGCGCAGGCTGGTGGTGTCGAAGCTGGCGAACTCGGGATGGTCGAGTTCGGCGACGAACATGGTCGGCACACCGTAGATAGTGGTGCAGCGCAACTCGTCAATGGCTTGGAGAGTCGCCAAGGGATCGAACTGCGCCGACGGCAGTACGAGCGTGGCGCCGTGGACGATGCACTGAAGCGAGCCCAGCACACAGCCGAAACAGTGGTAGAGGGGGACGGGCATACACAGGATGTCAGCGGGAGTCCAGCGCAGCCCGGCACCCACGAGGTAGGCGTTGTTGACCAAGTTGTGATGAGTGAGCAGCACGCCCTTCGGGCTGCCGGTCGTACCGGACGTGTACTGGATGTTGACGACCTCGTGCAAGTCTCTCGGTCCGGGATCGGGAGCGACTCCGCCGTCGATCATGCGGTCCCACTGCGGCGTGCCTAACAGCACCGAAGCGCGCAGCGAGTGATTGCTCCTGCCCGTCGCCTCCTCCAGCAGGTCGGCGTAGTTCACGCGGGCGTCCTGCTCGTGCAGGAAGATGGCCTTGATGCCCGAGCGTTCCAAGATGTATGCCATGTCGCGGGCTCGGTAGGCGGGATTTACGTTGACCAGGACGGCTCCGATCTTGGCAGTGGCTACCTGCAGATAGACCCACTCAACGCAGCTCGAGGCCCACATGCCGACCCTGTCGCCGGGACGGATTCCCAAGCCCCACAACCCTGCCGCGACTTCGCTCACACCCCTGTCCAGCTCTGCATAGGTGAGCCGCAGCCCCTGGTGGCGTGAGACGAGGGCATCCTTGCCCGAGTGCGCCGCGACCGTGTTGTCGAAAACGTCCCCGATAGTCTTCCCGATCAGAGGGATAGTCGGGCCCTTCGCGTAACTCTTCCCGAGCATGAAGCAGTGATTGTACAATGGACGAATTCCCCTACGACCCGCCCAAACTAAGCCGGTCGAATCTCCAAGGCGATCGATAGATTCTCTCGAATCGGGCCGAATGTCGGACAGTCGGCGAGCAAGTGTTCACCTCCCATCGTGTTGAGTGCGTCCCCCGGCATCAAGCGAATTTCGAAGCCATCCTATTCCTGCCCAACGTACGTGGTGAATGAAGCCATCGAGACCTGGTGGCGACGACTCGCGCAGTTCCGCTACCGAGCATTCCGACTTGCTTCATGCGGCCTGTTCTTGACGAACCTAGTGGGCCAAGACAGTCCTCCGGGAATGGATTCGGCTATTGTCGAGCGAGCCTTTCCAGCGTTCCGCCAAGCACCTCTTGCCGGGCCTGTCGGACCGCTCTTGCTCCGGCACCAGCCCCAACCGATCATCCTGCCCCATCTCGATACCAACTTGGTCAATGAGATGCGGTCGAGGCTCGGCCCGTCTTGGTTAGGTCCTTCTCGATCACTACCGGTCGAGGCAAACGCAGCAATCGGCTCGGACGTCGCGCCCCGCCGTCCTGGCCGCTGGGAGCAAACCGACGAAGGGCTCTTCGTTTGGAGAACAACGATCCGCTCGATTGGTGCAAGCGCGATGAGGCTCCACTTTGAAGGCTTCGACGTGGACGGTCAAGTATACGCCTATCCGCGCAGAGCAAGTGTGGGAACCCCGTTTGCGGGACCTTACGAGGGACTCGGCCCCCAAGGTGACAGCGACTTCTGGAGTGACATCGTCTTTGGGAACTCAGTCACGATCGAATTCATACTTCGGCGCAACGCGGAACCGCCTGATGGAATTCCATTTCGGGTCAATGAGATCGCTCACATCCTGCCCAGCACCCTCCGGAGTCCGGGCAAGCGCTCTAACTGGTCGCCAGTTGTGCCCGGAATATTAACTCCTCGATCAATTGCCGGCTGCCATCTTGACATTTCGTGCTATCCAGATTGGCAGGATCCGGAATATCCATCCGTTGCGCTGCTGATAACCTCGAAATCCGACGGAAGCTATTCTTGTTCCGGCACGCTCATAAATCCACGATATGACTCGGATGAGACATTGCTCATGCTGACAGCAGCTCACTGCATCGGGGACAACGAAGACGCGCAAAATACCGAGTTCATCTGGAACTACCAGACTGGAGAGTGCTATGGACAGCCTAGCTTGTACAACTTGGACAGAACTTCTGGCGCAAGACTAGTACTGGCGAAAGGACCAGATAGATACAACGATTTTGCTCTGCTGAGTCTCGACAGGCAGCAGGTCTTGAGAAAGACCGGTGTCACAAGAACGGGCTGGGACCCTGCAAGCATCCAAGACGGCACAGAGGTTGTGAATGTATCCCATCCTGACGGTGCTTTCAAGCGTATCGCCTTTGGTGAGACAACTCATGTGAATTGGTCGGGGCTTGACTCTATTGGATTTGGGTCGGTTCGCTGGCGGCGCGGGAGCACTGAGAGAGGATCGTCCGGCTCAGCGATCTTTCGCGAGTCTGATGGCCGGCTTATTGGAGTGATGGGCGGCGGATCCATTCGCACTCCCCCGTGTGATTCCGACTATCGTGCCTATTTCAATCGATTTGACCGGATATACGATGCCATTAAGGACTACTTGGAGTCTGAATCGTTCCTACATCCAAGGGCCACCAAGATTTCTGTTGTGCTAGGCCAAAGTGGTGAATCAATTACTCTTGTTCAGTCGTCTGGAGGTGGATATACTCTGAACGATTCCCCGTTCCAGAGCGGCGATATTGTAACCGCCCGAAACGGCAACAAGTACCGGCTCACTCGTGACGACGGCAACTGGAGTGCGACCTTCATTGCCGAAGCGACCACGGTCAACCTCATCTCTGGGGTTGACGTAGTCACATTGATGCGTGCTGAGGATCGCTCGTACCGGCTCGACGACCAGCAGATAGTCAGTGGCTCGGTGATCGCCCATCAGGATCGCGGCACGTACAAGCTGTCGCTGGGGCCTGGCAGAGTTTGGCTGTCTGAGCCAATTCTCGCGCCTGCCCAAGGGGCCGGTCATGGATTCTCCATTCACACCGTGGCCGGTTCGGGATCTTATGGCTTTCGTGGCGACCAAGGCACAGCCGTGGCAGCACGGCTCGCAAACCCATCCGGCGTGGCCGTCTCAGACTCCGGGGAAGTTTATGTCTCCGACACGGAGAACCACAGGGTCCGAAAGATCACACCCTCGGGTGTGATCACGACGGTCGCGGGCAGGGGCATTGCTGGCTTCCGCGGCGACCGCGGGGCGGCAACCAGTGCCCGTCTGTGGAACCCCCAAGGCCTCGCGCTCGATGGAGCGGGTCGATTGTATGTCGCAGACTCGACAAACCACCGGATTAGGGTGATTGATTCGAATGGCACCATTACCACAATTGCCGGTTCCGGCCGGCCGGGATTCGGCGGTGACGATGGTCCCTCAACCGAGGCAATGCTCCTGCGTCCGAGTGATGTCGCGGTCGACGCTCTTGGGAATGTCTATATCGCGGACACTGGCAATCATCGCATCCGGAGAGTCTCGAATGGAATCATTACCACGGTAGCGGGCAACTCGCGCGTCGGGTTCGGCGGGGACGGCGGCCCGGCCGATCTAGCGACCCTGAACAATCCAGAAGGCGTCGCAGTCGACATGTATGGATCCGTTTACATCGCCGACACTCGAAACCACATGGTTCGCAGAGTAGACTTGGACGGAACCATCTCCACCATCATGGGGACTGGAAGCCGGGGGTACACAGGAGACGGCGAGCCCGCCACCTCCGCATGGCTAAATCTCCCAAGCGGTGTCGCTGTGGACTGGAGGGGAGGTATCTACGTGGCTGATTCGGGGAACCACGTCGTGCGTAGAATCAAGACCCCGGGTTATGCGGAGACTGTTGCGGGTACTGGCCTAGCCGGCAGTGTTGGTGATGGAGGGCCCTCAGATCAAGCGCGACTGAATTCCCCGGCTGGTCTCTGGATTGACCTTCGCAGCGAGGTTTACGTCGCGGATTCGAGAAACCGCAAGATTCGGCGCCTGCAAGCGGATTGGGATGTAGTCCCAGCTCAGTTCGCTCCGGCCTCGGTCGAGGTTCCGCTAGGCGCCAGCGGTGATGTCGCGCGATTGTGGAAGTCAGGCACCGCATTCACCTATTCGGGCTCGCTGTTCGAGTCAGGTGACTTCGTCTGGGGATCCGGTCATCGCCGCTATCAACTGACTAGCACGTCTACCGGCGGGTTCAAAGCCACGCTTTCGCCACCTGACTATGCCGAATGGCTGGAATCGGCCAGGGGACCCGCTGAACAAGGAGACGCCGACGCCCAATCTCTACTCGGCGCACTATTTTACTTTGGAGACGGGGTAGAGCAGGACTACGGGGAGGCGCTACGGTGGTTTCGACTCGCGGCAGCCCAAGGCGATGCATATTCTCAGAGCTCTCTCGGGAACATGTACCGGCGAGGACTAGCGGTCGATGTTGACTTCGCCCAGGCGGCAGATTGGTATCGGAAGGCGGCAGCTGGAGGTCGAAGATGGGCACAGTACAGCCTAGCGCGATTGCTTGAATCGGGTGAGGGCGTCACCACGAATCCGATCGCGGCACGGAGGCTCTATCTGCTCGCCGCGAACAAGGACCTCGATTCCGCTCAGGTGTCGTTGGGGTTTTGGCACTTCGCCGAAGTCAGTTCGCCCGAAGACCACCGAGAGGCAGCGATGTGGTTTCGTCTGGCAGCCGCTCAGCGCGCTGCGTGGGGAGAGTTCGGCCTCGGTCTCTTGTACTACCAAGGTAGCGGCGTCCTTCAGAACTATAGGGGGGCCGCAATCTGGTTCCGCCGAGCTGCAGACCAAGGTCTTGCATCGGCCCAATCATGGCTCGGCTCGATGTACGAGTTCGGTAGGGGCGTCCGGATCGACGTTGCAGAATCCGCACGGTGGTACCGTTCCGCGGCGGTGCAGGGCAATGCATTCTCGCAATGGCAGCTGGGCCAAGCGTATTTGAGCGGTTCTGGTGTGACGAGGAATCTTGTAACCGCCCATGTCTGGCTGAGCCTCGCGGTTCAGAACGGCGAAGAGAGTGCAAATGATGAACTGGCTGTGGTACGGCAGCGGATGTCGCAGAGTCAACTCCGGACGGCGGACGATCTCAAGGCTCGTTGTTCGTCAACGGCTTACTCCGACTGTCCGTAGAAGCCGCTCGATGTCGATAGTCCGAGTCTGCTGACACTAGTTTGCCCTAGATGACCATAAGGAGAGTTCGGTAAACGCCAAGGACCCACTGCCGACTCTACACGCTGAGTCACTAAGCCCGCACCCGTGTCGGGGGCAACAGTCGTCTTTGCTATCTTTGTCTACCAGTGCATGTCGTCTCCGAGGACCACGCGATCAATCGCGATCGCCGCGAGCAGATCAAGTACGTAGGATTCACAGTTGTCGTAGGCGTCCTGCTGCTGCTGAACCTGTTCGGCATCTTCGATTCCCTGCTTGGAATCGACACCGCGATCTTCCTCGCGGTGCTGGCGGGCTACAAGACCTTCTACCGGGCCATCTCCGAGTTGCTCGACCGCAAGATCTCGGCAGACCTGGCGATTGTCATCGCGGCGGGCGCCGCCTTGGCGATCGGAGAGTACCTGGCGGCCGCCGAGGCCATGTTCATCATGCTCCTCGGCGAGGGGCTGGAGGCCTGGGCCGCCGGGCGGACCGAGCGGGCGATCCACCGCTTCGTGGACCAACTGCCTCACCACGCCCGCGTGCTGCGTGATGGTGAGGAGGTCGAAGTCCATGTCGAGGACTTAGAGCCCGGCGATTTGGTCGTAGTACGCGCTGGCGAGCGAATCGCCGCCGACGGCACGGTCGAACGGGGTGAATCGTCTGTCGACGAGAGCCCCATCACGGGAGAATCCGTGCCCCGCGACAAGAGCGAGGGAGACGAGGTATTTTCCGGCACGCTGAACGGTCACGGCCTGCTCCACATCCGGGTGACCTATGCCGCCGAGGAGTCCACCCTAGCTCGGCTCATCCACCTGGTGGAAGAAGCCCGCGACCACCGCACCGCGCCCGTGGTGCGGGAAGCCGACCGCTACGCCCGCTACTTCCTCCCGGCGATCCTGCTGGCCGCCGGCGCGGTCTATTTCCTTTCCAGCGACGTCGAGACCACCGAGCGCGTGCGCCGGGCCGTGGCCGTCCTGATCGTCGGGTGCCCCTGCGCGCTGATCCTGGCCACGCCGGCCGCCATGGTCGCCGCCATCGGCGGGTTGGCCCGTCGCGGCCTGCTGGCCCGCGGCGGGCAGGTCGTCCAGACCGCCTCCAAGATCGACACTATCGTCTTTGACAAGACCGGCACGTTGACCACCGGGGAGTTCGAGATCGTCGATATCTTGGTGGCCCCGGGCTACAGCGAGGAGCGGGTGCTCACTCTCGGGGCCACGGCGGAAGCGAGCTCGGACCACCCGCTCGCCAAGGTGATCGTCCGCGCCGCTGAAGAACGCGGAATCGCCGCCGGGGAATTCCAAGACGCGCAGATCGTGCCCGGGCGCGGCGCGGAGTGCATCCACGGCGGCAAGACCGTTCGGGCCGGCAACGAGGCCTTCCTCAACGACCACGGCATCTATGGCCTGGAAGACTACTTGACTGCCTCCGACCGGGCCGGGGCGACCCCGGTCCTAGTCGCCGAGGGCGACCGGTGCGCGGGCGCGATCTTGCTGCGAGACACGCCTCGCAAGGGCGCTCACGATGCGGTCCACGAGATCGAGGACCTAGGCATCAGCAACATCATCCTGCTCACCGGCGACCGTCGCAAGGCAGCGGACGCGATGGCGCGGGTGGTCGGCATCACGCACGTGGAGGCCGAGCTGCTGCCGGAGCAGAAGCTGGACCGGATCAAGCAACTGCAAGTGCAGGGTCGCAAGGTTGCCATGATCGGCGACGGCGTCAACGACGCGCCCGCCCTGGCGGCAGCCGATGTCGGCGTGGCGATCTCAGGCTCCGGTGCCGACATCGCGGCCGAGGCGGCCGATGTCGTCGATCTCAATCCCGAGATCGAAAGACTGCCCAAGCTGTTCGGGGTTTCCAAGCGAGCCGTCACCACGGTGTGGCAGAACATCATCCTCTTCGCCGGCGTGGTCAACGTGGTTTCCGTCTACATCGCCGGCATCGGCTGGATGGGGCCGGCACTTGCGGCCGGAGTCCACCAGATCTCCTCGATCTTCGTGATGCTCAACTCGGTGCGCCTGCTGCGCATCGAGCGGCCCGCTGGCCAGCTCTCGCGCTGGGAGCGCGTGCGGTCGCACGTCGGCATCGCCCAGGTCTGGAGAGCCATCCTCGACATCCTTCGCGGCATCGATCCCGCCGCAGGCTTCGCGTGGCTGGTAGAGAACCGCAGGCTGCTGGCAAAGCCCGCCGCAGCCGCTCTGCTAGTCCTGTGGGCGTCCACGGCCGTCTTCACCATCCGCACCGAGGAAGTGGGCGTGGTCGAGCGCTTCGGCCGCAGGGTGCTGCCCAATCGAGAACCGGGATTGAACTTCAAGCTGCCGTGGCCCGTCGACCGGCTGACGCGCGTGCGGGCACGGCAGATTCGCGCGATCGAGATCGGCTTCCGCACTTCGGAGGGCGCAGCATTCAGTGAGCCCCCGTCGTACGAATGGAACATCCAGCACCGGGACGGCCGCATCCAGCTCGCCGACGAAGAGACGCTGATGCTGACCGGCGACCAGAACATGATCGAGATGACCGCCGTGGTGCACTACGACATCGACCGGCCTGACGACTACATCTTCCAGCAGCTAGATCCCGAGGCCGTCATCCGCGCCGCATCGGAAGCGGCGCTGCGCAGCGTCGTCAACACGGTGTCGCTCGATGCGCTGCTGACGACGGGCCGCCACCAGACCGAGCGGCGGGCCGCCGAAGAGCTGCAGCGGCGGCTGGCAGACTACGGCACGGGCGTGCGCGTGCTGCACGTGCGCTTCCAAGACATGCACCCGTCGGTAGAGGTTGTCGACGCCTTTCGCGAGGTCGCGGGGGCCTTGGAAGAAAAGAGCCGGATGATCAACGAGGCCGAGGGCTACGCCAACGAGCAGGTCGCGCTGGCCAGGGGCCAGGGCGAGGCACTGGTACAGGAAGCCCACGGCTACATGGCGAGCCGCACGGACCGCGCGGGCGGCGACGCTGCGCGCTTCCAGCAGCTCGAATCAGCCTATCGCGCCGCTCCCGGTCCAACTTCGACGCGCCTGTACCTGGAAGCGATGGAAGAGATCCTGCCGGGCCGCAAGAAGCTCATCATCGATTCTTCGGGCGGCCGCCGCACGCTCTGGACGATGGACGAAGGGGTGATCGTCGCGCCGCCCGGAGCCCAGATGCAACAGCCACCGCCGCCATTCGAGCCCGCCGAGCTGGGGGAATAGACCATGCACGACCACCACCACACACACGACCACGGCCATTCCCATGACCACAAGCACGGGGACGAGCAGCACGAGCACGGGCACCATCACGACCACGCTCCCAAGGAGCCGCTCGACTGGCGCGGGCTGCTGCAGCGCAACCGCAACCTCTTGCTGGCTCTGGGAGCGGCAGTGCTGGCCTGGTCCGCCCTTTTCACCGTGCGCGAGACAGAGTTTGCCTTGGTCACGCAACTAGGCAAGCCAGTCCGCACCGTTACCGACGCAGGCCTGAGCATCAAGGTGCCGCTGCTGCAGCAAGTGCAGCTCTTCGATCGGCGGCTCCGGGTCTACAACCCCCCGCGCTCGGAATTTCTGACCAAGGACAAGAAGAACCTGAGCATCGACACCTACGCTCTGTGGCAGATCGCCGACCCGCAGGCGTTCGTGCAGGCTGTGGGCAACGAGAGAGCGGCCGAGATGCGCCTGCACGACCTGGTTTGGTCCGGTCTGGCGGCGACGATCGCCAATCTCGACCTGGAAGAAATCGTCTCGACGTCGCCGAAACACGTCAAGACCGAGCAAGTGCTCGACAAGCTGGCCGAGCGCAGCGGCACCGCTGCGCTGCAGGAGTACGGCATCAGCATCGCCGACGTGCGCCTCAAGCGGCTCAACCTGCCGGAGCAGAACAAGCAGAGCGTTTACGCTCGCATGCGCGCCGAGCGCGAGCGGATCGCCCGGCAGTACCGGGCCGAGGGCGAAGAGCAGGCTCTACGAATCCGGGCCGAAGCCGACAGGAAGAAGGAGGAAATCCTCGCCAAGGCGTACAAGGAGGCCGAGACCACCAAGGGCGAAGGCGACGCGGCTGCGGCCCGCGTATACGGCGCGGCCTATTCCCGCAACCAGTCCTTCTACAAGCTCACCCGGACCCTGGAAGCCTACCGAAAGGCCTTGGACGAGGACACGACCGTGATCCTCAGCGCCGACTCAGAGTTGCTGCGTCTGTTGACGAGGGGGCAGTAGCATCGGCCATGCACCAGCACGCGCATCCGGCAACCGCGACCGACAGTTCGCCCCGAGGGCCTCTGGCTGAGAGCCTGCGGCAGGTCCCGGCTCGCGGCCTGGCGGGCGCGCTGGCGGCGCTGTGGTTGCTCTCGGGCATCTACGTGATTCGCACCGAGCAGCAGGCCGTGCTGACAACCTTCGGGGCGCTTTCGAATGACCAGGCCATGCCCGGCGTCGGCTGGCACTGGCCGTGGCCCGCGGGCCAGGTGCACAAGCTGAAGGTACGAGAGTTGAAGCGCGCGTTCATCGGTGGCGAGCTCGCCGACGAGGCGAACGCCTTGCCTGCCGACCCCGTGCTCTCCCAGTTCCTGAGCGGCGACCAGAACATCCTCAACGTACGGGCGGTCGTGCAGTACAGCATTGCCGAACCGGCGAACTATCTGTTCCGGTCAGCCAACGTTGACCTAGCCGTGGCAAACGCCGTCGAAGCCACGCTAGAGCGACAGATTTCCACCCGGGCAGTGGACGAGGTCCTGACGACCGAGAAGATCGCGATTCAAGAGGAAGTGCGTCGGCAGTCGCAAGACCTGATTGACCGCCACGGATTGGGAGTGGTGCTGTCGACTGTAAACATCCGATCCGTCACTCCGCCGGCGGAGGCGGCCGATGCGTTCCGGGACGTCGCCTCGGCCAGGGCAGACGCCGCGCGGATCGTCAACGAAGCCGAAGGCTACGCCAACGACATCCTTCCCAGGGCGCGCGGGCAGGCACAGCAGATGCTGTCTGCATCACACGGCTATCGCGAACGCCGCATCCAGCGGGCTCACGGTGACGCTGCCAGGTTTGAGAAACTGGCCTCGGAATACGCCCGCAACCCCGACGTGACGCGCAGCCGATTATTCCTAGAGACGATGGAGGAGATACTGCCGCGCCTGCGCAAGACGATCGTTGATGAGGACGGCAATCTCGACCTGAACATCATCCGGCGGGACAGCAGCCGCCAGTCATCGCTGCCATGAGCAAGGATGCGAAGGCGCAGGCAGTCACGGTTACGGTCATCGTTGCCGGCTTGGCGATCATCGCCTGGTACCAGGGCGGGTTTGAGCGCCTGGACCTTGGCGGCAGCGACGACGGCGGCTTCTTGGGCCTCGGTTCTTCCAAGCCGGAAGAACCGAGGGACGTGATCTACTCCATGCTGGATGCGGCCAGGGACGGGCTGGTCGACGATTACTTGGACTGCTATGCGGGGCAGATGGAACGCACGCTTCGCCAGAGCATGGAGGAGATGGGGCCGGAGCGCTTTTCGGAATTTCTCCGGGAGCGCAACAGGGACATCAAGGGCATCGCGATGAACGCTCCGGAGGAGTCTGGGAACGACGCCCAAGTGCGGGTGGAGTACGTCTACGCGGATCGCAACGAGGTTCAGCAGATCTTCCTCGAGCGCGTCGACGAAATCTGGAAGATTGCAAGGGTCAGCGAGATTCAGCGCGTCGAGACGCCCGTGCCCTATGGCACACCAGTCTACTGAGCGACCAAGCGAGCCGCGCCGCCGCTAGCATCAGGTCAGACTCGATCACGAGACGGCGGGGCTCGCCCGGCGCATCTATGGGCCGAGCTTGCCCGAGGCGCGGATGAGGCGTATTTGGTTCGGCGCACGGCCGAACATCAGCGGGCGGTTGATGAACGGCTTGCTGGCGGCTGTGTCCAGCGGTGTCAGTGTTTTGATTGCATCGCAATCAGGGCTAAATTTGAGTCTTGAAGAAGCAGAGGGCATGGCCATGGCGAGCATTACGATCCTCAACCTCGACGACGACGTGAAGACCCGCTTGCGGGTTCGGGCGGCCAGTAATGGGCGATCCATGGAAGAGGAAGCCCGCTTGTTTCTGAGACAGGCCGTGGAATCGAAGGCAGCTTGCCGGAATCTCGCAAGTGCAATACGCGCCCGGATAGCACCCCTTGGCGGCGTGGACCTAGAGTTGCCGCCGCGCGAGCCCGCGCGAGAGCCACCAACCCTTGATTGAGCCGGAGGCTATGGCGGTACTGCTTGATACCAATGTTGTCTCCGAACTCCTGCGTCCGTCGCCGGATCCGGCGGTGGAGAGGTGGGTCGGGAAACGTCCGGCGACGGACCTGTATTTCTCGGTAGGTGGCGAAGCGGAGTTGCGTTACGGAGTTGCGATCCTGCCTACGGGCCGGCGCCGAGACACGCTGGCCTTTGCAATCGAGGCGATCTTGCGAGAGGATCTCGACGACGGCCGGATTCTGCCGTTCGACAGAGCTGCGGCGCGCGAATATGCGGACATCGCCGCCGCACGCCGTTCCACCGGACGCCCCATCGCGCCGACCGATTGCCAGATCGCAGCGATCGCTCGCTCCCGCGACATGGCGGTTGTGACACGGAACGTTCAAGATTTCGACGACACCGGCATCGAGGTCGCGGACCCCTGGGTGGCAGCATAAGCGAGACAACCAAAGCCTACGCGCGCTTCAAGCTCCAGGCCCCGCTCAAAGACGTGGGCTAGTGCCGGATCAGGCGCCTGGCAATGCGGCCAGCCGGACGAACGCGCAAGAGGTTCAGAATCCTATGGATCCGCGATCCGCGCGCCAAACGCGCCCTGGATCCCGGACCAATCGAACGTGCCGGCCACCTCGTGATGGTCCGGCCCGAGGAATCTGCCCGCGATCTCGTCGTCTGAGGTCGCGGATTCGAAACTGCCGCTAAAGACGGGAATACCGCCCCACCACATGTCGGGCCGCGTCAGGTCGCGCGTCTGGTCAACGATGCCCGTAAGAGAGACCGTCGCTAGCAGGTACGTCGCAGTTCTAAGGCTGATACTGGCATCGCCACGAACGATGTTCCCATCCGTCGCCGAACCGCTGGTGTCGATGCCAACCATCTCGCCCGTCCAAGTGGCGCTCACATCGGGCGGGTTGGAGGACGAGCCGGTTCCCACCATCAGCGCTGCGGAAGCCAAGCGACGCTGGACGAGATCTTCGTCTGTACGATAGATCCCAGCTGCGCCGAAGTAGCCCTCATCCAGCCATCCGCCAAGGCCGTTGACGTCGGACGCGACACCCCCGATCTGGGTATCCGCGAGCTCTAGCCTGTCGATTCGCACGCCTTGGATCACTCCGACGGGATCCTCGGGCCTCGCGTCGAGCAGCAGCCCTTCGATGGTCGAGACCTCTGCAACGGTGCCAACGATGCCGCGCCGGGCATCTAGCGAAGGGACGCTCACATGCAGCCGCACGTCCTCGCCGGCCGCGTCCGGCGAGCTCTGGCCTATCGGAAGCAGCGGAACGGCTCGGCTCATGTCCGACGCGACGAATCCTCCCGAGAGGCCGTTCCACTGGAATATTCCCGCGACGCTTGTTCCATCCAACCCCGCAAAAACTCCTTGCAGCAGATTGGCACCGTCCTCTGCAACGAAGTTTCCCTTCGAGACCGGGATCGATGTCCAAGAGATGTTCTCATGGGTACGAGTGGAGCCTTGGTCGGCTAGATTAGAGAACTCTACGTTTACTGCTGGCTCTGGGGCCAGATGCACGCTGATGGAGACATCCCCGCTGACCTGATTGCCCTGCCAGCGCGAGTCACTGATGTCTTCAGCCTGCAACGTCCCAGTCCAGCGGGCAACGCTCGTCGTCGGACTCGTCAGGAATCCGAAACCACCCGCGATCAGGGTCGTCGCTTCGACACCTTCTGGAAACGGCTGAGGCCCCTGTCCCAAGTCGAACTCGATCTTGCTTGTAAGGATGGAGTATCCCGCCTGGCCATCCTGGCCGGCCAAGCCGTCCGCTCTCATGCTGAGCGTGGCGGGCAGCAGATCGCCGAGCCCTAGACCGAACCGCACCGTCATGGAAAGCTCGCCGTGGTCGCCGCTCTTGCCGCCGGCAATTCCTCGCAAGCTCAGACTCGTCTGGCCGATGTTGATCTCGCTTTGTAAGTCTCCCAACGGCACGGGCACTTCAGTTAGGGGAGAATTGAATTCGCTCGATCCCCCAACCATTGGTTCGTGCAGAGTTGGCGGTCCTCCCAATACGACCCCTAACAGCCGTGTCGCCGCGGGGAGAGGGCCCGACGGCAGCACGGGTCTAGCATCTACGACCGTGAGCACTTCTGGATGCGCGCGCTGGGCTCCGAACGCGCCGATCAGGCCATCGCTCTGAAAGATGCCTCCGACGCCGATGTGGCTTTGGCCGAAGAACTTTCCCTGCACCGCCTCGCTCTGCGTTCCAGCGCCGAAGGCGCCGTCCTGCGCGGGCACACCGGTCGCCGGGTCGCTGGCCTGACTGCTCCAGAGCGAGCCGGCGTTGAAAGTGCCGTCCTGCACTGGTACGTCCGTCCAACCAAAGTCCTCTTTACTTGCCCCCGTGTTGAGATCAAACAGGTCGAAGAATGAGACATTGGCGCGCGGGTCGGCATAACTCGCGATCGAAACCTCTACCTCGCCAATGACAACGTGGCCATTGGTCTCGGTTCCGCTAACGTCACGCGCGAACGCGCTACCGGACCAAAACAGCAAGCCTTCGGAAGGATTCGTGCCGGCGGGTTCACCGATGGAGAACGGCGTCGGCAGGTCCAATGGCAGGAGCAATCCGCCCATCGCCGGATCGCCCAAGGCCTGGCCGATCCCGAAACTGCCGAACTGGAGCGACCCAATCAACGTGTCCACGAAGAACTCGAACTCTTCTGTGGAAGTCCGCGTGCGGGATACTGTCAGTTCCGTAACTTCCGCGGCGACGATTGGAGGCGAGGTGTGGGCCCGCACGGCCCTGGCGCCCGCCACCACCGCTACGCTCCCGGTCGTCTCGGCCGATTGGGCGGCTAGGCGCGGCACGGGCACCAGCGCGGAGACTAGGGCCGATAGGCCGATCCACACAGCCAGTCCAAGCACTTTCGCCCTCCGAGAGCAAGCTTCGGGCCGCTGTGCCAAAGAAGCATCGCACGCGTGGACAGGAGATGCAATGACATCGGCCTTAGCCTAGGGAGTCCTCACAGGGTCTTCCGGCCGCTGAGGCAGCGGCCGCGGCTCCTCGCGAATCCTTCGCTGCACCTCCTCGATGGCGCGCTCCAACTGCTGGTCCCGGCCAGCAAGGACCGCCTCGGGATCGTTGGCCACGACGATGTCGGGATCGACCCCGTGTCCCTCGATGATCCAAGAACCATCCACCGCATTGGTCGCGAACTCCGGCACGCGCACGTCCCCACCATCCATGAGGGGGCCGTGCGATGTGATGCCGATCACCCCTCCCCAGGAACGCTTGCCGATCAGCGGGCCGAGGCCCGCCTGCTTGAACCGCGCCGCGAAGATATCGCCATCGGAAGCGGAATTCTCGCTCACCAGGCAGACTAAGTGCCCGAGAAACACCTCGCCAGGATATGTGCGGAAGTCGTCGATCGTCCGGGAAAACCGCGTGCCGAGCAGTTCGCGGCGCAGTCGCTCAATCAGCATCTGCGACACGTTTCCACCACCGTTGCCGCGCACGTCCACGATCAGGCCCTGCTTACGGAGCTGCGGATAGTACCACTTGATGAACTCGCTGATGCCGCGCGAACTCATGTCGGGCACGTGCAGGTAGCCGACCTTGCCGCCGGTGGCATCCGAGACCGCCTTGCGGTTGGCCTCCACCCAGCCCAGGTAGCGCAGGTTGGACTCGTCCGTGATGGGGCGGAACGACACCTTGCGCGCACCGTTCGAGCTAGGCGTGTCGTTCAGGGTCAGCTCCACGGGCCTCGCCGCCTTGTGGCGGAGCAGCCGGTACGGATTCGTGCCGGCCAGCAGCTCGTCGCCATCGACGGCGAGCACGTAATCCCCGAGCCGGGCGTCCACGCCGATCTCGGTCAGGGGAGCGCGGTACTCGTCTTCCTCGTTGTGGCCGCGCAAGATGCGGGCGATCCGGTAGCGGCCGCTGCTCGCGTCCAGTTCGAATTCCGCCCCTGGCAACGCGACTCTCGGACGGTCCGGAGCCTCGTAATCCCCGCCGGAAATGTAGGCATGCCCGACGTTCAATTCGGCGATCATCTCGCCGATCACATAGTTGAGGTCCGAGCGGTGCTTGACGTGTGCCAGCCACGGCCGATACTGGTCGCGCAAGGCCTGCCAATCGTAGCCGTGCATGTTCTCGACGTAGAAGAAGTCCCGATATCTCCGCCAGACCTCGTTGAAGATGGTGGTCCACTCATCGCTCGGCACCAAGTCGAGTTCCATCCCGCCAGTGGAGACAGTCTTGGCATCCTTGGCGTCGGGCTTGGCGTCCACCAGCCTGAAGCCCCTCCCCTTGCGTACCAAGAGCTTCTTGCCGTCGGCCGAGAGCGCAAAGCTGCCTGCCTCGGTGACCGTCTTGAGCTCGCGCTCTTCCAGGTCGAAAATCTTGACCTCCGCCTCAACTCCCGAACTCCGGCCGTAGTAGAACGGCCCGTCCTGCAACACTAGCAAGGACCCTTCAACAGCCGCCAGGCCGCGATAGTTATCCGCAGGCACCGGCAGTCGGGCGACACGTTCGCCGAGTCCGTCGAAGTCGATCCGGATGGGCCCTTCCTCGGGCTTGTCGCCGTTCTCGCCAGAAGCGGCGGATTCGCCCTCGGCGCTCTCGCCGGACTCGTCGCCGTCAGCATGGGCCTCTTCTTCGGCGAGTTCCGCCTCGTCGCTCTGGGGCGGGAACGGGTGAGCGACGTCCTTGCGCAAGGCGAGAGCGAAGATTCCAGTCTGGCGGTTCGTCGCGAAGTTCCACTCCGTGGTTGAGATCAGCGGCGAAAACTCGCGGTCGCTGAGAAAGTACAGGAAATCGCCCTTCTTCCCCCAGACGGGCAGAAACTCTTCGAACATCGCACCGCCCACTTGGTGCAGCTTGTCGTCAGCAGCGTCCCAGATGAAGATCGAATTGACACGGGAAGCCACGCTGACGGTAAACGCCAGATAGCCCCCGCGCGGCGACCACTGGTAATCGGCGATCCTCCCGCGTGGCTCGTCAGCGATCTCCTTGATCTGCTTGGTTGTGACGTCCAGCACGTACACCCTGCCCAGCTGGTCGGAGAAGACGATCCGCTCGGAGTCCGGAGACCACGCCAAGCGGTACAGCCGACCGCTTGTCCTCTCTGTCAGCTGCTCCGAGCTGCCGCCCATATGGTCGATGACATGGACCTGCTGCTCGCCTGACATGTCCGACACGAACGCGATTCGCTTGCCATCCGGCGACCAACTCGGCGAGCGATCATGCGCATCGGACGACTTGGTGAGGTTCCGGGTCGGGCCCTTTTCGGCCGGAACCGTGAAGATGTCGCCGCGCGCGCTGAAGACCGCACGCTTGCCCTTCGGGCTCAGGGAATAGTCCTCGATGTTGTCGGCGGCCGAAACACGCCGCGGCCGCTTCGCGACGCCATCGCTGGGAACGCTGATCGAGATCGCGCGGGACTTGCCCGCCTTCGTGTCATAGACGCGAAGCTCCCCGTTCAGCTCGTAGACGATGCGGCCGCGCGAGTCGCTCGACGGCCAGCGCACGTCCCAGACGCTCTCGCGGGTGAGCTGCTGCGTCTGCTTGGTCTTCGTGGAATAGCGGTACAGATTGAGCGTGCCGTCGCTGTCGGAGGCAAAGTACACGTCACCGCCGATCCACATCGGGTCGCGCTCGCTGCGGACGTGGTCGGTGATCTGCTCGGCCGTGCCGCTGTCCAAGTCGAAGATGTAGAGGTCCTGGGCCCAGCCGCCCTGGTAGCGCTTCCAAGCGCGGAAGTCCCGGAACAGTGGAGCGTACGCCACGCGCTTGCCGTCCGCGGAAATGTCCCCCGCGCCCGATACCGGCATCGCTAGGGGCGACGGCAGCCCGCCCTCCAGCGGCACCGTGTAGAGCCGCCCGTCCTTGGCCCCCCAATACTCGCGGGTCGAGCGGAACAGCACGGCAGTTCCGTCGGGGGTCCAGCCGTACACATGGTGGTCATAGCCCCAGCGCGGCGCCAAGGGGCCGCGTGCGGGGTAGTAGGTCAGCTGTCGTGGCTCGCCACCGTCTGCCGGGACCACATAGACCTGCTCGTCGCCGTCGTACTGTCCTGTAAAAGCGATCCACCTGCCGTCGGGCGAGAACTTCGGAAACAACTCGAGGCCCGGATGGGCTGTCAGCCGGATGGCCCGACCTCCTTGGCTGGACGCGGTCCAGAGGTCGCCGGCATACACGAAGGCGACTCGATCGCGGTGGATGTCGGGATATCGAAGCAGCTTGGTCTGGGCCGAAAGGCCCGCCGCCAGCAGCGCCGCAAGCGGCAACAGTCTCAGGGTCATGTACACGGATTCTACCAGCCAGCCCACGGACCTCTCCGAGTGCGGCGCGGAAGCCGTGGGATACACTACCGAGAGTCTGCGGCGGCACCGGTGGCGCAAGCCGTGCCAGTCCGCGATCAAGGAGAACCGGGTGATCCAAAAGACCTCTGCAATCTCGCTACTTGCCGCGCTTGCTCTGGCGGCTTGCTCGGGGCAGCCGGCACCAGATCCGACAGCGGCGGGCCCGCCCAACGCGACGGAGGCTCGCCACGTCAAGGTCTACTTCGAGCAGGGCATGTTCGGCGGCTGGCCTGCCAACCACGGCATCTGGAGCTGGGGGAGCGAGATCCTCGTCGGTTTCGGCAAGGGTTGGTACAAGGACCTCGGCGACAGCCACCACATTGACCGCGAAAAGCCCGAGATTCCCATGTTGGCGCGCAGCATGGATGGCGGAGAGACCTGGACGGTCGAGGATCCGGGTGCCAAAGGTCATCTGCTGACCGAAGGCGGGTACTTGCACGGCGTCACGCGACCGGGTGTCACGATCCCCGAACTCCGTGAAAGCGAGGGCGGAATCGACTTCACGCATCCGAACTTCGCCCTCACGGTCCGCACCAACAGCATCCATGCGGGCGTGGGACGCATCTTTCACTCCTACGACCGCGGACACAGCTGGGACGGGCCGTTCCGGCTGCCGGCCTTCGACTCGCCCGGAATCGCGCCGCGTACAAACTACATCGTCGACAGCAAGAGCCAGTGCACCCTGTTCATCACCGCCGCCAAGGCCGACGGCCGGGAAGGGCGGCCGCTGTGCGTGCGCACCACCGACGGCGGCGCGACGTGGACCCTGCTGGGCTGGATCGGACCCGAGCCAGAAGTGGGCTTCTCGATCATGCCGGCCGCAGTGCGGCTCTCCGAGACCGAGATATTGGTCACGGTGCGCATGCGCGATGACGCGAATCGATGGATCGGCACGTATCTCTCCGCCGATGACGGAGCGAACTGGGAATACCTCGGCGAAGCCGTCTCCGACACTGGCGTGGGCAATCCCCCCTCGATGATCCAGCTGCAGGACGGGCGAATCTGCCTAGTCTACGGCTACCGGGCGGAGCCGTATAGCATCCGGGCGCGACTCTCCAGCGATAACGGCAGGACTTGGAGCGGGGACATCACGCTCCGCGACGACGGTGCCAGCCGCGACATCGGGTACGTGCGCTCGATCCAGCGGCCTGATGGCAAGGTCGTGTCGGTCTACTACTTCACCGATGAAGCAAGCGGGCCGGAACGCTACATCGGCGCCACGATCTGGAGTCCGCCAGCGCCCTGATCAGCGTGGCCAAGGGTGCCAGCGGGGGCTAGGAGTTCACGTCGAAGTAAATGCAATCGGGGTGCTGGAAAACCACGGCGCTAACGCTGGCCTCGGGATCCATCATGTCGCCATCGGTCAATGTCACACCGATCTCGGACGGATCGAGCAGCTTGAACAGCCCGCGCTGGTCCTCTAGGTTCGGACAGGCCGGATAGCCGAAGCTGTAGCGCCGGCCGCGATACTTCGAGCGAAACCGATCCTCCATCGTCATGTCCGCAGGATCGGCGAAGCCCCAATCCTCGCGGATGCGCCGATGCATCCATTCCGCACAGGCCTCGGCCGTTTCGATGGCCAAGGACTGGATCGCGTGCGATCGGAAATACTCCCCGCGGGCGCGGTAGATCTCGGACCGATGACGGATGCCCTCTCCCGCGGTCACGCAAAACAGGGCCACAGAGTCCCGGTAGCCGTTGGGCCCGGCGATGAAGTCCGCGAGGCTGAGACCGTCGGCGCGACGCTGGCGCGGGAACGAGAACTCGTGCAGCAGCACGCCGCTGCCGGGTTCGAACAGCCGGATCGAGTTTCCGTGGGCCTGCGCGTCAAAGAACCGCCAGATAGCGCGCGCCTTCATGTACCGCTCCGCCTCGGCCTTGGTGTCCTCCACTGCCGTGTGCAGCGCTAGCGCCTTCTCGTCACGGTCGGCCAGCGCCTGCTTGAAGTTGCCCTTGAACCCCAGGTGCCGCGAATAGAGCATGGCGGGATTGATGTACTGCCACAGCTCGCGTAGATGGGGAATGTCTTCGGACCTGCGCGCGTGGTAGGGACACTTCAGCGGCAGCACGTCCGCACGCACCCGAGAGCTGCGCGTGGCCGTCGCGGACGCGGCCTCTCGCCGATCGCGGCGGGCATCGTCTCGGACCGGGGCGTGCTCGGTTTCCAGGTCGGCTCGCGCGGCCGGGTCCAGCGCTCGGTCCAGCAAGGCGAGGCCGCTCATGGCGTCCTTGGCATAGCACGTCAGGTCCCCGTAGGAAGGAGCGATCCGCTTGCGCGTGAAGTTCGCGCTCAGCGCGGCACCGCCCACCAACAGCGGAACGCACACGCCGGCTGATCGCAAGTCTTGGGCGGTGACCACCATCTGCTGGGCGCTCTTGACCAGCAGGCCGGACAGGCCGATCGCGTCGGGCTGGTGTTCCCGACACGCCTTGATCAGTTCTTCCGGCGGCACCTTGATGCCTAGGTTCAACACGGTGTAGCCGTTGTTGGAAAGGATGATGTCGACCAAGTTCTTGCCGATGTCGTGGACATCGCCCTTGACGGTTGCCAGTACGATCTTCCCCTTGTTGGCATCGGCGGTCTTCTCCATGTGCGGCTCAAGGTGGTCCACCGCCGCCTTCATCGCTTCCGCGGACTGCAGGACTTCGGCCACGATCAGCTCGTTGTTGTTGAACAGCCGGCCCACTCGCTTCATGCCTTCCATGAGCGGCCCGTTGACGATTTCGAGGGGAGCCACGTTATCGGCGAGCTTTTGGTCGAGGTCTGGGAACAGCCCTTCCTTGGTGCCTTCCACGATGTACCTCGCCAGCCGCTCGTCCAGCGGAAGGTCCTGCACTTTCGGCCCGCGATCCCGGACGGCACCGCGGAAGTGCTCCGTGACCTTGGCGATGTGGAGCTGGTTCAGGGCCGCCTTTTGCTCCGGAGATTGGAGCCGGTGATCCTGCGGTGCGTCAACGCCATCACACGGGAGGTTGCGCAACAGCCCATCAGCCAGGCGCAGTTCCTCTGGGGTGATTGAGGCAAAGCGGCGCAGCTTCTCCGTGTTCACGATCGCTAGGTCTAGCCCGGCCTTCGTGGCATGGTGCAGGAACACGGCGTTGACCACTTCGCGGGCCGCCGGAGGCAGGCCGAAGCTGACGTTGCTCACTCCGAGCAGCGTCTTCACGCGGGGCAGCTTGGACTTGATCAGCCGCAAAGACTCGATGGTCTCCACGGCGCTGCCGATGTAGCTGGCATCGCCCGTGCCGCACGGGAACACCAGCGGGTCGAATACCAGATCCTCTTCGGCGAGCTGCCATTGCCCGGTGAGCAGGCGGTGGGCGCGCTCGACGATGGCCAGCTTGCGCTCGCGGGTGATCGCCTGGGCCTGCTCGGGATCCTCGTCGATCGTGCCGACGACCACGCCAGCGCCATAGCGGCGAAGCAGGGGCACGACCTGGTCGAAGCGCTCCTCCCCGTTCTCGAAGTTGATCGAGTTCACGATCGCCTTGCCTTGGCAATAGGTCAAGGCGCATTCCACCGCGGCCGGATTGGTGCTGTCGATCATGACCGGAGCCTTGATCTTCTTGATCAGCAGCCCGTAGAAGGAATCGATGTCAGAGAGCTCGTCGCGGTCTGGATTCTCAAGATTGACATCAATGATGTGGGCACCGCCGCGCACTTGGGCGCGAGCGATCTCGGAGGCCTGTTCGAAGCGCTCTTCCGATATGAGCCGCTTGAAGCGGCGCGATCCTACGATGTTGGTTCGCTCGCCCACCAGCAAGGGGCGGTTGTCCTCGCACACCTCCACCACGTCGATGCCGGTGAACTTCGTGCTCCGGGCCGGCTTGTGGCGGCGTGGGGCATGTCCCTGTGCCATCTGCGCAATCGAGCGGATATGCGCTGGAGTCGTGCCGCAGCAGCCGCCGACGATATTCAGCCATCCGTTCCGCGCGAAGCGGTCCAACACTGAAGCCAGCGAATCGGGCGTCTCGCCGTACAGTCCGTCCTCGTCGGGCAGGCCCGCGTTGGGGTAGCACGACACGAGCGCAGTCGCAGTCTCGTGGATCGTTCGAATGTGGTCCGTCATGTATTCCGGACCCGTGGCGCAGTTGAGCCCGACGCCGAGCGGCTCCGCATACTCCAGCGACACCACCAGCGCCTCGGCGCTCTGCCCGGCCAGCATCGAGCCCATGGGCTCGATGGTGCCCGAGACGATCACCGGGAGTCGCAGGCCGTACTTGCGCAGGGCCTGTCCGATGCCGATCAGCGCGGCCTTGACGTTGCGGGTGTCTTGGCAGGTCTCGAGGATCAGCAGGTCCGCGTATTCAGCCAGCGCGAAGGACTGGTCTCGGTAGGCAGACACAAGTTCGGCGAACGTCACGCCGCCAGTGACGGTGATCGACTTGGTCGAGGGCCCCATGGCGCCGGCGACGAAGCGCGGCCTGCCGCTTGTGGAGCAAGCATCGGCCGCTTCCCGAGCCAGGCGGCCGGCCTCTGCGTTGATGCGAGCGACGTGGTCTTGGAGCCCGTACTCGGCAAGCACGATATCCATCGCGCCGAACGTGTTGGTCTCGACGATGTCCGCGCCAGCGTCGAAGTAGTCCTTGTGGATCTTGCGTACAACGTCAGGCCGCGTGAGCACGAGGTTCTCGTTGCAACCCTCTAGGGTGGCGCCGCCAAAGTCCTCGGCTGTGAGCTTCGCTTCTTGAAGCTGCGTGCCCATCGCCCCGTCGAGCACGAGGATCCGCTCTGCCAGGCACTCGTTGAGCAGGCGTATGCGATCGAAGCGGGAGTGCATTGCGCAGGTGCGGAAGCTACGGGCTGCTTCGCCCCAAGTTCCATTATGCGAGAGCCTCGGTGGGCCGGCGGCGGCGGCGGTCAAGAAGGCGCTTCGCGACCTGGCATCTTGGCTCCGCCATGAGCATTCGCCGCCGTCGATTCACCCAATCCCTGCTGCTGTCCGCGGGTTCCACCGCGTTCCACGCCGGCCGAGCCGGAGACGCTCCAACCAATGTGCTCTTTGTCACGGTGGACCAGATGCGCGGCGACTGCATTGGCACGGTGGGCCATCCGAACGTGCGGACGACGAGGATGCGGTGCTGCGCCACACCCAAGTGTTGCGACCGAGCATGAGCCCGACTCACCGGGCCAAGATGGTTCGAACGCACGAGTGGAAGTACGTCCAAGACGAAACCGAACCGCCGGAGCTGTACGGGCTGGCAGATGCCCGGCCGCGCGAGCGAGCAAACCTGGCCGGCTTGAGCGAACCCGCCGAAATCCGCAGAGCGCTCGAGCGGCAGCTCAGCGCTTGGTGGCCCTGGTAGACCGATCCTTCGCCAGCCGGGCGCGGCGGGCAGCGCCTGCGAGCGGCTTCAGCCCGGCACTGCCGCAAAGCGCGACACCGGTGTCCCGCAGGGCCGTCAGCAGGTTGAACAGCAACGCATAGACCACCTGCTCGCTCAGGCTCTTCTTGCCAGCCAGCCTGAATCCAGCCGGAACCTCGGTGGCCATTGAAACGCGCAAGCGCTCGCGGTCGACCTCGTTGCCGCTGTAGCAATTGGAAATGACCAGAGGCGTCTGCAGGACCACACCCGATACGGAATCAACATAGAACTGGCAGCGCGAGAACCATCCTAGGTTGGCAGGATCGCCGGCATCGAACAACAGCAGCGGGCCTGATGGTTCGAGGGCGCTGACTTCGATCGTCACGCGACGCGCTTCCTTGGTGATATTGGCAGTGAAGCCGGCTTGCTGCACGAGTTGCCGGAGCGTGTCGTGTTCCGGCTCGAGCACCACCAGTTGCTGCTCGCCTGCCTGCACGTACCTCATGGCAACCCTCGCATATTATCACCGTAACGAGTCTGCGACAGCGATGCACAGCGCCTCGGCCAAGCCATCAGTCGTGAATCGTCGCGCCTCGACGGCGATCGGCAGGCCGAGTTCCCTGATAGTAGCCGAAGTAACCGGCCCGATGGAGGCCAGCTTGGAACGCTTCAGGCGATCTAGCGGCACCATCTGCGCCAGCATCCGAGCCGTCGAAGAGCTTGTCAGCGTGACCCAGTCCGGCACCGGATCAACAGACCAGGCGCGCTCGGCCAATTGGCGCGAGGCCTCGGGCACAACCGTGCGGTACACGGGAACCACGTCGATCTCCGCCCCCATCTCGGCTAACTGTTCGGGCAGCAGGCTGCGCGCCTCCTCGGCTCGCGGCAGGAGCACGCGGCTGCCGCGCATGTCGAGCCCGAGAAACGCTTCCGCCAAGGCCTCCGCCACGAATTGGTCCGGCACGAGCTCAACTTTGAGATGCAACTCCCGCAACCGGTCGGCCGTGGCCGAGCCGATGGCGGCGATCTTCTTAGGCAAGTGGCGGAGGTCCCGCACGCTCGCGTCCAGACGCTCCAAGAAGTGATCGACACCATTGACGCTGGTGAAAATCGCCCAGTCGTAGCGTGCTAGCCCCTCGATTGCCGCGTCAGCCGAAGCCCAGCTCGAAGGCGCCTCGAAAGCGATTGCAGAAATCGGAATCACCCGCGCTCCCAGCCGGCGCAAGACGCCGCAGAAGGGCGCAGCCTGCGAGGCAGCTCTGGTGACGACGACCGACTGGCCCCGGAGCGGCAGGTTGTCGAACCAGTCGATTTGGTCGCGCAGGCTAACAATGTCGCCGATGACCACGAGTGCTGGCGGGCGCAAGCCCTCGCGCCGGATCGCCACCGGCAGGTCGGCGATCGGCGCCGTCACCACTTTCTGGTCTCCGCGCGTTACCCAGCGGATCGCCGCGGCCGGAGTCTCCGGCGGCATCCCGCCACCAATCAGCCGCTCGGCGATGGCCGGCATGGACGTCAGGCCCATGAAGACGACCAGCGTCTGCCGGCCAGCCAGAGACGACCAATCGATCTGGTCGACGTCGTGCCCGGTCACAAGCGTGACAGCCTGCGTGTGGTCCCGGTGCGTCAGCGGCATGCCGGCGTAGGCCGCCGCTCCGAGTGCGGAAGTGACTCCGGGAACAACTTCGAATGGAATTCCAGCACGTGCAAGGCCGAGCGCCTCTTCCCCGCCCCGGCCGAACACATATGGATCGCCGCCCTTGAGCCGAACCACGACCTTGCCGTCGCGAGCGGCAGCGACCATCAAGCCGTTGATCTCGGCTTGGGTGCAGGCGTGCTCGGCACGCTTCTTGCCCACATAGCGGCGCAGCGCCGAGGGAGAGGCGTGTTCAAGCACCTCGGGCGACACGAGATTGTCGTAGAGGACAAGGTCGGCTGCCCGCAGCAGTTCATGGGCGCGCAGGGTGAGCAATTCCGGATCGCCCGGCCCGGCGCCTACCAGATACACCCGGCCGGTCGGATTTCGCGCTCGCTTGGGTTCGTCCGACAACGAATCCATCCTACGCTACGGTCCGCTCGCCGAGCCTGCGACGGGCCTCACCCTTCGCAGCGACCAATCCTCTCGCTCCCGGGAGAGGTGCGGTTTCCCAGACTGTTGCATACTTGGCGTCTGAGGCGATCGCAAGCCGAGCCGCTCGCGTCTCCCCGCAAGGAGTCGACCCAGTTTGTCCTCAACGCTGACGGTGGTCATCCCCACGTACAACGAAGCCGGCACCTTGCAAGAGGTCGTCGCTCGTGTCCAGGCCGTAGATATTCCGAAGGAGATCATCATCGTCGACGACGCTTCGACAGACGGCTCGGCGGAAGTTGCGGCGAGGATCGCTACCACCTCTGACAACGTCACTTTGCTCCGGCATGATCGCAATCGCGGAAAGGGCCGGGCCGTGAGGACAGGATTCGGCGAGGCCACGGGGGATTTCGTCATCGTCCAGGACGCGGACCTGGAATATGACCCCGCGGATTACTCCAAACTGCTCGACCCGCTGTTGCAAGGCAGGGCGGACGCCGTGTACGGCTCGCGCTTCCTGACCTCCAGCGAGCACCGCGTTCTGTACTTCCGGCACTATCTGGGAAATCGCCTGCTGACCCTGCTATCGAACTTTGCGACGGACCTGAACCTGAGCGACATGGAGTGTTGCTACAAGGTCTTTCGTCGAGAATTGCTGCAGTCCATTGCCTTGGAGGAAGATCGGTTCGGCTTCGAGCCGGAGATCACCGCGAAGATCGCCAAGGCCGGGGCGCGCGTTTACGAAGTAGGGATCTCGTATCACGGCCGGACCTACGAACAAGGCAAGAAGATCCGCCCCAGAGACGGCGTTTGGGCACTCTGGTGCATTCTCAAGTACGCCATGAAACCCTTGAGGAGGCGGTCAGGACGATGAACGCTGGCCGTGGCACAGACGCATTCGTGTGCACGTCCCCTCTCGGGCTGGCACCGTGGCGTTCCGCTGTCCGGATATTCGCGATGGACTGAAATTATGGTGTACCCATATACTTCTATATGGGTAATATGGTGCGATGAAGACGACGATAGAGATTCACGATGAGCTCCTCATTCGAGCCAAGCGCCACGCCCAGAAGACGGGACGTCCTCTTCGCGCTGTAATCGAGGATGGGCTACGTCGCGTGCTAGATGCTCCGCCGAGCCCGAGCCGCTACGTTCTCCCTGATCTGAGAGTGGGCGACCCAAACGGCCCCGACCCACTCGAAGGGTACACCTGGCCGGAACTGCGTGAGTTGATCTACGAGAGCCGGGGATCCCGTTGATTGCGGTCGACACCAATCTGCTTGTCTACGCGCACCGTCGCGAGGCACGCCTAGGCGACCAGGCACACAGGATCATGGCGGGACTCGCCGGGGGAGATCAGCCTTGGGCGATTCCCTGGCCGTGTTGCTTCGAGTTCCTGAGCGTGGTCACGAACCGACGCCTCTGGAAGGACACCGCAACAACCCCGGGGCAGGCATGGCTCCAGTTCCGAGCGTGGACCGAGTCGCCCTCAAACCGGCTGATCGGCGAGACGAGCAACTTTTCCGCGATTCTGGGCCGGTTCGTGGACCGGCCCCATGTCGTCGGCGGTGCCGTGCACGACGCACGCATCGCAGCGATATGCATCGCTCACGGCGTCGAAGCGCTGCTCACCCGGGACCGTGATTTCGCCTTGTTCCCCGAACTGCGCACTCGCGACCCGTTCAAGGCTGCGAACCGGCCGTAGGCACAAGAGTTCGAACCTGTCATTCCAACGACTGGATCGAGCGGGCAGGGTCTGGTTTGAGGGTCCGCGCAGTTCTTCCTCGACTCAGTGGCAAGGAGTGGCCTCGATGCAATCGCGGCTCTCCAGAAGTTCGTGCCCCGGTCCTCCCAACCCGCACCGAATAGGCCGCTGAAATGCGGTGGCCCCGGTTCCCGCTGTAATGGAACCCTGCGTCCAATCCGGCGTGCGGGCACGTGCCGAAGTCCGTATGCTTGGTCAAGCACCCGTCGCGGACCCACATGGAAGCCACGCTCTTCGAAGCCTTGGATCGACTGGCAAGCGTGCTGGCCGGAGGCGGCCTCGCTGTCGTAACGGCCTGCCTTGCCGGCCGTACAGCCATCGGCCAACTGAGGAGTTTGCGGGGAAAGCTAACGCCGGCGGAGGGATGGCTGCTCGCGTTCGGCTGCGGATCCGCTGTGCTGAGTACCTTGGTGTTCGCGCTCTGCGCCGCCGGATGGTTCTACGATGCCACTGCGCTGGGCGCGTTCGCGGCAATCGCGCTGGCCTGGTACCGATGGGGCCGTTGGAACTGGAGCGCCGAAGCCTCGGAGACCCGCTCCAGTCCGCGCTTCTCGCAACTGTTCCTCTACGTTCCAGCCGCCGTCTATGGCGTCCTGTACGTCGTCCACACGCTCGCGCCGGAAACCAGGGCCGATGCGATGGGCTATCACCTCGGCCTCGTGCAGCGCTACTACCGGTCCCACGGTTTCGAAGCTATCACCACCAACGTTTATGCCCAACTCTCGCAGGGGACCGAGATGCTGTACCTGTTCGCCTATGCGATAGGGCGCGAGTCAGCCGCGAAGCTCGTCCACCTGTCTTTTCTGATCGCCACGGCGGGCGGGATCCTATGCCTTGCGAAGAGATTTCGGGCCGAGCTTGCGGGCGTGTTCGCCACGGTCGTCTACTTCACCTGCCCGGTTGTCATCCCGGACGCTACCGCTGCCTACAATGACTGCGCCCTCGCCTTCACTTTGTTTGCCACCTTCTGCGTGCTGCTGCTGTGGTGGGGCGACGGCGACAGGCAATGGCTGGCGGTACTCGGCGTTCTGATCGGATTCTCGTTCGCCATTAAGTACACGGGCGCGATAGCGATCGCCGCCGCCTTTGCCGCAGCGCTTCACCTACTGTTTAAGGGGGGCTCGGCGAGATCGGTAGCGGGGCTGCTCGCATGGACCGGAGTCCCCGCTGCCGTCGTCGGGCTGCCGTGGCTGGCCAAGAACGCGATCTTCACGGGCAATCCCCTCGCGCCCTTCTTCAACGAGTGGTTCCCCAATCCATATTTCAGCGTCGAGTGGGAAACGGCCTACAAGTTCGCGATGCGCTCCTATCGCCAAGGCCCATTCGACCGCTGGGAACAGCTGCTTGCAGCACCGTTCGACCTAGTCATCGGAGAGCGATACGCCGGCTCGCTCGGCTGGATGATCCTCCTGCTGCCGATCGCTCTGATCGCTTGGAAAAAACCGCTCACGCGGGCACTGCTGGCGGCTGCCCTGATCGGCGCGACACCCTGGCTCGCCAACGCCGGAGCGAGATTCCTGATCCCGAGCCTGCCGTTCGCGTTGCTGGCTATCGGCATGGCGCTGGACGAGCTCCCGCGACGTTTGCGCCACGGTGTCGTGGTGCTCTTGCTGGCCGGTCAATGCGTCACGTCGTGGCCCGCACAGCGCTCGCGCTGGTACCACCCCGATCTGTGGAGCGTCGAAGGCATGCCCTGGCGGGCGGCGCTGCGGCTGGAGCCGCAGAAGTGGCACTTGGCTAGGAATGTGAAGTTCTTCTTGCTGGCTGACCGTATCGGCCAGCTTGGCGGCAATGATATGCGCGTGCTGTCCTTTACCGACCTGCCAGAAGCGTACTTTGACGCAGAACTCCTTGTTTCCTACCAAGGACTGGAGAACCAAGACTTGGCCGATGCGGTGCTAGCTCCCCTGAAGCCCTCGCATACCCCAGACAGCGCAGTCCGCGCAGCTTGGCCGCAACGCCCCGCCCGAGGGGTGCGCGTGGTACAGGCTCGCGACCACAATGCCACTTCTTGGTCGGCCTCGGAGGTTCGCGCTCTTAGCAACGGTCGTCCGATACGCGCGCGTCCGCCGTGGATCGCACGGGCGCAGCCTCTGCCATGGCACGCAGATCGGCTGATCGACGGGAATCCGTTCACGAAGTGGACGTCGCGGCAGCCGGCAGCATCGGGGATGGAACTGGAGGTCCGCTTCGATCAGAGCTTGGTCATCGACGGAGTTGAACTGGTGCATCCGAGGGGAGCTGCGTCCACACAGGCCACTCTGGAGTTCGCGGTGCTTGCGCCGGCTGGCACTTGGCAGCGGGTGCGACCGGAGTCCTTCGAATTCGTCGGAACGGAGGTTTCCCAGAGCGCGGCGTACGCAGCTGCCGCAGCACTGCTGCGACAGCACAGCATCGACTACGTGGTCTTTAACGTGGACCCCCGAGACCCCTACTTCCCACAGGCCAGAGCCGTGGCGAGCGACCCGGGTCGGTGGGGACTGCGCAAGGTGTTCGTCGACCGCGCGGCAACGCTGTTCGAGGTGTTGCCGGAGCAACCGTGACAACCGTGTTGAGGCTGCGCGGGCGGAACAGACGGCGTCGGAAGGAGGGTTCGCCACCCCGACCGCTACGGACCCCGCAAGTCGAAGCAGAGCAAGCGCGGACCGGCCGGCGGGTCGATCGAACGCGAGTTCTGGCTCACGTAGAGCAGCCCACGACTGATGACCGGCGGCGCCCACGTCTCGCGCGCTAGGAACAGCCTAGTGCGGTCCAGGACTTTCGGGCCCGCAGGCGAGAGATCCAGCCACAGCAGGTGCCCGTGCTCGCCGAGCGCGAGGAACCGGCCATCTACTTTCAGCAAGTTGCCCCGCAATGGACTCGCGTAGATGGTCCGTGCCTCGCCCTGCACCTGAACAGTTTCCTGCCACTCCAGCGACTCGCTCCAAACCGTCTCCCCGCTGCCGGCGTTCACGCAGGTCAGCCTAGCGTCGGGCTCGTTGCGACCCGAGAACGCGTAGTAGTGGCCTTGATCGTAGACGGCGGTCGTCCAGTGCAGATCGAAATCGGAGTTCTCCCACAGCTTGGCGAATGTCGAGTCGGACTTCACTTCGATCAGCGCCGCTCCGGTACGGTATGTGGCCGAGATGAGCACCCGATTGCCGGTCACGACCGGACACGACGCATTGACAGACTCGTAACTGCGGCTGCGCCAGGGGAATCTGAAGTCCAGCGCTCCGTCGCGGGGGTTGATCGACAGCAGTCCTCCGGTCGGAGGCCTGCTCTCGCCGCCGCCGAGCACGAACAGCCGCCGCTCGCCATGGACACGGGCAATGACTGGCGTCGCATAGCTGGCCCCCCACTGGTCGCCGGCACCCCATACCATGCGTCCCGTCAGCTTGTTGAAGGCGGCCACCTCCGGACCGCCCGGAGCGCCTACGTTCAAGATCAGCAGATCCCCTTCGATCAACGGCGTGGTGGAGATCCCAAAGAAGTCCTGAGGCACGCTGAACTCGGCGGCGATGTCGCGGTGCCAGACGACTTGACCGGTCTTGAGTCGGAGGCAGTGCAGCTTTCCCTGCGCACCGTACGTGTACACATAGTCGCCATCTATCACCGGACTCGAGCGCGGCCCGTTGTTATAGCCGTAACGGTCGCTAAAGTCGGTTCCGTAGCGATAGCTCCAGTAGCGCTCTCCGGTTCCTGGCCGCAGGCACTCGATGACCTCTTGGCTCCCTGAACGGTGGAGGTATACGAGGTAGTCGCCTTGGATTGACGGCGAGCTGTAGCCGGTACCCTTGGAAAGTTCCCACAAGAGCTTCGGCCCGTTCGGTCCGAACTCGTGCACGAGGTTGGTCTCGCCGGAGACCGGCTGTCCGGTGCGTCCGAGAAAAGCCGGCCAGTCCTCGGTCGTCGCAGCGGGCGGGAGCGGTCTGGGCCGCGCGTGGAGCGTCACGGCCGGATGGGCAGACGGCTCGACGTCGGCGCGCTCTTCGATGGAAGCCGGCTCGGGCGGCTTGGGATCTTCGAATCGCGGAGCCGCCACAAGGCAGCAAGCGATCAGCAATATGGACGCTACCGCTGGCTTCAAGACGTGATTCTCGCATATCGCTTCGGTGCCACTTCAGCGCATCCAGATTTTGTCGTCGGCGCCGTGAAAAGACACCGAGGGGGGCTAAAATGCCTTCTATGGCCCCAATATCACGTCGCGGCTTCGCAAGCCGCGCCGCCATCGCCGCAACAGCTGCCTCGTACTCGAGGATTCGAGGCGCAAGCGACGTCATTGGCATCGGGGTGATCGGACTGGGCAATATTTCGCGCGGGCATCTGAACGAGTACAGCAATAGCCCGAATTCAAGAGTGACCGCGGTCTGCGACATCTACGCTCCGCGGCTTGACCGAGGCGTTACGCAAACCTCGGCGAAGGGGTACCGGCGTTACGAAGACCTCATTCAAGATCCCAACGTGGACGCGGTAATCGTCTGCACCCCCGACCACTGGCATGCACCGATGGCGATCGCGGCGATGCGGGCCGGCAAGGACGTCGACGTGGAAAAGCCGATGAGCTTGACCATCGCCGAGGCCAAGCAGATGGTGGAAACCGCCGAGCAGACCGGTCGCATCCTCGCCGTGGACAGCGAACACATCGCCCACGGAATCTGGGAGCCGGCTCGGAAGCTGGTCTCGGCAGGCCTGCTGGGGAAGATTCTCTGGAGCCAGACGAGCCGTAGCCGCAACAGCCGAGAGCCTCCTTTCAACTATGTCATCGACGAGTCCGCCAGCCCCGACAACTTGGACTGGGAAGCCTTTCTCGGCAGCGCCCCGAAGAGGCCGTTCTCCCGCGAGAGGTTCTTCCGCTGGAGGCGCTACCGCGACTACTCCGGCGGAATCGCCACCGATCTGTACTACCACCACGTCACGCCGCTGATTCAGCTGCTTGGACGGGAATTCCCGATTCGGGCGGTTTCTGCCGGCGGGAACTACGGCACTCCAGAGTCCGTGATGGAGGTGCCGGACGTGCTCGTCGTGGCGCTGGATTTTCCCAGCAAGCACACCATCGTGTGCTCCGGCTCGCTACAGAACTCGGTCGAGCTTCCGATCGTCGTGCGCGGCCACGAGGCCAACATCCACTTCGAAGGCAACCACCTGCGCCCGCAGAGCATTCGCTTGGTGCCTGAGGAACCCTTTATCGATGGCTTCAAGGAACGGGTCGCAAGTACCGGCCTGGACGCTATGGGAACGTGGGTCGAGGAGCGCCGACCCGTGCGGCCCACGAACTTCAGGGGCCTTAGCGAGAGACGCAAGCGCCAAGTGATGTCCATGCTGCTGGCCGAACCGCGTTGGAAGCAGCGCTACGAGGAGGACTCGCGGTCCCGGCCTGAGATCCGGTCTCCTGGCGAGGAGCGCGATAGCTACTTGCAAGCGATATTCGAAGAGCGAGCCAAAGCGCTTTCGATCATGCCCTCGCTGCAAATACAGGCGCCGCCATCGAAGTCGTTCAGGCAGCACTTCCTAGAGTCGATTCGGACGCGCAAGCCCGCCCCTCTCGACGGCGAGCTCGGCTACCGTTCCCAAGTCGCGGTAAGCCTAGGGGTGGAAGCCCATCGCCGCAACAAGGCGATGGGCTTCGATCTCGACAGCGAACAGGTGCGCGAGTTGTGAGGCTCGCGCTCGCCCTGCTGGCGCTCCACGGTGCCGCACTGGCTGCAGAACCTGGCTTCGAGGCGCTCTTCGACGGCTCGACCCTCTCGGGCTGGACCGTGCTCCCGCGAGAGGAGCCGACTGGCGGCTGGCGGGTCGAGAACAACGTGTTGCTGGCCGAGGGCCGACCCGGAAACCTCGCCACTTCTGACCAGTTCGCGAACTTCGACCTGCGCCTCGAGTGGAAGCTAGCCAAACTTGGCAACAGCGGAGTCTTCTACAGGTTCGCGGGCACTGGAAACCCCATCGCAACCGCCATCGAGTACCAGCTTGCCGACAACGCGCGCCCGGCCTCGCAGCAGCACGCGAACCGCAGGGCGGGATCAGCCTATGCGCTATACGCGCCGCAGCGCGATTGGTCGCGTCCGCCCGGCGAGTGGAACGCTCTCCGGGTGGTAGCCCGCGGCAACCGCGTGGAACATTGGCTCAACGGGCAGAAGGTGGTGGAGTTCGACCTTGGCAGCCCGGACTTCGCCGCAAGGGCCCAGGCGGCCGGCAAGGACGGAGCCTTCGCGGGTGCCGAGACTGGCAGAATCGTGTTGCAGGACCACGCCAGCCGGGTCTGGTTTCGCAACATACGAATCCGGCGCTTGGAGTGATAGACATCATGGCACAGGGCGATTGTTGACACCAGCGCGGTCTGACTGGCGGTGACAACGCATGGTTCGAGAGCCGCCTGATTCCGAGCTTTCGCCCTTGGGACCGATAGCCGCTCTCGCTGTTCCGTCACCTTCGGCCCGAATCCGACCCGGCGAGCTGTGCCTTCACACGGGCACCGCATCCTTGTTCGGACCCGGTACCACGCAGCGTTCGGAACGCGCCTAGTCCGAGCGCTCGGCAGACTTGCTCATGGGAGCGTACTTGCCCTGCCACTCGTCGAGGTGTGTCTTCTCCCAAAGCGGGACGTCTAAGCGGTAGGCCGCTCGAGCGATCGCATGCGCAGCGACTGGTGCGGTAGACAGGAGAAAGATAATTGCCAGCAGCGAGACAGCGATGCTGGCCGGGTCCCGGAAATGCACGGCCGAGGCGACAAAGACCAACCCGGCACCGAGGGCACCGGCCTTAGTCAGCGCGTGCATGCGGACAAACACGTCCGGCAGGCGCAGTACGCCGAGACTGGCCACGAACAGGAAGAATCCGCCCGACACCAAGGCGATTGCCGTGATCCAGTCCCGCGGCGAGCCCATCTCCGCCATTAGTCGCCCTCCTTAGCCCGGCCCGGCGTCGTTTTGGACTCGAATTGGTCGGCGCGCCGATTCGCAAACCAAGCGAACGCGACCGTCGCCAAGAACGCGACCAAGGCCGTGGCGAGTGCGACATCAAGAATCGCCGAGCGGCCGCTGGCGATGCCGAACAACCCTGCCACCGCCACCGCCAGCACCGTGATCAGGTCCACCGACAGCACCCGGTCGACCAGAGTCGGCCCCTTCACCATGCGCACGAACGCGATCAATATCGCCGTCAGCGACAGTGCGGCGCAGATATCGATCCCCCACGCGAGGATCACGGAATGCTCCCCCATCCCGCTCATTGCAGTGCCTCCATCACACGCCGCTCCAGACCCGACTTGATGTCCCGGCGGACCTCGTCCGGATCATCGACGAACATGCAGTGCACGTACAGCGTCTTGTGATCCGGGCTCACGTCGAGGCTGAGCGAGCCCGGCGTGAGCGAGATCAGGTTCGCGAGAGTGACGATCTGGATCGGATCCTCGACGCTCAGCGGGATCGCCACGATCGCGGGCCGCGCCTTGTGGACGGGCGTGAGGACGTCCCATGCGACGCGAGCGCAGGAAGCCAGGAACACGCGCATGAAGTAGAGCAGCAAGCGGGCGAGATTGAAGACCCGATCGTAGTAGCGCATGCGGCCGAACATCGGGCTGGAAATGCTGAGCGCAATGCCCCCGATGACGAAGCCCACTGCCAGATCGGCCACAGTGAGCCGACCCATCAGCGCGCACCAGCCCACGGCCAGCAGCAGGTTGTAGTTAAACGGATTCCTCACTCGACCGCACCCTCCCCGACGCCAAGCGCAGCAGTCTCGCTCGTTCCCAAGACTGCCTCGACATAGTTGGACGGGGCCATGAGTTCGTGGCCGGCGCGCTCGGCCAAATCATAGAGCGGCCCCGGCCAAAGACCGATTGCGAGGGTGATGGCCGCCAAGCAGATGATCGGGCCCAGCAACAGCGCGCGATCAAGCCGCGACAGCGGCGCTGGCTTCTCAGTAGAGGCAGGGCGCGCCTTCCAAAACCCGTTGACCCAGATCTTGGTCATCGAATACATCGTTAGCAGCCCCACGGCCAACGCCACCGCAGCGATCCAGTACTGCTGGCTCGCCAACGACGCCTTGATCACTAGTAGCTTCGCCCAGAACCCGGACAGCGGCGGCAAGCCTGCCAGCGAAAAGGCCGGCACGAAGAACAGCGCCGCCAGCAGCGGCTGCTCGCGATACACCCCGCCCAGGGTCTTCAGGTCACTCGATCCCGACAGCCGCTCGGTCGCTCCCGCCACGAAGAACAGGTTGGCCTTGACGATGATGTGATGCAAGATGTAGAACACCGCCCCCACCAAGGCCAGCGGAGTGAACAGGGCCAGCCCCAAGACCATGTATCCGATCTGGCTGATGATGTGGAACGAGAGAATGCGCCTGAGCTCATTGTGCGAGGCCGCGCCCAGCACCCCGGTGACCATCGTCAGGCCGGCGGTCCAAAGCAAGATGCCGTGCGTATAGCCTACATCGTGGGTGAAGATCAGTGTGAAGACCCGGATCATCGAATACACACCCACCTTGGTCAGCAGCCCCGCGAAGATCGCCGACACCGCCACTCTCGGCGTGTGGTAGCTGGCAGGCAGCCAGAAAAACAAGGGGAACACCGCCGCCTTGATGCCGAACGCGACGATAAACAGAATCGCCACGACCGAAAGCAACCCTTGGTTCTCGACCTGCTGCACGCGCAGGTGCAGGTCGGCCATGTTGAGCGTGCCGGTCATGCCGTACAGCAGGCCGATGCCGCTGAGCAGCAGAGTGGTGGCGACCAGGCTCAGCGCGGCATAGCGCACCGCGCCGTCCAGCTGCGCCTTGCGCCCCCCGGAAATCAGCAGCGCCAAGGAAGCGATCAGCATCACCTCGAACCAGACGTACAGGTTGAAGATGTCGCCGGTGAGAAAGGCGCCGCAGACGGCCCCGATCAGGGCTTGCAGGGGGGGGTGAAAGTCCTTGACGAGCGATCTCTGGTCGATGTCGCAGAGGGCGTACACGATTGTCGCCACTCCCATGATGGCGGTGATCAGCACCATGGCGGAGCTGAAGTGGTCTGCGACCAGGGTGATCCCGAACGGAGCCGGCCAGCCGCCGATCTGAGCCACCAGGATTCCGTCGCTCCATACCGTCACCAACAGCGTGGTTGCGATCCCTAGATGCCCTATGCCCGCCACAAGGCTGACCCACTGCTGCATGGCGCGGTTCGGCCGCAGGGACAGGCCCAGAACTCCACAGGCCAGCGGTAACACGATGGCACCAGCGAGCAGCCAGCTCATTGCGGGCCTCCAGATGCCGGGCCGTCCATTCCGGCCTCCGCCGGTACCGGCTCGGCGGAGCGCATCGAGTCGGGATCCACGGTTTCCAGGCGCTGGTAAGTGCGGAAAGCTAGCACGAGCAGGAAGGCGAACACGCTAAAGGAAATCACGATCGCAGTGAGCATCAGCGCTTGCGGCAGGGCGTTCGCCGCTCCCGGTCCCGGCTCCAGCTCTCCGGGGGAGATCAACGGAGGAAACGTGCCCTGCAGACCGCCGGATGAGAAGATCAGCAGGTTCGCGGTGTGCGAGATCAGGGCCAAGCCCAAGACGAAGCGCACCAAGTTCCGGCGCAGCATCAGATACACGCTCGAGGCCATCAAGACCCCAACCAAGACTGCGATGACCGCTTCCATCAGGACACTGTGATCACTTGTCGCTGTCTGCCGGAGGCACAGAAGCGGGCTCCTTGATCTCGAGCACAAAGGTGAGAACCGCTCCCACAACCACCAGGTAGACTCCGAAGTCGAACAGTAGCGGCGTGCCGAGCTTCACACCGCCGATCTCCACCCATTGGCCGGACAGGAAAGGACGCCCTCCAGACAGAATTCCGACCAGCCCCGAAACGATCGCTAGCGCGAGCCCAGCCGCGGCAGTCTTGAGCGGATCGGTGCGAACCAGGCGGCGCACGTCTTTCGCATCGGCCACGAAGACATAGAGGCTGCATGCGATCGACGCGATCAGCCCGCCGACGAAGCCGCCGCCCGGGGCATCGTGACCGCGCAGCAGCGTTGCCACCGAGAAGACGAGGATCAACGTGAAGAGCACGCGCGTGGTCTCGCGGAGGATCAGCGTGTTCATGCGCCCTCCCTCGATGCCCGCGCGCGGCCCGGGCGCGCCGATTGCCCCGCTTGGAGCCTTAGGAAGCGATCAAAGCGGTAGCGAGAGCGGCGCCGGATCAGGGCGCAGACCGCGGCTGCGGCAAGCACCAAGACCGAGATCTCGCCCAGAGTGTCCAAAGCGCGGAAATCGACCAATATGACGTTGACAATGTTGTGCCCGTGGCCGCCCGGAACCGCCATCGACTCGAAATACTCGGTCAGTTCAAGCTGTGGCGGGCGGGCGGTAACCGCGAGCAGCACAAGGGTGGTCACAGTCCCGACGGCGACCGCGATGGCGCCATCGCGCCAGCGCGCCGAGAGCGGCTGGCGGATCTCATTCCGGAAATCGGGCAGCTTGAGCAAGACGATGGCGACGATTACAACCACCAGAGTCTCGACGATTAGCTGGGTCATGGCCACGTCAGGCGCCCCTCGCAGCAGGAAGACGAGGCTGATGGCCGTGCCGACCACGCCCAGCGCACAGATCGCCAACAGGCGCGATCTGGTCAAGATCACGGTGAGAACAGACGCTGCGATCACGGCCACCAAAGCCCACTCCCCGAAAGTCACGCTTGGTATTTGAGAAGGCAGGTGAATCGCGTCCTTGGCCACCAAGGTTGCTCCGACACTCAGAGCCAAAGTGGCGAAGACCGCCAGGATATAGCGGCGCTGGATGCCGGACTGCATGCGGCGGGTCAGCGCAGTGGAGAACCGCGCGATACCATCCATGGCCGCGTCGTAGACACGGTCGCCGGTGACTGGCAAGCGGTCGAGGATCGACCCCGGCACCGACAGTATGACCGGTCGCTGCCAGAAGACGAACGCCCCCACGGCCCAAGTGGCGAGCGATAGCAGCAACAGGGCGTTGAAGCCGTGCCAGAGCCCGGGCTCGAAATGCTCCGGCACCGGTGCAATCGCCGCAGCAGCGGGCAACACCAGACCGTGAAACACGGGAGCGGTGGCAACTCCCGCGACCAAGCCGAGCAGTCCCAGCAGCAACGGACCGATCCAAAGTTGCCACGTTACGGGGTGCGCGTCCCGAGCGGATTGCTTCATCGTTCCGAAGAACGGCACCACGGCCACCAGCATGGCGGCCGTCACGATGAGCACGCTAGCGGCGGCGATGGCGAATAGGGCAAACCCGCCGAATGCTGATTCATATGCACTCGAATACAGCAGTTCCTTGCCGACAAAGCCGATGAACGGTGGCAAGCCGGCCATCGAGACAGCTGCGAGTGCCGTGCCCACGAACGTCGGGCCAAGCACGTGGCGCAAGCCGCCGTGGCGGGCAATGTCTCGAGTGCCTGTTGAGTGTTCAATCGTACCGACAGCCATGAACAATGCAGCCTTGTATAAGGCATGCACGAGGATGAAGGCCACAGCCGCGATCGCGGCGGTCGAATGCGCCGTGCCCGCTTCGCCGGGCAGACCGAGAAACATCACAGATGTGCCCAGTGCCATCACGGTGGTGTAAGCCAAGACCTGCTTGAGATCCGTGCGCGTCACTGAAGCCAATGCCGAATACACCGCCGTCACCGCGCCAAAGCCAACCAGCGTCACGCTCCACGCCTCGGTTCCACCGAGCACGGGCGACATCCGGGCCAGCAGGAACACACCGGCCTTGACCATCGTGGCCGAGTGAAGATAGGCCGACACCGGGGTCGGCGCCACCATCGCGTTGGGCAGCCAGAAATGAACAGGGAACTGCGCAGACTTGGTGAAGGCGCCAGCCAAGACCAGCCCCAAGATCCACGTATAATTCGAGGCGTCGGCCAGACTCACATCCCCGGCCAACAATTCCCGCAAGCTGTACGTGCCGGCCGTCTCCCCCAGCAGCACGAAACCGGCAAGCATCGCCAACGCGCCCACCCCAGTGACCAGCAGGGCTTGCAGTGCGGCGCGCCGCGCGGCCGCCTCCTCGTGCTTGTAGCCGATCAAGAGGAACGATGTCAGGCCCGTCAATTCCCAGAAGATGAACAGGGCGATCAGGTTGTCCGCCAGCACCACTCCCAGCATCGACAGCATGAAAGCTAGGAGAAACGCGGTGAAGCTTGGCAACTGCGGGCGGCCCCGCATGTATTCGCTCGCGTAGTGCACGATCAGCGTGCCGATTCCGGTGATGACCAGGGCGAACAGCAGGCTCAGCCCGTCGATAAAGAAGCTCAGCGCGATGCCTTGCTCCGGGATCCAGCCGATCTCCCAATGGAGCGTCTGGCCGGACGAGACACGCGGCACCAGCGAACAGAACCAAGCGAATAGGGCGGCAGGCAGCGCTACCGATGCCCGTAGAAGGACCGGCACTCTTGCCGTCGGAATGCCAAGTGCAGCCATAGCCAGAAATCCGGCCTCGGCGCGATTTGGTGCCTGCGACCCGGACTAGAGAATCAAATTAAGGGGATTATATACGAGAGTGCCGTCAGGCCGCCCTTGCATACGATTCTGGAGCGACGCACGGCCCGACGGCCCACGTTGACGCTCCGGCGGCAACAACCCCGGCCGCCAAAATGTTGATCGCGGCATTCACGTCGCGATCCTTCACTAGCCCGCAGGCGCGGCAACGGTCCCTCTCCAACGGTCTCGGGGTGTCGCAGTGGAGACAATGGTAGGTCCAGCAAGCTCATGCCACAGTCGCAATCCACCCGAACGGATGCATGTCGTCCTGCGCGGCGCGCCCTCCTTGCAACGTTCGTGGCCATCCTGCTGGCCGCGGCGATCGCGGCCTGCGATGCCGGCCCGCCGACCGATACGCGGCTTCCGAACATCGTGCTCATCCTCGCCGACGATCTTGGGTACGGGGACCTGTCCATTCAGGGCCACCCCCTGATTCGAACCCCGAACATCGACCGCATCGCCAGCGAAGGCCAGCGCTGGACCTCGTTCTACGCTTCCGCGCCGATGTGCAATCCCAGCCGTGTCGCCCTGCTGACCGGGCGAATGCCGATCCGGATCCACCGCAACGGCAAGAACCTGTGGGCTGACCTGCCGGACGACGAGGTCACCATGGCCGAAATGCTCAAGCAGCGCGGCTACGGGACGGCCTATGTCGGAAAGTGGGGCCTTAGCCGGCGCTTCAACTACCAAGGCTCGCATCCCAACGACCAAGGCTTCGACGCATTCTTCGGGCTTGTCGGCAGCAACGACGCGCCACTGCGAGAAGGCTTCGAGCGCACTTACGGGAACATCAAGAACGCTACCAGCGCGGACTTCCCGATCTCGCTGTACCGCCAGAAGGAAGCCGTCGAGACACCGGCCTACCAGCCCACGCTGACAAAGCGATACACCGAAGAAGCTGTGCGATGGATCGGCGAGCAGGCCGACCAGCCCTTCATGCTCTTCATCGGCCACAGCATGCCGCACGTGCCCATATTCCGCTCGCCTGGCTTCGAAGGGCACAGCGACGCCGGGCTCTATGGCGATGTGATCGAAGAGCTCGACTGGTCGGTCGGCGAGGTGGTCAGCGCGCTGGAGCGAGCCGGAGTGGCGGACGACACTCTGATCTGGTTCAGTAGCGACAACGGCCCCTGGCTAACGTATTTCGACCTCGGCGGCTCGCCCGGCGGGCTGCGGGACGGAAAACTCACCGGCTGGGACGGCGGACTGCGCGTGCCGGGTATCTTCTACTGGCCAGGGACGATCCAGCCCGCGGTCGTCGAGGGGATCGGCGTCAACGTGGACTTGATGGCGACGGTCGCCGCGCTGACGGGCGCAAGCCTTCCAGACGGCAAGGAATTCGACTCGATCGATCTGTCGGACACGCTGCTGCGGGGCGAGCCGAGCCCGCGACACGAGTGGTTCTACTATGGCCAGCCCGGCAATCTGTGGGCGGCCCGCGTGGACGAATTCAAGCTGGTCCTGGAATCCTGGGAATCCCTGGGCACGGAGAAACAGATCGGCTGGAGAGGCTACGCCAACCACAAGAAGCACCGCTCGCCGCAGCTGTTCGATCTCAGCACCGATATCGGCGAAAGATGGAATGTCGCCGACCACTATCCGGAGGTGGTGGCGGAGATCGAAACGGCCATCCAACGACAGCGGGAATTGATGGCTCCCGAGACAGACACCGATAAGCGCTAGCAGGATGTCCATATAATGGGGCTCGTGGGCCGGGCGTTGGCCGAATCGCTGGCCACCGTGGCGGTGTGCCTAGGCGCATCGCTAGGACTTGCTCCCCTCAACGCAGCCGACAGCTCGGAACCGTCCAGCGAGTACTGGTCGTTCCGCCCGCCGACACGCCCCGAGCCTGCCGCGGTCCGGACCGCTTGGGCCAGCAACCCGATCGACGCCTTTGTTTGGCAAGGCCTGCGAGAGCACGGACTGAGGCCGTCGCCAGAAGCGAGCAAGGAGCGCTTGCTGCGTCGGGTCTGTCTCGACTTGACGGGCCTGCCGCCAACTCCCGAGCAAGCGGCATCCTTTCTCTCCGATCCGTCGCCACACGCGTACGAGCGTCTGGTCGATTCGCTGTTGGCGTCGCCGCATTACGGCGAGCGCTGGGCGCAGAAGTGGCTCGACGTGGTCCGCTTCGCCGACACGGACGGCTTCGAGCGCGACGGATACAGGGAGCACGGCTGGCGCTATCGAGACTACGTGGTCGGCGCGTTCAACTCGGACAAGTCCTACGACCGCTTCGTGCGGGAACAGGTGGCAGGTGACGAACTTTTCCCGACCAGCAACGAGTCTCTGGTAGCGACCGGGTTTCACGGTGCGGGGCCGCGCCATGTCATCTCCGGCAACCAGGACAAGGAGGAGGCCCGCCAAGAGGTCCTGACAGAAATGGCGCTTGGTGTAGGACAGGGCCTGCTGGGACTGACGGTACAGTGCGCGCGCTGCCACGACCACAAGTTCGACCCGATCAGCCAAGAGGACTACTACCGCTTGGAGTCCTTCTTCGGAGCGACCGAACTCAAGGACCTGCCCATCGCGAGCGAGGAGGAGATCGCCGCCCAGGAGAAGGCCGTGGCCGAGCACGAAGCGCGGGTTGAACCGCTCAAGGCCCAGCTCGAAGAGATTGAAGAGCCGTTCAATGCCCAGGTCCGAGAACGCAAGCGGGCGGCGCTCGAGCCCGCCTTTGCCGCAGCGCTCGACGTTGCCGAAGACGACCGTACCGAAGAGCAAGCGCGCCTGGCCAAGGAGGCCGAGTCGCAGATCAGCCCGGTTTGGTACGAGATCGTTCCGCTCATGCCCCAGGACACCCAGCGGCACCGGGCAGCCCTCAGGCAGCAGCTGCACGCTCTGGAACTGCACCGGCCCGACCCTCCCGCGGCGGCCTTTGCCGTGGCCAACCTCGAGGAAGTGCAGCCCAGCCATGTCCTGCAGGGCGGCGACTACCGCCGCAAGGGCAAAGCCGTCACGCCCGGATTCCCGCAAGTGGTCGGAACGCTCGGCCTAGAAGCGCCGTCCACCGGACCGGGGCGCAGGGCCGCCTTGGCACGGTGGCTGACGTCGGAGCGGAATCCCCTGGTAGCGCGCGTGATGGTCAACCGGATCTGGGAATTCCGGATGGGCCGGGGCCTGATGCAGGATCCGAACAATTTCGGGCTGCTCGGCGGCATGCCGACACACCCGCAGCTGCTCGACGCCTTGGCGCTGCACTTCGCGAGCGAGGGCTGGAGCGTCAAGGCCATCGACCGCCTGATCGTCCTCTCCAGCGCCTATCGGCAGTCCTCCGAGATCGACCCGAAGCAGTCCGCAATCGATCCCGAGAACCGCTGGTACTGGCGCGCCCATCGCCGGCGCTTGTCCGGCGAAGCGATCCGCGATAGCGCGCTGGCGGCCTCCGGCCGCCTCAACCGCTCGCTGACCGGCAGGCCGGTGCGCATCCCGATCGAAAGGGAGATCTATGACCTGATCTTCACCGAGGCCGAGCCGGACAATCTCTGGCCCGTCACCCCCGACCGGCACCAACACGACAGGCGCAGCCTATACCTGCTGAACAAGCGCACGGTGCGCCTGCCCTTCCTCGCCAACTTTGACCAGCCCGACACGATGACATCGTGCTCGGTGCGACAGACCTCGACTCATGCCCTGCAGTCGCTGAGCCTGCTCAACAGCGACTTCATGCAGGATCAATCCCGCTCCCTCGCCGACCGCATCCTGCGGCGTTGCGGCGAGTCCGACAGGGATTGCCAGGTCAGTCGCGCCTTCGAGTTCACGCTGGCCCGCCAGCCTAGCGCGGCCGAGCGCGCTCTGGCCGGCAACTTTCTCCGCTCGGGATCCCACGCGCTGGACGACTTCGCGCTCGTCTTGCTGAACCGCAATGAATTCGTCTATCGACCCTAGCGACCCGGCTGCCCTCGGTGCGACTTCGCGGCGCGACCTGTTGTTTCGCGCGGCCAACGGGTTCGGCGCGCTCGCACTGCAGCACTTGCTGGCCCGGACCGCGCTGGCCGAGCCCGCGGCGAATCCGCTGCGCGCCAAGCGGCCGCACTTCAAGGCTTCAGCCGACGCGGTCATCTTCATCTTCAACGTCGGCGCGCCCAGTTCGATGGACACGTTCGATCCCAAGCCAAGGCTCAACCGGCACGCGGGCGAGCCGCTGCCCGAGAGCTTCGGCGAGATCGGGGGCCAGTTCACGGACGGCACCAACCCAATCTTGGGCACGCCGTGGCAATTCCGGAGCTACGGCCAGAGCGGACTGCCGGTCTCGGAGCTGTTCCCGAACGTCGCCCGGCACGTCGACGACATCTGTATCGTCAGATCGTTCGTCACGCACAGCGTCGTACACGCTCCCGCGATGTACGAGGTTCACAACGGGCGCCTATTCGCCACCCACCCCAGCATCGGCTCGTGGGTGACATACGGCCTAGGGTCGGAGTCGGAGAACCTGCCCGCATACGTGGTCATGCCCCAGCCCGAGGGCACGCCGGAAGGCGGCACGTCGTGCTGGAGCCAAGGATTCCTGCCGTCGGTCTATCAGGGCACCCTGCTGCGGCCCGGCCCCAACCCGATCCTCCACCTGGAGCGTCCCGCCGGGATGACGGAGGCCCGCCAGCGCGACATGCTAGACCTGCTGCAGGCGATGAACGAAATCGACAGCGGTCCGCTGGACAGCGAGATGCAGGCTCGAATAGCCGCATACGAACTGGCTTTCCGCATGCAGTCCCACGCACCTGAAGCCGTCGACCTGACCAAGGAGACCGACGCGACCAAGCGCTCATACGGATTGGAGCAGGACCACACCAGGGAGTTCGGCACCCGATTGCTGCTAGCGCGGCGGCTCGTGGAGCGCGGCGTCCGCTTTATCCAGATCTACTCCGGCGGCGGCCCGCTGAGCATGCAGTGGGACGCGCACAAGCACCTGAAGCAGAACCACGAAAAGATGGCAGGACACAGCGACGTGCCGATCGCCGCACTGCTGCAGGACCTCAAGCAGAGAGGCCTGCTGGAGCGAACGCTCGTGATCTGGGGCGCGGAGTTCGGGCGCCTGCCCACGTCCGAAGCTGGCAACGGCCGCGACCACAACCCACACGGCTATACCATGTGGTTCGCCGGAGGCGGAGTGCGGGGCGGCCAGGCCATCGGCGCCACGGACGAGTTCGGACTGCACGCCGTGGACCGGCCCTTCATAATGCGCGATTTTCACGCCAGCATCTTGCACGCGCTCGGCTTGGACCAGAACCAGCTCTGGTACCTGCACAACGGTCGCCACGAGAAGCTGACCGACTTTGGCGGGACGGTCATCAAGGATCTGTTCGCGTGATCGCGCTGCTGGGCGCCGCAGTCCTGATGGGGGCCTTGGTGCCGGCTCCGGCGCAAGCGCGGCCGCCGAACATCGTCCTGCTGCTGGCCGACAACCTCGGCTACGGCGACATCGAGCCGTTCGGCTCGCAGCACCACCGGACGCCAAGCCTGAAGCGGATGGCCCGGGAAGGCCGCAAGCTGACGCATTTCTATGCCAGCGCAGGCGTTTGCACTCCGTCGCGTGCCAGCCTGATGACGGGCTGCTACGCGCAGCGCGTCGGCCTGCACACGAACCCGCGGGACGGCTTGGTCTTGCGCCCGGTCTCTCCCTACGGACTGCACGCAGACGAACTCACGATCGCCGAACTGCTGCGCTCCGCGGGTTACGCCACAGCGATCATAGGCAAGTGGCACTTGGGCGATCAACCTGAGTTCCTGCCCACGAGGCATGGTTTCGACTCGTATCTTGGCATTCCCTACAGCGACGACATGACGCGCCAGTTGGGCGTCCGAAATCGCCAGCGCTTCGACGGGGATGAGTGGCCTCCCCTGCCATTGCTGAGGGACGAGGCCGTGATCGAGGCGCCGGTTGACCGCGATTCGCTCACCAAGCGCTACACCGAAGAAGCGTTGCGCTACATCGACGAGCACGCGGATCAACCGTTCTTCCTGTATCTGGCGCACGCCATGCCCGGCAGCACTGCCTATCCGTTTGCCAGCGAGGCATTCCGAGGCAAGAGTTCCAACGGTCCGTGGGGTGATTCGGTCGAGGAACTCGACTGGTCGACCGGCCAGATCCTTGACAAACTCGTCCGGACCGGGCTCAGCGCCACGACGCTTGTCTTGTGGACGTCGGATAACGGCGCTCCGCTGGCACCAGATCCGAGCAGTCCCGCCCGCGGCAGCAACCTGCCGCTCCACGGACGCGGCTACACCACTGCCGAGGGCGGATTCCGCGTTCCAGCCATCGCCTGGTGGCCGGGCACGGTCCCGGCAGGCACCCAGTCCGCCGAACTGATGAGCATGCTGGACATGCTGCCGACACTCGCTTCGCTGGCGGGCGCGGCGGTTCCGAAGGATCGCGACATCGACGGGGTGGATGTCGGCGACGCGCTGCTCGGAAGAGGCTCGGCCCGTTCCCCGAGAGACGAGCTGTACTACTTCCGCGAAGACGAGCTTCAAGCCGTTCGCTCGGGCAAGTGGAAGCTGTTCGTCCCCTTGCCGGAACCGACCAACAGGCACCCGCACTTTGGCACTGCAGGATCAAGCGACCCGTTGCTATTCGATTTGGAAGCAGACGTCGGAAGCCAGCGCAATCTCGCCTCGCGGCACCCGCAGGTGGTCGAACTCCTGATGCGAGTCGCCGCCAGAGCTAGGGCAGTACTGGGAGACCGAGGCGTTCCCGGCTCGGGGCAACGGCCGCGTGGCCAAGTCGCGGACCCGCAGCCCGCACTGCTGCGTAACTGAGGCCACAGGGGCCACAGCCGAGGACGAGGGAGCCCGAGACATGGGGCGCACTATGTGAACGAGGTCGCGCCGCCGCCCAACCCTGAGTCAGCTGATGGTCGCCCCCCTCTGATTGTGGCCGACCGGGCAGCGTGCGAGCGAGACTCAATCAAGGCGAGAATAGAGACTTGCCCGGGGCTGAAATAGCCTGGGGGGATTCACGAATGCCACGCATCGCCAAGTTCCTTGTCCTTGGACTGTACGGTTTCACTATTCCTGCGTCGATGTGGGCCGCGCCGCCCAATATCCTGCTCGTCCTTACCGATGACCTCGGCTGGCGGGATCTGGGCTGTTACGGCAGTACGTTCTACGAAACACCGAGCATCGACCGCCTCGCATCCCAAGGTCTGCGCTTCACCGACGCCTACGCCGCAGCGACCGTCTGCTCGCCCACCCGCGCGGCTATTCTCACAGGCAAGACGCCTGCACGGCTGCATCTGACCGATTTCATTCGCGGTCTGGACTGCCCCCATGCCGCTCTGACACCGCCGGATTGGCCGCGCTATCTGTCTCACAAGGAATTCACACTTGCGGAGATGCTGAAACAGGTCGGTTACGAGACGTTCCACTTCGGCAAGTGGCACTTGGGACGCGAAGAGCACTTTCCGGTCACACAGGGATTCGACCACAGCATCGCGGAATCGGCCTGGGGGCCAGGCGGGTATTTCTATCCTTGGCCGAACGTCAAGAACATGACCGGCGAAGAAGGCGACTACTACACCGATCGCTTGACCGACGAGGTGATACGGAGGCTAGAGCGGTCCCATGATCGCCCGTTCTTCATGTACGTAGCGTATTCAACACCCCACCGTCCAACCCAGGCCAAGGAAGAACTCACGCGAAAGTACGCAGCGAAGCTTACCTCGGGACATGTCCAGCGCAATCCGGTAAACGCCGGGATGATTCACAGCCTGGACGAGAATGTCGGACGGATCATGCAGTCTCTCGACGGCCTGAGACTGGCGGACAACACGCTGTTCATATTTACTTCGGACAACGGCGGCAACCACTATGCAGACAGGCCGCAGAAGACCAGCAACGCCCCTTTGCGGGGCGGAAAGGGTGCCGCGTATGAAGGCGCCTATCGTGTGCCTCTGATTATCCGGTGGCCCGGAAGCGTCCCGGGAGGGATCGAGACGAGCGAGCCAGTTAGTAGCATCGATTTCTTCCCAACACTGCAGGCGGTGACCGGGCAGGAACGGACGGAGGAGCAGGAACTCGATGGCGTCAATCTCCTTCCCCTACTGCTGGAGCAACAACCGCTTGGACGGAAGGCCCTGTATTGGCATTACCCCCACTATCACCGCGGAGGAGCATCGCCCCACGGAGTCATACGCAAGGGGCAATTCCGACTGATCGAGCATTTCGACGGAACGCAGGCGGAGCTCTATGACATCGAGAACGATATCGGGGAGACCGTGAACCTGATCTACTCGATGCCGGAAGAGTCGAAGCAATTGTTGAAGGAGCTTGGCCAATGGCGGCATGAAGTCGGCGCGCAGATGCCTACCCTCAATCCCAATTACGATCCCGACCGGCTGAACGAATGGAGATTCTTCACGGAGTGATAGACCGAGGAACTGAACCAATCCTCCAGCTCCCGGCAATTGGCAAGCTGGCGAACCGTCGGCTGCCCGCTAGCTCATGTGGCCAGCTCGCGGCCGCGCTCCAGAGCCTCTTCGATCGTGCCGACCATGTAAAACGCCTGTTCCGGCAGTTCGTCATGCTGCCCGTCGACGATCTCGCGAAAGCCGCGGATAGTGTCCGAAAGCTTCACATAGCACCCCTTGGTGCCAGTGAACTGCTCGGCCACATGGAACGGCTGCGACAGGAAGCGCTGGATCTTGCGCGCCCGAGCGACGATTAGCTTGTCTTCTTCGGACAGTTCCTCGACGCCCAAGATCGCGATGATGTCCTGCAGCTCCTTGTTGCGCTGCAGCACTCGCTTCACCGCTTGGGCGACATCGTAGTGGTCGTTGCCGACCACGTTCGGATCCAAGATGCGCGATGTCGAGGTCAGCGGGTCCACAGCCGGGTAGATGCCCAGGGAGGCGATCTCGCGCGACAGGTTGGTCGTCGCATCCAAATGGGTGAAAGTCGTCGCCGGCGCTGGGTCCGTGTAGTCGTCCGCCGGCACGTAGATCGCTTGCACCGAGGTGATGGATCCCTTCTTGGTCGAGGTGATGCGCTCTTCCAACGCACCCATCTCGCTCGCGAGGTTCGGCTGGTAGCCCACCGCCGAGGGCATGCGTCCCAGCAGCGCCGATACTTCCGAGCCCGCCTGGGTGAAGCGGAAGATGTTGTCGATGAACAGCAGCGTGTCCTGTCCTTCGACGTCGCGGAAATACTCAGCCACGGTCAGGCCGGTCAACCCGACACGCAGCCGAGCGCCCGGCGGCTCTGTCATCTGGCCGTAGATCAAGGCGGTCTTCGACTTCGTGTAGTCGTCGGGGTTCACCACGCCCGAGTCCTGCATTTCGAGCCACAGGTCATTGCCTTCCCTAGTGCGCTCGCCGACGCCCGCGAAGACCGACACACCACCGTGCTGGAGCGCGATGTTGTTGATCAGCTCCATGATGATCACGGTCTTGCCGACGCCCGCTCCGCCGAACAGTCCGATCTTGCCGCCCTTGAGGTAAGGCTCGATCAAGTCGATCACCTTGATCCCTGTCTCGAGAATCTCGGACTCGGTCGACTGGTCCTCCAGCAACGGGGCGTCGCGGTGGATCGGAAAGCTGGTCTCGGTCTCAACCGGGCCGCGCTCGTCGACCGGCTCGCCCAAAACGTTGAGCACCCTGCCCAGCACCTGCGGGCCGACCGGCACGGAGATGGCCTTGCCGGTGTCTACGACGGGCATACCGCGCACCATTCCCTCCGTGGGTTGCATCGCGACCGTCCGCACCCGTCCCTCGCCCAGGTATTGCTGCACCTCGCAGGTGACTGCGATCGGCTCGGGCACGTCGAACCCCTCGCTGGTCACCTTGACGGCGTTGAAGATCTTGGGCAAGTTTCCGCCCTCGAACTGCACGTCGACCGCCGGACCGGCGACCTGAATGACTTTCCCTGCGATTTGCATCTTCTGGCGTCCTCTTTGGCGTCGGCAGCCGCTACTCTTGCGCGGCGGTGCCCGAAACGATTTCGATGATCTCTGTCGTAATGCTGGCCTGCCGCACGCGGTTGAGGTACAGCGTAAGCTTTTCCAGCACTTCTCCCGCGTTGCGCGTGGCTGCGTCCATGGCGGTCATGCGCGCGGCGTGCTCGGCGGAGGCAGACTCAAGCATCGCCAAGAACACTTGCGTCACGACTCGCTTGGGCAGCAGCGCCCCCAGTAATTGCTCCGCGGGCTGCTCGTACTCGTAGGAGCCGCCGCCGTCGACCGTACCTTCGGGCGGAATGATCGGAAGCACCTGCTCGACGACAGGCTGCTGGCTCAGCACGCCCTTGAACCGGTTGTAGGCGATCCAGACCTCGTCCGCCTCGCCATCCGAGAATTTCTGCACGGCCTTCTCGGCCACCGCTTCGGCCGTCGCCACCTCGACTCTGCCGAGAACCTGCTCCCACCTGCCACTCACGGCCAGGTCCCGAAGCCGGTAGAAGTCCACCGCCTTGCGGCCCAGCAGTTCTAGCTCCACCTGCTGTTCGGGGCGCTCGTCCACGAACCCTTGGACGGCCTTGAACACATTGCTGTTGAAGGAACCGCACAGTCCCTTCTCTCCAGCCAGCACCAGTACCTGTGCCGCGCGGCACTCCCTCCGCTCCAAGAGAGGGTGCGAGAATCCCGTCTCTTCGTCCCCCTCGGTTGCCAGCACGCTGCCGAGCATGTCCTCGAGCAGCCCCGCGTACGGGCGCGCGCCGACCACCGCCTGCTGCGCCCGCCGCAGCTTCGCGGCCGAGACCATCTTCATGGCCTTGGTGATCTGCTCGGTGTTCTTGACCGAGCGGATCCGCCGGCGCAGGTCGATGAGGGAGGGCATCGCTAGCTTGCCTTCGCCACCGGATGGAGCGCCGCGAACTGCCCCTTGTAGGCGCCGATGGCGTCTTGGAGAGCCTTGGTGACCTCGTCGTCGAGCACGCGGCGAGCCCGGATCAGCGCCAGCGCGCCGTCCTCTCCCTGGCGCTCGAGATAGTCGTATAGCCCAGCCTCGAAGTCAGCGATCTGGGACAGTTCCAAGTCATCGAGATAGCCCTTGGTTCCGGCGAAGATGATCGCGACCTGCTTCTCGACCGGTAGCGGGTCGTACTGTTTCTGCTTCAGCACCTCGACCAGACGGTCGCCGCGGTGCAACTGCTGTTGCGAGGCCTTGTCGAGGTCCGAGCCGAACTGCGCGAACGCCGACAGCGCCCGGTATTGAGCCAAATCGAGCCGCAGCGTGCCGGCCACTGACTTCATTGCCTTGATCTGGGCATTGCCGCCGACGCGGCTGACCGAGATGCCCACATCCACGGCTGGGCGCACGTTTGCGTTGAAGAGGTCGGCCTGGAGGTAGATCTGGCCATCGGTGATCGAGATCACGTTCGTCGGAATGTAGGCGGACACGTCGCCGGCCTGAGTCTCGATGAACGGCAGCGCCGTCAGCGATCCGCCCCCGAGCCGCTCGCTCAACTTGGCCGCGCGCTCCAGTAGGCGCGAGTGCAGGTAGAACACGTCGCCCGGATAGGCCTCGCGCCCAGGCGGCCGCCGCAGCAGCAGGGAGATCTCGCGGTAGGCAGCGGCGTGCTTGGAAAGATCGTCGTAGACGCACAGCGCATGACGCGAAGAGTCCCGGAAGTACTCCCCGATTGCCGCGCCAGTGAAAGGCGCCAAGTACTGCATCGGCGCCGGATCCGACGCCGAAGCCACAACGACGATGCTGTACTCCATCGCCCCTTGCTGTTCCATGGTCTTCAGCACCTGCGCAACGGTCGAGCGCTTCTGGCCGATGGCGACATAGATGCAGATCACATCGCCGCCCTTCTGGTTCAGGATGGTGTCGATGGCGATGGCGGTCTTGCCTGTCTGGCGGTCCCCGATGATCAGCTCGCGCTGCCCTCGGCCGATCGGGATCATGGCGTCGATGGACTTCAGACCGGTCTGCATCGGCTGCTTGACCGGCTCACGGTCGATCACGCCCGGCGCCAGCCGCTCGATCGGGTTGTACTCGGTCGCCTCGATCGGGCCCTTTCCGTCCAGCGGCTCGCCGAGAGCGTTGACCACGCGGCCCAGCATGGCGTCGGACACCGGAATCGAGATGATCCGCCCCGTGCGGCGCACCTCGTCACCTTCTTTGAGGCTGGTGTAGTCACCAAGCAGCACCGCCCCGACCTGGTCCTCGTCGAGGTTCATTGCGATGCCGGAGATCCCGTTGCGAAAGTCAAGCAGCTCGCCCGCCATGACGCTCTCCAGGCCGTGCAGGCGAGCGATGCCGTCGCCGAGCGAGATCACTGATCCCACCTCGGCCACTTCCACGGCGGATTCGTAGTTCTCGATCCGGTCGCGGATCAGCTTCGTGATTTCCGATGCGTTCATCTTCGCCATTCGAATCGTTCCTCCACTCAGAGCGGCTAGCGGTCGCCAGCCGCCAGCCTGGCTGCCAGCGACCCTAACGCCGTCCGCAGCGATCCGTCGTACAGGGTCGAGCCCACCTGCACCGCGCCGCCGCCGAGCAGGCTGGGATCCTCCGCATAGGTTGCCCGGATGTCTTTGCCGGTCAGCTCGCGGAAGCGACCCTCGAGCTCGGTCCTCTGGTCAGGGCTGATCGGGCCGGCAGAGCGCACCTGGACCTCAACTCTGCCGCGATAGCTGTCGAGCCAAGTGCGGAATCCGTCGGCAATCAGGGGGAAATGCCCGATGCGGCGGTGGTCCGTGACGACGGAGAGAAAGTTCACAATGAGCGGAGCTAGGCCGAGGCGGCCGCCGACCTGCTCGATCAGGCGGCGCTTGTCACCGGGCTGGATCGAGGGCGCGCGCAGCACGGCAGCGAGGTCGGCAGATCCTTCCAATAGCTCGCCAAATGCTTCCAATTGTTCCAGCACGGTCTCCGCGGAGAGCTCGGAGTGCTGCTGTGTGACGACTTCAGCTAACGCTGAAACGTAGCGATTGGCAACTGCTCGGTCCATGGGAGCCGCACGTGAGAACCGCAAGCGTCGGCACGCCCGGGCGCTGCTGAGGACGGTTGGATGGGAGGGCTGGCAGCTGCGGCGCGGCCGGCGCCTCTAAGCTTCCAATCTACCATAGGCGGCACCCCTGCTAGAAACCCTCGCAGGACTCGGCTGCGGGTTCTGCGGCCGCCAGTGCCGGTGCTGCTATCGTGGAACGCGTCGGCCGTTCACAGCGCCAAGCAGATGTCGCAGCCAAGCCTATTTCCGCAAGGCACGATCGGGTTCCCCGTCACGCCGTGGGACGCAGACCTGCGGCTCGACGAAGCGGCCTTGCGAGCTCATGCCGAACGCATGCTCGCGGCCGGGCTGGACGCGCTCTCGTTCTGCGGCAGTAACGGGGAGCTGCACGCCCTCGGCCTGCCAGAGTACGAAAGGATATGCGAGATTGCAGGCGGACTGGCCGCGCAGCGCGCGTACCTGATCTTCGGCGTCGGCCAGAGCTGGCGCACAGCCTGCACGCAGGCCGTCTACGCCCGGCGCGCCGGGGCAAGGGCCGTGATGTGCATCGCCCCGTACATGGCCGACCCCAATGAAGGCGGCCTTGCCGATTACTATCGGTCGGTGGCGGACGCTGCAGGCATCAGCGTCATCCTGTACCAGACGAAGTGGAGCGGCACGTTGCCTCTCTCCCTGCTCGAGAGGCTGGCCCGCGTCGAAAACATCTGCATGGTCAAGGACGAGAACGGCGACTTGTCGCACTACCTCCAGATCCGCCGCCATTTCGGCGACCGCTTTCACTGGATCAACGGCATGGCCGAGCCGTTCGTGCCTAGCTACTGGAAGCTGGGTGTCGAGACCTTCACCTCGGGCCTCGCGTGCTTCATGCCCCAAACCACGGTGCGCATCCGCGAATTGGCTCGCGAGGGCAACTTCGCCGACATAAACGGCATCTTGGACGATCTGGTGCTGCCGATGTACGAGTTGCGCAATCGCCGGCCCGGCTACAAGGTCTCGATGATCAAGACCGCTATGTCACTGGCGGGCATCCCCGCAGGCAGCGTGCGGCCGCCGCTGGTGGCCGTGGACGCGGCCGACCGGGAAGACCTGCGCTCCCTGATGGAACGCCATGGCCTGCTCGCTACCTAGCGCAAGCCGGATCTGCGCCGCCCGCCCCGCGGGTGCTCTCGCGGCTGTCCTCGTCTGCCTGTTATTCACCGCCCAATGGCAGCGCCTGTACGCTCAACAAGAACGCAACCCTGACGCACCAACGCCAAGGCAGATCGCCCCGGCGATGAGCTGGGTCTACGCCGACTGGCTGACCCGTCCGGAACGCCAGCGCGAGGAGCAGCCTGACAGACTCGTCAACTCACTCGACATCCAGCCTGGCGCCACGGTAGTCGATCTCGGCGCAGGAGTGGGCTACTTCACATGGCGGCTGGCAAGCAAGGTGGGACCTGCAGGCAAAGTGATCGCGGTCGAGATCCAGCAGGAAATGCTCGACATGCTAGCGGTCAACTTGCGCGAGCGCGGCATCGAGAACGTCGAGCCGGTCCTCGCAACGCCCCAGAATCCCCGCCTCCCGCAAGCCGCTGTTGACCTCGTTCTGCTGGTGGACGTGTACCACGAACTTGCCCACCCCGCTCTCACGCTCGCCCACATCCGGCGCTCGCTCAAGCCCGCGGGACGGCTCGTCATCGTGGAGTACCGCAAGAGCCAGCCGGAGTTGCCGATCCACCCTCTCCACAAGATGAGCGTTGCCGAGGTCAGATCCGAGGTCGAACCCGCCGGATTCGATCTCGAGGAAGTGCTGGAGTTCCTGCCCTCCCAGCACGTGATCATCTTCACCCCTGCCAGCGGCTGACCGCGCGGGCGTTCAGGCGGGCTTGTCTGCGACCAGATCGGCGAACGGCGCCGACCGGATTACCGAGCGCAAGTCGGGGTCGCGCCGCGCCAGGATTCGAATCTCGGAATCCAGCTCGATCGCCTTGCGAATCGACTTGCTGGCGGAGGTGTGGTCGCCGGCGAGGACTTTGGCGACGCCCTTGACGTAGTGCAGGTGCGCGGCTTCGGCATCCTTGGCCAAGCCGCGGTTGAGCACTCGCACGGCATCCGCGAACTGGCCGTTGTTGACCAGTTGAACGCCGTGGTTGTAGTAGTCCTCCACGGTCTCGAGCAATGGGCGCTTGCGCTCGGAGTGCTTGCGACAGATCTCAATGAAGACGCCGGCCCTGTGGCTCAGTCCGACATTGGGGCCCACCCGCACCTTCTCCAACATCCGCCGTGCCGCGCCAAACTTGCGCGACTGGAACAGCTCCGTTCCGAGCGTGAAGTGCTCCTGCTGCCGTTCCTCGGCGAGGCGCTCCTTGCTGACGGGGCGCTTTGTGCTGCCCGAGCGGGCCCCCGGGGTTGGGGCGATCGGACCGCGGGCCGGCGAAGTTTCAGCGCCCTTTCCAATCTGGGCCTTGCTTGGCATAAGCCACCGCTTCGCCAGACGCAGCAGGCAACGTCTCGGCGGGAGTGCGAAGCCAGCCCGCGTCAAGCGTGTGCGAATTTATAACAGATCAGTCAACCGTTGGCAAGTGGCGCGCAGTCGCGCATTCAAAGCCGTCCAACCGGAGGGTTCTGCCCGACATCAGTCGCGGAGCGACCGCCCAGGCCCGGCCTCCAAGGGCCTGCTAGACTTCGACACAACGTGGACAGCGGTGCCTCCCGCCGCCGCCTGGCGGCCCTGCAGTCCGAAATCGTGGCCTGCCGCCGCTGCGCGCGCTTGGCGGAGCACTGCCAGACCGTTGCCCGCGTCAAGCGCCGCGCCTATCTCGATTGGGAGTACTGGGGCCGGCCAGTGCCTTCGTTCGGAGATCCTGACGCACGGCTGCTGCTAGTCGGATTGGCGCCTGGGGCTCACGGCGCCAACCGCACGGGCAGGGTGTTCACCGGCGATAGTTCGGGCGATTTCCTCTACGAAGCCTTGTTTCAGACGGGATTCGCGTCGCAGCCGGAGGCCACGTCCAGAGACGACGGCTTGGTACTCCGCGACTGTTACATTGCCTCCGCAGTGCGCTGCGCACCTCCCCAGAACAGGCCTCTTCCGTACGAGTTCGCGGCTTGCCGCCCATTCCTGGAGCGCGAGGTGAGCATGCTTCCGCAGCTCCGCGCAGTGGTCACTCTAGGGCGTCTCGCGCATGACTCATGGCTGGCCGTTTTGCGCGCTCGCGACGCCTCCGTACGCGCTCGCGACTACCCGTTCGCGCACGGCCGCCACTTTTTTTGTCCGGGCAACGGGCCGGATCTGCTATGCAGCTACCACCCCAGCCGCCAGAATACGCAGACCGGCCGGCTGACTAAGCCCATGTTAATCAATGTCTTACAAACAGCCAAAGAGATCTTCTCCGACGTTTAGGAGCTTGTAATCCTCGCTTATTGTTCCCGGAAAAAAATATTTTTTACAAGGTGCAACCACTTGACGGTGGTTTTCATCTATACTCTACTAGTTAAGAAGATCGATTCGGGCACATTGCCGGACCGTTATTGCACGCGGGCCGGAGTCAGCAACCCCGCTCCAGATCTTCTGCAAGGAGAAACACACACATGGTTACTCTAGAAAAAGAAGTTGTGCGCCAGCAGCTGCTGGCGAAACTCGACGCGCTGACCCGGCGCAATAACCGGGAGGAATTGATCCGCGACCGCTGCAACGATCCCATGGACCAGATGCAGACGCGGTTCGAAATGGACCTTACCATCAGCGTGATCAACAACGACTTCGAGACCCGCAAGGCTGTCCAGACCGCGCTCAGGCTGCTTGACGAAGACGAGTACGGTATCTGCCAGGACTGCGGCGCGGAAATCAACCCGCAACGTCTCGAAGCCATCCCGTGGACCACGCTGTGCGTCTACTGCCAGGACGAGTACGACTGCTCCGGCGTCTCCCACCAATCGGGCGACTTCGTGCGCGCCGCCTGAGCCGACCCGCGCGACAACAGGCCGCATAGCGGTCGCACCGCTCCCTCGCGAGCTGCTTCCCAGTTCCAAGTAAGGCCAAGCGCTGCCCTCAGTCCGCTTCCGTCATGGAAGCGCGGCAGGGGGCAGCGCGAATGCCAGAATGTTCTTGCCGGCGGCAATTGTCACGAATTGCCGGCCGCCGAGCATGTAGGTCATGGGAGAGGCGCGCACCAGCGCATTCAGGTGGCGGCTCCAAAGCAGCTCTCCGTCCGCCGCCCGGGCAGCGGAGAACGTCCCGGAATTGTCGGCGAAGAATATGATCCCTGCTGCCGTGGAGACCACGCCCGACCAATTGTCCCGGATCGAGTCGCCGAGCTTGCGCTCCCAAGCAATCTCGCCGGTCTGGACGTCGATCGCGCGCAAGTAGCGTTCTCCCGGCTCGCCGCTCGGCTCGCGCGCCGACCCGCCGTAGTAGGTCTTGCCGGCCTGCCACGTCTCGTCTCGCTTCGTGAAGACATGGCAGAACTCTGACGCCATCGTGTAGAACAGCCCGGTTGCGGGGTCGAACGACTTGGAGGGCCAGTTGGTGGCACCTTGCAACCCGGGGCAGACCAGGTTCCCGCCGCGCGTGGGCCGCTTGCCGGGGGCCAGCACCGGGCGGCCATCGGCGCCGACGCGCTCGGCCCAGGTCAGCTTGCGCACGAACGGCTCGGCCAGCAGCAGTTCGCCATCTTCGCGGTCCAAGACGTAGAAGAATCCGTTGCGATTCGCGTGCAACAGCACCTTGCGGCGCTCGCCGCGCCACTCGATGTCCGCGAGGACTGGAGTCTGTACCGAGTCCCAGTCGTGCTCGTCGTGCGGGGTGTACTGAAAGTGCCATGCCAGCGCTCCAGTGTCCGGGCGCAACGCAAGGATCGAATTGGAATAGAGATTGTCTCCGAGCCGCTCGTCGCCATTCATGTCGGGACAGGGATTGCCGGTCGGCCAGTAAAGCAAGTCCAGGTCCGCGTCGAAAGTCCCGGTCAGCCAGGTCGTGCCACAACCATGCGGCAGCACCGAACCCTGCCATGTCTCGGCGAGCGGCTCGCCCGGCAGCGGAATCGTCCAGAAGCGCCAGAGCCGCCGCCCCGTCGAGGGATCGTAAGCGGCCAAGAAGCCGCGCACGCCCTGATCGCCTCCCGAGATGCCGGAAACCACCATTTCCCTGACGACCAGAGGTGCCATCGTCGCGTTGTAGTTCTCTCGGTAATCGGCCATTTCGACATCCCAAAGCTTGCGTCCGCTCACTCTGTCGAAAGCCAGCAAATGGGCATGATCCGTCACCATGAAGACCCGCTCTCCGAGCACCGCCACGCCCCGATTGGCGGCACGGGCCGCGGCCCCGAGAATGTCGGGCGTGCGGGGCTGGCTATAGCTCCAGATGCGGCGTCCGTGCAGCGCATCCAGAGCATGGATCTCGTTCGAGAACGTGACGTACATCACGCCATCCACAACTACAGGGGTGGTTTCCAGCAGGTTCGGCGAGTCCAGCGGATACATCCAAGCCAGCTCTAGCCGATTCACATTGCGCTGGTGAATCTGGTCCAGTTGGCTATGGCGGTTGCCGTCGAGCCGGCCATTGTAGGTGGGCCATTCTCCGGGCCTTGGGCGGAGGACGCGCTCGAACGGAAGGCCCGAGTCCGAACCGCGACCCGCTAGCGGGTCGGCGAGCGCTCCGCTGCCGTCCTGCCGGCTCAGGAAAGCCAGCAAGTCAGCCTGCTCGTTCGAGTCCAGGTCGATTTCCGGCATCAGAGAATCCGGACGCTCGTCAATTGCGGCCACATCGTCAAGCGCAAGGAAGCGGAACTCTCCATCGAACGTTTGCAGCTGCAGGTCGAGGGCGCTTCGATTTCTGGCGAAGCCCTCGATCGATTCCCCGCTGCCTAGACGCACCCGGACAGCGGCATAGCCGGCAGCGATGTGCGACGACGGAGCGGTGATGGATCGGCGGATCTGCTCCAGAGTCTGCTCCGCCCCGATCCGAGCTAGATCCGGCCCTCGGATGCGTGAAGCAGAGGTAGGCACGTGGCAGTCGGCGCAGCCGCGCTGCCCGAAGACCTCCGCACCGGATTCGACACTGCCCGCGACGATGCTGCGCGAGGCCGGCTTCGTCAGCGAGCCATAGAAGCTCAAGAGCTGCCCGAGTTCCGGCTCCGGAACGCTGATCGCGGGCATGCCCCGATCCGGCAAGCCCGCCTGGATGATTTCCCTGACCTGCTTGTCGCTGCGACCGGCCGCAACGCCAGCCGTGACGATGTCCGGCGCGTACTCTCCGCCACGGCCGTCGCCGCCGTGGCAGCTACCGCAGTAGGTCTCAAACGCTGCCTGCCCGGCCTCCAAGCTGGCGGTACCCTGCCCTGCGGCGACGCTGGCTGAAACGAGCGAGATCGCGAGGGCGATCGCCCCGCGGTATCTCGGGCGTGCCGCGGCACCGGCAGGAACCACCGAGATGGATCCAAGGTGCGACGGCACCATCGAGCAGGCTACCCGAAATACGAGGGAGCGTTGCCGGGTGCCCACTTGATGTTGCAGCCTGCGCTCGGCGCCTGCTCCTCCGGCACCGGTCCGCCAGCCAACATGGCATCGATCGCCGCGCGCAGGTCGCCACCGTCCAGCGGCACGCCGTTGCCGGGGCGGCTGCCATCCAGCCGGCCACGGTAGGCAAGCTGGCCCAAGCTGTCGAAGAGGAAAAAGTCGGGCGTGCACGCGGCGGTATAGTCCTTCGCTGCCTGTTGGGATTCGTCGTACAAGTAGGGAAAGTTGAAGCCAAGCCTGGCAGCCATGGCCCTCAGCTTGTCCGGCGCGTCCTCCGGATGCGTTTCGACGCTGTTGGAAGAGATCGCGACGATTCCGAGTCCGGCCGAGCCGGCGTAGTCCTTGCCCAGCCGAGCCAGTTCGTCCTCGACATGCAGCACGAACGGGCAGTGCGCGCAGATGAACATCACCAAGAGGCCGTCTCGGCCCTTGGAGACATCCGCGAGCGAAACGGTCCCGCCGGAAACGACGTCAGGGAGTGAAAAGTCGGGCGCCGCCGTACCGAGCGGCAGCATCGTGGATTCTGTGAGAGACACGAGGCGATTATACCGCCGCCGAACCAGTCAGCGAATCCTGAAGTCGTAGTGCTCGGTGGCATCGACGCCGCCCACCATGTCGCGCAGCCGTAGGACCACCGCATAGCGGCCGGGCGGAATCGACTCGTCGAGCTGCAGCCGAAGCCTCGCCGGCAGCCACAACCTGGGGTAGAACGGCCTGCCCGCCTCGCCGGCGGGCTTGAAGTCGAACAACTTCTCTCCCTCGGCGTCCTGCACCCAAGCATCGGATTCGACTTGGTAGGTGTTGTCCTCCCTGGTCTTGTAGCCGGTGATGAAGAAGTCGGCCCAAATCTCGTCTCCAGCGTCGAAGACGGGATCCTCCAACAGGTCGCCGCCCTCGGTTCGGGAGAAACCGAAGTTTCGGACGAGCAACTGATCCGCACTCTGCACGCGGCTGCCATCGACGGCAATCGGCAGTCGGGCGGAAACGCTCGTCTGGGCCAGTTCGTCGCGCACGACAATCTCGATCAAATACGTGCCGCCGCCGGCATGATCAGGGATGCGCGGCGAATACCGCACGACCGGCATCCAATTCTCGTCTTGCGGGGCAAGTTCGGTGTCGACCTTGCCCCCCTCGGCCGCGAAGAACGACCGCCCCTCGGGGTCCAAGGCTCTCAGCTCGTAGCTGAGTGAGATGCGAAATTCCCGGCCAACCTGATAGCCGCCGATCTGGAAATAGAGGTGGATCGTCTCTCCCGGCAGGAATCGGCTGTCGGCGGGGATCGCATAGCCATCCCGTCTATCCAGCAGGTCCAAATTGACCATCGCCAGGCCCGGTTCGGCTTCGGCCGAAGGGTCGGCAGGTTGCGCCGCCAAGGGCGGCGGCTGGGCCAGCGCAAACGCCAGCGCGGCAAGCACTGCGGCGGCGGCGCGGCCGGGCCCTGCCAGGCCCGCGCCAGCGACCATACCCGCGATCAGCCCTCGCACCTTTTCTCATGGTACGTCCGGGCCGCTGGTCCCACTGCGCCCCGACGGGCTTCGAACTCTGCCGCCGCATGCAATTCGGCCAGCGGTGGGCGACAATGCGAGAAGCATGCCAGATTCCACTGCCGTACAGCGTCAAACTCGATCACGACGCACATTCATGCGCGATGCCGCAACGGCCGCCGGCACGGCCTCGCTGCTGACCGCCGCAGAGGGCAGCCAAGAGATCAAGGTCGGCTTGGTGGGTTGTGGCGGACGGGGAACCGGAGCGGCGGCCCAAGCCCTGCAAGCCGACGACGTTGCCGTGCTGACAGCGGTGGCGGATGTCGAGCAGGAGCGGATCGATCGCTGCCTGGAGGCAGTGGAGGGACGGCACGAGGGCAAGAGCAATGTACGCGTGGAAAAGCGCCACCGATTCTTGGGGCTCGACGCCTTCCAAGGGGTGATCGACAGCGGTGTTGATGTAGTGTTGCTGGCCACACCGCCGGGATTTCGCCCCCAGCATCTCAAGGCCTGCATTGACGCGGGCAAGCACGTCTTCTGCGAGAAACCCATGGCAGTGGACGCGCCCGGCGTGCGCTCCGTGCTGGACACGGCCAAGCTGGCCCGCAGCAAGCGCCTGTCACTAGTGGCCGGGTTCTGCTGGCGCTACAACAACATGATCGTCGAGGCCATGGACAGGGTGCATTCGGGCGAGATCGGCGACATCTTGGCCTACTACGCGACGTACTACACCAACCCGGTCAAGCCCATGCCTCCGGCCTACGAACGGCCCCTAGGCATGAGTGACGTCGAGTGGCAGATCCGAAACTGGTACAACTTCGTATGGCTCTGCGGCGATGGTCTGGTCGAGCAGGCCGTCCACAGCGTTGACAAGATCGCCTGGGCCTTCGCCGACGAACCGCCCGAGAGCTGCGTGGCGGTTGGCGGCAGGCAGATTCCCGCGCACGACGGGAACATCTTTGACCACTTCGAAGTCAATTACCTCTACCCCAACGGCGTGCGCGCTTTCATGGGCTGCCGCCAGATCACCGGCTGTCACCGCGAGAACGCCGACTACATCCTCGGCAGCAAGGGCCGGCTGACAATCGGGCGCGGCCTGATGCCCCGTATCGAGGGCGAGAATCCGTGGGTCTTTCGCGGCCAGCAGCGCAACATGTACCAAGAGGAGCACGATGAGCTGTTCCGCTCCATCCGGCGCGGCGAGCCGATCAACGATGGCGTGCGGATGGCCACCAGCACACAATTGGCAGTCCTCGGCCGCACGGCGGCCTACACCGGCCAAGAACTTACATGGGAACAGGGCATGGCGTCCCAAGAGAGGCGATTCCCCGAGAACCTGCAGTGGGACATGGCGCTGGACGTACCTCCGCTGGCACGCCCCGGGGTGACGAAGTTCGTCTGATCGTGCGCAAGCTGCTCCTATCTTTGCTAGCTGCCGCGACTCTGCTTCCGGCTGCGGACTTCGAGAGCGAAGTCCGCCCGCTGATTCGCGCCAAGTGCCTGAGCTGCCACCAAGAGTCGAACAAATTGGGGGGCTTGAGCTTGGAGACTCTCCCAGACGCGCTCCAAGGTGGCGCAAGCGGGCCGTCCATCGTCGCAGGCGATCCGGACAGGAGCCCTCTGTTGGCTCGCATGCTGCTTCCGGCCGACGCAGCTGGAGTGATGCCTCCCGCCGGGCCGAGAGTGTCCGGCGCGGATCTGGCAGCGGTGCGCTCTTGGATTGCCCAAGGCGCGGCGTGGACCGTTCCTGTGAAGGTAGCCGGCCAAGAGTCTCCTGCGCCCGCCGACGACTCGGAGATGGTATTGGCGCGGAGCATCCATGCTCTGATCGCCGCCCGCGCCGGGACCGCGTCGGACGAGAGCTTCGAACCCTACCGCGAAGCTGTTCCCGGCACTGATGTATCGCTTGAAATGATGCCGATCCCTGCCGGCGAGTTCGTGCTCGGAACGGCTCCGGACGAGGCTGGCCGCAGTGACGACGAAGGCCCCCAAGTGCGGGTCGCGATCGACGGATTCTGGATGGCAGCCCACGAAGTGAGCTGGGACGCCTTCCGGCGCTTCATGTTGCGTGAAGCCGACGCCCGCGTCGATCCGGACAGGGTGGCGGCAGCGGTGTCGAGCCCGACACCGCCCTATGTCGAGATGAGCTTTGGCATGGGGATCACCGGCTATCCCGCGATCAGCATGACCCAGCACGCAGCCAGCAAGTACGCCCAGTGGCTCAGTGCCAAGACCGGCCGCTTTTATCGCCTGCCGACGGAGGCGGAATGGGAATACGCTTGCCGGGCCGGCAGCACCACGGCATACTCCTTTGGAAACGACGCGGATGGGCTCGGCGAGCACGGCTGGTATTGGGAGAACAGCGAGGCGCAGTATCGGCCGATCGGCAGCAAAGCGCCCAACGCGTGGGGCTTGCACGACATGCACGGAAACGTCTGGGAGTGGACGCTCGATCGCTACGAGCCGCAGTACGCTGCGGGCGAGCAGCCACTGGACAACCCGTGGGCACAGGCGCAGCGCCTATACCCTCGGGTCGTGCGCGGCGGATCGTGGATGGACGACGCTCCGGCCCTGCGCTGCGGTGCGCGCAGGGCTTCGTCCGAAGACTGGAAGATGCAGGACCCGCAACTCCCGAAGAGCATTTGGTACCACACCGATGCCCAGTGGCTGGGGTTTCGCTTGGTCCGCCCCCGACTCGAGCCGACCGCCGAGATGATGCATGCGTACTGGAACTCCGCCAACGGCGCGAAGTAGCCGGCGGCTACCGCCGGGCATCGCAATTGCGTTGCTGGCATGCGCCTCGGGAGGAAACTCCGAGCCGCTGAGGCTGGTGGCGGAGGAGCCTCACATGGGCGTGGTAGTCCGGATCGAGGCATTCGTGCCACCAGAGGTCAATCCGGCGCGGGTTTTTCGAGCGGCTTTCGACCGCGTGGGAGATCTTTCGGGAAAGCTCTCCAGCTACCGCGACGATTCAGAATTGCGCCACGTCGAGCGCAATGCCTGGCGGTCACCGACTTCGGTCTCTGCGGACTTCGCGCGCGTCCTCGGGCGTGCCATCGAATTGGCGCGGCAATCCGACGGCGCCTTCGATCCAACGCTGGGACGGGTGACAAGGCTAGTGCGTGCCGGAGGTTGGGGGGAAGCTCTCTCCGAGCCGTCAGCTTTGGAGAGCGCTTGGAAACTGACGGGATGGCAGCATGTCGAGCTGGATCCCGAGTCGCGGACGGTGTTTTTTTGTCGCCGCGGCCTGCAGATCGACTTGGGGGGCATTGCCAAGGGCTTCGTTGCAGACGAAATGCTCGAGGCGTTGAAATCGCGCGGTATATCCCAAGCACTGGTATCGGTGGGCGGTGACATCGCGGCTGGGGCTCCACCGCCGGGAAAGCGGGGCTGGAAGGTCGCTATCGACCAAATCGGAGACCGCGGAGACTCCGAGATCCAGCTGCTGCTGCGTCACCAAGCGGTGTCAACTTCCGGCAGTCGTGAGCGCTACTTCCTGCTGGGCGATCAGATGTGTTCCCACGTCGTCGCCCGAGACGATGCTAGCTGCACGGACGTGTCCACGGCCGTCAGCGTGGTGGCTTCGAGCGGGCTCGTAGCAGACGGCCTCGCCACTGGCCTGCTGGCGCTAGGCCAGGGTCGTTCGAACGTCCTGATGTCTCATTACCCAGACGTGCGGGTCTATTGGGCCTCGCAAGGCCCGGCGGCCGGGCGCCAGACTCAGCAGCTCGTGCTGCCGACAGAGTCCCAGAGGTGAATGCAGCCGAGCAACCCCGCCCGATTGGACACAACGCATACGTTGTCCGGCAGGTCGGCCTGCTCGGCCTTGCGCGAGTTGCCGCCGCCGAGGAACAGCCGCCGGTAGTTGAACGCTGACTGAAGCTGCCGCACGGCACGTTCGAGATGACGAGTCCATTTCTCCCGTCCGAGCCGTTCCAGCGCCGCGTAGCCGAGCACCTCCTCGTAGGTGTGTCCCTTGCGGTACAAGTGATGCGCAATCTCGAGATTGGGCACCAGCTTGCGGTCCACGTACAGCCCTGACCCCAGGCCAGTGCCCAGCGTTAGCACCAACTCGACGCCGACGCCGTCGATCACGGCCAAGCCCTGCACGTCCGCGTCATTCGCGACGCGGGTCGGAGCGCCGGTCATCCGCTCCAAGACTGCGGCAAAGTCAAAGCCGACCCAGTCGTCGTGCAGGTTCACGGCGGTCATCGTGACACCGTTCGACACGACACCCGGGAAGCCGGCTGCCACTCGGTCGAACGGCGGCTGGGCCGCGACCATGCGCTCCAACATAGGCAGGATCTCGCTGGGGGTAGGAAGGTCGGGTGTGGGCTCGCGGAGCCGCTCGTTGAGCGGCTCCCCGTCCGGGCCGAGAACCATCATCTTGAGGCCCGAGCCGCCGATATCAATGGCCAGCGTCCGCGGGCCGGCTGCCAGTTCGCCGCGCGTCATCGGCTCGGTTTCTCACACTGATTTTACCAACGGCTAACGCGCCGACTTGAGTCCGCAGACACCTCCTCGCGCCGAACTCAAGCGCTCGAGGCATAGGCTGCTGCGCTAGCATGGGGCGGCGAGCTTTCGAATGTCAGTACCCGTCTTCGACCGCCGCAGCTTCCTACTGTTGCCAGCTCTCGCTGCGACTCCCCTGGCGGCGCAGTTTGCTACGAATCGGACGCCGAAGAACCTTCGGATCGAAGCCGTCGACGTCGTGGTCACCAACCCTGACGAGAGGCCCCTTGGCAACTACGTGCTGGTCAGGATCACGACCAGCGAACCCGGCCTGTACGGATGGGGGGACGCCACATGCTCGGGCAGCGAAATGGCTGTGGCGACGATGCTCGAGGAGCATCTCGCCCCGGCCCTGATCGGCCGGGATCCGATGCGCATCGGCAACCTCTGGCAGACCCTGTACCACCTGCCCTACTATCGATCCGGCTCGGTCCACATGTCGGCCATGAGCGGCATCGACATGGCGTTGTGGGACATCAAAGGCAAGGTGGCCGGCCTGCCCGTATACGAGTTGCTGGGCGGCAAGATGCGCGAGCGCCTGCTGACCTATCGCAGTACTGGCGGGGCTTCTATCGAGGAAGTGGAGGACGGCACTAGGGCGCTGATGGAGCGGGGCTACAAGGTGGTCAAGGTACAGGTCGCCGCTCCCGGAGCGGAGTCTGGCTACGCCGTGCCATCGTCCGAGCGCGTCCGAGCTGAAACGCAGGCGGCCTACGAACGCGGCGTGCCGCCGTCGCAACATTGGGAGCCCGAGCCGTACGTCCGAATCCTGCCCAAGCTGTTCGCCCATCTGCGCAAGACCGTCGGAGATCAAGTCGGACTGCTGCACGATGTCCACGAGCGCGTCACGCCCAGCCAAGCGATCCGGCTCGCCAAGTCTCTGGAGGAGTACGACCTGTTCTACCTGGAGGACGTGCTGCGCCCCGAGCACCTCGACACCTTCGCCATCATCCGCCAGCAGTGCAGCACGCCGCTCGCAATGGGAGAGGTCTACACAGGCGCTTGGGAAGGCCTGCAACTGATCACCGACCACCTGATTGACTACGCCCGCCACGACATCGCTCATGTCGGCGGGATCTCGACCCTGCGCAAAGTCGCGGCGCTCTGCGAACCGTACGGCATCGAGACCGCGTTTCACGGCCCGGGCAACATCTCACCGGTCTCGCACATGGCGCACTGCCATGTCAGCTACTCGGTTCCGAATTTCGGAATCCAAGAATTCGCAGTGGGCTGGGGGGACGGCGTGAGGGCGGTCTTCTCCGCAAGCCCCGTCTTCAATGACGGCTACATCAGCATCCACGACAAGCCCGGCCTCGGGATCGACGTGAACGAGAACGAGGCCCGCAAGCGCCCATACAAGCGCCGGCTTCGGCCAACCATCCGCAGGGCCGACGACACGCCTTGGGCATACTAGTCCCGCGGCCTTGGAAGCCCGCGCGAGCCAGAGTCCCAAACCGGAAGCCTGCTAGGAACTCGATTCGTACGCGATCTGCACCGTCCACGCGAATTCCTCGCCCGGACCCACGAATACCAGTCCCTGCCTCTGCACTAGTGAGTTCTGCAGTCCGACCCAGGGCTCGGGGCTGAAAAAGCCGTTCCGCACATCGCCCCAAAGGTTGAACAGGACCACCGGCTGCTCCGGCACCCGATCGGCATGATGTGAGATCCGAATCGTCAGGCCCCCCGGATCACGGTACTCAATGTAGGGATCTGCCATCTCGGGGTACCCGCTCAGGGAAGTCGGCACCAGAGGCGGGTAGTCTCCAAGGCGCATCCCGCCGGCGAACCCTGCCGGACGGGTCTCCCCGGTCGGGATGCCGTAGTCGGTTTTCAGCAATTCTAGCGTGGCCGGACTCGCCAGCACCATCTCGTTTGGATCGCTGCCTTCTAGCAGCGGCGCGAGGAAAGTGATGTGGTTGCCGAGCGAGAAAAACATCGGCTCCGTATTCTGCGCGCTCGCTCGCACAACGTAGCGCAGAGCGAGCGTGCCGCCTGTCACGAGATACTCGACCGAGCACCTGAATCCGAACGGGTACATCTCGCGAGCCTCCGGGCTGTCGCTGAGGGTCAGCAGAGCCCGCGCCGACGCCTGCGTGGCCGAGGACTCCTCTAGCGTCCAAGGCATGTCTCGCGCGAACCCATGGATCGGCATCTCGCGCCGCACGCCGCCGTGCTCGTACGCGCCAGCGTCGAACACTTCACCTCCCCGGCGTCGCTCTTCCAAGTCGGGAGGAAAGTTCCGCCCGGTCGCCGGCCAGAGGAACGGCCCCTTGCCGGCAAATCCCTCTCGGGGGGCGTAGTCCCGGGCAAATTGCAGGGTCTCGATCCATTGTCCGTCGTGCCGGACCCTCAGCCCGCTCAGTTCCCCGCCCTTCGCAGGGGCGATCGCCGCCTCGATGCCGCCCGCCTCGTCCCTGAGAACGATCAGTTCGACGGCGGAGGCGTCCACGCTCGCGGCGCTCTCGACGATATAGGGAAGCGGCGGAACTTCTCCCGCGCATCCCGCGAACAGAAGCAGCCCGACCCAAGCAATTCGCACGCCGAACAGGTTAGCGCAGACCCGGACGATAGTTCCGGCTCGTTCCCGCAGGCCAGCGTACGCCAGCTTCTCGTATAATTCCATCCGCCATGCGACGCCGCGACTTGTTCCGTTACTCCCTGTTGGGCCTGGCGGCACCTATCCTCCCGCCATTCGTGCAGGCTTCATTGCCCGCTGCCAAGATCACGCGGATCCGCTTCTACCGCGTCTCGGACTCACGCCCGATCTTCAACCAGAGCGGTCACATCGTCACCGTCGAGACGGACGCTGGCATCACCGGCATCGGCGAGGGCGGCTCCCCGGACACCGTGGAGCAACTGGCCAGCCTCCTGATCGGTCAGAACCCGTTCCGGACCGAGCACTTGTGGCAGCTGATGTATCGGGGCTACTTCTATCCCCCGGGCCGGGAGAAAATCCACGCGCTTGGAGCCCTCGATCTGGCCTTGTGGGACATCAAGGGGAGGGCTCTGGACGTGCCGGTCTGGCACCTGCTCGGCGGACTCACGCGCGAGCACGTTGAATGCTACTCGACCGGCTTTCCCAGTGCCGGCTCGCTGCGCGAAACTGCCCGGGCCTGCATCGAGGCGGGGTTCCGCGCGTTTCGGACCGGCGGGTCGGGTTCGGGCGGCCAAGGACCGTACCGCCATCGCCAAGCCGTGGACGACACGTTTGCGATGTGCCGCGAGATCCGCGAAGGCGTGGGAGAGGACGGGGACTGGGCCATCGACTACCACACCCGATTCGACCTGCCGGACGCGGTGCGGCTGTCGTCCCTGCTCGAGCCGTTGCGCCCGATCTTCTGCGAAGACCTGGTGCGCTCGGAAAACCCAGAGGTCTACCGCACGCTGCGCCCGATGGTGAAGGTTCCGATCGCAGTCGGGGAGCACTTTGGGGACCGCTGGGATGCCAACGTGTTGATCGAGGATCGGCTGATTGACTATTCGCGCGTGTCCATCCCCAACTGTGGCGGCATCACCGAGTTCATGAAGCTCGCAGCGCTGTGCGAGACCCACTATGTCGGACTGATCCCGCACTTCACCGGACCGGTTTCCGAAGCTGCGCTCGTACACTGCTGCGCTGCGCTGCCGGGTCCGGTGATCATGGAAATGACGGGCAAAGACGCCAAGGTGCACCCGCACCTGCCAGTCCATTACGACTTCCGCAACGGCAAGATGTGGCCCAACAGCAGGCCGGGCCTCGGCGTGGAGTTCGATGCGAGCCGCGCCGAGCTCGAACTTGAAGTTACAGAGCACTCGCAGCCGATCCGCTTGCTGGAGCGGCCAGACGGGTCGATTACAAACTGGTAGGCCCTGCCAAGGCGGCGCAAGCGGACACCCTGCGCCCTAGCGGTCGCGGCGCGGGTTCGCTTGGAGCGCGGACGCTAGATCGGCGTGTCGCCGCGATCGATCAGGTGAAGGATGTTGCCTTCCGGGTCCAAGAAGAACGCCAGGCGGTTGGGACCGGCCTCGACGAATTGGACAATCTTGATGCCCTTGCCTTCCAAGTCCTTGACGCCCTCGTCGAAATCATCGGCCTTGATGGCCAAGTGGCGAATTCCGGGAGTCCGCATCTCCGTCTCGACCCCCTCCCCCTCGGACGGGATCATCTCCAGCATGGTGCCGTCGTTCGCCCTTACGAAGACGTTGCCGCCATAGCGGTGGACGATCGGCATCTCCAAGTTCTGCTCATACCAGCCCGCCAAGGCTTCGGGATCCTTGGTGGCGATGGCCGTGTGTTCGATTCCGTTGTACATCAGTAGTCCTCTTCCTTTGTCCGCCCCTTGCGGAGACAGACTCCGCGCTTGGACGCGCGGATGAACTCAACCATGTGGCGGGCATGCTGCCCAGCGACCTCAGTCTCCACCTTGCCCAGCGCCTCGTCGAGCGGTAACGCAGACCGGAACAGAATCCGGTACGCTGCGCGGATCCGGTCGATGTCCTCGGCCGCGAGACCCGCTCGCCGAAGTCCTACCAGGTTCAACCCGTGCACGGCCATCGTCGGCCCAACGTGGGTCAGGTACGGCGTCACGTCCTGATTGACCCTAGTCATGCCCCCGACCATCGCTAGCTCGCCGATCCGCACGTGCTGCTGGACGCCGATCCCCCCCGACACAAACGCCCGATCTTCGATTTCAACATATCCGGAGATCAGCGTCGTGCTCGCAATCACGGTCTCGTTGCCGATCCGGCAATTGTGGGCTATGTGCCCCGAGGTCATGATGAAATTGCCGTCGCCGATGACAGTTTCGGATTCGGGCTCCGTGCCGCGAGAAATGGTGAAGTGCTCTCGGATGGCGTTGCGGTCGCCGATCCTCAAGTAGGAACGCTCTCCCGTGAAGGCCTTGTCCAGCGGATCCGAGCCCAGCACCACGCCGGCCGACAACGCGTTGTCGTCGCCCAGGGTCGTCCAGCGCTTCACAACCGCATGCGCATCGATTCGACAGCGGGCGCCTATCTGCACGTCGTCCTCAACAACGCAGTACTCGCCGATCACGCTCTCGGGGCCAATTTCCGCGCTGGGAGCGATTCGCGCCGTGGGTGCGATCTTGGTCGAGGGATGGACCGCTGCCATGGATTTTCGGAAGGTGGCACAACGGGCCCCGGAGACTTCGATGCGGGCCTGTCTGCAAGACGATCTTCACACAGCCAACGCGGGTATGTCTACCCAGCCCGTCGGCGACTCGATCTCGGGCGCCAACGCGCTCTGCGGGGAGAATTGGGACGCCATGCCACACTAAGTTGCAGATGGCGTTTGACGATAGCGGCAACCGCGCGCGGGTAGCAAGCCTGCAGCGGAGAGGGGTAGATGTGTGGGGGCCTGAACGCGTGTACGTCAGCACCGACGTGAACCTTGACGCGATCGAGCCAACGGCCGTCATTCGACAGGCCACGCTGTCCGGCAAGGATCTCAGCATTGCCGCCGGGGCGGTCATCGGCACTTCGGGCCATGCCGAAGTGAGCGACTGCCAGATCGGTCCCAACGTGGAATTGGGCGCCGGACTGTACCAAGGAGCAACCCTGCTCAATCGTGTCAAGGTTCGCGGCTTCGCCGAGATACGCCCCGGGACCCTGCTGGAAGAGGAAGTTGACATCGCCCACTCGGTCGCGTTGAAGAACACCACGTTTACGGCCTGCTGCGTGGCGGGATCGCTGATCAACTTCTGCGACCTCTTCCTTACCGGAGGGACGTCACGCAAGGATCACACCGAAATCGGTTCTGGTGCGATTCACTACAACTTCGACCCACGCGGCGACAAGTGGGGCAGTCTGCTCGGCAGTATCCGCGGTGTCCTGTTACGGTCCGACCCGGTCTTCATCGGCGGGACATGCGGTTTGGTCGGCCCGCTGGAAGTGGGGTTGGGAGCAGTTACGGCAGCGAATTGCACGATCCGCAAGGACGTACCTGCGAACACATTGGTGTCGACCGATGATCGAGCCGTTAGCATCCCGAACTTCGATCGAACGGCCTACGCTGGCCTCAGGCGGCAGTTCAGGGTGACCGCCAAGCTCGTGGCCACGCTCCGAGCGTTGGAGGCTTGGTACGAACTAGTGCGACTGCCCCACGCGCCATCCCGGGAACGGCATCTCTACGAATTCGCCATGAAGAGGGTCGGCGTCCAAGCGCAAGAGCGCATCGACCGGCTAGCCAAGATCGTTGCCAAGCTCGAGGTCAGAGCACCGACCTCGCCGGCCTGGATCCAAACGGAGCATCGACAGCTTGTCCGATGCTGGCCCGACCTGCGGAACACGCTACAGCAACCGGTTAAGCCGCAGCTGCCCCCGACGCGGTTCACACAAGCCTACGCGGAGGCCAGAGGGTCGGGCCAGAGTCATTTGGCAGCCCTAAAGGCAGCCGAAGTGCTCGCTGCGGAAGCGGAGGCCTGGCTCGAGCGAATCGTGAACAGCACTATGCAAGCGGTCGATCCCATGCTGACCGAGCCAGCTGGCAAGTCGTCGGGCTGAGGCCGCCATGCCATTCACCCTCGGTTTCCCTGACATGCCAGAGATTTCTGGGTTGGCGAGGCGTGCAGCTAGCGGAAGCGCTCGCGCTGGTTCGACCTTTTCCGGGCTCCGGATTTCGAGGCGCTTGATCCGATCGGGCTAGCGATCCCGGTGAGTTCCGACGAGGATCGACACGACTGTCCGGAGTACAACGCACTGTAACGCAAGGACCAGCTGTGCATGCGCGCTGACACTGGTCCTTGCAGATCGTTCAGTGCGCGTGCGACACAGACGGTGCGGAATGCGCCATCCGAATAAAATGAAAATTCGATAGTTGGAATCTTACTGAATCTCTAGGCTGCCTAAGATTGCGCTTTCTAGGGAATTGCTCTGTCGTGGCTCAGACTCCAGCTTCATTGGGTTCAATGCAATTACTTCGGTCTCTAGGCAGGCCGGGATGCAAGCCGGCGGTCCTGGCCGCCATGCTGGCTGTTCTAGCAGGCGTTCCAGACCTTGCGGCGCAATGTCTTGACGTGCGCGTGCTAGACCCGGCCGCGTCTCCGCTTGCGCACGCGATGGTCTCAGCGGGCAGCGTCAATGTTCCGGCTGACAGTACGGGAGTTGCATCGCTATGCGGACTTGACAGCGGACCGCATTCCCTAGTGGTTACGGCCTCTGGTTTCAATAGCCAAGAGCTGACCGTCGCTGGCTCTTCTGGCGAGGTCACGGTGACTTTGGAGATCGAGACGCTCGCCCAAGAACTGGTCGTGGTCGGAAGCCGGGCGGCGGCCAGGGCGGTGACAGATTCAGTCGTTCCAGTCGATCTGGTACCGGCCTCTGCGTTTGCCGAGCAGGGCGATCCAGACGTGCTCAACCAACTGCGCAACGTCGTGCCGTCGTTCAATGTCAACGTGCAGCCGATTAGTGGAGGGGCCATGATCGTCAGGCCCGCGAACCTCCGCAACTTAGCCCCAGACCACGTTCTGGTGCTTGTCAACGGCAAGCGCCGCCACCGCGCCGCGCTCATCGCTTGGCATGGGAACGGTGTCTCGGACGGATCGCAGGGCCCCGACGTGTCCCCAATCCCGTCGATCGCGTTGCGGCAAGTGGAGATCCTCCGTGACGGCGCCTCGGCCCAGTACGGATCGGACGCTATAGCTGGAGTATTGAACTTCACGCTGAAGGACAGCCCAACCGGGGGCTCGGTCGAAGTCCGTACCGGCCAGTTCTATCACGGAGACGGCAGACGACTGATCGTCGCGGGGAATGTCGGCCTGCCTTTAGGGAAGGAAGGGTTCGTCAACCTCAGTGTCGAGTACGGCCGTTCAGAGCCGACTAGTCGCAGCGTCCAGCGCGATGACGCCACAGCGCTCATTGCAGCCGGCAACCTCCATGTCCGCACACCGGTAGTGCAGATCTGGGGTTCTCCGGAGCTTCGTGACAACCCAAAGTTCTTCGCCAATTTCGGCAAGCTGGTCAACGACTCGACTCAGGTCTACGGCCACGCCAACCATGCGAGCCGGAAAGCGACCGGCGGCTTCTTCTTCCGGAATCCTAACACGAGAGCCGGCGTTTACAGCATTGACCGCGGACAGTCGCTGCTAGTCGGTGATGCACTCGACGCGCGCGATGGTGTCTTGGACGGCTCGGCGAATTGTCCGGCGGTGCCGATCAGCAACCACCAACCTGACCAGGACGCACTGTCTCGGGTGTTCGCAGATCCGAACTGCTTCACGTTCCAAGAGTTGTACCCCGGCGGCTTCACACCTCAGTTCGGCGGTTACTACACCGATAACTCGCTTGTAGGAGGAGTGCGCGGCCAGTTCGCAAGCGGGATGACTTGGGACGCAAGCGTCGGGCTGGGATCGAGCGAGGTGGATTTCTTCATTTTCGATACCGTTAACGCGTCCCTCGGGCCGGAGTCGCCGACATCTTTCAGGCCCGGCATCTACCGCCAGGAGGAGGTCAACCTTAACCTCGACTTCGCCTATGCCTTGAACGAGATGGTACATGTTGCAACTGGCGGAGAGTTCCGCAACGAGAAGTTCTCGATCACACAGGGTGACCGGCCGTCCTGGGAACTTGGGCCTTACCTACAGCAGGGCTTCAGCGCTGGGTCGAATGGGTTTGCCGGCTTCAGCCCGCTGGCGGCAGGGAGTTGGGACCGGCCGAACGGCGCCGTGTACGGCGACATCGAAATCTCGGACCCGCTCAACAAGTACACGCTAGATGGGGCGATTCGAGCCGAGCGGTTCGCCGGATTCGGAGGAACGGTCAACGGCAAGATCGCGGGCCGACTCGAACTCAACAAGGCGATTGCGCTGCGCTCCAGTTGGAGCACGGGTTTCCGCGCACCTACTCCGGGCCAGCAGAACGCATACAACCTGTCATCACAGTGGGACCCCGACCTGATGGACCTAGTTAACGTCGGGACCATTCCGTCCACTACTGCAGTTGCCGCATTGCGAGGGGGCAAGGCTCTCGCACCGGAGACCTCGGTCAATTTCACTGTCGGGGCTGTAGCTCAGAACGGGCCGGTATCCTTGACAGCTGACTACTTCCGCGTCGCGATCAAGGACCGCCTTGCCCTCACCAGCGACTTCGTGCTCACAGGTACCGAGGTCCGGGACCTGCTGGCCGACGGGGTCACTAGTGCACAGAATTTGAACGAATTCCGTTTTTTCACGAATGACTTCGACACGTTGACCCGCGGTGTCGATATCGCGGCCACGTTCATTCCCGCGCCGCAGACGGAAGTTTCGTTCCTGTTCAACCATACCGACACCAAGGTGGTCCAGTTCAATCCAGAGGTTGTCTCAGCGCTTCGTATCAAGCAACTCCACGAGAGCCTGCCGAAGACCCGCTGGACCGCCTCCGTGAACCAAGCATTGGGTCGTATCGGCGTGCTGGGGCGCATCAGCCACTACGGAGGCTGGTTCGATGACGACGACAACCAGAACTACGCTGGCAAGCGCATCGTTGACTTCGAATTGTCCTACGTGCTGACGCCTAGGGTGAAACTGGCTGTGGGCGCTCAGAACGCATTCAACACCTATACCGATCGGAGCCGGCTGGGCTCGGCAGGCCCTGGAAACCTGTACAGCCAGTTCTCCCCGTTCGGATTCGATGGTGGCTACTACTACCTGCGCCTCAACTACAGTTTCCGCGACAGCTTCTGATTCCAGCGCGGTATTGGCAACAACGCAGTCGCACCGGACACCGAGCCCACGCCCGGCTGCCCGCTCTGGTTCCAACAGGCAGACCGATCTAACCAGCCCTCGCTGGGGCCCGCTGTTGCAGTTGCCTCGGCTGAACCGCGCACGCGATTCGCGAACCGAGCCTCATCTGACGCTTGAGGTCCTAGTCCAGCGCTTGCCGTGGTAGGCTTCCACGTATGCAGCGCATCACCCAATCATGTTCGACTGAACACCCCCCTGGATCCGCGGCGCGCCAGATCGGTCGGGTCCCAGGGCGTTTGCGACTCCCGACGAGCCTCGCGCTGGCCGTCAGTGCTGCTGTCCTTGTTGCCTCGCTGCTTGGCTGCTCGGCCCAGGCCCCCGAGGACTCGGCGACGGCGCAGGAGCCAGAGCGCGGACCGCGCACCCAGCCCGGCACCGCGATGGGCCTTTATGAGCCCGGACAGCATGACCTCTACGACGGGCGCTTCGTGATCTCCGGCGCACGCATCTACCAAGTCGGAACGCTGAATGACGCCAGTCCATGGGACCACATGGGAAATGACGGCAAGACGCTCCGCCCTGTGGGAGGAACGGCCGAGATCGATGTCAACGAGATCGCCAACACGGGCACGTTCCGCGCCGAACTTGAGCTGCCGGAAGGCGAGTACGTCATCAACCTCGAGGAGATCAAGGAGTTCTCGCCTTGCCAAGATGGCGGGATCGCCGCCTTCCTCTTTGAGCATGGCGATTCAGGCTGCGGCGATGCAAACTGGCCCAAGAGCCTGCTGTACGTCGCTGGCTGGGGCATGGGATCGGCCACGCTCAATGGCGAGCCCCTCTATAGCGGCTACGAGATCCACTTCATGGTCACGCAGGGCATGCGCGACCGCGACCTCGTGGCACACTACCCGCTGGACAGCAAGACATCCGATGCCGGCGCTGTGAATCCGGCACTGCAGCAGCTCGACTTCTACATCCGCAGTCCCGAAACGAACGACGCCAATCATCCGAACCGCGAGGTCTTCGACCACTTCTTCGCGATGGAAGTGACCTGGAAGTGAGGAACCGAACTGCCTTGACGGTCGCGAATCGACGCCATCGCCAGCCGACCGCCGCCAGGCTGGGATCGCCGAGCTCTACACCGGCAGCGATGATCGCCCGGCACGAACGCAGCGTGTCGGCCCGAGTTCTCGCCCTCATTCCGATGATCTTGCTGCCCTTGGCCTGCCAGCCTGCCGCCGAGGTCGCCGACGGGCCCAACATCGTCCTGATCATGACTGACGATCAGGGCTGGGCCCAGCTTGGCTCGCACGGCGACCCGGTCCTGCAAACCCCCCGCCTCGACGCACTGGCGGCCGAGAGCGTCGAAATGACGCGATTCTACGTATCGCCGGTGTGCGCCCCGACTCGGGCCGCGCTGATGACCGGTCGCTACAACTACAGGACGGGCGTCGTCGACACCTACTTGGGCCGCGCCATGATGGCGCCGGACGAAGTGACAGTCGCCGAAATGCTCGGGGACTCCGGCTACCGCACCGGCATCTTCGGCAAGTGGCACCTCGGGGACAACTACCCGCAGCGCACCATCGACCAAGGTTTCCAAGCGTCCGTGGTTCACAAGGGCGGCGGCATCGGACAGCCCTCCGATCCGCCCGGATCGGACTACTTCGATCCGATCCTGTTCCGCAACGGCGAGCAGGAGTCGTTCGAGGGCTACTGCACCGATGTGTACTTCGACGAGGCGATCCGCTGGATCGGTGACGGGAGCGGCGCGCCGTTCTTCGTCTACATCCCCACCAACGCGCCGCACTCCCCATATCTGGTCCCGGACTCCTACCGAGAACCGTACGCTGCGCAAGGCCTCTCGGACAAAGACGCCCGCATCTACGGCATGATCACGAACATTGACGACAATGTCGGACGGCTGCTGGACCATCTCGCGGCACAGGGGCTGGCAGGCAACACGATTTTCATCTTCATGACCGACAACGGCCCGACGACCCGCCTGTACCACGCCGGGCTCCGGGCTCAGAAGGCGACCGTCTACGAGGGCGGCATCCGCGTGCCGTTCCTAGTCCGCTGGCCTGATCGCCTTGTGCCGCACAAGGTCGAATCGCTAGGAGCGCATATCGATGTGACTCCGACGTTGCTCGCAGCAGCTGGGGTGGCCGCGCCGTCCGGCGTGGACTTCGACGGGATCAGTCTGCTGCCGTTGTGGGACGACGAAGTGTCGCAACTGCCAGAGCGGACGTATTTCGTCCAAGCTCACCGCGGCAACGCGCCCCAGCGCTACCGCGCATTCGCTGCCGTCGAGCAGCAGTACAAATTGGTGCAGCCGCTGAGTTTCCGCGAGGCACCGCCGGAAGACGCCGCGTTCGAACTCTATGACCTGCAGGCCGATCCGGGGGAAGAAACCGACCTTGCCGCGGACATGCCCGGTGTGGTCGAGCGCCTCAAGACACGGTATGACGATTGGTTTGACGACGTATCGTCCGGACGGGGCTTTGACGCGGTACGGTTCATGATCGGCAGCGACGAGCAAGAGCGTGTGACACTGACGCGCCAAGACTGGCGCATGGAGACCCCGGACGGCTGGGGGCGGAACGAAAAGGTCTTGGGCAAGTGGGAAGTCGAGGTTGCCTCGGAAGGACCTTACGACATGGTGGTCACCTTCGCAAATCCAGCCCGAGCTGCGGCGACCGCTACGATTGCGTTTGAAGGATCGGAAGAGTCCGCGACAGTTTCGGCCGGCGCGGAGAGCGTACGCTTTGAGGCGGTCACGCTGGCCACGGGCGAAGGCTCGTTCGAGGCCAAACTGGTGGAGGGGTCTGAGCTTCAAGGAGTCTGGCACGTCGAAATCGTTCGTCAATAGCACGCGCTTTCGCCGTTCAGACCTGCGATTCAGTGCACTCTAGGGTGCCGTCTTGGCAAGCATCAGCGGCCAGGCACTGGCGATCAGAATCGATGGTCGAGCTGGCCAGCACCCTGAGGTGGCGTGGCCGGGTTCTATACTCAACGCCATGAGAGTCGCGGCACTGATGCTCTTGGCGACGGCATTGGGCGCTGCGGAACAACGGCCAAACGTCGTTCTGATCCTGGCTGACGATCTCGGATGGAGCCAGATCGGGGCTAATGGCGGCGAAGCGTACCGAACACCGAATATTGATCGTCTCGCCAGCGAGGGCGTGCGCTTCACCAATGCGTACTCGTCAGCGGCGGTCTGCTCGCCGACACGAGCTGCGCTGATGAGTGGGCTCTATCCTGCTCGGCTGCACCTGACAGACCACATCAAGGGATCCAATCCGAAGGGAAAGCCACTGCTGCAGCCCGAGTGGCACAAGCGCCTCGACCTTGAGGTCACGACGGTCGCAGAAGTCTTTCGGCGCAACGGCTATCGAACCGCCCATTTCGGCAAGTGGCACCTAAGCCAAGACAAGCGGCCGCCAGCCAGCCTGCCATACAACCCTGACAAGCAGGGGTTTGATGAAGTCTTGGTTACCTACAAGCCGATCATCGGCGAGAGCGACCCCGAGGTGGACCCACACAACGTCCAGTCCATCACCGACCATGCCTTGCGATTCTTGGAGAGCCATGGCTCGGAACCGTTCTTCCTCTACCTGCCTCATAACTCGATCCACGAGCCGGTGATAGAGAGCCGCGCCCGGATTTCTCCGTACATCGGACATCCCCTGCTGGAGCGCCTGCAGATCATGCCCACTATCGCGGCGATCGTCGAGCGCCTAGACGATGGCGTTGGGCAGGTAGTGTCCAAGCTCGACCAACTCGGCCTGCGTGACAACACGATGGTGATCTTCTATTCGGACAACGGCGGCAAGGAGACCTACGCCCGCCAAGACCCGCTGCGCTCGGGCAAGGGATGGCTCTACGAGGGCGGCGTCCGAGTGCCATTGGTGATCCGCTGGCCAGGACACACCGATCCCGGCTCTATGACCGATCACTTGATGACGACGGTGGACCTCTTTCCGACGTTCCTTGAACTCCTGGATGACGCGGATGCTCCTGACGATCTCGATGGCGAAAGCTTCCTAGATGTCCTACAGGGACAAGCGTCGCGGACGGAACGGACGCTTTACTGGCACTACCCCCACTATCACGTTGGATCGGGCATGGTCCCGGCAGGGGCCATCCGCCGGGGGAAATACAAGTTCATCGAATGGTTTGAAGGGACCGTTGCGGGTGCTGGTCGAAAATACGAACTCTTCGACCTAGCCGAGGACATCTCCGAGAGCCGCGACTTGACCGGTTCTCGCCCGGAGATCGCGGAACGGTTGAGAGCTGACCTTGAGGCTTGGCGCGGTCGCGTGGGAGCGCAGATGCCCATCCCAAATCCGAAGCAGCGACAGGATCCCGCCCACTAGACAGTGCAGCGCACCTCACCTAAGGGGATTTCTGCGGTCGCGTCCCTTGGAAGGGGCAAGAGAGAGACTGGGGTACTTGGCTTCCCAGGCGGGCACCCCTCTACTTGCACTTGGATCACCCATTAAATGCGGAGAGTGCGCAATTGTATCCCGAGAAAAGTGGTCCAACGGACCACTTTCATCCACCGAGATGTGTCGACAAGCCGCACTCTGGGCGGCTCTGCCGCCGGGCAGGCCCGGGAACTCTATTAGAGTCAACACTTGGATAGCCTATAAAGTGTAGGGAATATCCAATGATATCTCGATAAAAGTGGTATTTACCCCCACTTATATCTCGATAAATATGCTATCCTTGCGATTGGGGTACTGTTCCAGCTTGTCACAAGGCTTGCTTGGAAACCGCCTGATAATGCTACTGCGCCTGCGAATCAACGACCTGCTGCGGTGGAAACAGCAGCCCAGCCGCAAGCCCTTACTGCTCAATGGGGCCCGGCAAGTCGGCAAGACCGTCCTGCTCGAACAAATCTTCGGCGCCAAGGAGTTCAGGAGGGTACATACTCTCGACTTTCGCAAAGAGCCAGGATTGGCCGAGCTATTCGAGGACGGCCTAGATCCCCGGCGTGTGATCGCAAATGTCGAACTTCGGCTCAACGCCGCTGTCGACCTCCAACACGACCTCATCTTCTTCGACGAGATCGGCGAGTGCCAGTCAGCAGTCGATTCGCTGAAATATTTCGCCGAAGTGCTCCCGAACGCCTTTGTATGCGCAAGCGGCTCGAACATCGGACTGCTAGATTCCTTTCCTGTTGGAAAAGTTGACCAAGCCGAACTCTCGCCCCTGTGCTTCGAAGAATTCGTCATCGCAGCCAACGAGCCTCGCCTGCTCGAAGCGCTACGCGAACGGCGCAGCGGTCAGCTTGCCCACCGCAAGCTGTGGTCTCTCCTTCTGGACTACTACTTTGTGGGAGGCATGCCCGAGGCCGTCCAGACTTGGTTCGACGGGCGCGGGAGCCCGCATGCACGGGTCGAGCAAGTCGAGCACATACACCAACTCCTCGTCGCTGGCTTCGAACGCGACTTCGGCAAGTATGCTGGCCGGCTGCACGCGCAGCACATCGGAGCAGTGTTTGCCAGCGTACCCCGCCAGTTGGGAAGCAACCAAGACAGTTCCGTGCGTCGATTCCAGTTCTCGGGCGTGGTCGACCGTAAACGGCGCTATCGAGACCTGCGCGGCCCCATTGACTGGCTCGAAGCGGCGAACCTCGTTCTCAAGTGCTACCCCATCAATGGCAAACCACGCGTTCCGCTGCTGGCGCAGGCCCGGCAGAACATGTTCAAGCTCTACTTGTTCGATGTCGGACTACTCGGGCACATGCTAGGCCTGAGATACGCCGATCAACGCGCCCAGAACGTCGACTACAAGGGCTTTGTCGCCGAAAACTTTGTTCAGGCCGAAATGACCGCCCGCGGCCTCTACCCGACATTCGGATGGGAGCAAGGCCAGTCCGAGCTGGAATTCATCCTCCGTGGCCACGAGGGAGAGATCGTCCCGGTCGAGGTCAAGAGCGGATCTCGAACGCGCGCTCGCAGTCTACGATCGTATCTTCAGCGCTACAAGCCCGAACGTGCGTTAAAGCTCTACGGAGGACCGCGGCTCCAGCAGAGCGCACAGGTCGAGATGTGGCCGCTGTATCAAGCGCAGTTCTTGGCCGAGCTTTGAGCGGGCTATCGCTCGATTCCGAATGCGTAGAAATAGCCATCGAATGTGCCGATGTAGACCCGTCCGTTGGCGATGGAAATCCCTCCCCAGTGGTTCCAACTGGCGATCTGGTCGCCGCTATTCCACAATTCCCTGCCCGTTCGCGCGTCCAACGCATACAGCACCGCGTTGGTCGAGCCCGCGATCCGCTCCTCGGCCGTGTTGGTGAGGCCCACGTCTGGCATCGCTTGGTGCGTGTCCTCGCCGTTGCCGTATGCGAAGACGATGCCGTTGGCGACCAAAGGAGGCTCCGCCCTGTTCATGTCCCGCGAGATCCATTCCGGCGCCAGCCACAAGCTGCCGTCCTCGCGCTCCGCCACCTTGAAGGCGACGATCGCGCCCTCGGTGACCTCGCCATGCTCGATGGCGGCATGGAACTTGGAGTGCTTAGGCCCCCAGATAGGTGCCAGCACCCATACAGTGCCATCGGTATCCTCCCAGCTGGCCATCGCGCCCCACACACCCGCAGAAGCGAAGTTGACCTCTTCGTTGCAGACCAGCGGCGATCGGTATAGCGGAGTGCGGTGGTCGTCGCCGCCGATCGATTCGAGATCCATCAGGTAGATCACGCACTCCTTGCCGGCGTCCACCATCAGCTCCCTGCCCTTATAGAAGAAGATCGCCGGAGTCACTTGCATGTCCAAGTCGCGCTTGAACAGCCACTCTGCGTTGGTCGGCCCGTAGTAGTCGTAGAGTTCCAGCCTGCCGGTCCCGGGGTCCAGCTGCATTCCAATGATGCCGTTGCCGAAGACACCGTTTTCAGGATCCCAGACACCGTCGCCCGTGCCTGTGTACATCACCTTCTTGGAACTGATGGCCGGTCCGGTGCGGCCCCACATGCCACCGCCGGCAGGCCCCCAGCTGCCCACCCTGTCCGTGCCCAGGTCGTAGACATAGCCCATATTTGGATTGCCGCCACAGTGCTGGGCCGAATGGGTGTAGATGACGTCGTCCACCAGGTTCAGGGCATAGGGCTTGCCATTAGGAGGCATGAACTTGGCCGGAGGTGCCAAGTCCTCGCCGTCGGCCAGGTCCAGCCGGCGGAGCCGGCCGTCCCAGGAAGCGGCATAGACGATATATTCGCCGTCTTCGGTCCCGGGCCCGATCACGGGCGTTGCCGTCATGCCGCCCGGGCACAGCAGGTATGCCGGCCGCATGCCCGGACTCGGCGCCCAGTCAAGGTCGAACTGCTTGGACCAGATCAGCTGCCCGTTCGAAGCATCGATGGCGAAGAGGTTGTCGGACACGCCTGCGACCAAGACAATCTCCTTGGGGCCGCTCGCCGTGCGCACGTTCTCGGCGATCAACGCCGGTAGCAGCGCGTGCATCTGGCGTGGCTCGTTGTCGAGCTTGATCTTCCACAGCAGCTTCGTCTGGGCGACGTTGTCGGTCGTGAATATGGTCTCGTCCTGTTGCCAGGCGGTGCGCTGCGGATTGCCCCCGTCCGTCAGCCAGTCCGCACCGAAGGCGGCGGCTGCCAGCAGCGTGAGGGGGATCAACAGCAGGGCGGGTCTCATAGCAGACATGGTCGTTGCACTATTCTAGTTTGCCGAACGGTATGATTGTTCGGACGGCTGTTTCGAGCCGTCACGCCCCGGCAGATCACTCCATGCGCTCACGAAATGCACCCCTCGCGATTTCCATCGCCGCCGCTCTGCTGGCCGCGCTGCCAGCGTTCTCGGACGACTGGACGACGGTAGGAATGGACGCCCAGCGCTCGTCATGGGTGCGCAGCGACCGCAAGGTCTCTCCGGAGACCGTGGCTGGCCCGGAGTTCCAGTTCCTATGGCGCATGCAAACGTCGAACGAGGCCCGCAGCGACGCAGCGCTGACAGCACCGGTATTGCTGGATTTTCTCATCAGCCATCGCGGTTTCCGCTCTCTTGCATTCGTCAGTGGAAGTTCTGGCGGGGTCTACACCATGGACACGGATCTGGCTCGGATGGAATGGGACCGGCACTTCGCTGAGGGCCCCAGCCACAGCTCGGCCGAGTGTCCGGGCGGAATGACGGCGAACGTCAGCAGGAACACATCGGTCAAGATGCCTTCGATGCTGGGATTCGTCGCCCGCGGCCGCCGCTCGCCGGCGCTGAGCGGCGTCGGCCAGCCAGGCGCTGGCGCGGTCACCCTAGCAGAGGCCCGGCCCGCGTCGACGGCCAGGCCGCAGCAGACCCGGCCAGCCGCGCGGACACGGCCGCCGGCGCGGTCGTCGCTGCGGGGCGTGAATCTGCTCCACGTCCTGTCCAACGACGGAATGCTGCACGGTCTCTACGTTTCGAACGGTCGCGACCACCGCCCCCCCATGCCGTTCCTGCCGGCCAATTCTCACGCCCGCGGGCTGGTCGTGATCGAAAACACCGCGTTCGTCACAACCGTCAACCGCTGCGGCGGCACGCCGGACGGCGTGTGGTCACTGGATCTTGAGAGCGGCATGGTACGGGCTTGGGAATCCGATGGCGGTTCGATCGCAGGGGCAGCCGGGGCAGCCTTCGCACCGGACGGTATGCTTTACGCCGCGACCAAGGAGGGAGCGCTGGTCGCGCTCGAATCACGCTCTCTAAACCTGGCGCAGAAGAGCCGCTCCACAGGATTCCGTTCCTCGCCGGTGGTTTTCGACTTCGATGGAGCCGACCACTTGGCCGTGCTCGCCAGCGACGGCAGCCTGCAGGTCTACGCCGCCGATAGCCTCGCGGCGCCAGTCGCCGCTGCCTCGGCCAGATCTGGAAGCGTGGACGACGATACCGCGCTCGCAGTTTGGAAAGACGAATCCGGAACGAGTTGGATCGTGGTGTCGACCGGCAGGTCGATCGCTGCTTGGAAGCTGGCCGGCAGGGCTGGCGAGATGTCGTTAGAAAAGGGTTGGGAGTCCTCCGCGATGATCGCGCCGCTGCCGCCGATCGTGGTCAACGGAGTGGTGTTCGCCCTGGACGGAGGCGAGTCCGCAGGCCGAGCGACGCTGTACGCATTGGAGGGCACGACCGGAGCGGCCCTGTGGGACAGTGCGGATTCGATCGAGGCGCCGGCCCGGGGGCATACGTTGTCCTCCGGACCCAGCCACGTGTATCTGACCGCGATGGACAACGCGGTCTACGGATTCGGCATCCCGATGGAGCACTAGATGAGAACAACTCTCGCCGCTCTTTCGGGTCAAGCCTTCCTGGCACTGATAGTTGCCTTGCCGACGCAAGCCGAGCTTCCCGCGGGCCCGGGCCAAGCCGAAACGGAGCGCTTGTGCCAGGGCTGCCACGATATCTCGCAATCTGTTTCCTTGCGCCAGGACCGTAACGGCTGGAGCGCCACGCTGATGAAAATGGTCGGCTTTGGCGTCAAGGCTTCCGACGAAGAGCTGGGCGTCTTGGTGGAGTACTTGGCCAAGCACTATCCGGCTGGCGAGCTGCCGCCGCTGGATGTCAACGAGGCTCGCGCGATCCAGTTGGAGAGCCGTCTCTCCCTGAGACGCTCCGAAGCCGCAGCAATCCTGCGCCACCGCGACGAGCACGGCCCGTTCAACTCTCTGAAGGACCTGCTGGCGGTGCCGGGCATCGACACCGCCAAGATCGAATCCAAGCAGGATCGGCTGGTATTCCGGATCAGTTCAGGAAGCTAATCTCGTTCGCAGCAAGCAGGGTGTGGGCGTACTCGTCCCAGGGCTCGCGCCCCATGACGGCGCGCCGTTCATCTAGATATCCAAGGCCAAGCTCTACTTCCCTCGCGCTCGGATCTCGTCCGTAGGCGCGGCGGTACATGGCCCTGATGCGCCCGGCACGATCGCTCACCGATCCCACGGCCTCGGCCAGACTGCGCCCGCGCGCCTGCATCCAGCCGCTATTGAGTACGAACAGTTGCTGCAAAGGGGTGGTGGTTACCTGCCGGAAAGGGCTGTGCTGCGTCGCGACCGGGAAGTCATAGAGCTGCAGCACTGGGTGCAGTCTGCCCCGGCTTATGCGCGAATAGACCGACCTCCGCGTGACGTCGGGAGAGTCGACCTCGCTCGAAGGGCCTCCCCCGGCGAGGCTCAACTCGCCCGACGCCGACAGGATGGAGTCGCGCCACGCCTCTACGTCAAGCCGGCGCGGATTCATCCTCCAAAGCAGTCGGTTGGTAGGATCCGCCGCGCCGGCCTCTGGATCGTCGCGACTGCTCTGGCGGTATGTCGCGGAGAGCATGATCTCCCGGTGCAACCACTTCAAGGATTTGCCGTTGACCACGAAACGCGCGGACAGATCCTCAAGCAAGGCGGGATGCGTCGGCTCCTGCCCCTGCGTGCCAAAGTCCGACGGAGTCCGCACCAGGTGCCTGCCGAAGTGCCAGCCCCAGACGCGGTTGACCCAGACCCGCGCGGCCAGCGGACCAGCCTCTCCGACGATCTTTTCGGCAAGCTCCAAGCGTCCCGAGCCTTGCTTGAAGGCAGTCGGCCCGCCCGGCTCGAACACGCTCAGAAACCGCCGCGGCACGATCTCGCCCGGATTGGCGACGTTGCCGCGGACGAAGACCGGCAGGTCGCGCGGCTGGCCGGGGCGCAGGTCCATCCGAGTCACGGTGGGCGTTGAGCCGTCTACCCACACGCCGCAATCAACGACGGCGGGCGTCATGGGCACTTCATACGCCGACAGTTCCAGTTCCAGCCGTTCGTATGCGGGCTTCATGGCCAAGATCTCGGCATGCAACTCCTCTGCAACCGTGTCTAGGTCCTTCAAGTTGCCGAACACTCCCTTGGTGCGATAGAGCTCCTCGTGCTTCCAAGTCAGCCAGTTGGCCTGTTCGGGGTCCAGGGCAACCATGGGCCGGTTGACCTGCCAAGTGCTGGCAAACACCCCGGCCAACGCGTAGTAGTCCTTGGCCGTGATGGGGTCGAACTTGTGGTCATGGCAGCGGGCACAGGCGACCGTCAGACCGAGCAGGCCCCGTGATACGGCATCGACGCGCTCGTCCCAATCGTCGCTGGCGATCGTCTCGATCACATCACGTGACAAGCGCCGATCCTTGTGATACACGGGCGCGTTCCCCAGGTAGCCCAGAGCGCGCATGTCCGCTGGCTCGAATCCGGGCAGCAGGTCAGCGGCAAACTGCATGCGGATGAATCGGTCGTAGGGAATGTCCTTGTTGATGGCCTCGATCACCCAGTCGCGGTATCGCCACGCGTGCTGGAACGGCCGATTCGTCGCCTCGCTGGTCGGGTGGTCCTCTGCCCACCTCGCCACGTCCAGCCAGTACCGCCCCCAGCGTTCCCCGTAGCGGGGCGAGCGCAGCAAGCTGTCGATCAGGTCGCTGTAGGCGTCCATGGACGGGTCGGCCGCAAACGCCTCGGTTTCCTCGAAGCTCGGCGGCAAGCCCGTCAGGTCAAGGTAGGCCCTGCGGATCAACGTCCTCGGGTCCGCCGCGGGCGACGGCCGCATCCCGTGCCCGTCCAGCTTGGCGAGCACGAATGCGTCGACCTTGCGTAGGGTCCAATCAGGGTCTGAGACTTCGGGGGCCAGCCGTTCGCGCAGCGGCTGAAAGGCCCACCAGCTGCGGCCCTCTTCGATCGGAGTTCCGGGGCCGGATGCGCCGGCATCCTCGCTGACGGACTCGCGCGGTTCGCTCCGCGGATCGGCAGCCCCGCTAGCGATCCAAGCCTGAAAGTCCTCGATCACACGGTCTGGCAGCTTCCCGGTAGGAGGCATCTTCAGCACCGGGTCGAGGTAGCGCAGAGCCTTCAGCAACAGGCTGGCTTCGGCGTTGCCCGGCAACAGTGCCGGACCCGTCGACCCTCCCGAAAGCAGGCCGTCGCGGCTGTCTACTACCAGCCCGCCCATGGGCTCGGCCAAGCTTGACGAATGGCAGACCTCGCACTGTTCGACCAGCACCGGCCGGATGCGGCGCTCGAAGAACTCGATCTCCGGGCTCTGCGCTAGCGCCGCCACGGCGCCCCCGAGCAGCAGCGCGGGCAGTCTCATGCCAGCAATTCCCGCAGCACCGCGCCATGCACGTCGGTCAGGCTGAAGTCTCGCCCCGCATAGCGATAGGTGAGCCGCTCGTGATCGAACCCGAGCTGGTTCAGGATGGTGGCGTGCAGGTCATGGATGCTCACCCGGTTCTCAACGGCCTGGAAGCCGAATTCGTCCGTCGCGCCGTACGCTATGCCGCCCTTGACTCCTCCGCCGGCCATCCACATGGTGAAGCCGTAGGGATTGTGGTCGCGGCCGTCTCCCGCCTCCGAAACCGGCGTGCGGCCGAACTCGCCGCCCCAGATCACCAGTGTCTCGTCCAGCAGGCCGCGGCGTTTCAGATCGCGAATCAAGGTCGCCGACGCTCGGTCCATGTCCGGGCAGCGCTCGCGGAGATTCTTGTTGATGTCGATGTGGTCGTCCCAGGGCTGCCCCGGTCCGTAGTAGACATGCACGTAGCGGACGCCCTTTTCGACCAGCCTGCGGGACAGCAGGCAGCCGTTGGCGAACGGCGTCTCGCCGTACTCCTCGCGAACCGACGCGGGCTCCTTGCGCACATCGAAGACATCGAGGGCTTCAAACTGCATCCGGTAGGCGGTCTCCATCGCCCGAATGCGCGCGTCGAGATAGGCATCGCCACCCACCCGGCCCTGATGATCCCGGTTCAACGCCTGCATCAGATCAAGCTGGCGGCGCTGTGCCTCGGCTCCCAGCGTGTCGTTGCGCAGGTAGCGGATCATCCGGTCCGGATCGGTCTCGGCATGGTTGAAGTGCGTGCCCTGATGCTCGGCGGGCAGGAATCCCGCGCGCCACAAGTCGCCGCCCCGCGCGCCCGGGCTCAGCACCACGAAGCCCGGCAGATTGCGGTTCTCGGTCCCGAGACCGTAGGAAATCCAAGCGCCGAGCGAGGGCCTGGTCGAAGCGATGTTGCCTGAATGAATTAGGTTACGCGCCGGCGTGTGGGTCGGATTGAACGTGTACATCGACCGGATGACGCACAAATCGTCCACGACCGCGCCGAGATCGGGCAGCAGCTCGCTGACTTCAATCCCGCTCTGGCCGCGGCGACGGAACTCGAACGGGGACGGCAGCAGGCCGCCGGTCATACGTTCGGTGCGCAGGTCAACGGTCTCGGGCCGCTCGCCGGCATGGGTCCGCAAGGCGGGCTTGGGATCGAATAGATCCATGTGCGACGGCCCGCCCGTCATGAAGAGGAATATGACGTGCTTGGCGCGCGGGGCGAAGTGCGGCCCTACCGGGCCGGAAACCGCGCCGCCAAGCTGCTCTTGCAGCATCGCCGACAGCCCGACGGCCCCGAAACCGCCGCAGAGGGAACTGACAAACTGTCGCCGCGTCGAGTGGCGGCCATCCGCTAGCGACATTTCGTCCTGAGTATACCCAACCAGTGCGCCGGCGAACCCGCTTCAAAGCGCTTCTCTGGCACCGCTGGCGCGGTGCGCAGGCGGTCTGAGGCAAGCGCCGTATGTCAGTATTCGATCTCGAACACGGCGCGGATCTTGCGCTTCACACCGCGGTAGAACACCCCGTGGTATGCGCTCGCCATGTTCTCCTGCACATCTTGCGGGTTGAAGTTGTTGAGCAGGTTGAAGAGCCGGAATCCGGCGCGGATCCGGCGGTTCTTGCCTTTGAATTCGATGTCGATCATCTTGGTGACCTGCAAGTCAAGGGCGTTGAACAGGGGAAAGCGCCCGGCGCGGTTGCGCGCCCCGACGAAATCCCGGTACTCGTTCGTCCTGGAATACGGAAAACCGCTGCGTATGTCCCACACAGGTATCGTCTTGAACCCCCAAGGCAGGTTGAACTCGGTCCAAGTCAGCATTCGGTGGGGCACGTCAAAGCGCAACGGCGCGCGTTCGTTCGGCAAGATCAGGCTCGATGGCGTCGGCCCGTAGATCGATCCCAAGTCGTTCAGGTCGCCGTACGAACTCGAGTTGACGTACGAGACGGTGATATGCCCGGTCCCGCTGAGCCGGTAGCGCACGGAGAGCTGGAACTCGCGGTACAGGTCGGCGCCGTCGTTGCTCATGGTCAGAACGGGATCGTCCTCTTCGAGGCCGCCCCCGTAGACCGGGTTCACCAGGAAGTTGCTCGTGGTCCGCCGGAATTGGTAGCCGGTGCGCACGAACAGGTTGTCGATCAGCTCGTGGTCCAGCTGGAGGTTCCAGCCGAGGCTCTTCGCATTGCGCAACGGTCCGTCCAGCCGCGACAGCAGGTTGCGCCGATACAGCACGTCGCCATAGGGATCGAACCTCGTCTCGATGCGCAGGGGCAACTGCTCGAAGGTCGGCACCAACAGGCTGATGCGGTCCACGAATAGCCCGGAGCCGCCCCGCAGGACGGTGCGCGCGGCGGAACCGAGCGCATAGGCGAAGCCGAGCCGATACGAGGGATTCCACTGCGAGGACAGGGAGTCCCGCTCCAGCCTGCCGCCCATGTCGAGCGTCAGCGAGTCGCTGACCCTCCACTTGTTTTGCACGAAGGTCGCGAAGTCGACCTTTCTCCCCTGCACCATTGCAGGATCGGTGTAGGCCAGATTCAGCACCGGCTGGCCCGCCGCCCCCAGCCAGGTGACGGGATTGAAGATTTGCTGGCCCGAGTACGACTCCCAGCCCAGGTCAGCGCCGGCCTTGAGCTGGTGGTCCCCCAGAGGGCGGAAGTGGTACAGCTCGGAGAGCTTGCGACGCGTCGTCGCCCGCGCCTGCCGGTTGAAGAACGAGCCCGATACTCGGTCGATGCCGATGATGCTGGGTTCGTAGCCGAGCGGCTTGACATCGTTCTCGATGTCCTGGATCGAAAAGTGGGAAAGCAGGATGCCTCCCGTGCCAAACTCGTGCGAGTCCTTGACCGTGTACAGGAACGCGCGCTTGCGCAGGTCTGCCGTAGACAGCTGCGGCGTGAATGCGTTGAGCCCGAAGTAACTGAACTTCTCGGGATATACCAAGGCGGTCAGCGAGGCACGGTTCTTCTCAGACACGGACACGTCGAACTGGTTGAAGATCGTCAGCATTTCCCGCTCGACGTCGCGCTCGTAGAGCGGCAGGTTGGCGTCCTCTTGGTCGGCCCGCACGTACTGGTACTCGGTGGCATGCAGCCAAGCCACGCGGTTGGAGATCAGGGGAATGTTGAGCGTCAGCCGCGGCGTGCTCGATTCGATGCCCGAGACACGCCCCGCACGGCGCCGAATGCGAGGGGTGAAGTTCTGGAGCTCGAAGTGAAACTCCGATGCGTCCGCCGGTGTGGTCTCGACCGTGGACAGGGCGCCGGCAAACCCACCGTATTGCGCATCGTACGGACTGGAGAGCACCTCGACGCTCGAGACGACGCTCAGCGGCAGCGTCATTTCGGAGATGCGGGACACGGGATCGGTCACGTCGATGTTGTTGAGCTGCGATCCGCTCTGGGTCGCCCGCACCCCGTTCATGTTGATCTCGCCGGCGCGGCCCCGCAGCACGCCCGGGATCAGCGGCATCACGTCCTCTACGCTGCGGTTCGCTTTCGGCGCGTTGTCCAGCGTCGAGATGCCCACCGAACCGGACGAGGTCGTCTCGGTCGGGTCGATCTCGATCACCGACGCTGTGACATTCACCGACTCGACCACGGTATCGACCTCCATGGCGATGTCGGTCCGAAGCGCTTCATCCTCGGTGGGCACGCATACGATGTCGCTCTGGCCGCTCAGCCCGGCAGAAGTCGCGCTGAGGAAGTAGCAGCCCTCAGCCACGGCATCGAAGCGGTACAGGCCCAACTCGTCCGTCTCGGCGGTGGCCGGTCCGGCCACGTCACCGGGCGCAAGCTCTTCCACGGAGACAGAATGCAGTTCGATCACCGCGCCCGGAACGCCGAAATGCTCGCCTTCGGATCCGACGATGTACGCCTGGCCGATGATCGGCTGAGCGGCACCTTGCGCCTGTAGCGGGTCCTGCGAAGACGCCAGCCCCGCAAGCGCAACTACGGCTAAAGCCGGAAGATCGGAGCGAAGTCCGAGCCGTAGAGGCAGCGGATTCATGCGCACAATCAGCCTAGCAAGAACGTGGATCATTTCCAGTGTTTGGTGTCGGGGTGGCTATCCAACAGGGCCTCCAGAAAAGCCAGCGGCGTCCGGACGTCCGGAGCAGGAAATTGGATCCACTAAACCGTCAGACGCAATCAATTCTGCACGCGGGTACAGGGCCGGGCAGCTACGCGATCAGTGGCGCGGCGATTCGCGCGGCTACGCCACCAGTTCCCTGATCAGCTCGCCGCCGGTCTGGCTGAGCTGCTTGTCCCTGCCCTGCGCGAAATAGGTGAGCTCGGCGTCGTCCAGTCCCAGCAGGTGCAAGAGCGTCACGTGCATGTTCTGGATCGGATGCACGACCTCGACCGCTGTCCGCCCGGTCTCGTCGGTGGCACCGACGATCTGGCCGCGCGGAGCGTCCCCGCCCGCCACCCAGAACGCCATCGCGGGCGCGTTGTGGTCGCGTCCCCAAGCGGTCCCTCCGCCGCGGATGCCGTTGTCCGGAGAGCGCCCGAATTCTCCGGCCCACACGACCAAGGTCTCGTCGAGCAGGCCCGTGCGCTTGAGATCCTTGAGCAGCCCGGCGATCGGACGGTCGATCGAATCGAGGCGCGTTCCGTGCGCCTTTTCGATGTAGTCGTGGGAATCCCAGCCGGACACGATCACCTGCACGAAGCGCACGCCGCGCTCCACAAGGCGGCGCGCCAGCAGGCAGCGCCTGCCGATCGAGTCCACCTCTGAATCGTCCGAACCGACGCCGTACAAGGCTTTCGTCTCCTGCGGCTCGGCATCCAGATTGATCGCCTCCGGCATCTCGGCCTGCATCCGGAACGCTAGCTCGTAGCTCTCGATACGAGCAGCGAGTTCTGCGTGACTGGGGTGGCGCTGCATGTGCCTCTTGTTCAGCCGGCCAAGATAGTCAAGCGTCGTTTCCTGCTGTTTCTGCGTGACGTACTCCGGCGGCCTCATGTCCAGCACGGGGGCGCCCTGCGAGCGCAGCGGCGCGCCTTGGTAATGCGCGGGCAGGAATCCGTTGGACCAGTTCCCGGTGCCGCCCTGCGGATAGGCCAGATCCGGCAGCACGACGAAGCCCGGCAGGTTCTGGTTTTCCGTCCCCAGTCCGTAGGTGACCCACGAACCGATCGCGGGATCCCCGCCGAATCGGTTGCCGGTGTTGAGGTGGTACAGGGCTGTCGGGTGGTTCACCGAAGTGGCTTGCAAGCCTCGGTAGAAGCAGACGTCGTCAACGCAGTCCGCAAAGTTGCTCAGCTTGGCGTTGATCTCGATTCCCAGCTGACCCGCGCGGCGGAATTCGAACGGGCTGCGCACGAAGTAGCGCTTGCCCGTGTTCATGCTCGCCTCGAACCTGTTGCGCTCCTTGACGAACTCCGTCATGTGGAGGTCGACCAGCTTGGACTTCGGATCGAATGTGTCGATGTGGCTCGGCCCGCCCTCCATCAGCAAGAAGATGCAGCTCTTGGCCTTGGCCGCATGGTGACCGCGCCGGGGCGCCAACTCGCCGGCCCTGGCGCGTTCTTGGTGCAACAATCCCGAGAGCGCGATGGCACCGAGCCCCATGCCGGAGTGGTACAGGAACTCGCGCCGGGAGGGGCTGGCGGTGAGGATTCGGCGTTTCATCTTCAATACACGTAGACGAACTCGTTGGAATTGAACAGCGCGAGCGCCAGATCCGCCAGAGCGCGCGCCTCTGGCGAGGAATCGCTGGGATGCGGATTGTGCTCGTATGGACCGCTGTAGGCGGGCTGCACGAACTCGAACTTCTCGCCCGTCAGCTCGCTCGTGATCTGGTGCACCACGTCGTCCGGGGGCCGGCGCGGCTGGGCCGGGTTTCGACCGTGGTAGTCCGTCATCTCCTCAAGGAACTGTTGCGTCCAAGCTAGTTCATTGTCGTCCGCCCGACGCCCAAAAGCCAGCCGGAATGCGGCGTCGATGCGGTCAACTGGCGGAATCTCGGCCAAGCGCTCCCCCATGATCAGCGCCATGTCCCTAGATTGTTCGGAATTCAGCAGCGCGAAGGCCTGCGTGGGAACAGTCGAGGACTCGCGGCGCTCGCATGTGAGGTCTGGGTTGGCGCCGTTGAACACTTCGACCATCGGATCGATCAAGCTGCGCTGCTGGAAGCTGTAGACGGACCTGCGGTTGCGGCGCCGCCGTGTCGGCTCAGGCTCGTAGATCGGCCGCAGCGAGCCCATCGCGTGGCGCGGCTGCAGAGCCACGTCGGCATTGATCTGGGGGTAGGTGCCGGGACCGCCGGTCATATCGCTCAATTCGCCCGCGACCGAGATGATGCTGTCCCGCAGCTCCTCAGCTTCGAGCCGCCTAGGAGAGAAGTGCGACAGGTAAAGGTTCTCGGGATCCTTGGCGTCCACCTCGGCCTGATTCGGATGAGTGCTGGAACGCTGGTAGGCGGCCGAGAGCAAGATCACGCGATGGACCGCCTTGACGCTCCAAGCCTGATCGACGAAGAATCCAGCCAGCCAGTCCAGTAGCTCGGGGTGGGACGGCTTCTTGCCCATCTTGCCGAAGTTGTTCGGATTGGCTGCCAAGCCCCGGCCGAAGTGGTACTGCCAGATACGGTTGACCATGATCCGGGCAGTGAGGGGATTGCGCGGGTTCACGATCCACTTCGCCAGCTCTGAGCGCCGGCCTTCCAACCCGTCCGGGATCTTGGGCGATGGAAAGCCCGCGTAGCGCTCTACCGCTTCCAGCACGCCGGGTGTGACCTCCTGCGCGGGCGACTGGATGTCGCCACCAACCAGCACGTGCGTCTTGGCTTCCCGGTATTCGGCGGGCTGCATGTAGCTGTTGCGCGAGGCGACGGCGTCCCACTCCCGTACTAAGCCGTTGCTGACCGTCATGGCCAGAGGCTCGAACCTCAAGACCGACAGTTTGTGCATCGTGACCCGCTTGCGGAGCAGCTTGAGCAACTCGGCCTCTTCCTTGTCCATGTACCGTTGAAGGACCGAGCTCGCAGCGTTGGCGGCTTCCTCTTGGCCCTTGGCCTCGGCCAAGCGCACGCGGGCAGACTCGTGCAGGTTGTGCAGGCGGCGCTCGAGGGTTGCGATGCGAGCCTCGAACGCGCTACGGCCAACCTCAAAGCCGGCCGTGGACTCATGGGGCAAGAAGTCCAGCGGTCGGCGGGCGAATGCCGTGCCGGTGAAAACGGCTTGGATGCGGTAGTAGTCCCGCGTTGGAATCGGATCGAACTTGTGGTCGTGACAGCGAGCGCAACCCAGCGTCAAACCTAGGAAGGACTGGCCGACATGGTGTGTGACGTCGTCAAGGAAGAGCTGCCGCGAGACTGCCGCCACGGCCATGCCAGTGTGCTCCCAGGGACCACTTCGCAGGAACCCCGTGGCGATGATCGCGTCAGGGTTATCGGGAAATAGCTCGTCGCCGGCCACCTGCTCAAGCACGAACTGGTCATAGGGCTTGTCGTGATTGAAGCTGCGGATGACGTAGTCGCGGTAGCGCCAGGCGTTAGGTCGCTCAAAGTCATTGGAGTAGCCCGACGTGTCGGCGTAGCGGGTCACGTCCAGCCAGTGCCGCCCCCAGCGCTCGCCATAGCGGGGGGAATCAAGCAGGCGCTCTACCAGCGCCTTGTAGGCGTTGGGCGAATCGTCACTGACGAATTCCTCAACCTCTCGTGGAGTCGGAGGCAATCCGGTCAGATCGTATGTCACGCGCCGGATCAGCGTGACCTTGTCGGCCGCAGGGGCAGGTGCGACGCTCGCTTCCGCGAGTTTCGCCAAGATGAAGCTATCGACGCTTGTCTGTACCAGCGCCGGATCCACGCCAGCTGTCGGCAGCTTGACTTTCTCGACAGGTCGGAAAGCCCAAAGGTCTGCCTCGTCGAAGTCCCAGTCCAGGGCCCTCTCGGCCTGCACGTACGGTGCGCCGGAACGGATCCATTCGCGAAATGCAAGTCGCACGTCGGCGGAGAGCCTGTTCTCAGCCCCGCCGGGAGGCATTTGTGGCTCGCCAGCATGGTCGATGGCCGAGATGAGCAGGCTCGAAGCGGGATCGCCACTGATGATGGCGGGACCGCGCTGTCCGCCCTTGATGGCCGTTTCGCGCGTCCGCAAGTCCAGCTTGGCGAATGTGTTCGCCTCGCCGTGGCAGCCAAGGCACTGCTGCTTCAGGGTGGGCTGGATGGTCTCGACAAACAGCTCTTCTGCGGACGGAGCGGCCGAAGCCGGCGCAATCAGAGCCAGTCCAATGGCCACGTTCCGCACAGGAGCGGAGAAGACCTGTCGCAGGATCGAGCGGCTCACGCGCGTTCGCATAGCCCAACATCACTCGTCCCGGATGCCCGTAACCGGAGACGACTCGTGCGACTCCATCTTAGCCTGTGCGCTGGCGACTTTCAAGACGCGCGCAGGCGCGAGTCCCGAGGCGATGCCCGCAGGAGCATCGTTCGAATCACTCATCTGCGAAGCGAAACGAGTAGAGCTTAGCGTCTCTCAGGTCGAACCGGAGCCTCACCGACTCGCCGGACTCGATCTCCTCGGCCAAGTCTCCTAACCCCCGCACCTCGCCATCGGTGACTGTTTCGAGGATGGGCGCACTTTCCGCCTCGGCAGAGCTCGAAGCGTGAAGGGCTGTCACCATGACAGATCCATTCGGGCCGATATCCGCCGTGAGCCTGAGCATTCTGCCGCCCCAGGGCAGCGGAACCGTTGTGACGGACGCCTGCTCGGTTCGCTCGATCGGTTCATATCCCGCCCAGCCATCGGGGCGCATTGTGGCCAGGGCGAGGTAGCCTTTCCTCCAATCGAAGAAATACCAATCGCTCGAACCGTAGTAGATCCGTGTCTCGTCCGAATGGAAGATCGGTGCGGAAGCGAAGAGGTTGCCCCAGTCGTATGGCGTCCGGCCGTACTTGATCTCCATGGCGCCAGAGTGATCGATGAATGCCCTTCCGGGCTCGATGCGATGCCACTGCCTGCTGTCCGGGCTCCACGCCAACTCGATGTGCTGCTTGGTGCTGGCATTGTCGTCAGCATCCGGGAACTCCATCATGCCGAGCAAGCCGATGTACACACCGGCCGCAGGGAAGACGACCATATCGTGGGTTTGCAGTCGCCTGTCCACACCCTCCAAGACAACCTCGGCCTTCGTCCAGTTCAGGAAGTCGGCTGATTCCGTTCTGGCCACCTGGCGCACGGAGGGGCGACCGTACTTCAAGCGTGTGAATCCGACGTACTTGCTCAATCGCGGATCCCAAAACGCAATGTTGTGGGTATCTCCGGGTGCCTCGATCTGGGGAGCTAGGACTGGCGCACTCCAATGGACGCCATCGGCCGAGAACGCCACGGCCATCTCCTGCGCGCGAAAGAACATCTTGTACCTGCGCGCTGGGTCCGGTTCCCGCATGTCCTTGATAACACCGGCCCCGTGCGGGCCATAGAACATGCCGCGCATGTCTTCGCCGCGCATGACAATGTTGTTCGCGGTGCTTCCATCGAATTCCACCAAGCCCAGTTCGGGCTTGCTCCACTCAATGCCGTCCTTGGAGACCGCATAGCAGACGCCCATTTCCCGGGACCGCGGCGTGACCGACATGTAGCGGTGACGCTCTGGCGTGCGCTCGTCGATCGGGGTGGATGTCGTCCGCTCGTCGACGATGAACGGGCTGTACCAACACTTGTAGACCTCTTCCTGCTCGTCGTAGATCACATTGGCATAGACGTTGTCGAATCGGGGCTCCCACGGCTTGTCCTCGCGCAGCAGCGGATTCTGCGCGTGCTTGCTGACCGAGCCGATGCCCAGCCGGGCGTTTGACACAGACTCGACAATGCGGGAATCGAGCAAAAGGTGCCGGCTTGGCGAGATGTCCGATTCGGCTCGGTCGCGGCTGGCGGGACTGCAGGACAGAGCGCCCGCCGCGCCCAATATGCCCGCGGCGACGAGCGCGATTCGACAGCTGCGTGAACGGGCGTCCACTTCAGAATCCCCAGTGTCGTGAGACATTCGTCCCGACGCCAGCGACTGGCGCCGGCACTGTCTCCGCCCAGTGTAGTGTTTGTGCCGCACGTGCAGTGCGTGACTGAGCATAGACCGAGTCTTCGGATGGCTTTGACATGGGCCGAGTGCCACGGTGCTACGACGCCCTGCGCGGCTGGCTCGAGGCAAGGCCGAAATCGGTTCGTATGCTAGGAGGACCGCTCCCGCATGCCTCTCTCTGTCACTGCGAGCCAACGGTTCTCCATCTGCGGCGACTTGCGGCGAGTGGCCTTCATCGCCCTCTGCCTGCTCGCGCTTAGGCACAGTTCCGCCGGTCAGCAGCCAACCAGCACTGGATCGGATGTCTTCATCAACAACTGCGTACTGTGCCACGCGGGCGACGGCAAGGGCACCAATCGCGGGCCCAGCATCCTCGAGTTCGTCAGGGCCCGCGAACCAAGTGAAGTAGCGCAGTTCCTGCGCGTCGGAGTTCCCGACAAGGGCATGCCAGCGTTCGCGTTCCCAGACGAGCAGATTGACCAGCTGGTCGGATTTCTCGCCACGCTGCTACCGGCCGAAGACGCGCCGAGCGACAGCCAAGAAGAGCAGTTTGAACTCGCCGATGGAACAATGCTGCGCGGCGAGCTGCTCAACCAAAGCGGATTCGACGCTCAGATCCGCACCTCCGATGGGCGGATTCACCTCCTGCGACGCAGCGGTGAGAAATACGTGCCGGCAGCTGTTGAGCCGAACGTCGATTGGCCGACGTATCACGGCAACAATGCGGCCAATCGCCATAGCCAGCTGGATCAGATCAATCGTGGCAATGTCAGCCGCCTGGCGGCCGAATGGTTCTTCCCCGTGCCCGGTCAGCGCATGATCGAGGGCACGCCGATCGTGATCGATGGCGTCATGTATATCACCGGCGTGAACCAAGTTTTTGCTCTGGACGCGGCGACGGGCCGACAGATCTGGGAGTACAAGCAGCCCCGCAACCCCGGATTGGTGGGAGACGCTGCCATCGGCCTAAACCGCGGGGTGGCGATCCGCGGCGACCTCCTCTTCACCGTGACCGACCACGCCCACGCCATCGCTCTAAACCGCTGGACAGGAGAGCTTGTCTGGGACGTTGAGATGGCCGATTCCCATGACCACTATGGGGCGATCGCGGCACCGTTGGCAGTCGGAGAGTTGGTGTTCTTCGGGATCTCCGGGGGCGACACCGGCCTGCGGGGCTTTCTGGACGCCTACTATGCCGCCACCGGAGAACGGGCCTGGCGCTTCTGGACCATCCCCGCGCCCGGCGAGCCGGGATCCGAGACATGGGGCGATCCCGAGGTGCTCGAGAAGGGCTGCGGGGCCACTTGGCTGACCGGCAGCTACGATCCCGAGCTCAATATCCTCTATTGGCCGACAGGCAACCCCTGCCCGGATCTCAACGGCGACCGCAGGCCCGGCGACAACTTGTACACAAACTCTGTGCTTGCCCTGACACCGGAGACCGGGGAGCTGCTGTGGTACTTCCAGTTCACTCCCCATGACACCCACGATTGGGACGCTCAAGAGCCATTGCTGCTGGTTGACGAGGAATTCCGAAGCGAGCCGCGCAAGCTGCTTGTACAGGCCAACCGCAACGGATTCCTATACGTTCTGGATCGAGTCACAGGAGAGTTCTTGCTGGGCGAGCCATTTATCGAGCAGACCTGGGCGGAGGGCTTGGACGAAAACGGTCGCCCTATCGTCCGTCCGGGAAGTGACCCCACGGTGGAGGGCAGCGCGGTCTGCCCGGCGATCCGCGGCGCTACCAACTGGTGGGCGTCGGCCTACAGTCCGGTGACCAAGCTGTTCTACATGATGGTCCACGAGTCCTGCATGCTCTATATCAAGGGCGACACGCCGTGGCAGCGCGGGCAGTCGTGGCTGGGTGGGACGTTCCGCCTCGCGGATGGGTCTCCCAACCGGCGCCATATTCGGGCGCTGGACATTCAGACTGGCGAGACCGTCTGGAACTACCCCCAGACCGGGGCCTCAACGACCTATTCGGGCGTCCTTTCCACCACCGGCGGGTTGGTGTTCTTCGGGGAGGACAGTGGCGCATTCGCCGCCCTTGACGCCGAGACCGGAGAGCCCCTGTGGCACTTCCAAGCCAATCAGGACTGGAAGGCATCGCCGATGACGTTCATGGTCGGAGGCAGGCAGTTTGTCGCCATCGCTTCCGGAATGGGGTTTTGGGCGTTCGCGCTGCCTTGACTGACACCGGAGCTCCAGGACCCTCGGGAGAGCTGGTCGCTACAGTGCCGCGTGCGGCGCTTGCGATCGAGGTGGTGAACGAACTGCCGATGCGAAGTGGTCGCAAGACCGAGTGGATGGCCCTCTTGACTCCGGGGACGCCCCGCTCGGCAGACGCCTACGAGGCCCGGCCAATTCTCTGCCGGAGAGCGCGAACCGCCGTAGTGGATGCCGACGCGGCCGCCAGCACCAAGCAGCCGGATATCGCATACCCTTTCGACGCGGTGACGAACGACGCCGCTGCCGCCTCGTGGGAAGACACGTCCGGATACCGAGTCAGCATGAAGATAATCAGGCCATTCTCGCCAAGATCCAGCGCGCCCGCTGCCAGAGGCAAGTACGCTAGCTTCCAAAGCCGTTCCGTTGGTCGGAACCGGTAGAGGAATCCTGCCAGCAGGCTGACATAGACGAGCGGCAGCAATGTGTCCAGAATCCCGCTAGACCATGCATACACCCGCCTCCCCTGCTCGCCGTAGCTTTCCATCGCGGCGATAACCTCCGGGTAGGTGTATCCCGCTTTCACGTCGAGCATCTCACCCCCGATGGGCAGAGCCGGGAACACCGAGAGAACGAGAATCAGTACCGTTGCCAGCGTGGCACTGAGAACCCAAGTCCTGCTGACGAACTCGAAATACTCCCTCACGCTAGCTTCCTCAGAGAGCGCTGCCGTGGAGGCTTGCGCCCCCGTTCGTGCAGCCCGCCAAGCGCCGGAATCGCTCAAGCATGGTACCCCGTCGCTGCCGTCCTTACTGCGGCGACGGAGCGAACTGGACAGGACGAGGTTGGCTGTTGCCGCATGGCACAATAGTTGAAAGTAACGGAAAGAAGGAGGATGCCCAAATGAACTTCGTGCTCCGTGGCGCGGCGCTCTCGATTACGCCGGCCGACATCCTCAGGGCTACGCGGGGCGTGTCGCCCACCGCGATCGATGGCCGGAACAAGTACTTCCTCGAAGTCCACGGACGGCGCTTCCCGATCAAACAAGTCGTTCGGCTAGTCACTGGCTTGCCATCAATCGGCTTCACGGCACAAGACGCGCATCGGATCCTCACGCGACTCGGCTTCGACATCTCCGAGGATCAAACGCTTGCCCCTAGGGACACCGGAACCTCGAATCGAGCGAATGCCGATCCCACCTCGGTTGTCGACCCCGGAGCCACGAACCAAGACAACGGCGAAGTCCGCAGACTGCTGGTGGTGTTCCAGACGGATGAAGACGGTTGGGAGGTGGCGAGTTGCCCGGCGTTGCCCGGGTGCCACAGTCAGGGACGGACGAGGAAAGAAGCGCTCGATAACATCCGGGAAGCGATCAAAGGCTATGTGGCGAGTCTGCGAGAGCACGGCGCCGCATTGCCCCCATCGTCCGAGTATCAGGTCGTCGAGGTGCGGGCATAGACCGTGGCACGGCTCCCTGTTCTCTCGGGAGACGACTTCACGAAGATAGTCGCGCGGATCGGATTCTCCCTCGACCGGACGGAGGGCAGTCACATGATTCTGATCGGGCCAACTGGTCGGCGACTCTCGGTACCGAAACACCGCGAGCTGGGTCGCGGTCTCTTGAGAGCGCTGATCCGCGACGCCGGCTTGACACGAGACGAGTTTCTCAGACTCGCGGGCCAGAGGTAACGGTCATCAGTTACCGTGAGCCGCTCCACCGTCCGCGGTGTGTCGGTGATGGGCCCCGCACGGCCGATCGCCGGAACAGTCGCCTCCGGGCTCGGCCGTGTCACCGAGTTTCCCGGTCACGACTTCCCTTCCCCGTATCCCCTGAGTTCGGCGTCCATTCGTGCGACGGTCGCGCTATCTCCAGTTGCCAAAGCAGCTTTGCGCAACCCCTTCAGGGACAGTGCCCGCCGCGGGGCGCGATCCAGTGAGGACCGATACGCTTGGGCCGCTTCCCCGGGCCGGTCCAAGCCGAGCAACGCGTCGCCGAGCAACTCGAAGGCGGGCTTGGCGGGAAACGGCGGGCCGTAGCCAAATGCGGTCTTCTCTTCCATCGCAGCCGCCTCTCGGAGCTTTTCCAAGGCGGCCTTCGGCTTCTTCTTGAGCAATAGCAGACCTTCGAGCTCCAGCACCACGATCGGCAGCGAGCGCGAGCGATCGGCGTGCTCGGATGAATAGTCGCGTAGCCTGGCGAGCCAGCGCTCGGCGGCCGCTGTGTCACCAGTGTTGACAGCGCGCATCCCCTCCGCCAAGGCGTTAGAGCCCCATCCCCTAGCATCGATGCCGTCCGCATCGACCGGCATCAAGTCCAAGTCCCACTGCTCGGTATCGATCAAGAACTGCGAACGCATGTAGGCGTGATGGCCGCGGGCCAGTCGGGTGCCCGAAACCTTGGCGTCGTGCTCGATGACGGCCAGCCGCTGGCGCGCTTCGTCGAAGCGGCCCATCTGCAGGTAGCCGTATTGCATCCACCACAGCGCGTGGTAGCCCCTATCATCGCTGTCAAGACCCAAGCGCTTGACCCGAGCCTCGGACGACTCCCAAGAGTCAATGTTCGACGAAACGCACTCCTCCCACATCCCGAGCGCCAAGAAGATGTGGGTCGGCATGTGTTGGGCGTGCGGCGCCGACGAGGCGACCTTGGAGTAGCGGCGGGCATAGCGCAGCCCCAGAGGGGCGTGGACTGGATCATCGAAGGAGTGGATCAGGTAGTGCAGGGCGCCCGGGTGGTCCGGATTCGCGAGATAGACGTCCTCAGCAATCGACGCGATCCGCATGTAGGTACGGGTGTCCCGCTGCCTGCCTGTCGTTCCGAACAGGGACACAGCATAGAAGCTAGCTGCCTCGCGGTCATCTGGATGTGCTCGATACAGCTGCTCCATGGCATCGGAGTACTGCTGCCAGCGATCTTCCTTTTCGCCTTTTCCGAACACAATTCGGGCCGCGTCGATGTATCCGCGCTCTCGCTCCGTCAGCCGCTTCGCCTTTGCAACACCGGCCAGCGCATCGCGTCCCTTGGCCAAGTCCTCGCGGCCCCAAACCGGGCGGTAGTGCGACAAAGCCTCGCCCCAGTAGGCCATCCCGAAACTCGGGTCCGTCTCGTGTGCCCGCTGGAAGGCGGCGGCCGCGTCGTCATACTCAAAGTTGTGCATGAGCAGGACACCGGTCAAGAAGTGATCCTGCGCCTCTGCACTTCCGCTGTTGGGAAACTCGATCACGCCGAGCCGCTGGTCAGCAGCCAGAGGCATGGCAAAGGCGAACAGTGTGGCAATCAGGACTCTCACGATCCCTTAGCCTAGCAATGTGAGCCTAGGGTTGGAGCGTGAAATCGGCAAACCATCCTTACCGCACGGGTCAAAAGCGGTATGCGCACGTGCCTGTCGGCCCTGCGCGATCTAGCACGAGGATGCCGGGGCAGTCGCGAATCGCGTGCAGCCGACGCTATTGGCCCGGACGGAACCTAACCGGCAGTATCCGGCGCGCCGCACCGATGCAGCGGACGGTCTTGTATCGTTGTAGGGCATCATGGCATTCCTTCGCTCACGTCGATTCCACCTCGCGACCGCCTTCGTAGCACTAGTGGCAACCGGGCTAGTGGTCACCACCGCCCTGCCACAGCGGCGCTACGCTGGCAACCGTTTCGCCCAGGCGGAGCAAGCGGCGCTCGCCCATCCGTTCGTCGGTGCAACCACGAATGGAAGCGTGCAAACGGGACTCTTTTCTGTGCGCTCGAGTGGAATCTCCACCAAGCCTGTGCTTGATGCCGCCCGAGCGTTCTTGGCGGCCCTGACTGACGAGCAGCGCGGCCAGGCGCAATTCCCGGTCGATGACCCGGAGTGGCGCCGCTGGGCGAACCAGCACTCCTTGCCCCGGCAGGGGGTATCGTTCACGGAATTGGACGAGGGGCAACGCGAAGCTGCCTACGCCCTGATGAGAGCCGGGCTAAGCGCGAAGGGCTTCCAACGAAGCCGCGACATCATGCGCTTGAACTACACGCTGGGCGAGATCACCTCCAACTTCGAAGAACTGGACGAGTGGTTCTACTACTTCACGTTCATGGGCGAGCCGTCCGAGGACAAACCGTGGGGCTGGCAGCTTGACGGCCACCACCTGATCGTCAACTACTTCGTGTTGGGCGACCAAGTCGTGATGACGCCAACCTTCATGGGTTCCGAGCCGGTGATCGCCGACTCCGGCAAGTACAAGGGCGTGGCGGTGATGCAGGACGAGCAGCGGCGGGGTCTCGAGCTCGTGCAGTCGCTAACTGACGAACAACGGGCCGAGGCAGTGCTTGCCACCACCAAGACCGGCAACAACGCAGCGGCCGAGGCGTTCAGCGACAACGTCGTTCTGGATTATGCCGGGCTGCGGGCCAGCGAGCTCAGCTCGGAGCAGCGCGAACTGCTTCTCGCTCTGGTGGAGGAATATGTCGGCAACATGTCCGATGGTCACGCCAAGGTGAAGATGGCCGAGGTGGAGCAGCACCTAGGCCAGACCTATTTCGCCTGGATCGGCGAATTCGGCCCGGAGAGCACCTTCTACTACCGTGTCCACAGCCCCGTCATCCTGATCGAATTCGACCACCAGCGCCCAATCTTCCTGCGCCACCTGCCGCGCCGGCCTACCCGGCAGCACATCCACTCGGTGACGCGCACGCCCAACGGGAATGACTACGGCAAGGACCTGCTGCGCCAGCACTACGAGCAGAGCCACAAGGCAGAGCTTGACGCGACACGGGCCGCGCTCAGTCGAGTCAGCGCAGACTGAGCGCGCATCGCGCCGGTTCAGGTATCGCGGGCGACTCGCCCGATCACAGGGCGATCGAACGAAATGCTCTTGATCAACGCATAGACGGGACTGCCCGCCACCAATCCCAAGTCCTGAAGGGCCTCGCGGGTAATTCTCGCGCGCAAACGCCCGCCGCCGACATCCACCAAGACCTCGGCGAACGCCGTGTCCGGGTCCTGCGCCGCATCCAATACCGTGCCTTCAAGGATGTTGCGCACACTGATGGCGGAAGGCTTGGCCACAGCCAGTGCCACATCGCGGGCGCGGATGCGTAAGCGGATGTACTCTCCGACTGCCAGATCGATACCGGGAATCACGATTCGCTGGCCGTGATGGTCCAGTCTAGTCATGCGGAACTCGGGGTCGTGAGCAGACACGCGAGCCTCCAGAATCACGCCAGCTTCAAACTCCCCGTCACCGGGATCCAGGTCCAAGCGCTCTAGAATCTCCTGGACCGGACCGTCGCAGACTTTGCGCCCGGCCGACAGCACGATCATTGAGTCAGCGAGCCGGGCGACCTCGCGCAGATCGTGGCTCACATAGAGAACCGGCACCGACAGCTTCTCGTGCAGCGTCTCGATGTAGAGCAGGATCTCCTCCTTGGCGACTTGATCGAGGCCCGCCAGCGGCTCGTCCATCAGCAGCAGCCGCGGCTGAGCGAGCAAGGCCCGGGCAATGGCAACCCGCTGCCGTTCCCCGCCCGACAGAGCGGACGGCGATCGGTCTAGCAAGGATGCGAGACCCATCAGTTCCACGACCTCACTGAAGTCCAGAGCCGGATGCGACCCTGCCCGAGAAGACCGCAGCCAGCCATACATCAGGTTGTCGCGCACGGAGAGGTGCGGAAAGAGGCTGGGCTCCTGGAATACGTACCCCACGGAACGCTGGTGGGGGTGGAGAAATACGTCGGAAGAATCATCTTGCCAAGTCTTCCCAGACACGCTGAGCCGTCCCGGCATTCTCCGCAGGCCAGCTAGGCAGCGCAGGATGGTAGTCTTGCCGCAGCCCGAGGGTCCGAACAATGCGGTGATGCCTCTCAGCGGCGCCACGAACTCGACATCCAAGCGGAAGGTGCCGAGTTGCCCTCGGAAGGCCGCTTCGATGGAATCCGAGTCCAGCACTATGCGCCCCCGCTTCCCATCCTCTTTTGCAGGACCATCATCGACAGGATCACCGCGAACGAGAACACGAGCATGCCGCCGGCCAGCAGGTGCGCTTCGGTCCACCGCAGCGTCTCAACCAACTCGTAGACTGCGATCGAGAGCACCTTCGTCTCTCCCGGAATGTTGCCGCCAATCATCAAGACCACGCCGAACTCCCCTACCGTGTGCGCGAAGCCAAGTACAGCACCGGTAATGAAGCCCGGCCGCGCGAGCGGAACGGCCACGGACCAGAACGCATCCCAAGGCGTTGCGCCGAGCGTCGCCGCCACTTCAAGCGGCCTGTCTCCAGATGATTCGAAGCTGTTGCGAATGGGCTGCACAACGAACGGCAGCGAGTAGACCACCGAGCCGATTACGATCCCGAGGAAGGAGAACGCGAGGGTGCGCGCACCGGCTAGCCCGGCCAACCAGCCCCCTGGTCCGACCGGGCCCAGCGCGATCAGCAAGTAAAAGCCCAAGACTGTGGGAGGCAGGACTAGCGGTAGCGCGACGAAAGCAGCGATCGCTTCCCTCCAGCGAGCGCGTGTGCGCGCCAGCCACCAAGCGATCGGCGTGCCGATCAGCAACAGCAGGATTGTGGAGCAAGTGGCCAGCTTGAGAGTCAGCCAGATCGGTGGCCAGAGACTACTCGGATCCGTCAAGCCACTCACCGTGCCAGGCCGTAGCCGAAGCGCGTCCGCACTGCATCCGCTTGGGGACTGCGCAGGAATTCCAGGAACGCCTTTGCCGCAGCATTGGCAGCGCCGCGGCGCAACAAGATCGCATCCTGCAGGATTGGCTCGTGCAGGTCTTCCGGCACGATCCAGCGCGAACCCTTCTGGTGCGAGACGACCTGAGACAGAGCCACCAAGCCGAGATCGGCATTGAAGCTGTGGACGAACTGGTAGGCCTGCGTCACGCTCTGTCCATGCACGAGCCTATCCTTGATCCGGTCGTGCACGGCTAGGGCGTGCAGCACTTGGATCGCAGCGGAGCCGTACGGCGCGATCTCCGGCTCTGCAACTGCCAATCTCTGGAATCCCGCGCCTGTGAGCGTTTCAGGGCCGGTTACCAAGGAAGCGTCCATGCTGAAGAGCACCAGCCGGCCTGAGGCGTAGGTCTGCCTACTGCCCTCGACGGCGAGACCCTCCGCTAGGGCGCGTTCGACTCTAGCTCGGTCGGCCGCGAGAAAGACGTCGTATGGTGCCCCCTGCGCGATCTGCGCGTAGAGCTGCCCTGTGGGTCCGAAGCTGAACACCGCTCGGTGACCGGTCGTCTCACCGAATGCTCGGCCGATCTCGGTGCAGGCATCGCGGAAGTTGGCTGCAACTGCCACCAAGGTCTCGGCTGCGTGGACGGACGGCGCTACACACAGCATCGCGGCCCCGAATGCCGCCAAGCAGCCGCCGCGCACGCATCGCAATGCCCAATCCATCGGCGAGTACGCTCCGCGAACGCGAAGAATCCAGTCTAAGCCATCATCGATCTGCGGCTATGCCAGCGTCGACCTTGGGCAACGCGCTGCCAGCGCCACGCAAGCATCTACACAGTCTGAGCTGGGCACCTGCATGCTTGCGCTTTCAGGTCGGATTGGCGAGCATTGAGCGTTGGGGCCGGCTTGCCTCGATCTCGCAGCCCGAGCTTGACCAGCCTTGAGCGTCGCCATGTTGCGGGCGCGGCGACAGGTCTTGCGTAGACCCTTGTCCGAGCTCCATCACGTCCAGACACCGTGAACTCTGCCGACTTCAGCAACTGGTTCGCGGCGTTGCTCCCGCGACTGCCGCTGATCGGCCTCCTGCCATGCGTTCTGGGCGCAGATCTGAGGTTTCTGGACGTTTCTAGCGAGTCCGGCGTCGCTTTTCACCACGCCGCATCAAAGCAGCCACCGAAGTTCCTCGTCGAGACGATGGGTGCCGGAGTCGCTCTGATCGACTACGACGGTGATGGGCTATGGGACCTGTACTTCGTCAACGGTGCCGACCTGTCGAACGTGAGTGAGGTCAAAGGCCCCGAGAAGGCTGCCGAGCGATTCTGGAATCGCCTCTACAAGAATCTGGGAGATTGGCGGTTCGAAGATGTGACCGGATCAGCAGGTGTAGCTGGCCGCGGCTACGGCATGGGCGCCGCCGTGGCCGACTACGACGGTGACGGCGACTCGGATCTGTTCGTAACGAACTTCGGTCCGGACCTTCTCTACCGGAACGATGGCAGCGGCAAGTTTACAGAGGTGTCTACAGCCGCAGGCATCAGAGGCGGAGGCTGGTCTGCAGGTGCGGCCTTTGCCGATTTTGACAACGACGGGCACTTGGACCTTTTCGTGGCGCAATACCTAGAATGGAGCTTCGGGGCCAGCAAACCCTGTGGGGAAGGTCGGCCGGATCGACTCTCGTACTGCCATCCACGGGAATTCGGCCCGGTCACGCATAGGGTATACCGCAACCTTGGCGACGGGCGCTTTGAAGATGCCTCGGTCCGGATGGGCATTGCAGACCATCCCGGGAAGGGCCTTGGCGTGGCCCTGAACGACTTCGACGGCGATGGCTGGGTCGATGTCTTCGTTGCGAACGATTCTTACCCACAGCAGCTCTTTCTAAACAAGCGCGGGGCGAGATTCGAGGAGGTGGCGATCCGGCTCGGCGCTGCATACGACGCAGAGGGGCGCGACTATGCCGGCATGGGCGTGGTCTGGCAAGACTTCGATGGTGACCTGCGACCCGATCTGCTGGTGAATGCCCTCGGCCGACAGGGATATTGGCTCTACCGGCATCTGGGCGACCGCTTTGAGCCAGCATCCGAGCTAAGCGGGGTTGCGGCGCTCTCGGAGCTGCGGTCCGGCTGGGGTATGGGACTCGTCGACTTCGACAACGACGGCTGGCGAGACCTGCTCGTCGGGCAGGGCCATGTGATGGATGACATCGAGCACTCAGACGAGGCCCTCGCGCACGAGGAACCGATACTGCTAGCACGCAATCTGTTCGGTAGATTCTTCGACGTTTCCTCGAAGGCTGGCCCAGCCTTCGAGCGACGCCTAGCTGCAAGAGGGGTAGCCTTCGGCGATCTGGACGGAGACGGCAGGGTAGATGCGGTAGTCAATGTCAACGATGGCGAGGCATTGATCCTGCGCAATCAATCAGACGCAGGTCACAGCATCACGGTCCGGCTCGAAGGAGCAGGCTTAAATCGCGATGCAATCGGGGCTTCAGTTCGCGTCCGCACAGAGGACGGGCGGGAGCAACATGGATTTCGAGCCAGCGCCGGGAGCTATCTTTCGTCGAATGCAGACGACCTCCACTTCGGTCTCGGCGATAGCGGTCGGGCCGAGCGCGTGCAGGTATGGTGGCCCAACGGGTCCACTCAGGCAGTCTCCGGCCAAACAAGTGGCCTGGTCGTTATCCGGCAACCCGCAGCCGGCAGCAAGGCATCACGCTGACGGCGCAGCGCGACGTGGCCGGCAAGGCCGGCGCACTCGGACAGCGTAGCTCTGCCCTTCACCGGATTGCGCAACATCGATTCCCTTGCTCAGCGATAAGTTGCGGAAGAGGCGTTTTGTTGCGCAACGTTGGGCGTTGCCGCAGCGTAGGGCGCTGAAGGAAACATCCGGCGCAGTTCGGCTGGTGTTGCGTTGTCGGCTCATGGCAACGCGCCGCTTAGCATGCGAAGGACTTTCCGAAGACCGACGGATCCGTTCCGCCTCCTGCGGATTGCAAACACCGGGAACCGGCATTGCTTGCAGGAAATCGCTTCGGCAGGCAGGACAGGCACCAACAACTAGAGCGCCCTAGTCAAGAGGTCGCTGGCCTCACCCTTAGCCTGTGGCCCATACTGGCGCGAAGCCGGCCCTTGGCGAACGCACACCGGTAGACCGGAATCGCCCACCTGCCTCGGCTACTCGGGCACTTCCCACCAATCTTGTAGGCTCGTGTGCAAGGCTTCTACCAACTCCGGCCGCTCCCCCGCCAAGTCCGCTGTCTCGAACGGGTCCTCGGACAAGTCATACAGTTCGGGATCGAATCGCATCCAATCGGCTACCGTCCCGCGGATCATTAACGTCACGTCCTGATTGGGCACGTACGGAAGGATGAGCTTCCAGCCATCCTCACGCACGACGCTGCGGTACTTCAGGTTCGCGACCGGGCTGGCAATGTCCACCGCCGTGTGGGCAAACGTAGCCCCGAAGATATGGTCGCGCCCAGCTCGCTCCCCGTCATCCAAGAGGTTCACTCCCGGAAGATTGTCGGGAATTGCTACGCCGGCTGCTCCCAACACGGTGGGCACGACGTCAACGCTGCTGACCAAGGTAGTGTCGTCGCGACCGGGAGCGACCTTGCCCGGCCAGCGAATCATGACGGGGGTCCTGACACCCATGTCGTAAGGCGACATCTTGGCCCGCATCTTCGGCTGCTCGGTAGTGTCTTCGGCCGATATCCAGCCGTTATCTGCCAAGTAAACAACCAACGTGTCCTCGGACAGTCCGTTCTCGTCGAGGTAGTCACACAGCTCGCCAACGGTCTCGTCGAGCCACTCCACCATGGCGTAGTACTTCGCTACCGATTCGGCCCGGTCGGGCGACCGGTACTTGGCCAGCAACCGTTCCGGCGGGTTGTGTGGCGTGTGCGGCAGGAACGGCGCGTACCACAGGAAGAATGGCGGAGGAGTGGAATCTTGGCCCTCAGCAAGTTGGTTCCGTCGGTTGACGAAATCGAAGATCGGGTCCAATCCCTCGCGGCCGATCACAAGGCCCTCGTCGCCATGCCGGCCTCTGCGAGTCACGTCCCCGTGGGTCATCGCGGCAGTGAAGCCGTGATCAAGCGGATTGCCTTCCCACCACTTGCCAGATTGATGGCTGACATACCCGGATCGCGCCAGAAGTTCCATCACGTTCGCGTTTTGGGCGAACACTTGCTCCATGGCGGCTCGGGTTTCGGGGTTCCGAGCGCCTTCCGGCCATTTCCCGGGCGGATCGTTGCCGGTGATGCCGTGCTGGTGCGGATACAGCCCCGTCGCGATCGTCGCTAAGCTCGGCCGACACAGCGGAGACGGGAGATACCCCCGCGTGTAGACCATCGACTGCGACGCGAGCCGATCAAGGGTGGGCGTTTGGACCGTGTCGTGGCCCATGAATCCGTAGTCAGTCCATCCGTGGTCATCCGAAATAATCAGAAGCACATTGGGCGGTATCGGTTGCGAAGGAACCGTGCCACAACTCAGCCATGCGGCTGCAACGCATGCCGCCAGGACTTCCGATCGAGTGCGCAGGGACATTGGATTGATCCAGTTCATGCCGGTGCCATGCTCCGCCAGCTAATAGCCCTTTTGCTTGTCTACGACGTTGTGGAGCCGCTGCCCTTCGGCGAAGCGCTTGATGTTGGACTTGACAATGCCCAGCATGCGCCCGCGGTCCATGTCGGAACGGCCCGCGATGTGCGGCGTGATGATGACGTTGTCCATCTTCCACAGGGCGTGGCCCTTCGGCAGCGGTTCGGGATCCGTGACATCAACCCCCGCGCCTGCGAGTTTCTTGGAGTCCAGCGCCTTGACCAACGAGCTGAGGTCATAGGTGCCGCCACGACTCACTGCGATGAAGTAAGCTCCCTGCTTCATGGCATCGAACTGGCTTGAGCCGATCATCTTGTGGCTGGCAGGGGTATGGGGCGCTGCCATGAAGACCACGTCGGCGTCGCCGATCACGCTGTCGAGCATGTCCGGCTTGACGATCTTGTCGACATACGGCAGATAGGCGATGTCCTCCGGATCGACGCCAACGACGTTCATCCCGTGCGCCCAGGCCCTGATGGCGATCTGGAGCCCAATGCCGCCCATGCCTATGACTAAGGCATTCTTGCCGTTCAGCTCGACGAGGGTATAGGGCCTGCCCTGCCAGTTCTCGTCGGCCTGACGTTGCATATAGGTCGGGAGGAAGCGCGTGTGGGCCAGCAGCATCGCCATGGCGTGATCGGCGATCTCGGGCCCTTGTACGATCTGGTTGTTCGTCAATACGATGTCGCTCTTGGCCAATGCATCCGAGCCGGTCTTGTGCAGCACCTGCTCCACGCCGGCGCTGAGCGTTTGCACCCATCGCAGCTTCTTGCCCGCTTTCACGAGCTCGGGCGAGATGTTGCCGATGTAGGCATCCGCGTCGGCAATCTCGCCCATCGCGGTCTCTGAGGTCACACGCACCAGCTTCACCTTGTCGGAGGCCGTCTGCCAGTCCGCGATCGTTTCCGGATTTTGACCGGCGACGAGAATCTTGAGTTGCTGGGCTCCGCAGAGTGCGACGGAGAGCAGCGCGAGGGCAACGAATCGAATCATGATGGAGTCTCCTGTGCTCGCGATTGTACTGAATTGGACGCACCATCACAGCACAGAGCCGCTAACGGTGCGAGTTCCGCCGAGACGCTTTGTGATCGCCCCTGGATCATTCGAGCGCGACCGCCCGCACAACTTGCGCGGAAATGATTCCGCAATGTCGCTCGGGGTTTCTGCGCGCTCCTCGGAAGAACGTTCAAGCTTGGTATTCTCCAAGTCTCTTATGAGATTCTCGGCTCTTGCGTTCCTCGTTGCTCTCCCACTCTCGTCCGAGCCGCTGCTGTGGTATTCCGGCCCGGCAGCAGAGTGGGTCGAAGCTCTTCCCGTCGGCAACGGGCGACTCGGAGGCATGGTCTTCGGCGCCACAGGGAACGAGCGAATCCAACTCAACGAAGACACCCTCTGGGCCGGCGCACCGCAGGAACGCGATATAGCGGGAGCGTTTCGCCATCTCCCTGAGATCCGCAAGATGCTCTTCGACGGCAAGTATGTCGAGGCCGAGCGCATGATCGAGGAAACGATCATGGGAGAGAGGATCTTCCCGAAGGGCTACCAGACCCTCGGAGATCTGTGGATCGATTCGGCCCATTCGGCGAGCCCGGACAGCTATCGGCGCGAACTCGATCTGGAAACCGGCATTGCTCGGACCGAGTGGACAGAAGACGGTGTCAGTTACAGCCGAGAGGTGTTCTCGAGCGCGCCGCACGATGTCCTAGTCGTTCGCATCGAGGCGGACCAGCCTGGAGCGATCTCAATCAGGGTGCGCCTAGACCGGCCCGCCGATGCCACGACAACGGCCGCAGACAGCGAGCTTCTCATGCTGGGCCGCGCCAGCCACGAAGGACAGCAGCTCCGGGTGCGTTTCGAAGCGCGGCTGAGGGCCGACGCCGAAGGCGGTTCTGTCCGAGCCGACGGCAAGTCCTTGCGAATCAGTGCTGCCGATGCGGTCACTCTGATTCTTGCCGCCGCAACAGACTACCGAGGGCACGAGCCGAGCGACGAGACGACGAGACGACTCAAGGCAGCGGAGGATGCCGGGTTCGCCGTACTTCGCGATTCGCACGTAACGGATCACCGGGCGATCTTCGATCGCGTCGCGCTCGAACTGGGCGGGAAGGAGAAGCGCCAGAGCCCTATCGATCAGCGCCTGCAGGCCGTCCGGGCGGGCGGGTCCGATCCGGACCTTCTGGCAACCTACTTCCAATTCGGTCGCTACCTGCTGATGGGATCGTCGCGGCCGGGCACGATGCCCGCGAACCTACAGGGCATTTGGAACGACAAGATCGCGCCCCCTTGGAACTCCGACTACCACATCAATATCAACATCCAGATGAACTACTGGCCGGCAGACGTGACGAATCTGTCCGAGATGCAAGAGCCTCTGTGGGACCTGCTCGACAACCTTCGCGTGCGAGGCCGCAAGACCGCGCGAGATCACTACAACGCGCGCGGCTTCGTCGCTCACCATACGACCGATGCTTGGTGGTGGACGAGCCCGATCGGACGCGCTCAGTACGGCATGTGGCCAGCTGGCGCAGCTTGGACTTCACGGCATCTCTGGGAGGCTTATCAGTTCAACCAAGACAAGGCCTTCCTGCGCGAGCGGGCCTATCCTGTGCTGAAAGAAGCCGCGGAGTTCTTCTTGGACTGGCTTGTCGAAGACCCTCGCACGGGAGAGCTCGTGAGCGGGCCGTCGACATCCCCGGAGAACATCTTTCTCACCAAGGACATGGAACGGGCTCGAATCACGATGGGCCCCGCGATGGACCAGCAAATCGTCTGGGACCTTCTCACCAACGTCCTTGGCGCCGCGAACGAGCTCGGGATCTCCGACAATTTCACCGCCGAGGCCCGCGAAGCACTGGCCAACCTAGCCGGCCCGCAAATCGGAAGCGACGGTCGCTTAATGGAATGGCGCGAGGAATTCGCGGAGGCGGAGCCGGGGCACCGCCACATCTCTCATGCGTTCGGGCTCCATCCCGGAGAGCAGTTCACGCTTCGCGGCACGCCGGCTCTCGCCGAGGCGGTCCGCAAGTCAATCGAGCACCGCCTCTCCAACGGCGGCGGTCACACAGGGTGGAGCCGCGCTTGGCTCATTAACCTCTGGGCGCGCCTCGAAGACGCAGAGAATGCCTACGAGAACCTGCATGCCCTGCTCGCCAAGTCAACGCTCGAGAACCTCTTCGACACCCATCCTCCGTTTCAGATCGACGGCAATTTCGGTGGCACTGCAGCCATTGCAGAAATGCTCTTGCAGTCGCACGGCGGGGAACTCCACCTGCTGCCGGCGCTGCCGGCTGAATGGAGCCGCGGCTCAGTGACCGGGCTGAAGGCTCGTGGCGGATTCGAGGTCTCGATGTCGTGGGTTGACGGCAGGCTGCAGAAGGCGGAGATATTGTCGAGGTTCGGCAAGCAGTGTCTGGTGCGTGTTGCAGGTGCGAAAGAGCTTCGTACGATTGCAACCTCCGCTGGACAGACCTACTCCTTGGACGACCTTTCTCCGGCCGGGACAATCTAGTCTGCCCGAACGCCCGCAACTGGGTGCTTGATCCGCGTCGAAACTCCGGAGGCGCCGCGCTTGAGTCACTGGCTGGTACCTGGAAGCCCAGCAGTGCAGGTGAATTCGGCACATTGCAAACGGAAGATCCGGCCGCCCAAGCGGTGCCGACTTCTCCAAAAAGAGTTGATCCTCCGGTTAGATCCATAACCGGCTATACCAATCTGGCTAGAATAGCTATATGAGACGCGCCAGTGTTAGCGAAGCCAAGAATTCTCTCAGCGCCCTTCTAAACGAGGTTCGTCGTGGCGAAACAGTGCTGGTCACGCATCATGGCAAGCCTGTTGCCCAAATCAGGCCTTGTGACGCGGACGCGTTGACCGACGAAGCCGCAGCCAAGTTGGTACAAGGGGATATCGCTGATCCGCCTCAGGGTTCACTGGATGTCGCAGCGTTCATGGATAGGCCCTTGCCACGCCTGCCAGAAGGTTTGAGTGCAAGCGGCCTGATAGCGGAGGAACGGGACGAGAGCCGATGAGGTACTGGGACTCCTCGGCTCTGGTGGCGCTCCTAGTAGCGGAACCGGAAAGCGCAAGGAGATTTGAACTCCTCCAACAGGACCCCTCTGTCGTCACTTGGTGGGGAAGTCAGATCGAATGCGCTTCCGCCTTGAATCGTCTGCACCGGGAAGGAGCGCTCGACGCCCGTCAACTAGATCAGTCGCTGGACCAGTTGAGACTGCTAGCGGCCACCTGGCTTGAAATCCGGCCGATGCAGCGCGTGCGGAATCGCGCGATGCGTCTGCTGCGGGTACATCGGCTGCGCGGCGCCGATGCAGTGCAGTTGGCCGCCGCTCTGACCGCATCCAGAGAAGACCCGGCGACGCTCGATATAGTCTGCAGTGACAGTCGGCTCTCGGAAGCCGCAAGGCGGGAGGGATTTGCAGTCCTGTGACCGGCTGCGGTCCCTAGTCGAGGCACTTGGATCTCTCAAACAGGGCGGCATATGAGGTGTTGGACGGATTGCAGGTCGCTGATGCCGGAACCTCGATAGCCATCGTCACCAACTCGACCGGTCCGTCCACTAGCTCGAAGACGGAGGGCGACAGTCGCTGAATGCCTCTAAGATCTCTTCCGGACTTGTGCCGTCAATTACGAGCCCGCGATGCGTCGAACGCACGAACCGATCGTGCACAGCCCGGTCGAAGAACGCCAGCAACGAGTCGAAATAGCCGTCAACATTTAGCAGTCCGATCGGCTTCCCGTGGAATCCAAGCTGTCCCCAGGTAATGATCTCGCAGAGTTCTTCTACCGTGCCGAATCCTCCCGGCAGGGCGATGAAAGCGTCCGAGAGCTCCGCCATGAGCGCCTTGCGTTCATGCATCGAACCTACGACGCGCAACTCCGTCAAATGTTTGTGCGCCACCTCCTTCTCGGCAAGAGCCTTAGGGATAACCCCCACGACCTCGCCTCCCGATGCTAGGACAGTGTCAGCCAATACGCCCATCAGACCGACCGAAGCTCCTCCATAGACAAGATCGACCCCGTGCTCGGCCAAGCATCTGCCGAGGGCCGTGGCGGCGTCTGCATAAGTCCGACTAAGGCCGCTGCTGGAGCCGCAGAAAACGCAGATTCGCGCGGGCAACACCACGCTCCCATCGTACAGGCCACGCTCGACTTGGCTGGCGTTGCGGGCTCAAGCATTAGCCTGGCCCCTGGGTCTGGCGCGGCGCTCTTCCGTGGCAGGCAAGGGGTCGGACGCGGGCAGCCTTGATCCATTTGTATACACAGATTTTCGAGGTTCGACCACAGGCCCGGTGTCAGCCCTACAGAGATGTCGCGCCATTTCGAGACTTGTCTAGGTCGACGAATCAGAATGGACTCAATGACAACCACATCGATCTCCCAGCTGAAGGCGAATCTGTCGCGCTACATCGATGAAGTTCGTCGTGGCGGTGAGGTCCAAATCGTCGATCGCGGGATGCCAGTCGCAAGACTTGTCCCCGCCACTGCTGGAGATGATCCCAAGACACTTGAGAGGCTTGTCAATCGAGGACTGATCAGGCGTGGCAAAGGCGATCCAACCGCGATCCTCAAAGAGCCTCCTCTGGATCTTCCCGTGAGTATTCTGGATGCGCTGCACGAAGATCGGGACGACCGCCTCTGAGGCCTTGGGACGCATCCGCACTCGTTACGCTGCTCGTGTTAGAGAAGGGCGGCAGCACCTCGCTTGAGTGGCTAGGGCAGGACGGGCAGATCGTTACATGGCTGTGGACACGAACCGAACTTGCAGCTGCGATTGAACGTAGAACGAGAGAAGGCAGCCTGTCTCGCTTTCAGCGTCGCCAAGTCCTTGCCCGGCTAGATTCTCTTGCCGAGAGCTGGGACGAGGTAGCCGACGCGGTCGCCGTGCGTTCACGGGCCATCAATCTACTGGCGCGACATCGGATTCGCGCCGCCGATGCAGGTCAGCTTGGCGCGGTGTTGCTGGTTCAGGATCATGTGGCAGGGCCCTTGGAGTTCGTCTGCTTTGACAGGAAGCTGGCGCTAGCGGCCGAGTTGGAAGGCCTGCAAGTGCTGCCATAGGTTCGGTTGTTTTCCCGGCGCGCCGACCTCTTGGTCGGTTGCCGGAGCCAATGCTGCATAGCATCTGCTCCGCCGCAGGTCTCTGCGGTTCAACGCGAATTCGGGATGACTGGTTCCAATGAGTGCCCGGCCTGCAGCGGATACACCGCCTCCATGGATTCCAGTTCGTGGACCATGTCCTGCGTCATACTCGCTAGCCGTTCGGGATTTTCCGACGCGAGGTTCCGTGACTCGCTCGGATCCTCCGCCAAGTTGTAGAGGGCGTAACGCTTGTCACCTTCAGCGAGATACTCGTAGCGCACCTTCCAGTCGCCGTCGCGCCAGGTGGTAAAGAAATGACTCTCTCCGCGTCGCGGGTGGGGATAGTGGTTCAGGAATGAGTTTCGATGTTTCGGATCCGACTGCCCAATCAGCAATGCCTTCAGATTCTGGCCATCGACGGGGTGGTCCGCGGGGACCGGCGCGGCGACCAAATCCAGAATGGTAGGAAACAGGTCGTAACAGACTCCGACCTCGTGGCGAATGGCACCGGCGGGAATTGGTAGATTCTTCTGCCACCGATTGTTCGCAGCGGGCTTGCCCCAGGCGGCAATGAAAGGAACCCGCACGCCACCTTCCCACTTGCTGCCCTTCCGGCCTCGCAAGGGCGCGCTGGACGAGATGTCATCCGTGCCCGCCAGCGGGGCATCTCCTCCGTTGTCTCCAAGGAAAATGATCAGGGTGTCCTCCGCGATGCCCTTTGCTTCAAGGTGATCAATCAGGTCTCCCAGCGACTTGTCGATGCCTTCGATCAGAGTCGCGTAGTTCTGGGCTGGATTACTCATGCCTCGGTCTCGGTAACGCGCTGCGAAGCGAGCATCGGAGTGGAAGGGCGAGTGCACTGCGTAGTGGGACATATATAGGAAAAACGGTTTCTGCTCATCCAGTGCTCTGTCAACTTCGCTCACAGCTTCCAGAGTCAGGGCTTCGGTCAAGAAGGTGTCCGTGCCGTGATACTTGTCGAGGCCGGGAACCGGGCGCGCCAATAGCCTCTTGGACTCTTTCCCGTAATCGGCCTGGCCACGATAAGAACCCGGCGCTCCGATGGCGGAGCCCGCGACATTCACATCGAACCCGAGATTCAGCGGGTCAGCGCCTTCGTGGTCAAAGGGTGCGAAATGCGCTTTACCGACGTGGATGGTCCTGTATCCGACCTGTCTCAAGAGCGTTGCCATAGTCAGATCGCGCTTCTTCAGGCCGGCCCAGTTCCACTCCGGCGGGCCCCGCTGCGACACCGCCAGCGGGAACGCCTGGTTGTCTAGCGTGCGATTGTCCTGCCAGGGATTGATGTAGTCGGTAGTTCGGTGCCGGGCCGCGTTCTGCCCGGTCATGATCGAGATGCGTGTCGGGGAGCAGACGCTGTGGGAGTAGAAGTTGCTAAACCGCATGCCTGTCGCGGCAAGGCGTTCCATATTCGGCGTGCGATACCAGTCGTTGAGCGGATGGCGCTGCGGTCTGCCGTCGTCATCGGTCAGCATGGGAACCGAAGTGTCCATCAGCCCCATGTCGTCGACTAGGAAGACGATGATGTTGGGCTTGTCGGGGGCCGCCCCGCCCGCACACGCCCATGCCAGCAGCGCGCCTCCGAGTGCCGGTCCGACGACCGCCCTTCGCTTGAGCCTTGCGAATTCCGTGCGCATCCGCTGCTCCTGAACCCGGTCTAGGCGCCGCTACCAGCCGCCTGTTTGTCCGGAGGTGCTCCCGACGCGCTTGGACCCCAGCGGTAATACGTCTCTTCACCACTGATGGCCTTGAGGGCTCGCTTGAACGGGTTGTTGGTTGACCCGAAACGCGGCCGTTGTTCGAATCTGTCCACGGTCCGTTGGAGTGGTTCGATAGCGGGCTGGAGCTCTTCGTTTGCGTCGGGCGGCTGTGAATCGAGAATGCAGCCGGCCCGAATCTGAGCATCGACGCTGGGATGATTCATGGCCTCGATGAGGATTGGCAGGCCTTTCTCGTAGCGCCCGAGGTCGAAGAGGCCTTCGGCCGCAGTGAGGCGTACGCTGACTGACTCATCCTGTAAGGCCGCCTCCAAGGCCGGCGCCACGCTTGAAGCGCTTTCCGGTCCGCCGATTCGTCCTGCGACCGCCAGGCCCAGCGCCGCCCAGAAACGGACCGCCGAGTCGGGATCTTCGGTTCGGGCGATCAATTCGGAAATCGCCGTCGGCCCCTGAACCTGCAGGTCGGCAGTCTCGAGGATCCGCTCGTAGTTCTCGAGCGACTGTCCGAGATCCCACGGGGACGCTGTTGCTTTCTCACGCTCGAGCATTTCCGTCTCATCGAGCAGGCCGAGGTCCCGCGTCTCCAGCATCCAATCGCTGAGCCGGCCGCGCATGCGTTCGAGAACGTCGGCGTACTCGGGATCGCCGGCCACGTTTCTGACCATATGAGGATCGTTCTCCGAGTCGTAGAGTTCCTCGAGCGGCTTGAACCGCATGGCGAGCATTTCCTGGGGGCCGGTGAGCTTCCCCTGGCGCGCCAGCTCGACCCAGTGCCGAACCACCACTGCATCAAACTCATAGTCCTCAAAGGGCTTGAACGGAAGCTGCGGGTAGAAGTTTCTGTGGTAGCGAAATCGTTGGTCGCGCACGGTGCGGACCATCTCAGACCGGGTGTCAAGCCGGTCACGCATCGCGAAAGCGTAGTCCCTGTACTCGACGTCGCCGTTGCGCTTGGAAAACAGCGGCCTGCCATGCATGTATTCGGGCGGCTCGATCCCCGCCAACGACAGAGCGGAAGGGCCCAGGTCCATCAACGTCACCAGCCCATCAATCACCGACCCTGGGGCGGCGGGCGCGAGGTGCTGATACTTCTTCGGGAAGCGCGCGATCAAGGGAACGTGAAGGCCCTGTTCCCATGCCGTGTGTTTTCCCCGTGGCATGCCCACGCCGTGATCGGACCAGACAAAGACAATCGTGTCCTCCCAAAGGCCGTCCTGCTTTAGCTGGTCGATCAGATCGCCGGCTCGATAGTCAACCTGTGTCACCGCATCGTAGTAGCGTGCCCAAGCCCTGCGAAACTGCGGCACATCGGGGTGATAGGGCGGAATTGGGGCCTCCATCGGATCGTGGAAATCTTCTGGCTTAAGTCGAGACAATCGCGCCTCGACGATCTCGTCTTCCGGAATCTTCGTTATGCTCGAATGGCACTCTCCAAGATTGAACACGGCGAAGAACGGCTGGTCGCGATTGGGTCGATTCCTCCAATGGGCTCCATCGCTGCTTTCGTGCCAGTCATCGCCTCCCATGTTGTAGTCTCTCTTGCGGTTGTTGGTCGTGTAATAGCCTGACTCGCGCAAGAGATTCGGGAGCATCTCTGAGAACTCCGGTCGTCTTGTGTTGCTTCGGTGATGCATGCTTCCGAGCGAATTCGGATACATGCCCGTAATCACGCTCGACCGTGACGGGGAGCACACCGGGGATACCGAGTAGGCCTTGTCGTAGCGGATGCCTTCTGCGGCAAGGCTGTCGAAAACTGGCGTGCGAGCGTACTCGTCTCCGAATGCACCCATCATCGGCGTGATGTCTTCGAGCGAGATCCATAGGATGTTCGGACGATCCGCCCGGAACGATTCACATCCGGTCAGGATGAGCAGGAGCGATAGCATCGCCCATAGGTGAGTTCGCAATACGCAGTTCATTGGTCGTCTCCGGCCGATAAGCGACGGCCTCTCACCATGGATCATCGACTGCGTCCCTCCGCCTTGATCTTGTGCAAGAGTTGCCGCAGACGCTTAGCGAGGTCCGGATGCTGGGCATAAACGTCTGTCTCTTCCCTCAGGTCTTGGCTCAAGTCGTACAGTTGCGGTGGCTCGCCAGGCTCAGCTTTGCCGTCGCGATACCCGCCGCCGCCCTGGCCGTCAATCAATTTCCAAGGGCCCTCGCGAATCGAGAGCATCCCGCTGATGCCGCCGCTCTGCATGACCCTTGGGCGGCGCAGCGAGTCGTCGAGCTCTCCTTCGAGCAGAGCGGGCAGCACGTTGAAGCTGTCAGGGCCGGCATCGTCTGTCAAGTCCTGTTCAGCCAGCGCCGCGAACGTGGCCAGCATGTCGGTCAAGCTGATCGTCTCGTCTGACCGTGTCCCAGCCATGATCTTTCTGGGCCAGCGGGCAAGGAAGGGAACGCGGTGACCACCTTCCCAAATATCGCCCTTGCCGCCACGGAGAACGGGCCCGTTGGCCTGGTGTTCGACCTCCGGCGCTGGAGGCGCCTTTCCGTCACCGTAGCCGGCGCCCCTCTGTGCATTGCTCGAGGCCGGGTTCAGCAGCCCGCCGTTGTCGCTCGAGAAGATCACCAGTGTGTTTTCCGCCAACTCCAGACGATCTAACGCGCCGAGCACCTCACCGACCGACCAGTCCAACTCCTCGATGAAGTCACCGTATACGCCGAACTGGCTCGCGCCCTTGAAGCGGACGTTCGGTGTGAACGGCCTATGAGGCTGGTGCGGGGCGTAGTACAGGAAGAATGGCTGGTCTTGGCTCGCGAGTCGCTCCAACAGGGAGACCGTTCTGGCGCTCAGCTCTGTTGCAAGTTCATTGTCCGTCCAACGGGCGGCCTTGCCGCCTTGCATCTCCCCCAAGTAGCGAGACTCTATCCGGCCGATCGGGTCGTCCTGATCCAGTCCGGCGACACGATGATTTTCCACAAAGACGTATGGCGGGTAGGAGTTCACGATGGGGATTCCGAAGTAGTAGTCGAAGCCAACCTCGAGCGGGCCCGGCTCTAGTTCGCCGTTCCAGTCGGGGCCGCCCTTCCTGCTCCGCCAAGAATTCGGCTCGCCCTGTCCGTCTCGGTCGTTGGCGTAATCCTCCTCGCGGCCAAAACCCAAGTGCCACTTTCCAATGTGGGCGGTGTAGTAGCCGGCAGATCGAAGCACAGAAGCGACTGTCGGACGGTTCTCCTCGATCAACAACGGCGCGTCTGAACTCAACGCGCTTCGCGTGAGCCACGTCCGCCAGCAATAGCGCCCTGTCAGGAAGCCATATCGAGTGGGAGTGCACACCGACGACGGGCTATGGGCGTCGGTGAATAGCACTCCCTCGCTCGCCAGACGATCGATGTTCGGAGTCTGGATTGCCGTCGCCCCGTAGGAACTGAGATCCCCGAAACCGAGGTCGTCGGCGAGGATGAAGATTATGTTGGGCCAGTGCGAGGTTTCCGGCGCGTGCTGGCACACCGACAACGCTCCTGCCAGCGCAGCAAGCAGTACGGCTCGACTAGGTCCAAGTGGTTTCCGCTGGTTGTCACTCAGGCCCACAGTTCTATGTGCCCTCCTGCCAAGATCTCGGTGACTGACACGGCGCGCCCAGAAATCTTAGCGAAGAGCGGCTCGCACCACTCGCGCTCCTCCAGCCTAGGTGAATCTCCCGAGAGCGGGGCACGCAAGGTATGCTGCTGGTTGAAATAGGGGCGAGCTCTATCGCTCGAGTGGGCGTCGAGGGGATTCTGGGACCGGTCTGGCCGGGCGCCGAGCGCGACCGGCCGTCAAGGGACTTGCCCAACGAAGACGATCTCCGCAAGGCCTAACCGCGTGCAAAGCGCTCTTGCTAGGGAGAGCACGTTAGAACGTGGTCAATATTTAGACAATGTAAGGCGGTTGCCCGTAGTGCGAGGATATGTGCCGGACTGTCTTCCTCAGCCAGGCTCGATTCGTCCGTGAGCCCAAGAATCTGGCCGCGTCTGGAGCAGCCACCAGTCGGCCTCGCGCTAATCCGAGGACTTGCCGAGCCAGCGCACGCGGATGACGAGCTTGATTGGCGAGCGCCCAGACAGATCAAGGAACTCGGGGGAGTCCACGTTGTTGTTGACAAACCTGTAGTTGGGTCGGTTTGTCAGGTTGTCGACGCCGGGCCGCAGTGCCCAGCGATGCCCCAAGAATGACAGCTTTCTCTCAACGTGCACGTTGAGGCTGAAGAATCGCGGGAGCCGCCAGCTGTTGACACGGCCCACCTGCTTGCCGTTGTCGTCGTGCACGCTGAATGGGAGGCCGTCGCGCCATTCGCACAGGTAGGCGACTGACATCTTCTCGCCGATCGGAAAAGATGCCCATGAGACCAGCCGGTGCGGGACGTCCCAAGCGAGGCGGCCCTCGGTGTCGGAGAACAAGATGGGGTCGTTTGTCTCCACCTCCAAGGCGGCGTTCGACCACGATCTCGAGTATGTGTAGCTGACGAACCATCGCTCGGCGCCAAGCAGTGGCCTGGTCAGCGAGAGTTCCACGGAGTCGTACGAATCCTGCCTCGAGTTCTGGAGCCGGAAGCGGACGGCTTCGCCGCCGAAGCGCGGGCTGTCGTCCTCCGCGACCGGGGCGGACGTCGGGAACTGGGCGTATCCGTTGTTCAATCTCTTCCGAAGGAAATTGACGGCAAAGTCGGTCGCACCAGGAAGGCTCTGCTGCCAGCCGGCGCTGAGGTTCCGGGTGCTGGGAATGGCCAGCAGACCGCGGTCCAGCTCAAAGAATCGGATATCCGGAGGCCCCAGGGGTGTCTCTCCGTCCGGGCCGAAAGTCGTGTAGAGGGAGTGCTGGTCTCGATGCCGCGTGAAGATTCGAAAATATGTAGTGGAGGGGATCCAGGCGACACCGGCCGAGAGCCTTGAGCCGTCCAGCCTGGGCGGCGCCAAGGCGATGCTGAAGCGCGGCGTAACGGTTCCGGCCGCGACGATCCGGTCTCGGTCCATGCGAAGGCCTATCTCCGCCACTAGTCGCGAGCGGATCGTCCACCGGTCCTGCAGATAGGCGCCGCTCTCAAGGTTCGATTCTGAGAACCGGCCGCTCCCCGCAAACGCCAGCCGGCTCGACCGCGTGTTGTCGACACGGTAATACTCGATCGGGCTTCGATCAATGTCCTGCGAGTACTCGCTGTGGCTGAGATTCAGTCCGGCCCTCAACTCGTGGGTCCCAAGCCACTTCCGGGAGGAGAGCAGGTTTGCCCGGAACTCATCCCGGCCGGTGAGCAGGTGCATGTCGATGGGATAGTTTCCGGCCCTGCCATCGGCCGTGATCTTGTAGGGCGCGTTTCCCTGAGGCACCCCTCGGTAGGACGAGCGGTAGGCGGCGTACCCGAAGTCAAGGACGCTGACGGCAGACAGGGCAACTTGATCCTTCACGTTGAAGAAATGCCTCCGAGCCCGCTGGTCCAATGTGGTCTCGATCGGGCTGAGCGGCGACAGCCCGGATCTCGGCGCGCCAAAGCAGTCCGTCACCAGACCGGAACTCAGCGTCTGTCGGCGGCTCACTTGGGCATGCGCCCGGAAGCTGTTGTTGATCGACCAGTAGCGGTTGCTGTCCTGCCCCCGGGGCAGTTCGGGGATCAGATTCTCCTCGTAGAGCATGTCGAGAGCGTTGAAAAACCGGATACGCTCGGAGGCCAACGGGCCAGACAGGGTGTATCTGGGCCGCCAATCCCGGAACCTCAGTCCGCGGTTTAGCTCGACTCCTGGCACGAAGTTCGTGAACCGCTGGGTGAACTCATCGCCCCCCATGCTGGAGTCGAGCACCATGGCTCCGCCCGCACCCTTGCCCAGCGCCGCGGAGTACTGCGCTGACTGGAGGTCCATGGACTTCACGGATTCAACGCCCAGGGTCATCTCGAGCTCCCCCGAGGCGGGGTCTGCAAGATTGAAGCCGTCCAGCGACCAATTCGTCTCTCGCGCCGGGCTGCCGTTCAAGTGAAGGTCTCCGTACGCCGTCCTGACCACTCCCGGGAGCACCGCCGCCACGCCCTGGATGCGCTGCTTTGTCGAGCGGGTCATGGGCAGGGAGTCGATCTCCTCTTCGACGATCTCGCGCGACACCGCGATTTCATCCTTCGGCGGCCGCTGTTCGGAACGGACATCGATGACGGTCCCGGCAGCCCTCGCGCGAATCAGCTCGATCCTGGCCATGTTGTCGCCTTCGACTAGTTCGATTGGCTTGGCCTTGATTGGAAAGAACTCGGCGTGCGTCACCGTGAGCCGGTACTGCCCCGCGCGGCTTAGGTCGAAGCGGAACGACCCGTGCTCGTCAGACCGAGTCTCGGCACGCTCGCTGGGACCATCGACCATCTCGATGACGAGCCGGGCTTGCTGGATCGGGCTCTCGCTTCGATCCAAGACCGATCCGCGCACCCTCACCTGAGCGCTGACCGCGACCGCCGAGCAGGCGGCCAAGCTTATCGCTACGGCCGCTCGACGGACCGCCTGCCAATCGATAGTTTGCATCCTGCACAATGTGCTGCGATCGATCGAGAGCGTTGGTCGGGAGCGATGCCCGGCACACTCCCAGCGGTATGAGGCTGTTGCAGGCTAGGCCAGCATGGACTCCACCACGGTCCCGCCCACGTCAGTGAGCCTGAAGTCGCGTCCAGCATGCCGGTACGTCAAGCGCTCATGGTCGAGGCCCAGACAGTGCAGGACGGTCGCCTGCAGGTCGTGGACATGTACCGGATTGTCTTCCACTGTCAAGCCTAGTTCGTCCGTGCTTCCGATGACTTGGCCGCCCTTGATGCCGCCACCCGCCATCCACACGCTGAACCCGTCGGCATGGTGGTCCCGGCCTATGTTGGCCGGGTCGGAAGGATTTCGCCATTCCGCCAAAGAGGTACGCCCGAACTCCCCAGCCCAGATGACTAGCGTCTCGTCCAGCAGGCCCCGCTGCTTGAGATCCTTCACCAAGGCTGCCACGGGCTTGTCGGTGACTCGACACTTCTGGCTGAGCCCCTTGTCCAAGTTCGAATGGTGGTCCCATTGCGCGTGCTGGTTCAGCACGAATCGCACGCCGCGCTCGATCAGGCGGCGCGCCAGCAGGCAGGTCATGCCGTAGTCCCGGGTTTCGTCGGAATTCAGCCCGTACATTTCGCGCGTCCGCTCCGGCTCGTCTGAAACGTCGATCAGGCTGGGGGCCGACGCCTGCATGCGGAACGCCAGTTCATAGGACGCGATGCGCGCCGCGATCTCTTGGTCGCCGGTGCGCGCGAGCTGTTCGAGGTTGAGCTCCCGGATCAGGTCCAGGTCCGCTCGCTGCATGTCCGATGTGACGCCGGCGGGGTTGGACAGATGCAGAATCGCATCGCCCTCGCTGCGCAGCAAGACGCCTTGGTAGTTCGATGGCAGGAACCCGTTGGTCCAATTGCCGGTGCTGCCCTGCGTCGAGCTGCCCGTCTTGAGCACGACAAACCCGGGTAGGTCGCGGGACTCGCTGCCCAACCCGTAGGTGATCCACGAGCCCACCGTGGGCCTTCCTGGCAGGGGATTGCCCGTCATCAGCAGCGACTGCCCCGGATGGTGGTTGACCGAATCCCCGCGCACTGATCGGACCAGGCAAAGCTCGTCCGCGATTGTTGCCGTGTGCGGCAGCCACTCCGAGAGCTCGATGCCCGACTGCCCTGCGGGCTGGAACTGCCTGCGGCTCGCCAGCACCTTGGCCGTAGGCTGGATGAACGCCAGCTGCAACTGCTTGGCCAGAGATTCCGGCAGGGGCTGGCCGTTCCACTCGTGCAGCTTGGGCTTGGGGTCGAACAGGTCGATCTGGCTGGGCGCGCCGGCTTGGAAGAGGAAGATCACGTTCTTCGCACGAGGCGCGAAGTGCGGCTTGCGCGGTGCCAGCGCATCGGGCTCGGCAGTACGGCCTTCGATTCCGAGCAAGTGGGAGAGCGCGCCCAAGCCCAGCCCGTACAGGGTGTTGTCGAGGAAGTCCCGGCGGGACAGGAACGGGTTGAACGAGTGCAGGTTCATGGCCGCGTCACGAATTCGTCAAGGTTCATCAGGACTCTGCCAACACCGGTCCAAGCAAGCAGCGCGGACGGATCCAGCCCCTCGACCTCGGGCAGGTGCTGGAAGCCTTCGGCCGCGGACATCGCAGCGGCGGAGCGCTCTTCCAAGTATGCGCCGAAGCGCTCGGCCTCGCCACCGGTCGGCTCGCGCCCGAGCGCGAGGCGGAAGGCGTAGCGCAGCCGCCCCGCAAAGGATGGGTCCGGGGCGTCGGACAAGACCCGCACGGCGAGTGACTGCCAAGCCTCCGCGAACATCGTGTCGTTGAGCAGGTTTAGCGCCTGCAGGGGAGTGTTGGATCGCTCGCGGCGGCAGGCAGGCTCGCGGAATTCCGGCGAATCGAAGTTCATCAGGAACGGAAACGGCTGCGTCCGCTGGAACTGGATGTACATGCCGCGCTTGTACCGCTCCGAACCGGAACTGGGCTCCCAGTCTGTCCCGCCCGCCTTGAAGCCGGTGGTGCCGGGAGGCATGGCTGGTCGGAAGCTCCGGCCGCCCACCTCGTGGTGCAGCAGTCCGGCCGCGCCCAGGGCGCGGTCCCAGATCAGTTCGGCGGGCAGGCGCAGTCTGACCTGCCGGCCGAGTAATGCATTATTGGGGTCGCGCTCGACCAGCTGCTGCGAACCGCGCGAGGACTGCTTGTAGGTCTCCGAAGTGACAATCAGGCGATGCATGCGCCGGACGTCCCAGCCGGAATCGTGGAACTCGGAAGCGAGCCAGTCCAGCAGTCGCGGATGGCTCGGAGGTTCGCCTTGCGTTCCGAAATCCTCCGAAGTCGCCACCAAGCCCCGTCCGAAGTACTCCTGCCAGATGCGGTTGACGGCGACGCGCGCCGTCAACGGATTGTCGTCGGCGAACAGCCAGCGGGCCAGTTCTAGCCGTCCTGCACCAGTCCCCGGGGATCCGGGCAGGGCGCCGGGCGTGCCCGGCCTGACTTCGATGCCGTGTCGGTCCCAACTGCCGCGCACGCGCAGGAACGTCGGATTCGCCTCGGGGTTCTCAAATACGATGCGCGCTTCGCTACGTTGCGGATAGGCTCGGTTCAGCTCCTTGATCTTGCGTAGAGCTTCGGGAAAGCCCAATTCCTTCTGCTTCGCCGATCCGACGATCAAGCCGTAGGCACCCAGGAAGTAGTACGTCACCATGTTGGCTTGGCGCCACGTCCGCTTGCCCGGCGGGATACGCACGATCTCTTGCCCGCCGTCGGTGTTCAAGCCCAGTTCCTGCCAAGCCAGGTCGTAGTCCAAGTACACGCCCGGTGACTCGCCCGCTCGAATGCAGCGCTCTTCCCAATCGGCCTGCAGCGCAGGCACGCTGTACTCGTCCAAGATCGCTTGGTGCTTGCGCCGGTACTCGTTGACCGTGCGCAAGTACGGGCCAAGCTCTCCCTGCAGCGGCGCGTAAATGCGCCCCTCTTCGAGGTTGTCGAAAAAGGCGAATAGCTCGTAGAACTCCCGCTGCGAGACCGGATCGTACTTGTGGTCGTGGCACTGGGCGCAGCCAACGGTCATGCCGAGCCAGACCGTGCCGAATGTGCTCGCCCGGTCCACCGTTTCCTCGAAGGCATATTGGGCGGGGTTCACTCCGCCCTCTCGATTGCGCAGCGTGTTGCGGTGGAAGCCGGTGGCGACGCGCTGCTCCACGGTCGCACCGGGCAACAGGTCGCCGGCGATCTGCTCGATCGAAAAGCGGTCAAACCGCATGCCGGAGTTGAGCGCGTTGACGACCCAGCGCCGATAGCGCCAAGCATGCGGCCGCACATAGTCCTTGGCATAGCCGTCCGAGTCGGCGTAGCGCACCTGGTCCAGCCAGTGCATGGCCTGTTTCTCGCCGAAGTGTTCCGAGGTCAGCAAACGCTCCACGACCCGCTCGTAGGCACCCTCCCCCGGATCGTCTCTGAAAGCGCTCTGCTCCTCGCGAGTCGGAGGGAGCCCGGTCAGATCCAGAGACACTCGGGTCAACAACGCGTCCCGGTCGGCGCGCGGCGCCGGCTCGACTCCCTCCGCCCGCAGGCGTTCGCGCACGAAATGGTCGATCGGATTGCTTCCTGTCGGCACTTCTGGCCGGACAATCGGCTGGAAAGCCCAATGCCCCGGCTCGCCCGGCGAGGAAGCGGCGGCGGCCGCTTCAGCCGGGTCCGGCCACTGCGCTCCTTGGTCGATCCAGGCGCGCAGCTTGCCGATCTCGGCCCGGCCCAGCGGTTCCCCTGTCGGAGGCATGACCACTTTCACCCGATATCCCGCCACGAGGTGGATTAGGCGGCTCTCGGCCGAGTTGCCCGGAATGATGGCCGGCCCCGAATGGCCGCCGGCCAGCGCATCCGCCTTGCGGTCCAGACGGAGGCCGTTCATGGCATTGGCGGGCCCGTGGCAGACAGTGCAGCGCCCCTCGAACAGCGGGCGGATTTCTGCGTTGAAATCGACCTCGCCAGCGGCCGGAGGTGGCAGCTCGGCCGCGTGCGCCGCGAGGGGCAGAGCGAGCAGGAGCGCTGCTCCGCGCCGCACGGCAGCGCGCGCTACCTGTCGGACCTGCATGCTGGCTCTCATTGGATACTGCGCCCGACCGCCTCAATCATCACAAGCTTACATGCCGGACGCCTTGATCAGCGCTTCCTGCACGACTATGTCCTCGTCAAACGACACGTGCAACGGCTCTTCGCTCCGCACGGCGCGGGCCAGAGCGGCCATGTCCCCGACATAGCGTCGGTAGGGGGGCAGCTCGACGCGGTGCGGCCCCTTCGGATAGGGGCCGGCGGCCTCCGCCAGATCGAACACCAGCCGCGGGGCCTCGATCGGGCGCAGCGTGGCCACGCCGTTCGTGCCATGCACCTCGAAGCTGCGGTAACGGCTGCCGTTTGCGGCCAGCGCGGCTCCGGTAACGATGCCGAGAGCTCCGGAATACTCAAACACCGCCAGCGTGTTGTCCGCGAGAGTGTCGTGGAACTCGCCATGCTTGTTGAGATAGGGCGTGATCCGGTTGGGGCGACCCAGAAGTCGGACAAGCGGGTCGATGACGTGCGGGCCAAGTTCGAACATCTGGCCTCCGCGGAACTGAGCCCACGGGGCCCGCGCAGCGGGCGCGAGCGTCTTGTGGATCGCCGCTTGGACCAAGTGGATATCGCCGAGCCATCCGCGCCGCGCCGCTTCAAGCATGCGATCGAAGCCGGGATGATAGCGCCACATGTACCCCTGCTGCACCACCAAGCCCTGTGACCTTGCCGCGCTGAGGATGTTGCGCAGGGATTCGACGTCTAGTGCGGGCGGCTTCTCCAGGTGCAGGTGCTTGCCCGCCTCCACGACCCGCAGGCCGTCTCGGGCATGGTCGGCAACCGGGCCCTCGACAGCGATGACATCAATCGACGGATCTCGCAAGAGCTGATCCGGTTCGCGGATAGCCAGCCCTTGCGATTCGTACTTCGCCCGAACCTCGGCGGCGTCGTCCCACAGGCCTGCGATCTCAAGATCTGGAGATTCTGTCGAGACGCGGATCTTGCCGGCTCCATGGGAATGGCTCGCCCCCAGGAAGCCGATGCGCACGGGCTTGGCCGAGGCCGCCAGCGGCGCGGCCAGCCCGGCGGCAATGAAGGAGCGACGGATCATGGGCCACGGCCCTTTCGCACTCATCGTACCGACGCGCGCAACCTCGCACAAGCTAGCGGCACTGACGCAGCCACGGCCTGCCGTGCATGACGGCGGGCCGCTACGAGGCTAGAAGACGAACTTCAAGCCCATCTGAATGAGGCGTGGCGGGCGGACACCACTGACTAGGCCGAAGTTGCGATTGGCGACGTTGCCGTTGGGATTTCGGAACTGGGCGTGGTTGAAGGCATTGAACATCTCCATGCGGAATTGGAAGTATCTGCCCTCCGTCACGGGGAAGTCCTTTTGAATCCCGATGTCGAACTGATTCAGGCCAGGGCCGCTGATCGGCGCTCGCGCGGAATTTCCGAAGAAGCCGCGCTCGGTGTCCTGGAAGCACTTGGTGTCGATGAACTGGAAGCTCTGGCGCAGGTTCGCGCCCGACAATTCGCCGCTGCAGGTCCGGTTGGGGCGGTGTCCGACGAACGGGCTGCCCGTGCGGTTGGGTACCGTGATAAAGATCGGCAAGCCGTTGGAAAAGGTTGCGATAGTCGTCAGCCTCCAGCCGCCCACGACATAGTCGGCTGCCCTCGACATCGACGAGCCCAACGCCCTGCCCCGTCCGAAAGGCAGCTCCCACAAGGCGCTCAGCACGGCCCTGTGCTTGACGTTGAACGAGGTCGGCCCCTTGTCCAGAGCCCGGTTGGTGGCGATCTGGTTGTTGGTCGCACCGCCGAGTTCCCAGCCGTCGTAGAGCGCCTTGGAAAACGTGTATTCGGCGCGCAGGTCGATGCCGTGCGACATGCGGTGGTGGTAGCGAGCGATCAGCGCGTTGTAGTTCGAGTTGGCGTTGAAGTCCGACTGCAGGATCGCCCGGTACTGCAGATACGGCCGGGTCGCCCGATCACAGCGCAGATCCGAGCCGACCCTGCACTGGTTGAAGTCGTAGCGGTTCTGCTGCCGATGGCCGCTGTTGCCCTGATATGTGATCTCCAACAGGTCGTTGTCGCTCAACGTGCGTTGGATCGAGAGGTTCCATTGGTTCACATAGGGCGTCCTGCCCTCTTCCTGGAGAGTGAAGGGCGTGATTCCGGCGGGCAGGTTGCTTGCAAAATTCTCATCGATCGGCGGCAGCGGAATGACCGGGAAGATGTTGACACCGGGAATGAACTCCGGCATCAGCTTGCCCGTGTTGATGGCGTCCACGCTGTTGGTGAACGGCGGCCCGACAGCGGCGAACTGCAGCTCGATCAGCTGCATGTCGGAGAAGTACGCTCCGCCGCCCGCGCGCACGACGGTCTTGTCGTCGACCTGCCAAGCGAGCCCGAAGCGCGGAGCAATGTTGTCGCTGTCAGGCTGGATCACGCGCGGATCGACCTGCCCCAAGACCGCAAACTGCAGCAGGCCAGTGGCCGCATCGAACCCGTGCGGAAACTCGGCCGCCCGTCCCTGTGGATTCGGAATCGTGTCCTTGAACCAAGTCACGCCCCAATTCAGCGTGAGATTGCGCCTCACCTTCCATGTGTCCTGGATGTAGGGACTGTATTGCGTGTGGCGATACTGGAGCATTGGCAGCCCGCGCGTGCTGCCGCGGTCGGGCGTGCCCAACAGGTAGTCAGCAAATGCGTTACCCGAGTTGCGGCCGTCGGGCACCAAGTTCCCTGCGGCGTTCGTAGTGAGCTGCGCGGTATAGACCCGGTTGTAAATCAAGCTGCCGTGAGCGCCGGCATTCGCGTTCTGCTGCCATGTCCTGCGGTACCGGATGGTAGCGCCGAAGCGGTACTGGTGGTTGCCGGTGATGTAGCTGAAGCCCGGATCGAACTGATAGTTGTTGTCGATGTTGCCGAGGTCCCCGTTGGAACGGCCGAAGCCGGTGAAGCCCTGGATGCGCTGCGCGAACACGCCCCGCGTGTCGAACGTGCCGGTGATGCCGAGCGGAGTGAGAATGTCGCCCACCTCGCGCGCCTCGTTGCTAAACAGGGCCTGGTTACGCGAGACGCCAAGCCGGAACGTGCTCACGAGCTTGGGCGAAATCGTGTAAGTGTGCTGGGCCATCCACATCCACATCTGATTCGGGTAGAACGCGCCGCTGAGCGGAAAAGCCCCTGGGCGCACGGCGGAGCTGTCGGAATTGATGAACTGCGAAAACAGGGTCTGCTTGTCGGTCAGCTGCGTGTCGATGCGCACGTTGAACTGGTCGTCCTCGACCGTGTTGCGCGGGTGGACGAAGAGATTGTTCGGGCGGGTGTGGAAGTCTGAGCCCGGCGAATAGTACTGCAACAGATTCTCCGATACGGAGTTGAAGCGCGAGCGCGGGACCTCCTGCTGCGGGAACGGATCACGAGTTCCCGCGGCCTCGTTAAGGGTGTTCGGATCGTGGATGACGAACGGATCCGCGGAGAAGTCACCGCCGAACATCGCCTGCGGGGGAGTGAAGACACCTCGCGTGAAGGCCACGCGCTCGCGCATCCCCTCATAGCCTGCCCGGAACCACATCCTGTCCCGCTTGATCGGACCGCCGACGGCGAACCCGAACTGATTGCGCTTGAGCTCCTCCGGCTCGCGCGCGAAATAGCTGCGGGCATCCAGCACGGTGTTGCGCACGAATTCGAATGCCTGGCCGTGGAACTCGTTGGTACCGCCGATGGTGGTCAAGTTAACCATGGCCGGGTTCGGGCCTTGGTCGGGCATGAAGAAGCTCGACTGGACTTTAAACTGGTCCACGTTCGCCACCGACACGTTCACGGCCAGTTCGCCACCGCGCGCTCCACGCACCTGGATGCCGTTGATGGTGTAGCTGTTGTTGGCAGCCTTGACGCCGCCTATGACCACGAAGCGGCCGGGATGCCCGATTTGACCGGCGAAAGAAGCACGCCCTTCGGACGGCGCCGTGCCGCCCGCTAACAGCGCCAGCTGGAGGAAGTTGCGCCCGTTCAGCGGCAGCTCATCCACTCGCTCGCGCTCGACCACGGTGCCGATGACGTTAGATTCGGTCTCTAGCAGCACGGCCGCGGCCTCCACCGTGACGACGTCCGTCATCTGGCCGATGGCTAGTTCGACGTTGACGGCAGCGCGCTGGCCGACTTGCACTGCCAGATCCGCCACTTCTTGCGTGGCAAAGCCTTCGCTCGAGACGCGCACGGTGTAAATACCGGGAGTGATATCCGGGTAGGCGTAGTTGCCGGACTCGTTCGTCGTGACCTCCATCTCGGAGCCTCGCTCGACGTTGATCAGGACGACTGAAGCGCCCGGAATGACCGCTCCACTGGCGTCAGTCACCGTGCCGGCGACCGCGGCGCTGCCGGAAACGCCCTGACCCCACAATGCCGTGGCTAAGAACAGCGGAGCAAGCGACAGCGTGATCGCTAGGCGAGCATTTTGAATCATTGGGACTTACCTCCGGTCAACAGCTCCAGCGCAGATCTCACGCGTCGGAACCTGTATGAACGATGCGCTGGCATCCTACCACGGAAACGACATGGTGGCTACGCCCGATTGCATGACTCAGCCACAGTGACGGAGCCGTGCGGCAGGAGTGCATGCGACGGCGGGCGCGAAGGGTGTCGCGAGACCTCTTTGTCACGGGTGTCCGTGAAGAGATAGGGTGAGACTTGCGAGTCGTCGTCTTTGGAGCTACTGGCAAGACCGGAGAGCATGCTTGGCAGCTGCTCCTGGAAGCAGGTCATGACGTAACCGTCTTCGGCCGCTCGGTCGAGCGCCGCTACGCCGATGAACCGGTGGCGAGAGTCCAAGGCGACGTGCTGGATGCCGACGCGGTCGCGAAGGCCATCGAAGCACAAGATGCCGTGCTGGTTTGCCTCGGCCCGGTCAGCACCAAAGATCAGAGCACGCTTAGCGACGGGGCCGCCAATATCGCTTCGGCGATGAAGGCCCGTGGCATTCGCCGAGTCGTCTTCATCTCGGCCGCAGGCGTGGGCGAGAGCTGGAAGCAGATGCCGTGGTACTTGAAGCTGGTGTGTCGCGCCATGCTGAGGACCATCCTCGCGGAACATGCCCGCGAGGAAGAGATTTTCGCGTCCAGCGCACTGGATTGGACGGCGGTTCGAGCGGCGGTCTTGACCAACAAGCCTGCCACTGGTCGTATCGTCGCCTCAAACGCCGGCCCCATCAAGACGATCCCGCGCGCAGATCTTGCCGCTTTCCTCGTCGCAGAACTAGTCAATCAGGATTACGTGAACCGTGCAATATCGGTTACGTCCGGACATTAGCAAGGTCCACGAGTCAGCGGTGCCCCTGCGCCGAATTGACGCCGATGGCACCAGCCGAGTGGCGGGCCTCATCGAGAATTGACCCAGATCGGACTGGACCAAGCAATCTGGCCATCGGCCTGCTGCACGCGGACGTAGTAATGCACCTCGCCTGAAACCGGCTCTTCGTCAACGAAGCTGAACGAAACATCGTCGGTCTGGTTCTGCAACGTATAGACGAAATCCTGCCCGCGGATCACATCGACCTGTTTGACCGGGGCCGTGCCCAAGATCTTGACCGTCAGCTCGAAGTCCGGCGCCACACCGGGCACGACGTCACCTTGCAGGTATTCCCTGCCGCCGGCGCGCATGCGGTAGTCGAGCACGATGTTGTCTGTTGCGGCGTAGTTGTGGCGCTTGCGCATCGCGTCGAGCAGGCCCTCCCGCGTGAACTCTTCGGCGATAGTGCAGGCGTACGAGATATGCGTCGACAGATGGTCCGAACTCGCCTGCACGCCGATCTTGTAGCCCTTGGCCCATGCGTTCCACACGTATCCCTTGGGGCGAAATCCTCCCGCCTGGTTGGTCAGATCCTCCTCGGTCGCGGCCTTCGGTGCGCCTTCGTACTCGGCTGACACGCGGTCGCCTTGGTAGATCTCCACCAGCGGCTCGACCTCGGGATCGTTGTCGCGCCAATCGGTTCCCATTCCCGTCGCCGGCGTGTGCGGGATCGAGATTCCGTCGTAGCGCTTGAGGTAGTCAAACAACCCGACTGCGGCACTAGATGTCTCGCCTTCGTTGGGCTGTGTCGGGAAGGTCGGATTGCCGCGCTTGGCGAAAAATACGTTGCGGTGGCCGTTGGGGTAGCTCAGGCTGCGCTCGTAGCCGAATAGCGGGACAAAGCGCCCCGATACGTGAAACACATCGACCCGCTGCTGAAGCAGCCAGTTGATGTACTCGATGTTGGGACCACCGCTGGTGTGGTGCTCGCTCATGCCCAGATAGTCCAGCTCAGCCACGTTCATGGCATAGCGGTAGGTGTCGTTCTGGGCACCGTCATTGTTGCCGTCACCGGAATACTCGGTATGCCGATGGGTGTCACCGCGATAGATGCGGTAGGTCTTGCCCTGCGACTTGATCTCATAGCCGCGGATGCGCGCTATGTCTTGCTGTTCGTTGGGGTGCTTCATGAACCGGCGCAGTTCGTCTCGCTGAAGCTCGACCAGTCGAGCCGCGTAGACAGGCGCGTCCAGAACGGGCAGCTTGGCGGCCAGTACCTCGCCGCGCTCATAGAAATACTCGTCATAGACGCGGTTGTCGGTTGCCCAAGCGGCGTAGAGGCTGCCGTCTGCCGCCACGCTGAACCCATAGCCGGCGTCGGAGCGCCCGGCCGTGGCGGGAACCGGGATCGGGTTGAGCCAGTCGCGGCCATCGAAGGCCGTCGCATACGTCTCCCATGCAGCCCTATGCGCGGCAGCAGTGTGCGGAACCTCGCGCTGGCGCAAATGGCGGTGCCGGAACAGCGCCCAGATGCGGCCCTGCTCATCACTTCGCAGGCGTGGGAAGTCGTTGAACCCGCGCAAGTCCGGAGGCATCGACGCTTCGAACCCGCGGGCAGGCTCACGCCATACGCCGCGATCGTAGACTGCGACCGCGACAGTCCGGGACTGATACAGCTGCGTGGCGGGACGATTCAGCAGGAACCCGGTGTCCTTGCCCCATTGCAATCCGCTCTCGTTCCAGGCCACCCACAGGCGATCGTCGGAATCGCATGCAAGGCTGGGGTAGGCTTCGTAGCGCAGGGTGTCCGCAACCGGCTCGATCTCTGACCATGAACCGCCCGCATAGCTGCGCATGCGGATGTCAAAGTCATTGTTTTCATACGTCTCCCACGCGACGTAGACCGATCCCTTTGAATCAGTGGCGACAGCCGGGTGCCAGTCGTCGGCCGGCGATTGTGACACCTGTGTGGCGGGAGACCACGCCTGCCCGTCCCATTGACGGGCGAAGATGTCGGAGCGACCGTTGCGGAAGCCCTGCCAGACCAGCCACACGTGTCCGTTGGCATCGGCGGACAGGGCATGGTGGATGTCGGGTTGGGGGGCATCGGTGAGCCTGGTGACAGCGGACCATGAACCGCCGTCGAGGACGCGCCCATAGAGGTCGAAGTTATCGTCCTTGCGGTCGGCCCAAACGGCCAGCAGGCGCCCGCCTCCGTCCTCTTCGAGCCGCACATAGTAGACATCGGACGGTCCCTGGGTGAGCTCTCGGATTTCGCCCACGCGCTCGCCATCGTGGTAGCGCACGAACACGTGATTGGCCCAATCCCGGTAGCCGACCCAAGCAACCCAATAGGCACCCTCGGCAGTAGCGACGATGTCGGCGAAGCCGTTGTGGTAGCCCTGGTCCGAGACAGAGGCGACGCCTGCCGCCCGTTCCACGCTGACGGCGCCACCCAAGCGGGCCACGCGCCTGCCCGGGGGCATCTCCGAGAGACGGAACGACAGATTTCCGCCCGCAGTATCCAGGTCCACCCGCGCATCGCCCTGGGCTTGCACGGTAAGAATCAGCCCGGGAATGTTCAGGTAGGCGGGCACCGGCGTGGACGGCTCTGGCTCCCAGTTGCGATACCGGAACTGCACGCCAGGTGCGGTGGCTAGGCTCCACGAGGAATCGCCGATCCGATCTGCGGCTCTGGGCCTCCAACTGCGGAGCGCGATGACCTCGCCGCCAGCAACGCTCACGCTCCCGTCCCAAGCCGTAGGCTCTGTGTCCGTTAGGCCGAATCGGATTCGGAAGGTATGCTCCTCCGCCTGGACTGCGCTCGGGATGCCGACGGCGACGGATACCAGGACTGCAACGCGGAGGACGAGGCTAGACATAGCGCAACCAGCATAGAACGATTGGAACGGTTCAGAAGGCGCAGAGCGGATCTCGGTGCAGGACTGACGCACCCAAACGGCCGAGGACTCTACGGCAAGAGCTAACGCCTCATCAAAGCCCGGCGCACGCCCGCGCAGGACCGGCCGAGTACCGCGAGCGGCTATTCTCCTGCGGGCGCAAACGCTACCTCCGCTAGGGGACGCTTTGAGTCGGGGAGCTGCAGACACCTTGTGGTACGCTTGCAATTCCAACTGGCCTCAGTCTCCCAGTCGGGATCGACGACGGCACGCGAACGTCGGCTGAGCGCAATGGCGGATACAGGCACCGAGACGCACGTCGAGTTTCGGGGCGTGAGCAAGACCTACGACGGCCGGACGATGGTCGTCCGGGATCTCGATCTCAGCGTGAGGAAGGGCGAGTTCTTCACGCTGCTAGGGCCGTCGGGCTCGGGCAAGACGACCTGCCTGATGATGCTGGCGGGGTTCGAGGCGCCCACGGCCGGGGAGATCTCGATCGACGGCCGGCCCGTTCAGAACGTACCCCCCCGAAAGCGCGGCATCGGCGTCGTGTTTCAGAACTACGCCCTGTTTCCGCACATGACGGTGAGGCGCAACCTCGCGTTCCCGCTCGAGGTGCGCGGCGTCCCGGAGGACCAACAAGCCGAACGGATCCGGCGAGTGCTTGAGATCGTGCGCCTGGAAGGCTTTGAAGCGCGTCGCCCGAGCGAGCTCTCGGGCGGGCAGCAGCAGCGCGTGGCGATCGCTCGCGCGTTGGTGTTCGAGCCGAACCTAGTGCTCATGGACGAGCCCCTCGGAGCGCTCGACCGGCGACTGCGAGAGGAAATGCAGTTCGAGATCCGCCGGATCCAACAGGATCTCGGCGTGACCGTGGTTTACGTCACCCACGACCAGCAGGAGGCGATGTCGATGTCATCGCGAGTGGCCGTGTTCCATCACGGCCGGGTGCAGCAGGTTGCGGAACCGGAGGTTCTCTACGAGGAACCCGAGCGCGAGTTTGTCGCCGGATTCATCGGCGACAACAACATCTTTCGCGGGCGAATCACTTCCGTCGGCCACGGGATCTGCGAGGTCGAGACCCCAGACGGAATCGTCAAGGCGTTTCCGGTGGGCGAGTGTCGACCGGGCCAAGACGCTGTCCTCGCCATTCGTCCGGAGCGGGTAGGCCTAGCCAAGCCCGGACTGTTCAGCAACGAGTTCGAAGCCCGTGTCGACGGCATCCTGTTCATCGGCGACCATTTGCGGCTGCGCCTTAATCTCTGTGGCAACTCGGACTTCATCGTCAAGATTCCGAACATCGTCGGCCACGGTGCCCTGTTGACAGGAGACCGAGTTTCCGTGGGCTGGGCGGTGACAGACTGCCGCGCCCTGCCCCTTGACGGTCTTGAGGGTAGCCCCGCCGCAGAGCTTGGCTCGTGAGCGCCCACGGCTCGCAGGCAACCGATTCGCCCGCCCAGGCGGTTTTACCCTCGGCTAGATCAGTTCATCAGAGAGCTGCAACCAGCGGACTCAATCAAGAGGCAGGTGGAGGAGGTCGTGCCATGATGGGAAATCGAGGTGACTGGAGAGTGCTCGCCCGCAACCAAAGAAGGGTCCAGCTTGCACTGCTCCTGACCGCGCTCGCTGCCTGGAGCACCGGCTGCGGCAGCGAAGGGATCACCGTCGTTTCTTGGGGCGGGTCGTACGAGGCAGCGGCACGAAAAGCCCTCTTCGAGCCCTTCAGCGCCGAGACCGGCATCGCAGTCCATGTAGAGAGATACAACGGCGGGCTGGCGCAGATCCGCGCCCAGGTTGAAACTGGCAACGTCCACTGGGACGTCGTTGACTTGGAGTTCGCCGACGCTGTGAAAGGGTGTGACGAAGGCTTGTTGGAACTCATCGACATTGACGAACTCCCGCCGGCCCCGGACGGCACGCCCGCCCGCGATGACTACTTTGAGGGCACTTATTCGGACTGCGGCGGAGGGATGGTCTACTATTCGACCGCCTATGCCTATAACCGCGACAGCTTTCCTGGAGAGCGACCCTCCACGATCGAAGACTTCTTCGACCTCGCAACGTTTCCCGGCCGTCGCGGGATGCGTCGGGTGCCGTTAGTAAACCTCGAGATGGCCCTGATGGCCGATGGCGTGCCCACCGAGGAGGTGTACGCCGTGCTGAGCACGCCCGAAGGGTTGGATCGCGCGTTCCGCAAGCTCGACACGATCAAGGCCGAGGTTGTCTGGTGGGAGGCCGGAGCGCAGCCGCCTCAGATGCTGGCGGATCAGGAAGTTGTGATGAGCACGGCCTACAACGGCCGCATATTCAATGCCCAGGTACTGGAGGACCAGCCTTTTACGATCGTGTGGGATGGTCAGGTCCTGGACTACGGCCAGGCCGGCATTGTTGCCGGAACGCCCAGGCTCGAGGCGGCCAAGCAGTTCCTCATGTTCGCTTCCCGCGTCGAATCGATTGCGGCGATCGGGCGCTACATCGCCTATAGCCCCACTCGTCGGTCCGGCATGAGCCTGATCAGTACGCACGCCGAAACCGGCGTCGAGATGCGCCCTCACATGCCGAGCGCTCCCGAGAACCTGACTCGCGCCCTCCGCAACGACGCGGTCTGGTGGACAAACCATGCCGAAGAGTTGACCGAGCGCTTCAGCGCATGGCTCGCCCGCTGAGCGGCGCCCGGCTCCGGGCGGCGGCACTCACCCTTCCGCTGCTCGCCTTCGTCGCCGTGACCTTCATCGCGCCGCTCGGCTCGATGCTGGTCCGGAGCTTCTACGAACCTCACGTGGCCGACGCGCTGCCACGGACGTTGGCAGCGCTGCGAGCGTGGGACGGATCCTCAGTTCCGAGCGAGGACACGTTCCGGATTCTGGCGACCGAGCTCCGCTTGCTGGACCAAGAGCGCAAGCTGGGCGGCGTGGCGACACGCATCAACCGCTTGGAAGGCGGAATGCGCAGCGCGATTATGGACACGGCGCGGGCGCTGCGCAATGCCGAGCCGGACTCCTGGCGCGAAGCCTTTACCGCCGCCTATCCGGCTTGGGGCGAAGAGGCGGCGTGGCGCGCCGTGCGCCGCGCCGGCGAGCGCTATACGATGCGCCACTACCTGAATGCGCTCGACTTGGACAGGGACCCTCCGGGAAACATCGTTGCCCAGTCTCCGGAACGGCGGATCTACCTGCCGCTGCTCCTGCGAACGCTCGGAGTCAGCCTCGCCATCACGGTAATCTGCCTAATTCTGGGCTACCCGGTCGCGTATCTGATCGCGAACGCCTCGCCGGCCAGATCAAACCTGCTGCTGCTCTTGGTGCTGGTGCCGTTCTGGACATCGCTCTTGGTCCGGACCACGTCTTGGATCGTGCTTCTCCAGAACCAAGGCGTTGTCAATGACCTGTTGGTCGCAGCCGGCGTCATCGGCAACGACGGCCGCCTCGCCCTCGTCTACAACATGGTCGGCACGCTCGTGGCCATGACGCAGGTCCTGCTGCCATTCATGATCCTCCCGATGTACGCGGTCATGCGTTCGATATCGCCCACGTATCTGCGGGCAGCGTCGAGCCTCGGCGCAACCTTCCGGCAGGGCTTCGTGCGCGTCTATTGGCCGCAATCGCTGCCAGGCGTCGCCGCCGGCTCGCTGCTGGTCTTCATCCTGTCGATCGGCTACTACATCACGCCAGCCTTGGTGGGCGGGCGAACCGGGCAACTGATCTCGAACATGATCGCGTACCACATGCAGGAGTCCCTGAACTGGGGGCTTGCTGCGGCGCTCGGCGTGATCCTGATGGTCACCGTGATGTCGCTCTACCTCGTCTACAACCGGCTTGTCGGCATCGAACGGATGAGGCTGTCGTGATGAGGCACGCAACGGCGAGTTTCGAATTCAGCGAGCGCGCCGGACGCGCGGTTCACTTGGCAGTTTGCGGAGCCGTGCTGTTGTTCCTGATCGCTCCCATGCTGGTCGTGATTCCCCTCAGCTTCAATGCCGAGCCGTACTTCACATTCACCGAGGGCATGCTGCGGCTTGACGCGGACGCCTATTCGCTGCGCTGGTATCGCGGCGTTCTGGAGGACGCCGAATGGCGGCTTGCGTTGGTCAACAGCATTGTCATCGGCGTCACGGCAACCACCATCGCCACAGTGCTGGGCGTTCTCGCGGCGCTCGGCCTCGCGAATCGCGCGATGCCGGGACGCGGATTCGTCACCAGCCTGCTGATCTCGCCGATGGTCACGCCGATCATCATTTCGGCAGCGGGCATGTTCTTCTTCTACTCGAAGCTAGGGATCGCGCAGACGCACCTCGGCGTGATCCTTGCCCACGCGGTCTTCGGCACGCCGTTCGTCGTCATTAGCGTGACCGCCACGCTCGCGGGGTTTGACCACAACCTCGTCAAAGCGGGCGCAAGCCTGGGTGGCGGGCCGTTCCTCGTCTTCCGCCGGATTCAGTTGCCGCTGATCGCTCCCGGCGTGATTTCAGGGGCTCTGTTCGCATTCGCCGCGTCGTTCGACGAGGTGGTCGCCGTCCTGTTCCTCGGCGGCCTGCAACAGCGGACCGTTCCGCGGCAGATGTGGACCGGAATTCGCGAGGAGATCAGCCCCGAAATCCTAGCGGTCGCTACGTTCTTGGTCATGTTGGCGCTGATCCTCCTCGGAACGGTGGAGTGGCTGCGTGGGAGAGCAAGCACCAAGCCTGGCGAGGCGGACTGATCCGCGACGGGCTCGGACCGGGCACGACGGCACCGATTCTGCTGGATACCTTCCAGCGTCCTCGTCAACTTGGACATGCCTCACACAGCCACCCGCGTGTGTCGTGTCACCGGCCCCGCTCGCAAAACGGGTGGGCCAAGGGCCCATGCGCGAGGACTCGCCACTGCAACGGCGGAGTGAACCAGCGCACGACCTCCCGCCTCAGCATGCGGAGCCCGACCCGCGCTCTCGGGACCCACGCCAACAAAGCTCCCTGTGCGAGGGAGCCCGATCACTAGGCCTAGATTTGATGTCAAAATACGAATGATGTATACTATTGATGAGGTCATAATGATATCACAAACCGGGCGGCCGAAGTCGGGTCGCTTTGTCCTGCGAATGCCGTCAGCGCTGCACGCCGCGCTGGAAGGTGCCGCGCGGGCGAGTGGACTCTCGCTCAACACCTATTGCGTTCGGCATCTCGCGACTTCAGGGCTCGGTATCGTTGGGGACCAAGACTTCACGTCCCTTATCGGCCGCGCCCACGCGGTGGTCGGCGATGCACTCACTGGGATCGTTCTACACGGTTCTTGGATCCGAGGAGAAGCCACTCCCAGTTCCGATGTCGATGCCCTAATCGTTGTTGACAGCGGCACCGTGTTGAACCGAGCCCTGTATCGCGCATGGGATGCTGCGCCAATCATGACGTGGCGCGGCCGCCGCTTGGATCCGCACTTCGTGCACTTGCTGGAAGACGGCGAATTCAGCGGCTTGTGGGCGGAGATTGCGCTCGATGGGATCGTGTTGCTCGACCGCGATTGGAAGCTGTCGGCGCAATTGGCGCGTGTCCGGCACGCTGTTGTTGCCGGACGCTTCGTACGTCACGTAGTTCACGGACACCCTTATTGGAAGGAGGCCGCCCAAGATGCGGAATAGCGCCCTCGCCGCAGACTATGTCAAGCGCGCTGCGGCTCGGCTACATGCGGTCGATGTCTTGTTCGAGGCCCGCAGCTGGGCCGACGTGGTTAGTGAATCACAGGAAGTTGTAGAACTCGCCCTGAAAGGGCTGCTCCGCGCTGCAGGCGTTGACCCACCGCACGTGCACGATGTAGGCGACGTGCTGAAGGCAGAGCGCAGTCGAATGCCTTCCAGCGTGGTCAGTGAGGTCGACCAGCTGGCGGCGGCGTCAAGGACCCTTAGGCGCGACCGAGAGCTCGCGTTCTATGGCGCGGAAGACCTCACACCCTCGGACTTTTACCGGGAGGACGATGCCAAGGAAGCACGTGCTGCAGCACGACTCGTTGTAGACCGCGTGCGCCTCCACGTCCTTCCGGAATCGCCCGATTAAATCGCTAGTCAATCTTTGTCAGGCCCCGGAGCCGTCCTTGGCAGTGATGCCGGTAAGTCTCACGGCTTCTTCGATATCGAGCCTGCCCTGCTCCATCGCCGCCGAAGGCCCGCGTTCGCTCCGCGATATCGGATGCCATGAGCGAGTATCCTCTGCCCCGGGGCCGGGACCCATCCATGGCGAGCAGGGGAAAGGATTAGCGACGCTCGCAATCCGCCAAGTCTTGGTCATATTCCAACTCAACGCTGCTGTGGCAGACCGGATCGCTTCCGCAGCCTTGCTGCTCGGCACGATAGACGTGCGCAGCAGCCATCTGGCAGCGCTGCGTCTCGCTAGATGGGAGCGGCACACGCTTCGAGCGCGTCGCCCCGCAACCCGCAAAGCCGCTAATAGTCACGACCATAATGACTGTTGCAGTCGCCCCAGTCTTCATTCTCCGTACATTCGTCCTCATCTTTCTCATACTGCTCGGCTTCAAGCTCATCTTCGTCTCTAAGATCTGGATCGGGAAACGGGTTTAGAATCGGCGGCATCGGAACTGAACGCTGTCCAACAGGCCGATTCCGAGACGGCCTATCCGGCCTAACCCATCTGCACTTATCCGGTTGACGTACCCAAGTGATCGTTAGAGTACAAGTCGGAACAAATCTCTGTAGCCGATGATTGAACACGTTGCGGCATTTGTTCCGAAACTGCTGCCGGTCAGGTTGTGGAGTACACACGCGCCGCGATTGGGCTGAGGCCGACACAGCGACCATCAGCATGAATACGAGAATGTGAGGTGGTCCGATGTCTTTAGACCACTGGTCGGTGAATTTAAGGTGTACTCCG